>NZ_CP038852.1:682852-1365705 GCF_012276695.1 Candidatus Pelagibacter giovannonii | reverse complement strand
GCACCACCTGAAAAAGTAGGTCCAACTAGTACTACTGGTTTTCCTGATTTATCCGCATAATCAGTGAATGCAACAGCTGCAGCTAATGCAACATCACATCTACCAGAAGTTAAGTCTAAATTTACTTCATCTTGAGTTTTGTAAGTTCTAACATTTACTTTACCTACATCACCAGATTCTAAAAAGTTTTGATGAATAGTTCCAGTTTGTGTACAAACAGTTTTTCCAGCAAGTGCAGCAGTTAAAGTCTTAAGAGTTTTCTTAACAGCGCTTCCACCTAAAGTTAAATTAATACCTTCTGGTGTATCCATGCTCTCTAAACTTGAGCCTTTCATTACTGCAAGGGCTGCAACTTCATCTGCATAACCTTGTGAAAAAGTAATTGTTTTTTGTCTTTCTGCAGTAATTGACATTCCTGCCATGATCGCATCAAACTTTCTCATTAACAAAGCTGGAATCATTCCATCCCAATCTTGTTCAACGATAGTACACTCGTGACCCATGATTTTGCATAGCTCTTCTGCTAACTCAACCTCAAAACCAATAAGAGCACCTGAAGCATCCTTAGAGTTCCATGGTGGGTAAGCACCTTCTGTTCCAATCTTTATTTTATCAGCGTAAACATTTCCGATTAATAATAAAGAAGCAAGAACACTTAATATTGTTTTTTTAAATATATTCATTTTTTCCTCCATATGATTATGAGGATTTATTTCATAAATTTAAGAATTTAAAAAGAAATTTTTAGTGATTAATTGATGATGAAAAGTTCCAAGAACAGTCAAAACTTGGAATGTAAACCCTATCCAAAGTTGTATTTCCAAAATTCTTATTGAAAACATCTAACCATTTCTCTACTTGCTCTGGTTTTTTATCTTGGCTACCTACTTGAGCAGTGATTACTCCATTAGGTTTTAATATTCTAATCAAGGAATCCATGTTTTTGGAAGCAAGATCTATACAAAACAGATCATCGTTAAGGTCTACAAAAATTTTATCATACTTGTCATCTTCGACAGATTTTATACTTTCAAAAGCATCACCCCAAATACATTTAACTGAATTTTTTTCTGTTGATTTATTACCAATGCTTCCAAGGTGTTTATTACAAACCTCGACTACTTCTGGGTCAAGTTCATACCAGTCTATAAAATCAAAACCTTTAGACATGCACTCTCTTGCAACTCCACCATCACCACCACCAATGATTGCAGCAGTTCCCATGTCTTTATTTAACTTTAAAGCAGCGTTTACAAATGTTGAGCTATACAAAACCTCATCGTTTGTTGCGACTTGAATTTCATTATCAATAAACAATGATTTACCAAATTGTTCTAAATCTAATATTTCAATATGTTGACCTACTTTAGATTTAAAATCTTCTAAAACCTCATTTACCACATATGATTTTTGTAATCCAGGTGAACTGTAAATGTCATGATATAAAGACTTTGTATCTCTATCGAAAGCTTTTGTGACAATTCTTTTATATTTGAATTCTTTTTTAACAATATCGAGTGCAACAGAGGGACTTACCTTCCCACATGTAAAAAAATCAAAACTAATAATTCCTTTTTCTGGAAATGTATGAAAACTGATGTGACTTTCAGCTAATAAGGCAAGTATAGTGAAACCTTGAGGTTCAAATTTATACTTTGAAATTTCAAGAATTGTAACTTCTGCAGCTTTTGCAATTTTACGAATTACATTTTCGTAGACTGAAGGGTCATACTCTTGAGTAGTGCCTATAATGTCTAAAGTTATATGCTCACCTACTTTAGTCATAAAAATTATTCCCTCTTATAATTTTTTATTAATATTAAATTTGAAGATTTTATATAGGTGTATTGATAATTTTCAACAATTAATGAATTTTTTGATATTTTACTTATTAAATTAAAACTGAGTACTTATTAAGCTAGCAAATGTCATGGCCCCTTTTGCTAGATTTTTATCCCAATCATTGTCAGCATTTTCATCTGCATTATCAGATATGTATTTAAAACATTTAAATTCAATATTTTCCAACTTACAAACTTTTGCAATAGCGTAGGCTTCCATATCAACTATATCAACTTCCATATCTATTTTTTTATTAACAAAGCTATCTCCTGTTCCGCAAGAATAACCATCTTTTGATGTAATAATTTCTTTAATTTTATCAAAAGGTGTCTCTCCCAATTCAAAATCTAACCCTCTGACATCCATATCTCTTTGATAGAATTTAGTGCACTCAACGATTCCTTTTAGCTTAGTATTAATCGCTCCTGCAGTACCATAATTAATAATTAGTTTTGGTTTATGAATATTAATTAATTTTAATGTGTTGTAAGTTGCATTAATTTTTCCTACCCCAACGTGATTAAAATAGTCTAATCCAATCGTTTCTTCTTTAATGGCTGCTAAGAATAATTTGCCCATAGATTTTTTTAACTAAAGATATAAATATATTAATATTATGAATTTAAAAGATTATATTAGGTCTATTCCAGATTATCCAAAAAAAGGAATTTTATTTAGAGATATTACAACATTGATTAAAGATGCGAATGCATTTGAAGAGTGCATTAACCAAATAATTGCAAGATCAAAAGGTTATAAAATTGATAAAATAGCAGCAATTGAATCAAGAGGATTTGTATTTGCCTCTGCAGTTTCTTATTTACTTAAAAAACCTTTTATTATGTTTAGGAAAAAGAATAAACTTCCTGCTGAAACTCATTCTGTTGATTTTGAACTAGAGTATGGAACGGCAACTATTGAAGTACACAAAGATTCAATTGATAAGGACGATTCAATTTTAATAATAGATGATTTAATAGCGACAGGTGGTACTGCTGAAGCTGCAGCTAAACTTGTGGAAATGTCGAATGCTAAAATTGCTGCATTTGTCTTTGCAATTAATCTTTTTGACCTAGGAGGATCTGATAATTTAGTTAAAAAAGGTTATAGGGTTGAAAACTTAATAGATTTTCCGGGGCATTAAAATTTTAAAAGGAGATAGAATTCAAAAATCTATATGAAGCTAAGTTTTGAAGATAATTAAAACTAGTGGTTTTAATTATGTTTTTATTTTTAATCTCATCTGTTTGGATAGGAGTAAATCTTTTAATAAATGCAATAATTTTATCTAATTCAGAATTTGTATTATTAATTAAATCTTCATATTTTATTAATAGAAAATTTTCATTATTATTTTTCCAAAACTTATAATGCTCATTCCAAGTACCTAAAAGAGTTATTAAACTTTTATTTTCTAAATCATCCTCTTTTTCAAATTTCGTAATAATCTTTGGTGTAAATAAAAATTTTTTTGAATCTTCTACAGATTTACTAAAGCGATTTGAAATTGAGTTTACTAAATTTCTGGGATCTCGAATAATATATATTGTTGCCAGTGTATTTTTTTTACTAGTAAAGCTGTACTGACCAATTTTACAGTTAATATGATGTGTTTTAAAAAATTTTACTTTATTGTCTAAATTTATAAAATCTTGTGCAGATTCCCAATATTTTTTAATTTCATGAATATTTTCAAAATCATTTGTGAAATCTTTAAAATACTTTTTACTTGGAAATTGTTTAATTTGATTCAATAATTCAAATTTAAATACACCATCATCAGTATGCATTAAAGCGGCTATTATAGATCTTACCCATGTATTTCCACTTTTAGGGTAAGATGCTAGCCATATAATCATACTCACTTATAATATTTAGACTAAAAAAATCAATGTTACTAGATCATTAAAAATTGCAGGTTAAGATCATTTAGTTAAAAAAAGTTATAAGATTAAAAACTTAATGGCTTTTCCAGGGCATTATAAATGGTAGCGGGAAGTGGAATCGAACCACTGACCTCAGGCTTATGAGTCCTGCGCTCTAACCGACTGAGCTACCCCGCCATGACCATTTGGTACTGGTATGGTACTAAACCTAATTTCCAACTGGTACTTCCGATTTTCAATTCCATGTTGTTAATTAAATTATTATCAGAATAACTACTATATTCCTATAGTAAATAAAGCCTTATTTTAGATTCAAATTTAAGGAGTTCTTTTCCATGCAGTCTTTATCTGGAGGAAATCCTGGAGTTTGTATTCTGCAAAATCTTAAACCATTAGCATCGCAAACAAAACTTTCAGTTTCAGTTTTACAATAGTCACACTTAACAGCTATGACTAGCTTACTTCTTTTTCGCATATTTAATTGATTTAATCTAAACTTGAGATGCTGATAATTTTGCCATCTTTAACAACAGCATTAACCTTGCTGCATTTATAGTCAGCATTAGAGTTCCTGGTTGCATATCTTTTTTTAGCCAAACAAGTTTTAAAGTCTGGCATAAGTAAGTGTTCTTTTAATTCTGGAGGATTTCCAAGATATAACATCAAGCTAATGACTATTTCCATTTTTTCTTACCTTATCTTTTATTTTTTCTATATCGTTAAGAGCCTTTGTCAGTTGCTCTTCAAGATGATCTAGTTTTATTTGTGTGTGAATATTCTTATCTAAAGCTTCTTGCTGCTTATCTGTCTGTTTAAAGAGCTCTTCTATAAGCATAAAGATCTCTAAATTCTTTGGAGTTTGCTCTGCCTTTTTTAAGAGGTCTGAACTCATGAGCTGATCGGATGTTTCTAATCTAGTTACTCTTTCTACTATTCCAAAGTAACCCCAAACACCAATAGCAACAGTAATCACTATTGATATTAGATTTCTCATTGGCATTGAGATTGCTGTATTGTCTGAAACTTTCATCTGCCTTGACCTCTATATTTTTGTTTCACATTTGGTTTTCTTTTATTGATACTCTTTGTATGTACTCTTGGTCTTTTCGGAGGCTTCTCTCTAGGAGTAAAACTTGTGAACTTTTGTTTAGCCACTACTTCTTACCTTTGAATATCTGTGTACCTTTTATTCCATAAACAGATGCAACAACCAAAATCCAAAGATTAGTAAACCAAGATGGTAACTGCTGGAAATGCTCAAAGAAAACTTTGATTTTTTCCATAGCTTCCACATCTTCTGAAAATACTCCATATGCCAGAATTGCTATTGGCAAACTTAAAATTATTAAAATTGCCTCATCCTTATAATCTGCTTGTCTAGCTTCTAATAATTTTCCGCTGTACTCAATATCTCCTTTGCTCATTTTTTGAGCATGGTTCATTTGAGCATCTGCCATAAGCATTTTAGTTTCTTGCTTCTTTTTATAAATATGAGTACCAGCATTTAAAGCTAGTTTGATTGCACTAAACCACATTTAATATAACCAACAATTAGGTCTGGCATCAAAGCCAAGATCTGCATTTAATAAATCAATATGGATAAATGTTTTAGCAACACCTAATCCAGTAACTTTGTCTGCAAAGTAAGATATTATTTGTTTTCTATGTTGAGAATTAGAGACATGTATATCAACAGCATAACCACTTGTATGAGGACCAGACATTCCAGTTGAAGATACTTTGCTGTTATGATCTGGACATCTGTAAGCAGAAGTTAAAGTTAATGGTCCTAAAACCTTTCTAGCTTTTTGTAATAGATCTAATAATTCAGATGCTATTTCTAATCTGTTGCAACATTTGCATCTAAACTCATCTGGTGTGAAGTTACACCAATCCTCTTGCCAGTTGCCTGGCTCTCTTATCATTGTCATATATTTATTTATTTAAAGTTGAAGTAACCTATGCAAGCAGCAGCAATAGTTCCTAATGCTACTAATACTGAAATCATGCCTTTACCTTTTGAGACATTATCAGAAAGATCAGCTACTTTTTTTTCTAGTCTTTCAATAGACTTTAAAATGTTATTCATTCTTTCAGCACAAATTTTCTCATGTGATGATAGTCTGTAACCTACACCAACAGCTTGATCTAATTTCTTTTTAGCCATTAGTATTGAAGTGAAACACCTCTGATCCTAGCTTCTTTAGAACCAGATTGATTAGCAAAAGATATTTTATATTTTAATTGAGTACCAGCATTTGAAATAGTTAAGTCATTAACTTTAGCCATCTTAATTCCAGTAGCAAAGTCTGGCATAGCTGTCATTGTAGCTGTTGTAAAATTAGATCCATTGTCTGCTGATAATTGTAAAACTATATCTGTATTTAAAGTGTTAGTTCCAGCTTGGTCTTGATAAGTAACTATTGCACCCATTTTAGAAGTAGATGATGGAGCTGTAATTGCATTGGATATAAAGTTTCCAGTTGCATTAACACTTAAATTACTTCTATACATTTTAAATTCAGACCAATTTGCATTATTGTCATGGAAATTTGCACTTCCAAATTTATAAGAAATGTATCTTGCAGTAAAAGGTGTAAAGCCAGATAAAGTACAAATAACACCATCTGCATTAGTTGAACAAGCTGCCCAGTCGGCAGTTCCAGAAGATGTAAAATTACTTAAATTAGGTTGAGAGCCTTTATATTGTTTGATTGTTGATGTTGTATTAGTAAAATTAATAGCTGTTCCATTAGCTTGAGGATCAGTTTGAGTTGCATGATATTTCATTAGAATACTTCTTGCATCTGCATGACCTCTACCTTTACCTATATCCATTTTTTCTATGACATAACTTGCACCTAAATCAGCTATTACATATCCACTAACAGAACTATTTATTGTGTAAGCAAACGGATTATACACTTCAGTTGTACTTGATGTGCTTCCAGTTCCACCATTTTGAGCTCTTGTTTTAGCCTCATCAATATCACTTGTAACTACACCAGCAATGTTTCCACCACCTACTGCCATTCCACTTATTGCTTGATGAACTGGATCGCCATCAACTACACTTGAAACATATTCACTAGCATTTCTTGCTGAAGTAGTGTGTGAAGCAATCCCAGAACTGTCTTGGAATACATCAACATACATTGAGTTAGTATTGTAAGCACCTTTGTTTTCGTTAGATGCTTGTCTAATAGCTAAAGTAGAAATATCATTAACAATTTTATTATCATCAAAAGATGAGGCATGTTGAGATACATTAGATGATGCTATTCTTGCATCGGCAAATGTTCCAGAAGTTATTTTTGATGCAGCAAGATTTGGTACTTCAGCAGCATCCAAAGTTATCTTTGCATTATCAATTATTCCATTTGTATTTGTGCCAAGTAAATTGGCTATATCTCTTGCTCTTGTCATTTAATATTTCCTATAATTTATTCTTGTGAATTTTTTAGGCTAGATATTTCTACCTAGCCTTTAATTATTATTCTGGTTTAGTTGGATAAGCTAAATCAGCTATATCTTCTTTAGAAGAAATTGTTGAAGGCAAATCTCTTAACTCTTGTCTGTAAGTTTGCCATTCAGTTTTCTTTTCAGAAGATAAACCATTGTCAGAAAGTTGAGACCAATCACTATCTTTTAATAATTGTTCTCTAGGCAATCTAACTTGTTCGTTTATTTTTCTTTGAAGTTGCTTTTCTTCTGTATCTACTGGTTGATTATCAAATTCTGTTTGTTCTTCAGCAGTTAAATCAACCAACTCGCCATTTACTATTTTTTTTGTCATTATGCTTTTACTCCATATAATTTAATTTTACCTTGATTAGACCAAGCATTTTTATTGGTCACATTTGAATTATAGTCGCCAGTCCAAAAAAATCTAAATCCATTAAATGTACTCATTTCTGAAGCTGTGCCTACAGAAGTTCCAGAAAAATAATTTATAACTTGTTGGTTATTATCTTGCCACCAGATAGTTTCAGATTTCCAGTTTGGTAATTCAGCACCATAACCATTAGGATAAAATTTTAATTGAGCATTTAAGTTTTGTTCTCCACTTGCATTTGAAGCACCTACTCCACCAAAAGTATAATTATTAAGACCCCAAGCACTTCTTCTATTTTGTGAAGAACTGCCACTAGCTCTGTACCATTCTTCGCCTATATAAACATAATTTCCAGTAGTATATGCTGAACCATTTCTCATATATTGCATACCCAACATT
This sequence comes from Candidatus Pelagibacter giovannonii, assembly GCF_012276695.1. Taxonomy (GTDB): domain Bacteria; phylum Pseudomonadota; class Alphaproteobacteria; order Pelagibacterales; family Pelagibacteraceae; genus Pelagibacter; species Pelagibacter giovannonii. The sequence goes on along the minus strand of NZ_CP038852.1, from coordinate 1,357,743 downwards.
TGAACATCTGTTGCACTCGCAATATTTATAAAGTCTACAACATAGTATTCGTATGCAGAAGTAATAACCACTCCATTTGTGCCATTGACAAAATCTACATTAGTTGGAGAACCAGATATAGTTGTAGTTGCAAGTAAAGTGTGTTTTCCACCTCCAGCCTCTCCCCACTCTGGGTCATTAGCACCTTGTGTTAAAACATAACCAGCCGTACCTTTTGGTAATCTAGTTAATGCACTTGCACCTTTAAAGACAATGTCTCCTCTAGCTGAAAGTGTTGATGTTAAGTCAGTTCCATTAGATCCGTTAGTACCAGCAGAGGACATGATCTGCCAATAAGTTCCACTTGAAACTGCGTTGCCTTGTGATGCTAATATACAAACATAACTAGATCCACCAGAGCTTACAACATCATCTACTACATAAGCAGTTGAGTTATTGTAAGGTCCTTTCCAGTTAAATTTGATAGCACCGATATTTATTTGAGCCATATTGAAATTCCTCCTTATATGGTTGCTATTAAAATGCCATTGCTAATGCTAAAGGTAAAACCAGAAGCACTAAATAAGACATCATCGAAAGAGGCATAAGTTGAACTGTCGATATTGTCTGCACCTTTGTTGGTAGTTGTAACTTGTAAATTGTTTGGACCTGGAGTTGGTGTATTCGCAGTTCCTCCCATATTAGAATGACTTGAACAGTAGTAGTAAAGAGTAGGAGCTCCAGTCGCTACAACAATCGTTACTTGCGTTGAGCTATTGTGAGTTACACCAGTCGTATATTCTGATCCACTAGCATGAGTACCATTTGAAGTCGTTGAAAATTTAAAAGGATGAGCTGAAGGATAATTAAATACATAAGTATTACCTTCGTATAATTCTAAAGTATCTTGTTGAACACCATCTATGAAATATTTATTTGCACCACCAACTGAAACTACTGTTACTGTTTTAACTAAAGTTGAGCCAACAAAAGATTTTTTAAATCCATAAACCTCTGCTGAACTTGCAGAGCCTGGTTGAAATCTTGAGTTTCCAGAATTATAAACTAAAACTTGTCCATCACTTACACCAGAAGTTGATACATCTGTTAAATCATTGGCAGCAATATTTGATAAGCTAAATGTTCCAAATGTTACAATTTCTAAAACATCATTTACACTTGCTCCAGTTGCCAAAACAACAGAAGTTCCATTGGTTGCAGTTACATCTGTTCCAGCAACAAGCTTAATTCCATTTAAATAAATATCTGCAAATAGAACTCCACCAGCAACATCATAAGCCAAAGTATTACTATTAGCATCGCTTCCAGAAAAAGTAGTTTGATTGGCAGTAGCAGTATATTTAAACCTGGCAGTCGTTCCATTAACGGAAGATCCAGCTAAAGCAAACGATGAGCCATCATAAATTTTTAATTTATTTGCTGTGCTATCGTACCAAAGATCTCCATTGTTTAGTGAGCTTGTAGGAGCATTCGCTGATATTCTATAAACTTCTGCAAAATTATTTACTGAAGTTAAATTATTATTTACATTTGTTACTGCTCCACTAGCAGCAGCTAAAGAAGCTAATCCAGATACTCCAGCAAGAGTATTAATATTTGAAGAATTTGAATTTACACTTGAGACAGCAGCCGAAATATTATTAACACCAGTAACAGCAGCTTGAATACCAGAAACAACATTTACATGAGCTTGATTAGTTGAAGTTAAAGTTAATTGTCTCCATTGAGTATTAGTCAAGTCATAGACTTTCATAATATCATTTGTCGTATCAAAATAAATTGCTCCATCAACAAGACTTGCTCCATCATTATCAACAGAAGGATCAGAAGATTTAGCTCCTAGAAATCTGTCATCAAAAGTATCAAGAGCAGCTTCAGCAGCAGTTTGAGCAACTACAGCAGCATTCTTGGCAGTCGTTGCATCATTTTTATCTGATAAAGCCGATGCAGCACTAGCAGCACTTTCACCAGCTTTTGTTGTCGAAATTCCAGCTTGAGTTGATGCAGTTGATGCAGAAGCAGAAGCAGCACTCGCAGAATTTGTGGCAGAAGTTGAGGCAGTCGTTGCAGATGCAGCATCAACTAATAGATCCCATTTTGCACTATCGGTGTTTGTTGTTAATGGTTGAGATCCACTTGAAGTGTGAACTGTGTTAGCCATAAAGATATTATTTGTTGAAGTATCTTTAACAATATCTCTATTCGCATAAGCAGTTGAAGCGGACCAATTTCCTTTATTAATCCCAATTTCATTCGTAACAGATAGCTCTCCAGTATTATCAAAACCTAAAACTTTTCCAGCTCTGTTAGTTGCATCGATTGTAAATTCAGTCGATGTCATTGTATTCGTTCTTGATAGTTTTAAAGATCTATCAATCTGTTCTTGTAATTCTTGAGCAATAGCGATTGATTTATCATGTGCTGTTTCAATCGTATCAGCACTCATTGGATCATTATCAATAAGATCCATTGCTTGAGTTTGTGCAGTAACTCTTCTTAAAATAACTGTTTCGCCAGATGCTGGTATATGACCAGATTGGAAAGTTACAGCTCCACCTCCAGCATTTCCAACATTAGAAATAGTATAATGAGAAGATAAAGTTTTTATAGTTTCAGTACCAGCTGAAGATCTAATGATAACTTGCATCTCACTTTCAGCACTAATTTTAAAAGTATAATTAAAAGCTGTTGTAGATCCATTTCCATTATATGAATTTTTTATAGTTGTAGTCGATATAGTCAATTTGTTATTCCTCTATGTTTTGATTTACATAACCCATTTGTGAGTTAGCAATTTCGCTGTCTCTTAAATCTTCAGCTTTTGATTTTATTTCTGAAAGATATGTAATTCTTTCAATTTCACCTTTGTCATTTTGTTGTTCGTAATATCCTTCATTTGGATTTAATAAAAATTTTTTGGCATCTGATTTAGCATCTTGCCATTCTTGTCTGATTAAACTTTCTTTAATCATCTTTCTTGTTTCATTTTTATAATGAGGAGCTTCATATAAAGCTTTCATTTTTTTATCAAAAATTACTCCAGAGTTTTTTCTTAAAAATCTTTTTTGCTTACTGTTTAATGGAACTGAAACTCCTAATCCAAGATCTGGAGCATAGTCATATCTAATATAATTTTTAACTGGAGTTATACTTGGTTGAACATCAAACAATTCATCATCAATATAATCTCTTTTATGCTGATTAAAGTATTCAAATTTTTTATATTCTCTACCTCTTAAATCAACATCTTCAACAAGAGATCCTTCAGCTATACTCTTTTTAAAATATTCATTAAATTCAGTTACTAATTTTTGAGTATCTGAATTGAGAACATTTCCAATTTGTTTAGCAACAGTTGGAATGAAAGAAGAAGCAAATTCTGATCCAACTTCTATAACTGCTTTTGTTTTATTATCTGATTGAACACCTCTTGAAATAGATCTTACATCATCAACTAATTTACCAGCACCAGCTAACATTGTTGAATTAGATAAATTTTCTCCAATAGAGAAAGAATAAGCTATTAAGTAAGCTAAACTATCCTTACCTAATTGTTTGTATTGTTTTTCATCTCCACCTAAATTATTTCTTAATGATCCTTCCATTAAAGTTACATACTGTCCAAAGTTTGCTGAATTAGCGAATATTTGAGCAACTGGATCAAAACTTCTAAAACTTATTTTTTGAAATTTTCCATCTCCAAGAGGTATTTCAATTTGGAAAGGTTGAGTTTTAGTTGTCTTTTGTAATAAATTTTTTCCACCAGTTAATTGACCATCTTGTCTAATATCTGATCCATAAGTTTGAGGAAGCTCTGTTCCTAAAAAGTTTTCTGCTTTATCTCTACCAACTCCATAATAACCTAATGGAGCAGATGCCATATAAAACAATGAACCTAAATATAATTGAGCTCTTGCTTTATCTGCTACCGCACCACCAGCTTTAATCTTTGCATTATATTTTGTTAAGACTTGAGCTAATACTGGAGTTCTTTCTGCAACAAACCCAGCAATGTTAGTTGGTGTTTGTACAAATGGTAGATAGTAATTCATTATAACAGAAAATGGTCCTCTGTTTTCTGCGTAATTTTTTCCTTGTTGAGCAATCTTTCCTAAATCAAAAATATCTCCTCTTGTTCCTAAAGGAGTTTGAAAGGTTACATACTGTGCTTGCTTGTAAGCTGCATCAACAAGATCTTTACTTGGATTAGCAACCTTTGAAGCAATGTATTGAGGTAAGTCTGCTTCTTTTAATAATTTTTTATTATACATTTCCATTCCATCTCGAAATGCCATTGCATAAAGTTCAGATCTAAATTCTCTGTTTTTAAAATAATCATCTGAAACTTTTAAAAACTTTGTAGGAAGATTTCCTAAAGTTACACCTTTACCAACTATATCAAATAGTTTAGCACCAGCTTTATTTTTAATTCCAAATTCATCTGCTGTAACTCTACCTAATTTTGTTTCAATTTTAGAACCACCAAGTTTATAAACATTTTGCATAGCAGCCATAATCTCTTTTGCTGCTTGATGTTTTCCCCAAGCTTTCGCAACATCTTCATAAGCTGCAACTCCACCTTCATTCTTGCCACCAAAAAATCTAGCTGCAAACTTTCTCTCTTGTTGAACTATTGCTTGAGAGATCCAGTTACCAGCACCATTTCTTACATGAGTTAATGGATTAGATAATATGGCATTAATAAAAACTTCTGCCATTGCATTAGATGTTTTTTGACTAAAAGTTTTTAAACCAGTTCTATTGTTAGCAGCTAACAAAGCTGTATTTCTTTTTGTAGATAAAACTAATTCAGCAACCTTTTGAATTTCATCAAAGCCACCATGCTCTACAATTAAATTTTGTCTATTAAGATCATCAACAGATCCACCTAAAAAAGAATATTTCTTACTAGCATCGGATGCGATCTTAAATTGATTAAGAGCTCTACCAGTTTCTGTTTTAACACCTATTAAGACTTTTTGTATTTGAGCCATTAATGCGTAATGCTGTCTGAACTTTAGAATATCAACATTAGAAGCACTATCTAAATCAGCCGCTTTACTAGCTAAATATCGCATTCTAGCAGCACCAGCCTCAAGCAACTGTCTCATGCCATATATTTGAGAAGCATTATAAGCAGTTCCAGGCTTTGTTCCTAATACCTCTAATAAAAAATCTTCATTCTTTGATAGTTTAGTTCCAGAAGCTTTTGTTGAACTTTGTTTAATAGTTCCTCTTGTTTGTTTAACAACTTCAGATGGCTTGTAACCTTTAGCAATGCCATTAATCATTTGAATAATGTCATCGTTTTTACTGATCTTATCTATATGAAAATCAGCAAGAATTTTTTTAGGAATAGTTCCAGAATTAAAACTAGCCAGGAACTCATCCATTGTTTCTTTAGAAACTTTGTCTGCAAGCTTTTTATCGCTACCTTTAAAATCTTTTATCTTTACAGTTGTTGAAGTTGGATTTGGACCAACCTTAACAGCTTCATCTCCAACAGTTACATCTTCTACTTTTTGTAAAAGTTTTTCTGGATTTTTAATTGTTCCTTTATTTAATATTCTTTTATCAACTTCTTTCAGTAATTTTTTTGTTGTTTGCTTACCTAATTCAGAGGTAAATAAATTCTTTAATACCATGCTTTAACTTCCTATGATTTTTTGAAAATAAATGTTTGAGGATATTTATTTCTTACTATTAATTTGTCTTTTGTGAAATAGTATTGTTTTTCATACTATCCGATACTGCATTAGCTCCAACAGCAGTTGCTGATCCAATTCCAAAGATTTCGAATAGAGCTTGTCCATCTTGTTGAACTGATTTCTTCATATCGTCTGTTAGTTGAATGATGGTAACTGGAATTTTTCCAGTACCTTCTGATCCATAAGCTAGACCTAAATCTAATTCTTCTTCATAAACTTTAGCATTCCATTTCTTGCTATACTTTTTAAGAAAGCTTGGAATAGCTTTGTCGTATAAATCTGTTTTACCTTTTCCAGTTCCTAGAATTAATGGTTTATCAAAATCAGCAAAATATCTAGTATTTTTTAAATCTTCAGTTGGTCTGTTTTTAACAAAATTATCAATATTATCTTTTAATTGTGAATAATTTTTTGTTCCAATTTCTTTTTCTAATTTATTTAATTCTTCTGAATAAAAACTTTTTCTTGTAATTTGTCTATTACCAGCTCCAAAATATGTAACAACAAAGTGTGGATCTGTACCAGCCTCTGTTAATTTTGGTTGAACATTAACTTTAACAACATTATCTATTTTTTGCTTGTATCTGCTAGCAATCGTACTTCCTTTAGGAATAGCAACAGAATCAAATCCATTATCAGCTGCATATCTAATTAATCTTTTAGATACTAATTCATACCAATTATTCTTAAATGGAAAATCAGTTACTTTTTCTCCAAAGTTTCTACCCATATCTTGAACTATGTCAGATTGCATTTCTTCAACTGATAAAACTTTTTTACCATTAAGCATTCTTGTTTTAAATCTTACATGAGCAAATTCGTTTTTAGTTCCAAAGTGAACTGCTGGAGATCTATAAGGAAATTCTGTTTTTTCTTTTCTTGTAATAGCTTTATTTCCAAGACCAGTTCCATATCTCAATTTTTCTATTGGATAATTTCCATCTCCTTTAAGCTTAAATACAAGTTCTTTATAATCTTTACCGCCTGGCTCAACATAGCCTGGACCACCAAATTTAGTAGTTCCAGAAACTGCTTTTAAAGCTCTGTTAATTTTATCTTCAGATTTTTGAAGCATATATTTTTCTGCTTCTTTTATGTCCATTTCATCTTTGTATGTAAATTTATATTTACCACCAGAAAATGGATCTTCTTTATTAGTATAATCTTTAACATCAATTTTACGAACTGCTGTCATTCTACCAGAAACACTATCCTCAAACATATAAAACTCTAAAGTATTTGGATCTCCTTTTTTACCAAAATCATCTATAAGACCTTGCTTATTAAAAACCTTACCAGTTCTAGTTTGCAAAGCTGGTGGAGCAATATATGTATTTAATCTTTGACCAATAAAAACATCTTCTAAAGTTTTCATTGAAACCATTTCTTCAGTTTTATTTTTTCCACTAACAATCGTTAATTTATAATTATAACTATCAATCAGTATATTTTTATTTTGAGGAAGATTTTGAATTTCTTGAAGTAAATTATTTTTTTCAGTTTTAACTTTATTTAATAACTCATTAAAATTATCTGCATCTTTACTTACTCTTGGAAAGGCAACCTCTGAAACATCTAATGTATTTTTTTCTAAATAATCTTTTACTTCTTCTTTAGTTACATTCTTTTTGCCTTTAAGAAAGTCATCAAGACCAGACCATTTTAATTCTTGCTGTTTTAATCCTGGAGTATTTTTAAGCTGTCCTAAAAATTGTTCTCCATTTCCTTTAGCTGGTAATTTCTTTGCAGTTTCTTTTAAAATAGATTTAAAGACTGCACCTAAACCAGCAGATGCCATTTCATCATCTCCAGGCATAGGAGAACTTATTTGATTATCCTCGTCAAAATTTAGAGTTTTTTTTTCCTCGTCTAAATTCTGATTTTCAACATTAAGATTATCTTGAGCATTCTCTTGAACTTTTATTGCACCTTCTCCAGTTGCTGCTGCACCGCCCATAGAAATTGATGTTTGCGGATTCATATATGCTGGAACATTATTTTTTACAACTTTAAAAACTTTTACTAATCTGTCTCCAAGAGCTCCCCAAGCAGTTCCTTCAAAAGTTGTTGCAACTAATTCAGCAATCTCACTTTCTGGAGTATCTGGTAAAACACCTAACAATTCATTAAGACCATGTATTGTTTCACTATCAATAAACATATTATTTTCAGCTTCTTTATCTCCACCAGTCATTCCATAAACAAGACCAAATGATAATGGAGTTGCTACATAAGATGGAACACCAGTTTTTTTTAGCATTCTTTGAATAGGTATTGTTGCAGCTATATCTATTCCAATATCAGTCATTAATTGGCTTACTCCATTAACATCATTATCTTCAGTATATTGAGTAAGTTTAGAAATAATTTCTTCAGATGATTTGTTATATCCTTGAGCAAATTCAGTAGTTGCTTGAGATATGCCATCTCCTTTTTCAGATCCTTTAAATACCATGTTTGTTCCAGCACCAAATAATTGAACAAGATTGTTTGAAAGATTAACACCAGCCTCTGCTGTTGAAACAGCGGCAGCTTCTGGAGCATCTTTAATAAAATCAATAAATGATTGACCAAAGGTTTTCTTACCTTCTTCTAAATCTGCTTTATCTTCAATTCTTTTAACAACTCCAGTACCTTCAACTTTTTCAATACCTAAAAACTCATGAGGATCGATTTCGTTTTCTCTTAATCTTTTAAGAATAGGAGAAGAGTATTTATCTTCAACTTCTTTTAAAGGAAAATAAAAATCTGATAAATAATCAAACTCTTCGTATTGCTCTGTTGGTTGTTCTATTTTTTTTTCCATTATGTTCTATCTGCTCCATCACCACTTATTGAATTACTTTCACTCCAGGCAAAATCTGGATCTTTAAGAGTTTTGCCAAATTCAGCTCTGATATAAAATAAATCTTCTCTTACATCTAAAGCATCTAAATCTCTTTTAAGATCATTAATCGTAATAGATCCTTTTTTATATTTTTCCATTACTTGGTCTCTCCAACCATTAAATGTCATAGCTGGATCTTGATCTTTTTGTATTTTAGAAACTGTATTAATATTAATAGATGTAACTGCTGCTGCTTGAGGCAGACTTGGTAACTTACCTTTTTGAAATAAATAACCTTTAGTCATTTTAAGAAAAGCATCTTTAGGAGACATACCTTCAGAAATAAATTCATTATATAATCTTGATGCTTGAACTCTGCTATCTTGATCTGATTTTTCAGCAGTTCCAAAATCTCTAATTAAAGTTTGTTCAACTGCACCTAAAACATTATTAATAACTTTTAAATATTCTTTGCTATCCTGGAATACTTCTCTGTCATTTTTGTATCTCTCAATCAAAGATGTCATTGTTGTTGCATCTTTAATTCCAATACTCATTAAATACTCTGGAGAAAAATTCATATTATTTTGAATTTGATCTAAAGCTTCAACACTATCTGCAATAAATATTTGTCCATTGATTAGATCTAAAACATCATCATCATTTGCTGTATCTGGATCTTTGTAAAATCTTAATAGAGCATCATATTGAGCTGAATTAATCTTATCAGCACTAACTAAATCATTTAATAAATCTAATGTTGGAAGTTTTCCTAAATACTCTGGATCATCATCACTTCTAATTCTTAATAATAATTCTGTAAATGTTCCAACTTTATTTTTAATATCTGCTTTCTCTACAAACTTTTCTTGCTTAATAGCAAAATCTTGATCTGCTGCAATTTTCTGTAATGCTTTCTCTTTTGCTTTATTAGCAAGACTTGTTCCTATTTTCTTTTCAATAGCATCGTAATTATTGATTGTGTAATTAGGATGATTTTTAGCACCAAATAATACTATATTCTTTTCAGCCTGGAGAAGCTTATCATCTTCTAATTTCTTAAAACCTTCTGGTCCATAAACAACAGCATTCTCTGCTTTATTAAAGAAACTTTCAAAGTCAGCTCTAGCATTAGAAGCTTTAGTTAAATCGCTGCTAGCCATTTTTAAACTTAATGTATCTAAATATTCATTATTAGTTGCTTTAGTTTGACCTATATGTCTTTTAGTAACTGCTTTAGCAATCGATGAATATTCTGAAACTTTAGTTTTATTTAACCATTCATTAAATTGTTTTTTAACTCTTGGTCTTTTATCTTTTGTTAATCCATTCCATTTGTCAGCTTTAGTAACTTTATCAAAAGCATTAACTGCAAATTTAATATCAGTATTTTGTGAAGCACCAGCACTAGCATTTTCAATATCAATAGATGCAACTTTAATAAGTTCTAATAAAGTATTGTTATCTTCGATAGCAACTTGTTCTTTATGTATATCTTCAATAACTTTTCCAATAGCTGCAAAGCCTTGACCTCTTTGTGTTGCAAGAGACATTGGTAAAGCAAGAGCTCCAGTTTGAGTAACTTGTCTTTCTCTAGCTCTACTTTTGGATTGTGTAATTTTTAATATTGCCATTATCTTGATAAAATACTTCCAGAGCTTTGATAGTTACCAAACATTGATCCAGCAGCTTTCATGTATTCTGTGTTTGCAGTCATTTGACCTTTAAATCTTTCGCCAACACCTTTGCTTCTTAATAATAGAGATTGGTTTATGCCATCGTAATAGGCAGTTGTTGAATTGTAATCTTCTATTGCAAGATCTGTCGCTTGATTAACTTTACTTTCAAGTAATGCTAAATAGTTTGATCCACCAGCTCTAACTTCAGCACCAGTATTTAATGTTTGAACAAATAAGAAATCATAAGCTGCTTCTTGTTGTTTAATTAATCTTGGTCGATCAAGATTTTCATAAACTTTTTTATTAACTTCAGTCTTTGCTTTTTGTAAATTCGCTTGAGTATTATAAACATCTTGATTGTATTTACCGATTGCTTTTGCTGATTGTGCTGCTGCTATATTACCTATGAAACTCATATATCTTTGCCATCCTATAATAGTTAGTTTTGTCTGGACCATACATGGTCATCAAACCTTCATTCTTTAAACCAAGCCATTCGGCAAACCGAACACCAGTTATAAATTCTTCTTTGACTGCTGTTTGCAATCTCCATACTTCGTTGTTCTTACAAAGATAATCTATTCTTCTCTTGACCTCTGAAGCTGCTTTAATTTTGTAATCATGAACTCCTTTACTTGCCATAACCCAACCTTCAGCAACTCCATCCCAAAGAGGAATGATGCCGCCAGAAAAAATAGGATTATTGTCAACCAATAAAGTAAATGAAAGACCAAAAACTTTAGCATCAATTCTATTTTCAGTATAACTCGCATCTATATCCATTAATTTATGGTTTAATCCAAACTCAACCATTTGATCTCCATGGTGTTTTTCGTAAGGAACTATTTTAAAATTAGCCATCCGATGTAACTAGAGTTGGATAGATTGCTAATATTGAACAAGGAAGAGGCTGATCTTGTTTAATAAATATAAAGCCATCCGAATTGTAGTCATCGTTAAATTCAATTTCTTTGTCTCCAGAAAGTAATGTATCAACTGGATTACTTAAAAGTGATGAAGTTGTTCTAAAAGGAATAGTCTCTAAATTTGTTAATGAAGGTCCAACCTTTACACCAACTGTTTCAAATAATCTTAAAACTACTTTTGAAATTCTTTTTGTTTTACCTTGAGATGTACCTTCAGCAGCTCCACCTTCAATTCTCATTGTTTGTAAAATACTGTCATAAGGTAATCCAACACATGCTGAAGTAACTGATCTATCTAAAGTAATCTGTCCAGATCCATTAACAACTTTGTTTGCATGTGTAGCACCATCTCCAAGTACCGAAACTGTTTGACCTTCTAAATGTGCTAAACCACTTAATGTTGTAGTACCAGATCCAGAGTATGAAAGGTGGCTATCTAAAAATTTAAAACTTGTTGGAGATGTTTCATCAAAATCAAAATCAGAAAAACATTCTACAAATCTTTTAGTTGCACCATTAATTGTTCTTTTAACAATAACCCAAACTTCATCTTCTGTTAAAACTCCAGATATACTTGCAACACTTTCACAAACAGATTTGCCATTTCCAAATACTCCACCGAATATATGTCTTGACCAGGCAATTACATTCTCTGATCTTTGATAAGTTAAACAAGCTAGAACTCCATCATCTCTTACACACCAAATATTACTACCTGGCTCTTGTTGATATGACATTTCATTTATTCCAGTATCAGTAACTGTTTCGTTAAGAATAGTTAAGTCTGGAGCTTGATAACCATCACTATCAAAATTGTATTGTAATTCTCTAATTTTTCTTTTTGCTTTTTGTAAAAACAAGATTGCGTTACCAGCTGGAATAGCATCCACATTAGCTGATCCAAAAGAACTCTGTCTTTTAATCGTAATGTTAGTTGGAGTAATACTCGCATCTGTTCCATCTGCTGATACTGTAAATTCTCCTCCAGTAGTACCAACCACTAAAGTTCTTACAGCCTTCATATATCTAATGGCATTAACTTGATTAGATGCAATCGTATAAACCATAGCATCATCTGCATTAGTACCAGTAGTCATGTTTTCGTAATCTCCAGCTTTAGAGAAAAATAATGTTTGTGGCTCATCTGTTGTTCCAGCAAATACTAATCTTTGTTCAAAGAATGATACGCAAGAAGGATGTCCAGTCGTATCTGAAAACGCACCCAGGTTAAAAGCTTCTGTTGCATTTGTATTTGTGAATGCAGTAGTTATTGTGCAAGCAACAACAGTCGTACTTGATCTAGCTGTAATTTTTGCTTTACCAGAATTAAAAGATATTATTCTTCCAACATCAGTTGTTTGAAATCCAGCACCACTATTTATTCCAGTAACCGCAGAGGCTGTAATATTAATATTAGATCCAGTTGCAGCTTGAGCTGGTGTTAAAGTTGTCGTTGAAGAATTAGTTGCAAGATAAGGTCCATCTGTAAAATCAACTTGAGCTAATGTCCAAGATGTATGACCAGTTCTTGATAACTTCATCACTTCATGATTTGGATGTGTGATGTACATAACATCTGCTGATTGAGCAAATTTTATGTCAAATAATTCTGCTGTTAAATAAGGAGAAGAAATCTCATAAGGATTACCACTATCTAATATCTGTCCTTTGTCTTTAAAAAATCTAATATAAGTATTTCCAAATTCTAAAATATAAGTTTGAGTAGTTGAAAATTCAAAAGGTATTAATCTTGTTTTAGCAGCAGATGATTTAACTTCTGCAATAAATTGAGTACCAACTCTTCTAGTAGCAGCTCCTTGAGGATGTACTAAAAAGTTTTCTAAAGTTTTTGCACCAGAGTTATACTTTTCAAAATCTGTTCTTCCATCCATTTTAGGAGAAAATTCTCCAGATACAAAGGATGTTAAAGCTAGTGTTGTTCTTGGCATATCTTTTTAAAAATTTCTTGTTGAGTTAAACCTTGTTCTTCTCTTTTACATTTAGTAGTTGGATCTATTTCATCCTCATTAATAATTTCTACTAATGCGTATCGATAAACTTTTTCATCATCTCCCCATTGAAAATGAAGTAATGATTTAGGCTCTGAATATTTTTCTAATAGTCTTGGATCAAAAGCTGATTTCGACATTATAATCTAGCATCTGTAAATTCAGAGCTTTCAATAGTTCCTAGTGAGTTTTCAGTTGCATCTATAAATCTTGCTTCTCTTAATCGTTCATCTGCTCTAGTCATATATTTATCTGCTAGAGTTGCATTGTTAGTTACAGCATAAGCTAAATCTGCTGCAAGTTGATGTGAAATACTTTCTTGTAAATAAGTATCGTAATTATTTGGATCAGTATCTAATGCTATATAAATTATAAAAACAGTTCCTTCATCGGTAACAATATTTCTACCTTCTAATTTGTAATCAATATTTGATGCAATGCTGTCTGTTGTTCCATTATGAATTTTTAATACTCTCAAGCAATCAGCTGGAAGAGCATAAGCATGAGAATATTCTACTACTGGAGCTGTACTGTTTTGAGCTAATTGAACTCTTTTATGTAAGCAATTCCAAGCATGAGATCTAAATACTCTATTTCTTACTGGCTCATATCTTTGATTAATTAATCTTGCATTCTTACTATCATCTGTGAATGCTGAAATTGTTGATGCTCCTAATAAGTTAAGAGCTGAATTTGCTATATCTACTGCACTTGCCATTATGTTGGTTCTCCTTGTTCCTCACATGAAAATCTAATTGCTAGCTTCTCATCTTCGAAATCTTCTTGATAAAGTTCGTTTAAATAAAAATGTGATTGTTTATATCCTTGGTTTATACAAGCGGACCATTTATCAAATGCTCCAGTAATACTTTCGTTATTACATTTTGGAGTTTCTGTTGCATAGCTACATACATATAAAATTAAAATATATTTCATTTTAACATTTCCATCTTCTTCTTGATTGTCTAATTCTTGAATTAGGATTATTTTTAGTTTTTGCAGAAGATCTCTTCAGTTGTCCTAAAGATCTTGCACAATATGATTTTCTTCTTTTAGCAGCAGCTGATCCTTTTTTAACTTTACCAGTTACTGCGGTTTTTAATTTTGATCCTGGATTAGCTCTTCTATAAGCTTTCACTCCAGCCTTTGTCATTCCAGCACCTTTTTTAGTTGGTCTGTAATTTTTTTTGTTTCTTGAAATTGCTCTTGCCATTTGACTAATACCTGGCGGAGTATTTCATCCGCCAAGTAAAATGATTATTGACTACTCAACTGTGTACATAACCCAACAATGAATAGAGCCACTTATAGTTGCTCCACCAGTTGTGATTACAATATCAGTTTCCGCAGTTGTTCTATAACCCAGACCAGTCATCGCAGTATTAGCAGCAGTAGAGCCACCTAACATTGATTGTGTTTGACCAGCAGCATTCCATGTACCAACAGCAGCTAAATATCTGTCATCATCGCCAGCATCCCCAACTTTCAAAGTTGAAGAGCCACCTAAAGCATCACACTTTAGAACAACATCCATTATAGTTGCGTTAGTAGGTATTCTACCAATCGTTATGTCTGAACCAGATGCTAAAGAAGAAGCTTCATAATTATCGTATGAAACTCTTATTTTTCCACCTAGAACTTCGCTGTCCACTTTTTCAATAGGATCAGCAGTTATTTTTGTGTAATTTACACTTTTAACACTTGCCATGATATATTATCTCCTTATTGATTAAGCTTCATGAGCTTGGATTGTTACAACTTTTTCTTCTTCCATTCTTGTTGCACCGATTGACTGGCAAACATAAACTTGGTGAGCATAACCTTTGTCAGATCTCTCATCAATTCTAGTCATTAAGTCTTGACCGATAGCCATCTTGCAACCATCCATTGCCCAAACTAGGCAAGTTCTTTTAGATGATGCAATAGCAAGTCTGTTAGACACTATAAAGTTGAAGCCAAGGAATGAATTAACTTCTCCATTCGCTAAAGCTTTTACACTATTGAAATCACTAGAAGTAACTTCAGTCGTTCCTAACAAATCAGTAATTTGTCTTGGACCAACTGCAATATATCTAGTAATTGATGGATCAACAGATGCAGCATCAAGAAGTTCTTTTGCACTTCTTAATTTTGCAATAGTTAAACCAGCAGTACCGCTTTCAGTTATCTTTTGACCAGGTGGAAGAGCAGTAGATGTACTACCAGTCTCTCCAGTAAATGCTGTTCCAGATAACGCAGCGATGATTTCATCATCTTGAGCTCTTCCTAGTGCAAACGCAGCAGCAGAGGCATAAGATGAAGTTGGATCGATTAAAGTTCTGATTTTATCTTGGTTATCGATAAGATCAGCATACTCATAATCTACCAGGCTAACTCTTCTTCTTGCATGTGGTGTGTCCATTTGAGGAGTGTCTGCATGTCGAGTAGTCCTCTTGACTGCAAGTGCCGAACCCACTTGGTCAAAAAAAGCATTTTTCCCGACAACAGTTTCCACATCAACAGCACTTCTTAACAGAGAGCCTTTTTGTTGTGATAGCATTTGTACATTGTTTGAATACTGCTGTACAAAAGCTGTAGTAATTTGATTTGACATTGTCAAACCTCCTTATGTTGTGGTTGATTTAATCGACTTGGTTATCTCCAGATTGGAGGTCGCATCTGTAAATTTTAAGACTTCACTTTGTCTTTCTTCTTGGAGGTTTCGCATTTGCAAAGTTGTCTCCCAGAATTTTTTGTAACCCAGTTGAAATATTTTTCAGCAATTGGCAGAGGATCTTTACGATCAAACTCTGGACCAAATTCAGTTGCTAGTCTTAAACATTCAAGTCTAACTTCTGTATCTGTTATTATTTCTCCAGCTTCGAACTTTTCATTAGCCATTAAGCATCTCTCTTAACTTCAACACTTCTTGAACTGCTTTGTTATGATTTGGATGTGTCTTGCTCCAATATGCAGAACCTTCTTGAGTAAGTTCGTTAATTTCTTTTTCGATGTCTTTAGCTGTCATGTATTCAGATCCATCGCCTTTGATGATTTCATCTTCAGATAATTTTTCAGCTAGTTCAGAAAAAGCTTTTATAACTTTAATGTTGTCTCCAAGTCTTGATCCATCTTTAAGATAAGTATTTTCTAAAAACTCTGATCCTAAAGAATTAACTGCAAGCTTTTTAGCCTGGTCAAGTCTCTTATTAAACTGTGGTCCAAACTCTGCTTTAAGTTCAGTTTCAGTTTGTAACTGTGCTTCAGCAGCGGCTTCTTCTTGAGATGCAGCATTGTTGCCATTCATCTCATTATAAAACTTAATAAGACCTTCAGCTTGTTTAGGAAGTAATCCTAATTGATGAGCTGTTTTATTAAATTCTGATACTTGGCTACTATCCAGTTCTTGATCTTTAATATTATATTTATAATCTTCTGGCTTATCTGGAGCACCCAGTCTTTTAAATACTTCATTCCAATCCTCCTCTGTAGCATGTTTATTTGGAACTGGAATTTTGTCTGCACCTACAAGCGATTGAGCATGCTTATAACTTTTGAGCAAATCTTCCATGTTGTTAAAATTACTTAAAGATTTATCTTCTTTAAATTCTTCAGGAATTAAGTCTTTAAAATTAGTTTCCTGGTTTTCTGCAACTTCAGTTATTACAGTATTATTCTGAACAACTTCTGTCGTTTGTTCAGATTGCTCCGCTGGAGCAGTTGTCTGATTTTCCATATATACCTATTGGTTATTTTGATTTAAGTATTCCTTTGATGAATAGAGAAATTGATCTCTGTCCTTCAAGGAATGCGGTCTCATGACTGTTATCTTTTGAGAAAGTAGTCGAACTCTCATGACATCTTATTGAGATGTCCTCTAAAACTCTTTTGCCTTCTTCAGATCCAAAAACTGTTTTGTAATCTTCTCGGAGTTGTTTAATCTTTTTTTCTATTTCTTTATTGTGATCCATTTAGAAGTTCTTTTGCCATTGGAGCTGCGTTTTTTGCCATTTCGGTTTCAGCCATTTGTTGTTGTTGCTCCGCCATTTGAGCTTCTTGTTGAGCTCTGCCTTCTCTAATTTCTTGTACTTGTTGATCTGATTTAATTACCTTGGCTGGTAATCCTAAAATTTCTATAATATTTTTTACTAACCCATCTTCATCAATGTAATCCATAACTGGCATTGTTTGAGCAAGTGATCCAAAGATTTCTAATCCTCTCATTAATGATTGCAGCTCTTGTCCTCTTTGTGCTAATGCCATCGGAGATACAAATTCTATTTTTAATTCTTGTTGTCCTAAAATATCTGGAGCTTCCATAAATAAATCATTTCTTAAAAGAATATTAAATACTCTAGTTATTAATGGAGATAATAATTCAGATTGTAATCTACCTAATACTGGACCAAGTATTCTCATCTTCTCTTCTTGTCTTTGAATAACTTCAGTCGCTGTCATGTTTCTATTTTCAGTTACAACTAACTGATCGATATGAAACATTTTATTAATGGCATCTCTTCTTTGATTTTCATTATTAATAGTAATCGATGTGTTCGCATTAATATTTAATGGCTCAATTCTATCTCTTGATCCAGATCTGTAATAATTAATAGAACCTGGAGACATTCTAATAGGAGCTAGCATTCCATCATCTGGAATAAGTAATGGTGGATCAATTTGTTTAGCAGCAGCTTTTAAACTGTGCTCTACCATTTTATTTAAAACTTTGCAGTCAGAAAGTGCCGACATTCCTGGAGATCTTCCATACATTTCTGTTGATGCTTTTAAATATCTAGGAATGACATAAGGATTTTCTAAAAAACCACCTAATGATATTATATGACCACTACCATATTCAAAATAAACACTTTGAAATGGCATGTTCTTTTTATCTTTTTTATTAGGATCAAAATCTATCCTTGGTCTAACAACATGAACTAAATCTATATCATCAAATGGATTTTTATTTACTGTGTTTTGAATTTCTCTTGATACATTTTCAAATCCAAATTTAGATACAACAGCTTGAGCTGGCATCTTAAATCTTCTGTAAATTGTATCGACAAAACCTTTTTTATTTTCCTGGATATAAATTTCTTTTATGTGTCTTGCAGAAAAATTTAAAACATCTTCTTGATCCTCTTCAACCATTAAGCATGAAGTTCCAAATGCAATCAGATCATGATAGCATTCGAAAATTTCTTGTTGAAAGTTTGATTTAGAAATTACATCGTACATGCGTTGCGTACTATCTTCTAACCATTCTTTCGCTTCATCACTTTCATTTAAACCAGTTTCTCTGTATCTTAATGAAAACCATCTATTCGCAGATGAAGTCAACATACCATGCAGAGATGCAGCTAAAAGTTCAAGAGCATGTACAGCCGTTCCATCAAATATTTGTATATGTCTTTTATCGCCTCTTGCTCGTTCTTTTGTGATCTCTGCTTTTCTAGGTAACATCAAATCTGCTACTTCTTGCCAATGGCTTTCCCAGTTTGATCTTTTTTCCATTAACCTAGATAGGTTGTCTTTTAGCTGTTTAGCTAAAGTTCTAAATTCTTGTGATTGCATTATCTTTTCTTTTTTCTTTTAGCTTTATTCTTTTTGCTATTTGGAAAACCAGCTTTCATATTCTTGTAAGCTTTAGCTGATATAGTTGACTTCTTTTTAGATCTGGAAGTACCAGCTCGTTTTTTTTTGTTAATATTCCTATAAAGCGACATAATTTATCCTAATAAAACTTTCTTACTTAAAGTTGCGTTTGATTTGTCTCCAACAACAGAAGTTAAAATTGTTTTAGTTTTTTTACCTCTTTTGTTAGCAACATTGATTTCGTCTTGTGTCATCTCAATACTTGTGGGAGCTGTCTTATCAGCTGTAATTAAATCAGACTTCACTTCAGAGTTATCCATTTGTGAAGCTACTTTTGGTTGTTCAATAGATTTTTGAGTTTCGCCAGTTCGACCATCTCTTGAGATGTCATTTCCATAAGCATCTGTTCTTCCAGAAGTTCTATTATCAATATAATCTTTATATTGTTTCTCCTGGTCGTTAGCACTCATACTTAAAAATTCTGTTTTAGTTTGACCTTTAAAATTTTTAGATCCTAAAACTTTATCAGTATAAAAATCTCTAGTAACTTTTGATCCAGCTTGTAAAGGTTTTGATAAAATTGCTGCTCCAATATTAATTGCTATTGATGGAGTTTTAACTCCTTTCTTTATTTTTACTGCACCACGATTTCTAAAAGCATCATCATTGTCAGATTTATAAGAAGCAGTTTTCTTTCCGCTTTCAGTTATATTTCCTACACCAGCTTTATAAGCTGTCGTTCTATTTGGTCCAGCATCTGTTCTTCCACCACTAGGTCCATTTGAAGGTCCACCCATAATTATTTATCTCCAAATGTTAAAGATGATTTAGTTTCTTTAGTGTCTTTAACTTTAGATTTCTCAACTTCGTTCTCATAAGTTATATCTTCTAAAATTAAAATATCTGGAAACTCTAAAGCTTCTTCTACTTTTTTTTTATTCTTTTGAAAAAATTTAGTTATTGTTGAAAACATCTATCCACCTAATAAACTTTTCTTATCGATGTTTTGATCTTCAATCTCATTCAATCCAGTTCCAGTAAGGATAGTAGATCTTCTGCCTTTTCTTTTTCTTTCAGCATCAAGCATTTCTCTTTCTTCAGCAGCTTTTCTTTCATCATCTTCATAATCTGGAACATCCTCAACTTTTGGCATAACGACTGGAGGTGGAGCTGGAATTTTTGGTTTAAATATTGATCCCATAATTAATACTTCCTTTTTTTCTTATTCTTTAAATAAGCTTTATGACTACTGCCACTCATAGTTTTGCCATTAGGCATCTTATGAGTTTTCTTTTTCTTTTTTTTTGCCATGATTAAATTACCTTGTAGTTACTTTCAGCTGTTTGCTGTCTTTGTGTTTGGTTAAATTTATTTTCTTTTATTCCAGTTGCTAGAACTCTTAACGCATCCGCAGCATGTGAGCTCCAGTCATGGACTGGTTTTATTTTGTAAGTTCTTTCTCTGTCAGAAAACTTACGATGATAATGCCTTAACGCATTAATTAATTTTTTACAGTTATCGACATCTATTAAACATCTTGGCAGCAACATCTTTACTGCATGTATTCCTTCTTCAACTGCTAATTTTGGAGCAACTTTGAAACGCAACCCCATTTGGTACGCAACTTCTCTTCTAGTTTTTCCGCTACTAAATTCTGTTTGTTCTAAATCATGTGGTCCATAGTTTTGACCAATGACATAATCTTTTTCTTTAATGACTTCCGCATAATGTGGAAATGGCTCATTATTGTTTTCATAAAAATCAACAATGTGGATCATGTGTCCAATCTGTTGGAAAAATATTAAACTGGTACTATCGTTATAACCAAGATCCCAGGCTACATTGACTGGATAACCAGGATCTACTGGCACTCTTGTTATCTGATTTTTGTCCTCCAATAAGGCAATAGTATCGCCATATATAGAGCCTTGGATATTTCCTATAAAACTGCACTCAAATTCTTGAGAATACTTTTGAGCACCCATTACAGATAAAGCAGCAGCTAATTCATCATCATCAACTATTTTAGTATCAGATGCTTTTGCTATGTGGAGATACCAACTAGGATCAGCTTGTGCTTTTTGATAATAATCATAAAACAGATTTGCCATTCCTTTTGGAGTTCCAACCAAAATCATAAAACCTTTTCTATCAGATAGAGCTGGAGTTATTACTTCAGACAGCAACTCTGATTGTACTTGAGCTGTCTCATCTATAATACAGCCATCTAAATAAATTCCTCTTATGCTATCTGGATTTTCAGATGACAGTAAAGTAATCCTAGCACCATTAACGAAATCACATCTTAATTCTGTTTGATTGTATTTTGTGCCAGGAATATTTTTTGTAAAATGCACCAGGTAATCATAAGCAATCTTTTTAGCCTGGCTATAAGTCGGAGCTATATAGGCAAACCTTGGTTGATGATTTTTACTTGTCATCGCTGCTTTGATTAAATGATTAATACACAAAACAGTTTTGCCAAACCTCCTATGACAACAGAGCAAGCTATATCTAAACTTATCTAATTGGTCATGTATTATGGCTTGAGACTTTCTCGGTGTATATGGTATCGTTACTTGCATTAGTGAAAAGTTGGTACACCTTCAGAATGCCAATACCTCATCTTAATTCTTGCGAATACAAAATCTGCAAATTCTATAATATCTCTTTGATCTTCAAAGCCATCGAAACTTACTACTAGCTCATTATTGTAAGTCGTAAAGCTATAAGCCGATACATTTTTGTATTTGTCTTTAATCTTTTTGTTCATGTGTTTGTGTCTGTGTGAATGACCGATGGTTAATCGTATAAGAGAGCCGCACAGTTTTTTGTGGTGTGGTAGTTAATTAATTTTTCTATATTTTCTGCCAGAATACCAACATTCTCTACAGTTCAAGATAGCTAGTTCTGTGCTTCAGTAAGTAAAATCAAAAAGAGTAGTGCATATGGTACTAGGATTGGTACTGATCTTATTTATAAGTTGTAATAACCAAACCTCATGACGCAAGAGGTAACTTTACTTGTCCTTTATACTACCGATCTCATCAACAGCTGGAGTAACATCAATTGTCTTATCATCTGGAATAGACCACTTGATCTCAATAGTAGTATCTGTTTTAACTTCTTGTCGATCTCCATAGATTGGAATTAGTTTAGAAGCTAACCACTTGGCTAATCCAACCTTCTCTCTAACAACCATTATGTTTCTGTTGTCAGCATGTTCCAACTCATCCATTGCATTCTCAATATAAGTTTGAGCACCAATGCGTCTTGCTTCATTTATTCTAGCAAGAAAGGATTTGTTGTTTGTAATTTCTTTATAAATTCTTGTTAAGCTTGGCATTTCCTTTTGTCTTGCAAGTCTAGCAAGTGGAATACCATTCATCAATTCGTTACAAATCTTGTTCGTTAATTTGTCGTTTATTACTAGCTCTTTGGTCATTGTATTTAATAATGTTATTGGCAGACTTTGCTTTACCTTCTTTAGTCTTTGGTCCAGAACTATAACCTCCATGCACTTTGCAACGAATGCTACCATTCTTACAAACTATTCCAGGAGCTCTACAAGGTCTCTTTCCTTGTTTCGTTAATGTTTCACAAGGCAGTTTAAATTTCATTGTTACTAATTATTGTTTGAAAAAAAAAAGAGAAAAAAAATATTAATTCAGAATGATATTATTCTGTTTGAAGCAGTTACTATTATTATAATGCTCCAGGATAACTCTTCAACTATTATTTTTTGATTTATTATCCTATGTAATTTATTTATTTAAAAATATTTGAGGATTAACTAATTAACTAAACTTTTTGGTTATAATGTCAACACTTGTTGCAATAATTTTATTTGATAGCTTATCTAATACCTTCTCATACATTCGTTTAACAGTTGTTCTATGGAAGCCAAAGTATTTACCAATGCTGGTCCATTTATTTCTGTTAGCTCTCATCCAATATATTTTTCTCATGAGTAAAGGATCTTCTGATACATCTGTTTCAATAAGCAATAGCAAATCAATTGCTGTTTCATAGTTTTGCATTTGTCTTGGAGTGCCTCTTAATTTCAACTTATTCTCAACATGAAAACCCCAATCTTTTTTATCGTAATAAGTTTCTAATGCCTGGTACATACTAGGACATCTATTATTATTTGGCTTGCGGATAAATCTCTCTGCTATAGCTGCATCATAAAGAATATTAACTATATTCCTTCTTACATACAGATAGTGATCTACTTCATGCTCTATTTTTGATGACATCTCTTAAAACCCATGGATATTGAAATTGACTTGATTTATATTTTTTAAGTTCTTCAGTTGGCATATCTTCTAATTGATCGTAGAGCTCATGCTGATCTAATGTTGGAAATAAATAAACTTTATTAAACTCCGCCTGGTGGACTTGTTTCAAATGACCATTGATTGCCTGGAAGCCTTTGTTTGAAAACTTTTTAAATCCTACATCTTCTAAAAACTTTTTATGGCTTGGCATATCAAATGTGATGTACTTATCTTTTGTCATACTTATTAATGGCAGATCATTGACTTTAATCTGGCTAAATTTAATTAAGATTTTTTCTACCTCATCTTTTGTTAATTGATGTAGTCCAGCAATATCTACAATTCTTACATAGGCGGTTTTTTTAAGAACATTATAATTCTTGCATAAGTAATGATAAATTTTGAACTCTTGATAATTTAGATCTGCTTCTAAAATATTTGGATCAGTTAGATAAAATTTTGACATAATTACTCCTCCTTGTGAAGTTTTGATTGTGTTGATTATTTTCTGTAATTCTTTTCAATAAATATTTTTTTGCAGTACATGCTGGAATATGTTGTTGCACTTTCCATTCTAGGTACTCCAACATCTGATCTGGAGTTAATGCTCTTCTCTGTCCATGTGAGAGCTGGTTCTGTATGTGAAATTGAGTGATTTCTCTGTTTTCAGTATTCTCATCAACTGTGTACCAAATAGTAAAAAATGGTATTTCAGCCTTCAAAGCCATAAATTTATATGGTTTATAAAGCCATGGAGATTTAGATCTGAACTGATTATCTTTGTTATAAATATGGTCCGCCAGGAGCAATGGTTGAGCACAAGCTGGACAAATAGAGAGCATATCCAGATCTGTATAAGCAACACCATTATGACAATTCCGATGCCAGTAGCTAAAAGGACTAACTAATTGGTCAAAATACTGTTTTCTAGGCATTTATAAGGCTTTAATATCGCCAGATAGATAGTCAACACTTATGTGTGCGATATGGATAAACTATTTACTTTTCTAGGTTGAATGATAGAAGTATTCCAATGTCTGATAATATATTAGAAGAGAAAAGATTAGGAGATTGGAACACAGTTTCAGAGCTAGAAGATTTTGCAATTGTAAAAACAGCTCCAAAAGGCTTGCTTGGCTCTCCAATGACAGATGTTTTATTTACCTACAAATTAAAAACAAATCAAAAACAATCAGATCAAAAGAAACTTCATTTATATGGAGAAGAAGGAATTGTTTATAAAAGAGCTCTATCGATTATTGAAAGAAAAAAAAATCCACAAGCAGCTCACAACATGGAAAAAAGATTTGTTCATGAATTTAAAACAACAAAATTTATGGCTCAAGATCATTTTTTTGGATCTCCACATACATTATTAGGAAGAGCAATAAGTCAAACTGGTACATCAACAAGACAATTTGCTGAAAAAACTGGTATTAAATCAGCTACTTTATATCATCATGTAAGAGGTGGAAAAAACTCAAGAGAAATATCAAGAGATGTTGCTATTGAATATGCAAAAAAATTAAATTGTGATCCAGTTGATTTAATGTTTGAAAAAAAATCTATTCCAGTTTGGAGTAAATGTAATTTATTAAAATCTACTGCACTTGAAGATGATTATGCACCAGGCAGACTTTTCAGTTATGCAGCAGATGAAAATTTAGAAACAGTTGTTGTACCAAGAGATATATTTAGATCTGATATTAAAGCTATCAAAGTGGAAGCTAAAGGATCTATGTATAATAATAAAATTGCTTTTTATTATAGAGGTACTGAAAAAGAACAAAATATTTTAAATCAATTGTGTGTAGTTGGTCTTGAAGCATTGGCTGGACCAGAAGAATTTACAGATGCTACTGAAGAAAGATTTTATTTTGGATTGTATGAAGAAAATCAAGGAGAAAGTAATTTATTAAATCCAGATCCTTTTGCTAAAGAAAAATATATTTTAAAAAACTTTGAGCCATTATTTGTTTCTCCAATTATTTTAGTTTTAAATCCAGATGCAGTTGTGGACCAAACAAAATTAAAAAATAAAATTCCAGAAGAAGCAACAGTTAGACAAGAAGAATTATTAAGATCAGAAATGGAAGTTTTAAAAGCAAAATATAAAAAAGAAGCGGAACAAAAAGCAGAAGCTATGAAATATGCAGAGTATTCTGTTAAAGCAAAAAAAGCAGCTGAACAAACTTTAAAAAAGATTTCAGAAGAGCAAGAAAAAGCAACTCAAGAATTAATGAATAAAATTAAAGAAGTCCAAAAACAAATTGAAAATGAAACAATGGAAGCTAAAAAAAGTTTATTTAGTAAAGCTACTAGAGCTCCAGTAGATGCTGCATTAAAAATAATTCATGGTGGTAAAAAATAATGATCTGGAAATTGGATGAAAATAAAAATGAATATACAACAGCGGCTGGTGCAGCTAGATATATTGGATTACCAAGAACAACTTTTTTACATTACCTATCTGATAAATGTCCATTGCCAGAAAATTTAAGACCTAAATTTAAAATTTTATTTTTTAAACAAGTTTTTTATCAAACTGATCTTGATGAGTGGAAGAACAAAACAAGTAAAATTAAATTAAAGTACAAACAAAACCAAGTAAAAGCTGGCACTAATTTGTCGAATGTGTCGAACTTTCCGAAACAGTCGAAGCTGCCTAAATAGACATTAAAGTTTATCCAAATCGCACACATCACTTTACATATAAGTAAGAGAGATTATATGTGGTTACATGATAATAAAATCACAAACTTTAGTAGCAGATCCATTAGCAGCAGAACTACAAAAGACACTTCCTCTTTTTGCTAGAACTTTAGAAATCAATCATTACTCCCCAACTCAATTTGTAATTCCAGATGCAGCCTGGTTATTCAAATATTGTTTCATGACACAAAAATTAAGAAGAGAATTATTGCCATCAAATGCAGCGATGGAAAGTGGAAAAATTATTGGAGATACTTTGTCAAAAGTTTATGCCGATACAGTTTATAGATTACATCCAGTAAAGAGAAAAGTAGCAGCAATGCCAAATGAGAAAATGACATTGGATGCAGCTCTCCAGGAGGAGATAGAAAATTTAAAAGAATACGCACCTCAAGATGAAAAGGATAGCGATAAAAAATATAGATATTTAGAAGAGATCCCAGAAGTTTTGCATAATGCAAATGCTGGCTTAACAGAACTAGCGGTGGCAAGTCCGATTACTTGTGAGAGACAAATATCAATCGACCAACCAGAAGGTTTTTCATCTCCGTTGTTACCTACTGTTGGAAGAATAGATTTTGATTTCGGTAAGAGTAATGTGTTCGGTAAAGCTCCTCATGAGATAAATCCGACATCGCAAGATGCCTTTCCACATAAAATTATTGAACTTAAAACTA
Organism: Candidatus Pelagibacter giovannonii; assembly: GCF_012276695.1. Lineage (GTDB taxonomy): Bacteria > Pseudomonadota > Alphaproteobacteria > Pelagibacterales > Pelagibacteraceae > Pelagibacter > Pelagibacter giovannonii. The sequence goes on along the minus strand of NZ_CP038852.1, from coordinate 1,331,351 downwards.
AATGGTCTCGTCTCGGAAAAGTCAAAAAGGATGGTAATAGGAGTTTTCTTGTTTCCTCTGTTCCAGCTGCCGCTAGTTTTAATCATTGTGTCCAGGTAGCAACCTATGCAGCACACTTTGATTTTAAAGTTCCAGCATATTTACTTTACGCAACTAAAACTGGTTACACTATTTTTGATAGCACTAACTGTCATCACTTAACAGTCGAAGGTATGAAAAGAAATTTACAAATAATGTTTAATACTTTCAGAAGAAGAGAAGCAATTTTAGCTTTATTTCAAGACAGATCTAAAATGGAAATTATTGAAGGTGCAGCATCTTTAATGGATATGAACCTGGACCATCCTTTTGCTTGGAATGGAATGCCTACAGAATTATTAAAAGAAGCTAAATCAATATGGAAGCTTTCATGAATTTAAAAGATTTTCACATCCAGATTAAATTGGATAAGAAAAAAAACCAGATGAAGAGAAGAGTTTTATCAGCTTCATTCATCATATTTATAGGAGGTATAACCTTATGGCTGATATAAAAGATAAGCTGGTCCTAGCTGTTAATGAATTTAAAAAATCATTGGATGGCAATACCATTTCGATACATGGCAAAAGTTATGCTCAAGTATCATTAAGAATAGCAGTAGCTAGAAGAGTATTAGGCTCTGCAATGGACATCATTTCGAAGATCCAACATATGGACAAAGATAGTGTTGTCATGCAAGCAGACATTTTTATTGATGATAAACATGTTGCTACTGGTCATGCTGAAGAGAAAAGAACAGCATCAAAAATCAATATGACAAGTGCTTTGGAGAATTGCGAAACATCTGCAATCGGTAGAGCTCTTGCATTTCTAGGCTTTATTTCAGATGGAATTGCATCTGCTGAAGAAGTTTCAACTGCAATATTGCAGCAAGACAAAAAGATCCAAACAGCTTTAAAAGATTTAGAAGCTGTGTCTCACAAAGGATCTTACCAAGAATGGTTATCTAAAAATAAACCGATGTTAAGTGAATTGAAATTAAAAAATCCAATTGCTTACACAACATTTATGGAAGATTTCCAAACTTACAAAACTAATCTGCAAACCAAAGGAGTTATATAACCATGTCAGATTTTGATACCGCAGCAACTGCTGCACCAGCTAAAGAAAGACCAGATCTAGGAGCTGCTTTCATAGCAACAAATAAAAAAAGTCCTAGTAGTTACGACATGTCTGGAACTATCGTTGTCGATGGAGTTAAACATCGTTTCGGAGCTTACCAACAAAAAGCTAGTGGCAAAGGCAAGATGCCAGAAGGAACAACTTTTTATACTTTTTATAGAGTTGAACCAGCTGAAGATGCCAATGATGCTACTGCTTTTAATCCAGCAGAATTGGAGGCTTAAAGTGAACCCAGACAAATTTAAAAGTGTGGCTATCAACATTAAGACTTATCAGTTGCTAGAAGAACTTTCTCAAAAAAAGTTTGAGCTACCAATAAGTATGTCTAAAACTGTTGAGTTCTATATTCAGAAAGCTCATGAAGTCTACAAGGTTAAGGATGACAAGAAAAAATCTTCATAACCGATTAGAAGAGCTAGAGCTATCCAGACAAGATCAGTATGGATCATTTGAGGAAAACATGCAGCGCATTGCTTCTTCTTGGTCCATACTACTGGACAAGCATTTGATTTCTCCAATTGAAGGATGGCAAGTTCCATTACTTTATGCTCAAGCAAAAATAATTAGATCAACACATAAATTCAAAGAGGATAGTTACGATGATGCTTTAGCATACATTGTTCAAGCACATGACATGCACAAAAAGTCTGAAGAAGATGACTTATCAAGTGTGGAAACTAAACCAAGAACTTAATGGTAGATCCACTTTTGAAAAAGATGAAAAATTTTATAACGAATACAAGGAATGGTTAAAAGATGAAATCCGAAAATCAGATCCACCAGAACATAATTAAATTTCCTGGATCAGAAAATAAAGCTGTTGATGAACAGACAAAAGAATTTGCAAGACTAATTAAAAGTATCTCAATCAAAATGAATAAATCAGATTTTGACCAACATATTCTTTCACACAAAGAATTATCCTTATTATCAAATCATGGCGAAGCAATAGAGCTCGCACCACTTATCGCTGCAAGACTAAATTCAGTCCTTGCAACATCATTAATCAGAAACTCATTACTGGAGGATTTAATATGAGAAAAGATAGAGAAAGCTATTGTAGCTTACAACCACAAAAATTCTTTGATCCAACAACTGGACTATATCAAAGACTAGATAACACCGCATGGTACTTAAAAAAAAGAAATGGCAAAGTTGGTTACTTCTTAAACATGCACACTAAATTTCAACAAATGCCAGATGCTTGCTTTAAAGCAACTGCTGAAAGAACTGCTGAATTAAATGTACCAGCAATTCGATCACAAATTAAAGAATTTATGGAGGTTACTAATGAAAGCAATTAGAGATGAAGCCTACATGAATTTTGCTCACATGCTTGGAGGCAATATTAGATTTTGTAGATTAAGAAAATTTAAACCTCAAAAAGTTTGTGCACATGCAATAGGTGTAACCTTCCAACAAATGCAAAAGTATGAAGGCGGATTAAATATGCCTACAGCTTATCGACTTAAAATGATTGCAGATTTTTATAAGGTAACTCCGAATGATCTTTTAGATCCAGGTTTTATCCATAGATCTACTCAATCAAAACAAGTTGATCCAACATTTGATGCAAGTAAATATGAAGATTTTGCAGATGAATATCCAATGCCTTTATCGCAGCTTGAGCATGATCCTAAAATGAGAGCTACATATGATGCACTTTTGGAGGATAAATAATGTCTATTATAAAAACTGATTTTGTTGAAATAGAAATACAGCAACAGACAGATCCAGATAGAGCCACTCATTGGTGTACTATTATTAAAGTACAGCCAGAAGTTAAACCTGGTGTGATGGCTGGTGCATTAGAGATCAAAAATATAATCATGACCGACTATGATCCTATTGTTAGATACACAAAAGATCTTGGAGATAAGATTATTGAAAATCCACAGTATGGACTTTCTGAAAAAGAAGAGCTGCATAGGCAGATGAGAAGGAAAGAATTTCAGAATGAAAATAATTAAAACTACAACTGGAGAAGCAGAGTTTGTTATGGAGGAGCATTTCTCAAGCGAAGAGAAAGCTCAAGAAGGAACAGATGCTGTTTCTCAAGAAGTAAAAGATCTTGAAATTAAAATTATAAATACAAAATGGAAAAAAGTAGATGAGTGATATACCGCATAACTTACCTATAGATAGTAAGGTCCAAAGATTAAAAAGAAGATACCAAGGATTAAGTAGAGTAGCAGCAGCTATAAATGATTTATATATTTATGGAGTATATCCTTCAAACTTTCCTAATCTTACAGTTGTCCTGGAGCAAGCTAAAGATCATTGTAAAGAATTAATAAAAGAAACGAAAAAAGAAATAGCCTTTGTTGAAAATCCGAATGGATTATATGACTTGGTTTATGATGAGATAATTGAGGATGCTGATAAGGCAAAGGATGAGCCTAATGAGTAAGCTAGCGAATAACTTAAAAGATACGATAATACTGCATACAAAACATCAAAATATTATTGCTGCATTAAATCAGAAAATAGAAAAATTAGAAAAGGATAATGCTGAAATGGCTAACATAGAAAAGCAGCATCAATATATGAATGGAGAGCTGCATAAATCAATTACTAATAAAGACAAAGAAATATTCCAACTAAAAAAAGATAACGAAATCTTTAAAGAACACCTACAAGCAGAACTTCTAAAAAAGAAGTAATGCCTATAGCTTTCTTTATGATGTTAATAATAATATCTATTTATATTAATTTGTAATTTTCAATCCAATCGCAGTTCCAATAGCATTTCTTACTTTAACTTTTTTTGCATAAGGAATTGTCATGTGATGCTTTCCATAGATCTCTTCTGTAGTAGAAAATAGATCATGACCTAAAGCTTTTCTCACATTATTTTTATTAAGTGATGGATCTGCTTCCATAGCATTAATTAATGATGTAGCCACAAAATGTCTAAATGTTTTTGTAGGTGCACCTTTAAGTGGACTGCTTATAACTTTCATATACTTGCCACCAGATGGCATTGTAAATTCTTTTATAACAGCTAAACCATTTTCAGCATAAGTTTTCCAACAAGTCTCTCTAATTTTCTTTTCAGAAAGTGGTCCTTTACCTCTAGTTGCTGGAAACAAATAATTACTAGGATGACTTCTGTTAAGATACATCCACCATTTAAGCAGCGGAAGAAACTCATCAACAATATCTATCTGTCTATTAGATCCATTATTTTTAGTTTTATTAACTCTAAAACCTTGTCTAAAATCATAATGACCATCAATCATAATTTGCTGATTACCAATATCTATTTTGTCATAAGTAACACCAATCAGTTCACTTAATCTTAAACCAGTAAAAGCTAATGCAGCAACTATCATTAATTTAAAACTAGATAGCCAATCCTTATCTTTATTTAATAATAAATTATCAATTAGATCCTGGCATTGTTCTTGAGATATTAATGCAGTTTCTTTTTTTCTAATTTGTCCACTATCTCTAGGTCTTAAATGTTTATGGTCATCCCAGCTAAATAAAAGAACTGGAGAAGTAGCAATTATATCTTCTTTGATACACCATCTTACAAAAGTTTTAAAAGCTGAAACAATATTCCAAACAGTTCTATAAGGAAGATTATGTTTTTCATTAAGAGCTTTAATAAGATTTACGACAGTTTTATTTTTTAACTCATCAAGATAAACATCTGGCAAAGTATTATGAAGATATAATCTCCAATAAGCCTCATACCTTCTGATACTCTCTTTAGTTAGATCTCCGCCTATGTCGGCATCTGCACTTCTTTGAGTGTGGAATTTTACATAGAGATCTCTAACCTTATGTCTGTCAGAAATTACAACAGTTTCAGTTGCTACATCTGCAATCAATTTTCTTAATGCAGCTTTAGCAGCAGTTTGAGTTAAGTATTTTTTTCCAATTTGTTTTCGTACATTGGACCAATCTTGAATTGCGTATTTATTTCCTCTTCTACATATTCTCAAGTCGTTCATATTATATTTCTAGTACCGCCAGATAACTATGCAAGACTGTCTTATAAAATTATAACAACTCATGTTTGATGTGGTACTGAAATGGTACTAAAGCCAAAACACCAAAACACAGATGTTCATATTTTATAGGACTAATTTATACAATTTGTGGTACTGCCTTTCTTGTTGTTTAGTTAATAAAAACAACATGAAATTGTAATACTGGAATTGATGTTAAAAATTATGAGTCCTGCGCTCTAACCGACTGAGCTACCCCGCCAATAAATTATTGTTGATTTATAATAGATTTTTATTTTAGTGCAATCAAGTAATTGGATGAATTGTTTACTTTAAGACTGTGATTAAAGTTCCTAATAAAGAAAGTCCTAATACAGTAGAGCTATAAAAAATGATTTTTCTTTTTGTTTCATTTTTTTGATCAATTTTTACTCTGTTAAGTAATTTGTTGATATCAACAACTTGTTTTTCACTTACACGCTGTGCTTCAGATAATTTTTTTGTATTTATATTTTGATCAATTGATTTTCTATTATGAAAAGACACTTTTTGCATATGATTATTTAACCACCAATTATTTAACTCGGCAACTAAAATTATAAAAATCTAGCTTGTTTATCTTTTAAAGGGGTAATCTCTACCAGAGCTGGGTATTTTTGCTTAGCAACTTCAATATATATATCCATTTTTGAAAGTTCTTCATTTGAATATGATGAACTTACATATCCAAAAGACAGGTTTTTTTTATAATTAAAGGAATAATTCCCAGATGTTGTTCTTCCTATAATTTTGTCTTCTAGATAAATTGGCTCTTCATGTAATAATAGAGGAGTGCCTGGCTTATTATCTTTAAGTGATAGCATAACAAGTCTTTTGTTCTGTTTTTTATCTTTTATTTTTAATAGGCTCTCTTTCCCAATAAAGTTGGTTTCTTTTTTATAGCTAATTGCAAAATTTAATCCTGCCTCGTATTGATTTTCTTCAGGTGAAATATCATGGCCCCAATGTAAAAACCCACTTTCCATTCTCATAGTATCCATTGCGTGTGACCCACAATGAGATAAATTGTGATTTTTTCCTTCTTTAACAATTAATTTATAAATTTCTTTAGCATCATTATTTTCTATATAAAGTTCAAATCCTAATTCGCCAACATAAGATAATCTTTGGGTCCAAACTTTTTTTGAGCCAATGGTTACAAATTTTCCATAACTAAATTTTAATTTTTCATTGCTAAAATCGTCATTTGAGATTTTTGAAATTAAGTTTCTACTTTTTGGTCCAAAAATTCCTAAACAAACAAGATCATCCGTAATATCTTTAAACTCTAAATTGGGTGATAAATTTTTTATGATATGTGCTTTATCATGAATTCTTGTCGCGGCTGAACTTATTATTCTAAAATTATTTTTATCAATACAAATAACAGTTAAGTCTGTTTCAATTCCTCCAGCCTCATTCAGCATTTGTGTGTAAGTTGATCTTCCTATTTCATCCTTAATATTAGCTGTGCATATTCTTTGTAATTCACTGTGAGCTTGCACTCCTTTTAATTCATATTTTGAAAAGGGAGAGAGTTCATACAAACCAACATTTGTAATTGTATTTTTTGTTTCAAATTCAACTGAAGGGTACCAGTTTTGATAATCAAAACTGTATTTGTATTCTGCTTTTTCATTATTTTTTGCATACCACATAGGTCTTTCGTATTCACCCGATACACCAAAGCATGCTCCCTCTTTTTTTAACTCTTCATGATAAGGTAATAGTCGTTGATTTCTTGAAGTGTTATGCTGTTTATAAGGCCAGTGCATTCCATATAAGTCACCAAGAGTTTCTGTTACTCTTTCCATAATAAATTTTTTAGATGAATGAAATTTTTGAAATCTTTTAATATCTAGTAAAAATAAATCTTCATTCATATATCCATTAATCATCCATTCAGCAGTAACTCTACCTGCACCCCCTGAACTTGCAATCCCAATACTATTAAATCCACAACAAGTAAAAAGGTTATTCACCTCTTGAGTTTCTCCTAAAAGATATTGAGTATCTGGGGTAAAAGATTCGGGCCCTGAAAAAAATTTTCTAATTCCAGCAGTTTCTAACATGGGTAATCTTTGAAATGATTTTTCTAAATAAGGTTCAAAGTGATCAAAGTCATCAGGAAACTCTCCAAAAGAAAAGTCTTCTGGAACAACTCCTTTTTCCTTAAAAGCAGGCTTTGCATTAGGTTCAAATATCCCAACTAACATTTTCCCAGCATCTTCTTTTAAATAAAGACAGGAATTATAGTCTCTTAAAACTGGTAAGTTTTTAGGTAACTTATCTAATGGTTCTGTGATTATATAGAAGTGTTCATTTGGATATAATGGAATACTCACACCAATATCTTCTCCAATTTGTCTAGACCACATCCCAGTTGCAATTACGACGTATTCACAATCAATTTTGCCAGATTTAGTTTGAACACCAACAATTTTTTTATCTTTAACTAATATTTTTTCAACAGGAGTTTTTTCAAATATCTTGGCCCCTTCCATTTTTGCAGCTTTTGCTAATACATTGGTAATTCCTATAGGGTCTGCCTGACCATCTTCTGGCATATAAACTCCACCTAAAATGTCTTCATCATTTATAACGGGATAGAGTTCTTTTATTCTTTGTTTATTAACACTTTCAACATTTACGTCAAATAATTGTGCAGCTGTTGCTTGTCTTAATAATTCTTGTAACCTTTCAGGTGTACTTGCAACTGTGATTGCTCCATTTTGTTTTAATCCAGTTGATAATCCAGTTTTTTTTTCTAATTCTTTATAAAGATTTAATGAATATTTTCTAAGACGAGTAATGGTAGATGAAGCTCCTAATTGACCCACAAGACCTGCTGCATGCCAAGTAGTTCCTGAAGTTAACTGATCTCTTTCTAATAATACCGTATCTTTCCAACCATATTTTGCAAGGTGATAAGCAACAGAACAACCAGCAACACCTCCTCCTATAACTACTACTTTTGCTGATTTTGGTAATACGGCAGACATTTATGATTTAACAATATTAAAATTTTCAAATACAAACAACTAAATCTTAATGTTCGGCTCTAAATCTTGAGTGACAAGACTTACAGCTACTCCACATATATTTTCCAAGAGTTGCCCTCACATCTTCTGTATCATCAATAACAGACGTTAGCTCAATCATATTACTTGAAGCTTTTGTCATTAATAAATTAAATTCATCTTTATTTTCCCAAATAGAAGGCAAAGCTTCTGTTCCAAATCCTACTTTTGAGTTTTCAGGAAAAAGATCTAATAATCTTTTATAATTATCACTCATTACAATCATTAGTTTTTTTGCTTCATCTATATCTCCATTAGAAGCAAGACTTTGAACTCTTTTAGCAGTTTTATAATTTTTACTAAAAATAGATTTTCTTTCTTTAATGATCTCTTCTACAGTTTGCTCAGAAAAAGCACTGAAACTATAAAATAATATAAAGATAAAAAATAAAGTATTTTTAATTTTTATCATAATATGTTTAATTTAATCATGTCTTTATTAAATAATAAATTAAAATATGGATTACTCAGCAAATTATTCCACTGGCTAACTGCCGCAGGATTACTAATTCAAATACCACTTGGCTTTTATTTGGTAGATTTAGACTTTGATCAAACTAGGATTGACATAGAAAATTATCATATATTATTTGGGTTAATCATATTTTATATAACCCTAGTAAGGTTAATTTCTAAATTACTCACACCAGCACCTGATTTTAAAGGTAGTGCATTTGTGGGGCAAAAATTTATATCAAAATTAAATCACCTATTATTATATTTAACTTTATTAACAGTCACATCCTCAGGTGTCTTAAAGAAATTATTTAATGGTGAAAGCCTGATTATTTTTTTTAAAAAAATTAATTTAACTTATAATTATGAACTTTCTGAGCAGTTTTATTCAATACATATATTTGCTAATTATACATTGATTGGATTAATTACATTGCATATTTTAGCGGTATTATTTCATAAATTTTTTTTAAAAGAAAATATCTTAAAAAGAATTCTTTAAACTTTTTTAAATATTATACATTTGAGTTTATCATTAAATAAGATGTTTTTTTTATATTTAAGATTAATCTCATTAATTCCTTTAGAAATTTGAAGTGAGTTAAATTTTAATAAAGTAGATATATAACGCTGCTTTATCATCTTTAAATATGTGTTTTTTTTAACATTCACTTTAAAATTAAATTTAGTGATATTTTTATTAATATTAAGTTGAAGTAGTTTTTTCCAAATAAGATTATCTCTTTTAAATGAATGGTTAAGTTTTTGCTTCATTAAAAAAAATGTAGGAATTTCATTGTTTTTTGTATCTAAAGTTAAAATTAAAATAACCCCTCCTGCTTCTAAACTATCATGTGAAAATCTTAATATCTTCATAATTTCTCTTAAATTAAAAAAATGAATGGTTTGTTTGATTAATATTAAATCAAATTTCTTTTTGTTATTCGTAAGATATTTAATTGCATTTGTTTTTTTAAAGGAAATTCTTTTGTCAAAATCCTTATGTTTTTCAATATCAAGTCCGATGGGCTTATTTACTAATTTGAGTTTAGAAGATAGTGAACCTATTATCTTACCACGACCACATCCAATATCTAAAATTTTTGAGCGTTTAGTTAATTTTTTTTGTTTTACCAAAAAATTATTGAAGGACTTAATATATTTTCTAGATGAAATCCAAGTATTGTTATCCCAATTTTTTATACTTAACATTATTTAATTTAAAACATTTTAACTTTTATTCAAATAAAGTATTAGTTATTCATGTTTGATAAATTACATATATTTCTTGGTGCAACTGTTGCAGATGCAGCAGCAAGACCTTTACATTGGGTGTATGATAAAAAAAAACTCAGTTCTTATATCAAAGGAAAAAAAGATATTGCTTTCTTTAAACAAAATAGGTCTCCATTTTACTCTATTAAAACTGGTGAAGTTTCTGGATACAATGATGTAGGTCAGGTGATGTTTAAAACATTAACTAAGACAACTAATCATAAAGAAGTCATTAAACTTTTTAAAAAGAATATTGTCAAAAATTTTGGACCAGGTTCAAAGTACTGGAAAAACTTATCTTTAAGAAAGAAATACAAAAAGATTAAATGGAAAACAGCGATGAAAGGTCCTTGGATCCATCAAAATATCTTAGAAACTATTAAAAATATTAAATTAAAAAAAACTATTACTGGTGGAATTAAAGTTAACGAGTCTGATGGATATTGCGCAAGTCTACCTTTTTATTTTTCAAATAATTCTGACCAAAAAACAAAAAAAATTATAAGAACAGTTGCTAATGGCAAAATTAGTGAACAATTTGCTATGGCAAAACTTAAGATTATTGAATTAGCCGATAAAGGAGACAAAGATCCTATTAGTACTTTTTTAAGAAAAAATATAAAAAATAAATATTTCAAAAACGTTATTGAAAACATAAAAAAGGTTAAGAAAATAAAGTCAAAACCTCACAATTTTGTTGTAAAAAAATTTGGTAAGGCGTGCAGTTATCCTGGTACTTTTAATGGGTCAATACATGCAATTATTACCTCTAAAAATTTTAAAACTGCAATTATTAAAACAATTAAAGCTGGTGGATGTAATTGTTCCCGTGCTAATTTTGTGGGTGCTTATTTTGCAGCGTATAAAGGCTTAAAAGGTATTCCTCAAGATTGGATTAAAAAAACAAATCCTGCAAAAAATATATTGAAATTAATTACTTAATTCACAGATATTACTTTAATTAAATATATTCTACTAAATAAAATATACTGATAAAGTATCTAAATGTTATTTCATCAGTTATTTGATAAAAGCTCAAGTACTTACACTTACTTAATTGCATCTGCAAAAGGACGAGAGGCATTAATCATTGATCCTGTATTAGAGAATGTTGAACAGTATATAAAACTTCTTAATGAATTAGATTTAAAATTAGTAAAAGTTATAGATACACACATTCATGCTGATCATATAACTGCAGCTTCAAAATTAAAAAACAAAACAAATTGCACAACAATAATGGGTGAACATACTCCATCTGATGCAGTTGAAATTAAAGTTAAAGATAATGAGATAATTTATGTCGATAAATTAGAAATAAAGGTAATTTATACACCTGGACATACTAAAGATAGTTACAGTTTTCTCATGGATGATTATCTCTTTTCAGGAGATACTTTATTAATTAATGGAACTGGTAGAACTGACTTTCAAGGTGGTAATTCAGAAGACTCATATAATTCTATTTTTAATAGATTATTAAAACTTCCTGAGGAAACTTTATTATATCCCGCTCATGACTATAATGGACAGACCGTAAGCAGTATTGGTAAAGAAAAAAAATTTAATCCTAGACTACAGGTGAACAGTATAAACGAATATATTGATATAATGAATAATTTAAATTTATCTAAGCCAAAATTAATGGACATAAATGTTGCAAGCAATATTAAACTTGGAGCTATTTAATTTTTAATATGAATGTATTTATAATTTTATCAATACTTGTGATCATAATTGGAGTTATCCTATTAGTATCTTCTCCATCAGTATTATTTAAATTAAACTGGAAAGAAAAAACAGGAAAAGACAAAATACTGATGTTCTTATTTTATGGTATTTTAGTTTATATAATTAATATCATCTTTTGGATTATTAAATAAACGTAATAAGCCTGTAATCTTAAATTGAGCGACTTAATTTAAATTGAAGATTTTATAGCTTCGTAAATCAAATCTCTATTGGTTTCACCAATACTTCTGTAAACTTCTTTATTATCTTTAAAAATTAAAAGTGTAGTTTGATATTGCACGTCAAATAATTTAGAAATTTCTTTATTTGTTACATCAAATGCGAAGTATTCAATATTATCAAATTCATTCTTTGCTTTATTTAAAATTTTCATTTGACCAGCACAAGATGAACAATACTTAACCCAAGAACTTACTATTACAACCTTGCCCTCTGATTGTGCTTTATTAAACAACTCTATATTAAAAGTTGTTTTTTTCTCACCTGCGTTAGCGCTCAATGCAAAAATAAAAAAAATAAATATAAAAATTTTGTTCATAAACCTTTATACAACAAATATTAAAAACCAGTAAGAAGTTAACCCTGCAAAAATTGTCGCAATGATGTTTTTGCTCAGATAGCCAACCAGTATAGCAAATATTGCAGCTAATATTTTAGGGTTATTCTCTAAATCTAAGGAACCAGAGTTATCTAAAAATATTGGTGGAAAAATTATTGCTGGAAAAATAGCCGATGGAACATATGACAAAATTTTTTTCATTTTATAATTCAATATGTCCTCCTTTAATAAAAATATCATAGAGAACCTTGTTAAGTAGGTAATTATTCCACAGTAAATAATTGTCGACCAATGCATTATTTTTGTTTTAAGTTGATTAAAGTTAATAATGTAGCAACCAATAAGGCTGATAGTGCTGCTACAATGATGTATGCTTGAAATGGTATTGTATTATAACCAATAGTTGCAACTATCCCTGACACCAACATTACAATAATATTTTTAAACTTTCTAAAATCATTAATTAACAAAGCTAAAAAGGTTAAAGAAATAGTAAAACTTAAACCTAACTCTTCTGGAATAACTGACCCTAGAACTATACCTAAAACTGTTGATATCTGCCAAACTGTCCAGCAGGTAAAACCAGCTCCTAATAAGTGGTAGTGCTTGTAGTTATTCTTTTTATTATTTTTAAAATATGTATTTGAGACTGCAAAAGCTTGATCAATTAACACATAAGATAAAATAAGTTTCCACGTTAATTTTAAATGAGATAAATATTCAGAAAAAACTGCACCATATAATAAATGTCTAGAATTTACTGCACCAACAGATGTTATCGTAACTAAAGAAGAGGCCCCACCTGAAAATAACTGAAGCAAAACTATTTGAGAAGCTCCACCAAAAATTATAATGGACATGCCAAAAGTCATGTATGCACTCAGTCCCAGTTCCATTCCAATAACACCAAAGATAATTCCAAATGGAACCACAGGTATCATTAAAGGACTTACGTCAATTATTCCTCTAGATAAGGTTTTTAATCTATCGTTCATTATAATTTAAGTTTTGTATTAGAAACAGACTATATGATCAATATTAATAGGTCTCTTGATACCAAATTTTTCATCTACTTCATGTTGGTGAATATGATGAGAATGAACAAACACAGGTATTAATTTATTACTTGTAGTTTTAAGGGTATAGATAAAATTTGTTCCTCTAAATTTTCTATCAACTACTTCTAATTTTAAATTGCTCTGATCGTCATGTTCTAGATCTTCTGGTTGAAGTAAAAGTTGTACATCAGATCCTTTTGGATAATGTTTTATAAAATCACCAGTTATTGTACCTAAATCAGAGCTCTCTAAACTATTTTCACCTGTGACTTTTGCTGGTATTAAAATTCCTCTATTTAGGAAATTAACTACCTCTACAGAATTTGGAAAATGGTAAACATTATATGGATCATCAAATTGTTTTAATTGTTCGTCAAGAATTATTCCACATTTTGTTCCTAAGTAGAAAGCTTCATACGAGTCGTGTGTAACAATAATAGTTGTTATTTTTTGCTCTGTTAGAATTTGTTTTAACTTAACTTGTATTTCTTCTTTAAAATTTTGGTCAACGTTTGATAAAGGTTCATCTAATAATAATAAATCTGGATTTGATAATAATGATCTAGCCAAAGAAGCTCTTTGTGCTTCACCTGAGCTTATCTGATGTGGAAATTTATCAACCACATGGTCAATATGAAGAAATTTAATTATCTCATTTATATTTAAGCCTTTTTTTTTCTTTTTATTTCTTTCAGCTCCAAATTTTATATTTTCTAAAACATTATAATGTGGAAAAAGAGAATTATCTTGAAAAGCCATTGATATATTTCTATCTTCTGGCTCTACATGGACATCTTTAGAAGAAAGAAGTTTATTTTTTAATACAATTTTTCCAGAATTAATTTTTACAAGACCAGCTATTGTTCTAAGGATTGTAGTTTTACCAATTCCAGATGGACCTAATAAACAAATAATGTCTCCCTGATTTTCAATAGAGAACGACACATTGCTTACTTTGTTTTGTGCGCTGGCAGTAAACGTTACATTATCGATTTCTAGAAAATTTTTTGTCATATTTTTAGTCTTTAAGAATATATTTAGAAGTAATTAATATAAAGAAACTTGCAATAATTATAAGAAATAATGATGGAGCTGCTGCAGCTTCTAATAAATCCTGAGAAGCATAAATATATGCCTTTGTTGCAAATGTTTCAAAATTAAATGGTCTCATAATTAGGGTTATGGGTAGCTCTTTAATGATTTCTATAGCTAATAAAATTCCTATCAATAAAATTGAATTTTTAAGATATGGAACGTGTATGTTTTTGAATGTTTTGAATTTGGAATATCCAAGCAGATATGCACCTTCATCAATAGAATAGTTTATTTTTAAATATCCTGATTTAATTCCATTACTCGCTAATGAATAAAATCGAATAAAATATACTAAAACTAGACCAAGAATAGATCCTATAAAAATTGGCTTTATACCTCCCTGACCTAAAATGTAATTATCAAACCATGAGATAAAGCTAATGAATGCTACCGCCAAAATAACTCCTGGTATTGCATATCCTGAAATTGAAAAAGTAGTTAGTGCCTCTAAAAATTTACTTTTAGAAACTCTATTTCCATAATTTGAAATAAAAGCTAAGGCAATTAATAAGCAACTAGATAAGAGTACTAAAATTACAGTATTGGAAAATAAGTCAACTAGATCTAAATCAGCTAAATGTTTTGGAAATAGAACTGTCCAATAAAGCATCTGTAGAACAGGAAATAAAAAACTTATAGTAAGAACTAACATACAAAAAGAAAATGCTAAAAACGACTTGTATCCACTTAAATTAATAACTGATTTAGATTTAAACCCTCCTTTGGAAGGTGAGTGATACTGAGCTTTTTTTCTTGAAAAATTTTCTAAGACAAACAATCCAAGAATAAAAATTAATAGGTAAAATGATAATCTGTTAGCAAGAGTAAGATCATCAAAAGAAATCCAGGCATTATATATTCCTGTAGTAAAAGTAGATATTCCAAAAAAAGATACAGATCCAAAATCTGACAAGGTTTCCATTGCAACCAATGAAAGACCAGCAACTATAGCAGGTCTTGCAGAGGGAAGTATTATCTTAAAAAAGGATCTTTTTTTAGAGAAACCAAGATTTTTTCCAAGTTCTATTAAATTCTGAGATTGATAGTGAAATGATGTTCTGGTTAAAACATAAACATAACCAAATAATGAAAATGATATTGAAATTATGGCTCCAATCATTCCATCAAATTTGGGAATATGGGAATTATAATTACCTTCTCCAAATAGGTTTTTTAAGATTGAAAAAGCTGTTCCATAATTTTCAAAAAAAGCAGTTAAGGAATATGCATAAATATAAGCTGGGACAGCAAAAGATAGGATCAATGACCATTTAAAAAAATTTACACCTGGAAAATTATAAAATGAAACTAAGTAAGCACATCCAACACCAATTATAAATGTTAAAAATAAAACACCTATTAAAAGTATTAAAGAATTATAAATATAATCATAAAGAAAAGTATTTTTTAAAATTAAACTATAGTTTCCAGTAGTTTCAAAAAAACTGCTGAATACAGTTAAAATTGGTGTAGCCACTACTAAAGAAATAAGTAGTGATGATATATACCAAATATTTATTTTTCTAAATTCCATAATCTACATTACCTTAATAATTATTTTTAAGAAACTTCCCTCGTTACCAAGGGAAGTTAATATCAACTCTAAAACCAATTTGAGAGAGAGATTATAGAGCTAATTCCTAAAATTTTCTTATTAATATGAGTTTGTAGCTTTTATTTTTTTGACAAATATTCTATACAATTCTCAGGAGTTGTTTGATCATATGGATCAGGATCACTGCCGTCATTATTCATACCATCCTCTTGCCACCACTTTTCAACCACGCCATCATTAATAATTGCACAATATCTCCAGCTTCTTTGACCAAAACCAACATGCTTTTTGTCAACTAACATGCCCATTGATCTTGTGAAATCTGCATTTCCATCTGGTAATACCTTAACTTTTCTTAAATTTTGTTGGTCAGCCCAAGCATTCATGACAAAGCCATCATTAACACTAATGCAATAAACTTCATTAATACCCAAACCTAATAATTTATCATAATTTTCTTCAAATCCTGGTAGCTGTTTTTCAGAACATACTGGTGTAAACGCACCTGGCAATGAAAATAGTATTACTTTTTTACCTTTGAATATATCATCAGTACTAACATCAACCCATTTGCCAATTTTTCTTGTCTTTAAAACTACACTTGAGCATTTTTTTCCTTCTATCATTCTATTCCTATTATTTTTTAAATGTTTGTTTAATTGAATTACTTGCATTTGAATTTTTTAGTGCTCATAAACTAATTAGGTAGGGTAAATACCTTTCGAAGAGTTATGAGCACAATCATTAAAAAGAAAATTATGTATTAAAGGGAGAGAGGATATGTGCAACCTCTTTATCTTCAATATCTGATAATTTTCTGTTATTTATTTTTCTATTGATTTTTTCACACTCTGCTGCACATGGATCACAAGCTTTCAGAGATTGTGACCCATATACGTCAGAAGATTTATCTAAATCAATATTAAATAAATTCTTTTTCACTTGCTTATTACTTCCAACTTGCAGCTAACATACACTCAAGTGCTGTAGCTTGTTGTTTTCCATAATTAGCAACTTTAGTTTCTAAATCTTGATTATATCCAAGACCCATTTGTTTAACTAATGCATGAGGCTCAACACCATCAATCATTGGATATTCAAATGTATTATTAACTATGTGTTCTTGTGCTTCTTTAGTTAATAAAAACTCAAGTAGTTTTTTTGCATTATCAGGATTTGGTGCAGTTTTAAGTACTCCTCCTCCACTAATGTTCATGTGAGTTCCTCTATCTCCTTGGTTAGGGAAAAAAGGTAAAACTTTTTTAGCGGCCTCTTGTTGTTCAGCACCTTTTTTTCCAGATAACATCAAAGCATAATAGTATGTATTAGCTACTGCTAGATCAGCTTCACCTGCAGCTACTGCTAAAATCTGAGCTCTATCATTTCCTTTAGAGTCTCTAGCCATATTAGCCACAACACCTTTTGCCCAAGTACAAGTTGCTGCTTTACCATTATTTTTAACTAATGAAGCAACAAGAGATTGGTTATAGATATTGTTTGATTTTCTTATAACAACTCTACCTTTCCACTTTGGATCAGCAAGACCTTCGTAAGTCATACCATTAAGCTCATTTGCATTTACTCTTTCAGGTGAGTAATACATAATTCTTGCTCTCTTAGCTATTCCAGTCCATTTAGTAGTTCTAAAGTTTGCTGGAACTGCAGCTTTAATTGCAGGTGTCATAGAATTTTGGAACATTCCTTTTGCAGCGAATGCACCTAATCTTCCTGCATCAGCAGTAATATAAATGTCAGCTTTTGAATCAGCACCTTCTTCAGTTATTCTTTTTTGAAGAGCTTTATCTTTACCAGATACAATATTTACTTTAATTCCAGTTTTGGCTGTAAATTTTTCGTAAAGTTGAACATCTGAATCGTAATGTCTTGCACTGAATACATTAACTTCAGCAGCAAACGTCATGTTTGCAAATAAAGCCACGAAAAATGCAATAATCGTAATTTTTTTCATTATTTTTCCCTTAATTGTTGATTTATTTAGATTAGAATGCTTGTTATTAGCATTGCGAATGATTATCAATCGCATTAAGTGTCGCACTAAAATAATTACTTACTTTAAAATCAATATAAGTAAGTTGCTTAAAAAAGACATGAATACAAAGAACCCTAGAAAGAAATTGCAATACATTATTGAAACAGTGCGGTTTCTAACTCTTCTTTTTCTTACAAAAGGCTTATCATCAAGATCTGAAACGTCTCTTTCTCCAATTACTTGATAATCATATGACCAACGCCATATAGAGCTACCAAAACGTTCATCTTGATTATTGTAGAATATTATCCAAGCAACAATATATCTGTGAGAAATATAAAGAATAATTAAAAGTAAACTACTTATGAGCATCTAAATATTTAATCATATTTAGAAAGCTAATTAAAGACTAATTAAAATTGCTCAGATTCTGTGGAGCCTTCCATTGCAGTGGTAGAACTTTTTCCACTACTTATGGTATTTGAAACTGCATCAAAATAAGATGTTCCAACTTCTCGTTGGTGTTTTACACTTGTATAACCATCTTTTTCTCTAGCAAATTCAAGCTCTTGAATTTTAGAATAAGCAGTCATACCTTCAGTTTTATATTTTTCTGCAAGTTCAAAAATTGCAATGTTTTGCGTATGAAATCCAGCAAGTGTAATAAACTGAAACTTATAACCCATCTCACTAATTTTTTGCTGAAATGTTGCAATTTCAGCATCTGATAAATGCTTTTTCCAATTGAACGAGGGAGAGCAATTGTAAGCTAATAATTTACCAGGAAACTTTTCATGTATTGCATCAGCAAACTTTTTTGCTTCTTCTAAGTTTGGTGTTGCTGTTTCACACCAAATTAAATCTGAATAAGGAGCATAAGCTAAACCTCTTGAGATTGCTTGATCGATACCATGTTTAACATAATAAAAACCCTCAGGTGATCTTTCGCCAGTTAAAAATGGTTTATCATTTTCATCAAAATCATTTGTAATTAATTTTGCAGCATTAGCATCTGTTCTAGCTAAAATTATTAATGGTACATCTGCAATATCTGCAGCAAGTCTTGCAGCTTTTAAATTTTTAATCATAGTCCCAGTTGGAACTAAAACTTTTCCACCCATATGGCCACATTTTTTTTCACTAGCTAGTTGATCTTCAAAGTGAACTCCAGCAGCTCCCGCTTTAATAAACTTTTTTGCTAATTCAAAAACATTTAATGGTCCACCAAAACCTGCTTCTCCATCTGCAATAATAGGTAACATATAATCTGTTCTATCTTTTGATTTCATATCTCCATCTTGTAATTCCATATGCTGAATTTGATCTGCTCTAATTAAAGCGTTGTTCATCGATTCAACTAATTTTGGAGCACTATCATACGGATATAAAGATTGGTCAGGATACATTTCGCCAGCTGTATTTGCATCAGCTGCTACTTGCCATCCACTCAAGTAAATTGCTTTTAACCCTGCTTTAGCATGTTGAATTGCATGATTTCCAGACAATGATCCTAGTGTATTAATATAATTTTCAGAATTTAATAAATTCCATAATTTTTTTGATTGATGTTTGCACATCGAATATTCTATTTTTATTGAACCTCTAAGTCTTTCAACTTCTTCAGGTGTATAATCTCTTTTAATACCAGCAAATCTTTTTAAATCGTATGAAACTTTAGATTCTGAGCTCATGAGTTAGGTCTTTCCAGGTTGTGTAATTAAGAAAATTAGATTTTAAGAGGCTTACTTGTCTTCGCTAAACTCGTTAGTGAATTCATTCATGCCGCTTGAACCCCAATCACAATGATCATCTCTCAAGTAAATACCAGACTGGCTACTTTGAGTGTGATCTTCTTCATTCGTGATTCGAGACTGATTTTCTTGGTTTTTATTGTTATTGTTTTCCATATAACCTTTATAATTTACAAAATTTACTAAATCCATTAAATTCGTTATAATGCTTGTAAAACAAAGAAACTTTTTGTAAATTATAATTTACAAAATTTACAAATCATTAATATGAGTCAATTAGATTTAAAAATAGGACCAAAAATAAAGGCTTTTAGAAGACAGCTAGGTTTGCAAGCCAATAAACTTGCTGAAGAACTTGAAATATCACCTAGCTATTTGAATTTAATTGAGGGTGGTAAAAGAAAAATAGATGGTGATTTATTACTTAAAGTTTGTGAAAAATTAAATATTCAACTTTCTGATTTAACAACAAAGTCAGATATCAATCTAGAAAATACTATTTCAGAAATACTAGATGATAAATTATTCGAAGATTTAGATATACTCGGACCTGAAGTTAAAGATTTGGTAGGGACAAACCCAAAAATTGGTAGAGCTCTTGTTAGGTTGGGAGATATTCTTAAAAAAAAAGATCATGAATTAATAAATAAGATAGAAAAATTATCTGGCAAGATAGTTGATAATAGAAAAAATTCATTTCCTGGTGAAGTAATATCTGATTTTCTTCAAGAAAATAAAAACTATTTTCCAAGATTGGAAGAATTTGCAAATAAAGTTTTTGAAAAAATTCAAGTTAACAATAGAACTAGATATATTGCATTGTGTGAATATTTGAAAAAAGAATATTCTATAACAGTTAAAGATACTATTCCTGAAGATGGCAAACCATTTTCAAAAATTTTTAATAAGAAAAAAAAGGAACTTTTATTAAGTGATTATAGTTCTTTAGAAACAAAAAAATTACATGCAGCATCTCAAATAGCACAAGAAGGTGCATCAAAAGAAATTGATCAGTACCTATCTAATTTTAATTTTCCATCGGAAGAATCAAAAAGATTAACTCAAGTTGCTCTATTAAATTATTGTGGTGCTGCAATCTTAATGCCTTACCAATTGTTTCATTCAGAATGTAAAAAACTAAAATATGATTTAGAACTGTTACAAAATACTTTTGCAACTTCATTTGAACAAGTTGCTCATAGGGTAACTTGCCTTCAAGATCCTAAATTACCAGGAATACCTTTCCATATGTTGAGAACTGATATTGCTGGAAATATTTCTAAACGTTTTTCACTTTCTGGTATTGAAATACCAAGATATGGTGGTGCTTGCCCTAGGTGGAATGTCTATTCAGCTTTTACAAGGCCTGGTGTAATTCAAGCTGCAGTAAGTAAAATGACTAACGGTGAAAAATATGTATGTATTGCAAGAACTGTTGAAAAAGGTGTTGGCCGATATGGTTTATCTAAAAGTATTTTATCAATTGGTTTAGGTTGTGAGGCAAAATATGCAAAGCAATTTGTGTACACAGAAAATTTAGATATCTCAGATAAGAAAACTGAAATTCCTATTGGTGTTTCCTGTAGAACTTGTGATAGGTTAGATTGTTCACAACGAGCATTTCCACCATTACACAAAAAATTTGATATAGATATTAATTCTAGGGGAGTTTCAGTTTATGTTAACGATAAAAGTAAATAAACTACTTCCAGTCACCTATTTTACTAAATAAAAAGTTTCTAAAAGCAGTTATTCTAGCAGTATTTTTCAATGATTGAGGATAAACAAAATGAGCCTCTGTTATAGGGCCCTCTGAATTAGGAAGAACTTTTATTACATTGTTTGAATTTGAAACTAAATATTCAGGAAGTGCTGCAAGACCTACACCAGCTTCAACAGCTAAAAGTAAACCCATAACGCTATTAACTTTCATTATTGGCTTTCTTTTTTTATTATCTTTAATTCCAAGTTTTAAAGCCCAATCTGGATCATAAACGGGAGATGGTGCGCCTTTTCCAAATGAAATAAATTTATGTTTATTTAGGTCTGTGATTGTTTTTGGCATTCCATTTTTTTCTAAATATTTATTAGATCCATAAATATAATATTTGATATCTACTAATTTTTTTTGAATATAATTAAGCTGCTTAGGTCTTCTCATAAAAATACCTATATCTGCTTGTCTTGTACTTAAGTCTAATTCCTTATCATCAAAAATTAATTCAATTTCTATTTCTGGATTTAAAGTCATAAATTCTTGAATACGAGGTGTTAACCAGTGAGTACCAAAACTTCTAACTGTTGTAATTGTTAATTTACCAGTTGGTTTATTTTTCTGATCACCCAATGTGGATTCAACTTCTTTTAATTTACTAATTACATCATGAGCTGTTTTAAATAAATATTCACCGTTTTCAGTTAATGTAAGACCTCTTGCATGTCTTTCGAAGAGTTGCACTTTAAGGTCTTGTTCTAAAGATTGAATTTGTCTACTTATTGCAGACTGACTTAAGTTTAGATTTATTGTTGCATTTGTAAAACTGCCTGCTTCTGCAACTGCATGGAATATTTTTAATTTATCCCAATCCATCTATTTATTTAAATCTACCAAAACTCTTCCTGAAATTTCACCCTTTAAAATTTTTGGATATGTTTCTAATAATTCATCTAAACTTACAATTAAGATTGATTTTTCAAGAACTTCAAAATCAACAAGTTTTGCTGCTTCTGCCCAAATAAATTCTCTTCTTTTAATACTGCAATTTGCTGAATCCATTCCCCACACTTTAATTCCTCTAAGCATGAATGGTAATAAATTTGTATTAAGCTCATTACTATTTGTATTGCCACAAACAGCTATAATTCCATTTGATCTAGTTTGAGCTATTGCATTAGCTAAAATTTTACCTCCTACTGTATCAACTACACCGTCCCATAATCCTTTATCAATAGGTCTTGGATCTTTGTCAAAATCAGCTCTATTAACAACATTTTTTGCTCCTAACGATTTTAGATAATCTGTTTTAGAATCTTTTCCTGTAACAGCTGTTACATTGTATCCTAATTTAGTAAGAGCCATTACCGCTACACTTCCTACCCCACCGGTAGCTCCAGTAACTAATACATCATTTACTTTATCGCCTAATAAAATTTCTTCTCTAGCTTGAATAGCAAAAGCACTCATTAAAGATGTAAAGCCAGCTGTTCCTAACATCATAGCTTGTTTGCTGGTTAGGTTTGAAGGTCTCTTAACTAAAAAATCAGCATTAACTTTTGCAACCTGAGAGTATCCACCAAAAAAAGCTTCTCCAACTCTCCATCCAGTTAAAATTATTTCATCACCAGTTTTAAATTTTTGATTTTCACTTTCAAGAACAGTACCAGAAAAATCTATGCCTGGAATATGTGGAAATTCTTTAACAAGACGACCACCATTTTTCAAAATCATTCCATCTTTATAATTTAAATCTGAATAATCTACTTTAACAGTAACATCGCCATGCTTTAAAAATGATTTATCTATTGACTTTACCTCTCGGGTAAAATTTTCACCTTCTTGATTAATAATTAGCGCTTTAAAATTATCTGACATGCTTTTCCCTCCTTAGGAAATTTACTTACTAATAAATCTTAAGTATCTATTTTGAATACTTAAATCTTCTTTAAACTGTCCTAAGAAATAATTTGTAACTGTAGTGGCATTCTCTTTCTTAATACCCCTCATAGTCATACATTGATGTGTTGAATCTATCGTTACAGCCACACCTTTTGCATCTAAAGATTCCATTATTGTTTTAGCAATTTGCATCGTAAGTCTCTCTTGAGTCTGTAATCTTTTTGAAAAAACTTCTACTACTCTTGCAAGTTTACTCAAACCCACAACTCTCTCATTTGGAATGTATGCAACATGTGCAATTCCAATAATTGGAGCCATATGATGTTCACAATGACTTTGTACAGAAACATTTTTTTGTACAACCATGTCGTCATAACCCTCAACATCTCCAAAAGTTTTATCTAAAATTTTATTAGGGTCTTTTGCATATCCACCAAAATATTCTTTATATGCTTTAATAACTCTTTTTGGAGTTTCTAATAATCCTTCTCTACTAGGATCTTCACCCATCCAAGTTAAAATAGTTCTAAAAGCTTCTTCAGCTTCTTTATCAGAAACTTTTTTGGTATCTAAAATTTTGCTATCTGTCTCTTCAACTAATTTCATAAGGCAAGTTTATACAGTAAATCATTGTTTTTAAAATATTTAATATATTTCTTAATATGCTACATAATCACCTACTTATGTTTAAAAAAAGAGAAAATATAGTCGAAATTGAAGAGGGGAAATTCCTTTCACCAAAATTTGATAATGATGGCTTAATTCCAGTCATTACTATGTGCTCAAAAACTAAAGATGTTTTGATGCATGGATACATGAATGTTGAAGCTTTTAAAAAAACCATTGAGACTGAAGAGGCTCATTATTTTAGTAGATCTAGAAAGCAAATTTGGCATAAAGGCAAAACTAGTGGCTTTACTCAAAAAGTAACAGAAATTAGAATTGATGATGATCAGGACTCTGTCTGGCTAACAGTTGATATTGGTGATGGTTCTAGCTGTCATGTTGGTTATCGATCATGTTTTTATAGATCAATTCCACTAGGACCAATTGAAAATGGCAGAGAAGTTGAAATGAAATTTGAAGAAAAAGAAAAATCTTTTGACCCAGAGGTTGTCTATAAAGGCCAACCCAATCCTACAAAAATTTAAATGAGTGATAATCAAAAAAATGTTCTAGGTGAAGATCTAGAGGAATGTTCTAACGATCCTTTAACAGGATGGCACCGAGATGGTTGTTGTAGTACTGATGAAAATGATCATGGTGTTCATACAGTTTGTGCAAAAGTTACAACAGAATTCTTAGAATGGTGTAAAGAAGCTGGTAACGATTTAATAACTCCTCATCCTGAATTTGGATTTCCAGGTCTAAAAGCTGGAGATGGTTGGTGTGTTTGTGCTAGTTGGTATGCAAGAGCTGCTGATGCTGGAAAACCTTGTCCTGTGTATTTAAAAAGAACTCATGAAAAAACTTTAAAACTTGTTTCTATGGAAGTTTTAAAAAAAAATGCTATTGATTTATCTTAGTTTATTTCAAGATAAGACAATTAAATTATAATTTTAATTTGATTAAAAACTCTATCAATAAAATTACTTAAAGATCTAATATTTTGATTTTGTAATTCTTGAACTTCCTCTAATGCAACACCTGAAATATTTAAATAAATTAACTTCTTTTCATTAATTTGAAGAATATCTCTCTTTATCAAATATTTTAATTTTCTAATAACTGTTATTCTTGGAATTCCTGTTATTTCAGAAATAGACATTGTATTAATTCCTCTATCATCAGAGCCTTGGATTAAAGTCGCATACTTTTTTAAACTTAAATCTTTTACTCTAAATTTTTTATTATCAGCTGAGATAACTAAAACTAAAAGTCCAATACAAAAAGTTTCTAAGTCTCCAACTTCTTTTCTGCATCTATTAGTAAATATGAATAAGAACTTATAAAATTGATACCAAACAAAAGAAAAATTTTTTTTAATTGAATCTAAAATTTCTATAGTTGTGTAAGCTACTCCAACAATTTTTTCTTCTTTGAGAATTTTATTAAACTCATACAATAAAACACTCATATTTTTTAAAGTTAAATTTGCTTGAACTACAGTAAATGCCGTTCTATTTACAAAAATTTGTTTACCTTTTCTTTTAATTACGCCTACTTTTTCTAGTTCTTCTACTTTTCTTCTTACACTCTCTTTTGGTATTTGAAGATCTTTTGAAATTTTGCTGATATTAATTTTTTCTACTTCTAACGTTTTATCTTTATAGAATGTATCATAATCAACTATTAAACCATTTTTTCTAAAGAATATAAAATCTTGGTTAATTATGTAAATTAAGATTATATATTTATCTATATTTCCAAAATTTTTGTAGGCCCCAATTAACCAACTGTTTATCCATTTGTAATAATATGGTGCCAATCTACTAAAGTGTTTATCAATTACTTTGAAAATTATTTTTTCATCAATTTGAGATGATATAGTTGGTTTAATATTCATAATTCTAAAAAACCCAATTTGAACAATACTTAGATTAAAGTCAACCCATTTTGGACATTTGTGTTATTTAAATCTTTAGTAAAAATAGTACTCATTACTCATGAGTTCAGAAAAAGTAATTTCTACAGAATTAAATGATCTTCCTCCTTTGAAGACCCCCAATAATAGCGAGGAAGTTTCATCATCAGGAAGAGTAGATATTAATATTCTTTTAAACAGAGCCAGAAAAGTAAAAGAAAAAGAAACTAGAACAAACCTAGTTTTTGCAGGATTAATAGTTTCTTTGATGTTTATTGTTGGACTAATCTTATCTTTCTAATTACATATTTCCATATTTAGGTCCGCCACTCCCCTCTGGTGTTACCCATGTAATATTTTGAGAAGGTTCCTTAATATCACAGGTTTTGCAATGAATGCAATTTTGAGAGTTTATAATAAACTTATTTATACCATTTTCATTTTGAACTTCATAAACACCGGCAGGACAATATCTTTGCGCAGGTTCATCAAATTTTTCCAGAGTATAATTTATAGGTAAGTTTGGATCTTTTAACTGTAAATGAACTGGCTGATTATCAGTATGATTTGTTCCTGTTAAATAAATAGAACTTGTTTTATCAAATGTAATCACATTATCTGGTCTAGGATAATCAATTTTTGGCATTTCATTTGCTGGCTTTAGTGTTTCGTGATCAGCATGTTTGTGTCTTAGGGTAAAAGGTAATTTTCCTCTAAATAATAGTTGATCAATTCCAGTAAATATTATTCCAAGAATTAAACCCCAGCTAAAGCTTGGTTTAACATTTCGGGCAGTATGTAGCTCTTCATAAATCCAACTTTTTTTAAATTTATCTTCATAAATTGATAAATTTTGTTTTTCTTTTAAATGTTTATTTATAGTTTCAGCAGCAATCATTCCACTTTTCATTGCAGTGTGTGATCCTTTAATCTTAGGCATATTTAAAGTTCCCGCATCACAGCCAATTAATAAAGCACCCGGCATAAACATTTTTGGTAAACTTTGAAGTCCACCTTCAATTAAAGCGCGCGCACCATAAGAAATACGTTTTCCACCTTCAATTATATTTTTAATTTTAGGGTGAGTTTTAAATCTTTGAAATTCATCAAACGGTGAAAGATGTGGGTTTTTATAATCAAGACCAATTACATAACCTAAAAAAACTTGCTTGTTTTCTGCGTGGTAAATAAAGCTTCCACCATAAGTATTGTTATCTAATGGCCAACCTGCTGTATGCATGACCATTCCTTCTTCATGATTTTGTTCACTGATTTCCCAAATTTCTTTAAATCCAATTCCATATTGTTGAGGATCTTTACCTTCTGACAAATTATATTTTTCAATTAATTGTTTTCCGAGATGTCCTCTACATCCTTCTGCAAAAACAGTAACTTTTCCTAAGAGCTCAATACCAGATTCAAAATTATCTTTTTTGTTACCATTTTTATCAACTCCCATATCTTGAGTTGCAACTCCCTTTACAGATCCATCTTCATTGTACAAAATTTCACTTGCAGGAAAACCTGGAAATATCTCAACACCTAAAGCTTCAGCTTGTTCTGCTAACCATCTACATAAGTTTGCTAAACTGATTATGTAGTTATTGTGATTTTGTTGAACTGATGGAAGTAGCCATGTTGGCCAACTTAATGATTTTGATTTTCCTAAAAATAAGAATTTTTCTTTAGATACCTTAGTTTTAATCGGTGAATTAAGTTCTTTCCAGTTTGGTAATAGTTCGTCTAACGCTCTAGTTTCAAACACATTACCACTTAGAATATGCGCACCAATTTCTGAAGCTTTTTCAAGTAAACATACATTTAATTCTGGATCTAATTGTTTAAGCTTAATTGCCGTAGATAATCCTGAAGGACCACCTCCAACGATTACCACATCATAATCCATTGCTTCTCTAGGCATATCTTGAATTTTTACAGTACTGATTATTTTTGTATACTATTTAATTTATTCAATTCTTCTAAGAATTGAGGTAACGCCTCAAATAAGTCTGCTTCCAGTCCATAATCTGCGACACTAAATATTGGCGCTTCACCATCTTTATTTATAGCAACAATGATTTTACTTTCTTTCATTCCAGCTAAATGTTGAATTGCTCCTGAAATTCCAACTGCAATATATAAATCAGGTACAACAACTTTACCAGTTTGACCAACTTGATGTTCATTACTTATATATCCTGCATCAACTGCTGCACGTGATGCTCCAATTGCAGCATTCAATTTATCCGCAATATCAGTTATTAATTTAAAATTTTCTCCATTTTGCATTCCTCTTCCACCAGAAACTACAACTCTAGCAGTTCCAAGTTCAGGTCTGTCTGACTTAACTTCTTCTCTTTTAATGAATTTTGAAAGTGTAAATTCTTCAGTAGCATCAATTTTTTCAATTGGAGCAGAGCCACCAGAAGTTTCACAAGGCTCAAAAGATGTTGGTCTGATTGTTACACATTTTTTTGCATCAGTACTTTTTACTGTGGCAAATGCATTACCTGCATAAATAGGTCTTATGAATGTATCGGCCGATATCACTTTAGTAATGTCACTTACTTGAGATATATCTAAATTTGCTGCTATTCTTGGCATCAAATTTTTACCAAATGTATTTGCAGAACTAACAATATGAGAATAATTTTCTGAAACTTTTACAACTAGTGGTGCAAAGTTTTCTGCTAAGTAGTTTTCATAGTGAGAAGCTTCAGCATGTAATACTTTTTTAACAGCTGGCATTTCAGATAATAATTTAGCAACATCTCCACAATTATTTCCAATTAATAAGACATGTACATCTCCATCCATTTGTGATGCTGCAGTGATTGCGTTTAATGTAAAAGGTCTTACTTCTTTATTATTATGCTCTGCTATTAATAAAACTGACATTATATTACTTTTGCCTCATTTTTAAGTTTGCTAACTAACTCGGCAACACTTACAACTTTAATTCCTGCTTTTCTTTTTGGTGGTTCTTCTACTTTAATTTGTTGGACTCTAGGCGTGGTATCAACTCCTAAATCAGCAGTTGTTAAAATTTCTAAAGGTTTTTTTTTAGATTTCATAATATTTGGCAATGAAGCGTAACGTGGCTCATTTAATCTTAAATCACATGTCACAATAGCTGGAAGGTCAACTTCAATTGTTTCTAACCCCTCATCAATTTCTCTTGTAACCTCTAAAGTTTTGTCTTTTATTTCAATTTTTGATGCAAATGTTGCTTGAGGCCAATTCAATAAAGCACTTAACATCTGACCTGTTTGATTGCAGTCATCATCAATTGCTTGTTTACCCATAAACACTAGATCTGGTTTTTCTTTTTCAACAATCTTTTTTAGTGCTTTTGCTACGGCTAATGGCTCAACAATTCCCTCAGTTTTGATTAAAATTCCTCTATCAGCACCGACAGCTAAAGCTTTTCTAACAGTTTCTTGTGATTTTTCCTCACCCACTGTAATTGCAATAATCTCTGTCGCTTTACCTGCTTCTTTAATTTTTACAGCTTCTTCAATGGCATTATCATCGGGTGGATTACTCGACATTTTTACATTATCAGTAACAACACCAGTTCCATCCTCTTTAACTCTGACTTGAACGTTGTAATCAATTACTCTTTTAACAGCGACTAATATTTTCATTATGCTCTCAATAAATTATTTTCTGGATCGTAAGGACTCTCGTCTAATATAGTAGCATCGTACATTTTTCCTAAAATATCAATTTTCAATTTTTGACCAGTTGTCGCAACATCAGGGTTCACCATTCCTAATGCAATAGATTTACCCAGTCTAAATCCAAAATCTCCTCCTGTTGCACGTCCAACAACTTTATTGTTTTCATAAATTGGATTATTTCCTAGAACATCTGCGTCTTCGACATTGTGAATCTCCATAGTAATTAGTTTATTTTTAAAACCTTTTTCTCTCCACTTATTAAGTGCTTCTAAGCCAATAAAGTTTCCTTTATTAGGATGTATAAATCTATCTAGTCCAGATTCGTAAGGTGAATATTCAATTGATAATTCTGTCCCAACAAGTTTATAAGATTTTTCAAGTCTTAAACTATTCATTGCTCTAATTCCATAAGGCTTAAGACCTAAATCTTTTCCAGCTTCCATTAATTTATCAAATATATGGTTTTGGTATTCAATTGAATGATGAAGTTCCCAACCTAATTCACCAACAAAGTTTACTCTCATAGCATTCACTGGTGCATTTCCAACATTTACATTTTTAGCACTCAACCATTTAAAGTTTTCACCAGAAAAATCATCACTGGAAACTCTTGTCATTAATTCTCTAGCCTTTGGACCAGATACAACTAGCACACCCATACTA
This sequence comes from Candidatus Pelagibacter giovannonii, assembly GCF_012276695.1. Classification (GTDB taxonomy): domain Bacteria; phylum Pseudomonadota; class Alphaproteobacteria; order Pelagibacterales; family Pelagibacteraceae; genus Pelagibacter; species Pelagibacter giovannonii. The sequence continues at coordinate 1,301,135 of NZ_CP038852.1, read as the reverse complement.
TTAGTTAGATTTTCAAATTGAACTGTCCCATCATTTGGCATCCATTTTTGAATCCAATCATGGTCTAATCTTTGGTTTGCTCCTGCAGAAACTAAATAGAAACTATCTGGAGCTTCTCTCATTATTGTAAATTCAGAATGCACTCCTCCCTTAGTATTAAGGGCATGACATAAACCAATTCTTCCTATTTTTTTTGGAAGTTTATTTGCTACTAAATAATCTAAAAACTCTTCAGCACCAGGACCTTTAATTCTGCATTTTGCAAATGCAGTCATATCTAAAAGACCCACATTTTCTTTTACATTTTTACATTCTTTTTTTATAGCTTCGAACCACTTGGATCTTCTAAAAGACCAATCATCTTTTTGCTCCATTCCATCTACTGCAAAAAAATTAGGTCTCTCCCAACCAAATTTTTGTCCAAATACTGCACCTAATGCTTTCATTCTGTCATAACAAGGTGATGTTCTTAATTCTCTAGCAGCACCTCTTTCTTCATCTGGATAATGAACTTTAAATACATGGTTGTAAGCCTCTTCATTTTTTTCTTTTAAATATGATTTTGTTGCATAATCACCAAATCTTCTAGGTTCGACACCAAGCATATCAATTGTTGGTTCTCCATCTACAATCCATTCCGCAAGTTGCCATCCAGCACCACCTGCTGCGGTAATACCAAAACTATGTCCTTCATTTATCCAAAAATTTTTAAGTCCCCACGCAGGTCCTACAATTGGGTTTCCATCAGGTGTGTAACAAATTGCTCCGTTATAAACTTTTTTTACACCAACCTCACCAAATGCTGGAACTCTATGAATTGCACCTTCTATATGTGGGGCAAGTCTATCAAGGTCTTCTTGGAATAATTCGTACTCAGAATCTTTTGATGGGCCGTCTACATAGCAGGCTGGAGCACCATCTTCATAAGGTCCTAAAATTAAACCACCAGCTTCCTCTCGCATGTACCATCTACTATCACTATCTCTTAAAACTCCCATCTCTGGTAAGCCTTCTTTTTTTCTTTTTAAAATATCTGGGTGTGCCTCTGTAACAATATATTGATGCTCAACTGGTATAACTGGAATATCTAAACCAACCATCTTACCAGTTTGTCTTGCAAAGTTTCCTGAACAAGAAATTACATGTTCACATTCAATAGCTCCTTTATCAGTTTCAACAATCCATCCATCTTTAGTTTGTTTAATTCCAACTACGGCTGTATTTCTATAAATCTCTGCACCCATATTTCTTGCACCCGTAGCCATTGCTTGTGTTAAGTCTGCAGGTTGGATATATCCATCTTCTGGATGTTGTATTGCTCCAAGCAAATCTGAAGTATTACATAACGGCCAAATTTCTTTTACCTGATCTGGAGTTAAAAATTTTACATCTACACCAATAGTTTGTGCAACTCCTGCATATTGATGATACTCGTCCATTCTATCTTTAGTACTTGCTAGTCGAATATTTGAAACAACACTAAAGCCAACATTCTGTCCAGTCTCTTCTTCTAATTTTTTATAAAGATCAACTGCATACTTATGAAGTTGCCCAACTGAATAACTCATATTAAATAACGGAAGTAAACCTGCGGCGTGCCAAGTTGATCCTGAGGTTAATTCTTTTCTCTCTACAAGAACAACATCTGATAAACCTTTTTTGGCCAGATGATAAAGAGCACTAACACCTACTACACCACCACCTACTACAACAACTTTAGCTTTAGATTTCATTAATCCGATTCCTACTATTTTTTTATTATTAACGAAACAAAAATCGTTTAGTTGTTAACTTAAATCGAAGATCCAAGAGGCATTGGTGATGACACCATTGTAGTCAGCCAGCAATCCTTAAGAGGGCCATCTTTTATATATTTTTCAACTGCCCACTTAAATTTATAATAAACCTTATCCTTATCAAGAACTGTTACTTCAAAAAGAGCAGTTAAATCATCAGATTTTATCTTCACGACCTTATGATCTAAGTGATTAAGGAGCATCATATAAGACTTACCTTTAATCATAGTTTTAAACCTATCTAAAGGACCTGTATTTTTTTGGTTACTTGGATGTGCAAATTCCCAAGTTTGTTCAATTCCATTATCTTTTTTGGGGTTATCATTCTGTTTTAGACTTCTTAATTGAATTTGAACAACCAGAAAAGGTTCAATACCATCGTTAGGCTTTACTAGTTCAGCATGAGATATTGATGATGTAAATAAAATAATTAGAATTATCTTATATATTAAGTGCTGTAATTTTGACGTCTTCCAAAAATTGTTTTCTTTTATTATCACTAACAAACGGTACAGCAAAATATCTTCTGTAGACAATATTATAAATGCCACACATATGAAATACACCTCTTTTTAACCTTCTAATTGGCAAATTTAAGAAAAATGTTGTGATTGCTAATCTTGGAGATCCATAAGTACAAAATATAATTGCTTTTTTTTTATGTAATTTACCGATCGGATATCCATAGTTTCCCCATAACTGTTTAAACGTAAACGCCCAAGGTGGTGCTAAAACTTTATCTATCCATCCCTCAACTATTGCTGGCATTCTAAAATTCCAAATTGGAGCAATTAGAACAATTGTATCACAGTCTTCTATTCTTTTACGATGATTCAAAACATCTTCACCTGCCTCTTCACCTGCAAAAACTGGATCAAATTTTTCTTTATAAAGATCTACAGCATCAACCTTATTTCCATTTTCTTCTGCTGTTTTAATAAATGTATCTCTTATCGCTGCATTAAAAGATTGGTCATTATAATGTCCATATACAAGAAATATTTTTTTCATATCAATTCTAAGTTTTTCTAACTACCTCTAAATAGTCTTTCAAACTCAATCTTTGTACATTTATTTGATATATAGTAAATTTTATTTTTCATAACTATATCTCTTGCTTTATCATTTTTAATATCAAGTTGTAGCCATAGAGCTTGTGCTCCAATTTTAATTGTTTGATTTGCTATCTCTTCTGCTTCCTTGCTTGGTCTAAAAACATCAACTATGTCTACTTTTTGGTCGATATCTATTAAGCTACCATATACTTTTTCTCCATATATAACGCTATTAATACTTGTGGGATTAACAGGTATAACTTTATAGCCAGCTCTTTGGAGAAACTTCATTACTATATTTGAATCTTTTTCTTTTTTTTTACTTGCTCCAACTAAAGCTATTACTCTTGAGCTAATAAATAGTTCTTTAATTTTATCGTCTACTATTTGTTTTTCCATTTAGGTTTTCTTTTTTGTAAAAATGCAGATATTCCCTCTTTTGCATCCATTGCCATCATATTTTTAGTCATCATTTTACTTGTATAAGCGTAAGCTTTTCTCAATGGCATCTCTAATTGATTATAAAAAGTTTGTTTACCAATTTTAATTGTAAAACTTGATTTTGAAGCAATAGTTTTGGCAACTTTTAATACTTCATTATTTAATTTTGATTTAGAAAAATGATTATTAATTAATCCAATTTCTTTTGCATAATTTGCTTTAATGGGTTCGCCAGTTAACAGCATCTGCATCATTCTTTTTCTATTAACTTTTCTGCTAACTGCAACCATTGGTGTGCTACAAAATAAGCCTATATTTACTCCTGGTGTTGCAAAAATTGCATCATTAGCACTGTAAGCAAGATCACAACTCGCAACTAACTGACATCCCGCAGCAAATGCTGCCCCATGAACTTTTGCAATAACTGGCTTTTTTCCTTCAACTATTTGAAGCATCAACTTTGAGCAAAGATTAAAAAGTTTTTGATATTTAATTCTATTTTTTAATCCACTTACTTCTTTTAAATTATGACCTGCACTAAAACCTTTTCCAGACCCTTCAATAATTATTACCTTGATATTTTTGTCTTCATCTAATTTTTTAAAAGCTTTAATTAAATCTTCTAAATTTTTAAATGAAAGTGCGTTATACGTCTTTGGCTCATTAATGATGATTGAAGCAATATCTTTATTTAAAAGTTTAACTTTAATATTACTTAAGTTTGCCATCTTCTCTCATTTTAGCTCTAATTTTTGTAGCTGATATTTGCTGTATCTCTTCAGATAATACTACTTCTTCAATTTTATACCCAACACCTCTTCCGTAACAAATATTAGTAATATTAGGAACCATCATTACTTTAAATCTTCCTTCAAATTCTGGGTTTAACTTTTCTTCAATATTTTTTTTTACTGTGTCAAAATCAAATGGATTATCGTCAACACCTTGAACATCTCTTATTTGAATGCAAACTTGACCCGTTTTTTTAATAATTTCTTGAAATAAAGCATAGTGACCATCATGAAATGGTTGCCATCTTCCTAACATTTGTGCTGTTGGTTTTTTATTATCCCATTTGTGAGCCATAGTTATATTTCCCTTGCTATTTTAGGAGCCCAATTTTCAGCATCCTGTGTTGTTACATGATAATCATATTTTTCTGGTTTTACAAACATAGCGTTAGTATCTGCAAATCTACCTTCTTTTATAGTATCAACCCAGACAACGTAGTCTGCATTAAATAATTCTCTTGCAGCAGGTGTTGGACAAACAAAATCTGCAACCACATGGTGGCCTTCTTGTTTGTGTTTTTCTGCTTTTTCTGCCATTCTTTTGGCTTGTCTTTTTCTTCCTTCTTCTGAAAAATCCCAATCATCTGCAGCTTTTCTTATTTCATCTGCATTAAGCCATTTCGCATTTATCAATGGAACTAATTTTGATGCTAGAGTTGTTTTGCCTGAGCCAGGCAAACCCATAATTAATATTTTCTTCATAGTGACTTTAACTTTCTGCACATATGGGTTAATAAAATTTAATATTATAGGAATTATTAAAATTAATCTATTATATTTGTTGCTATCCACTTATGAAATTGATGGGTTGGATTATCCATAACTGGTGAGAAATTACCTCCATTATATGCTGGTGATGCTCTACCTGCCTGCATTTCCTCAATAGCAAAAATATCTTCTATCATAACTTCTTTCCAAAATTTTGAATTTTCTTTTCTCATTTCCTTTAAGTCATCACCATAAGCACTCTCTTCTCCAATATAATACATCTCTATATGTTCTTTAGTTTCATTAGTAGATATAGGCTCTAACCAAAAAATATAAAAGTGGTCTATGTGTAAACCAACCATAACATTTGGAAATAAAGCAACATACTCTGCATTTAAAGCTAGATCTTCTGGCCAAGAAGGAAAGCTATTAAATTTTTTATTTCCCTTAATTGGTTGATTGTATTTATAACTACCCTGTCCTGCAAATCTATTTGGCAGCCCTTGTATATGGTAATGATCGCTTATATTTGACGTTTTATTTAACTCAGGATGAATAGTTGGTAAATGATAGCTCTCACAATAATTTTCAATTGCAAATTTCCAGTTACTCTTAACATTTAGGTTAATGTAACCGTAATCCTTAGCGTGTCTTATTAGTTGTTGGTCATCTTTGGAGATAAATTTTGACCACCTGGCCTCAAGTGGTTTGATATAATCATTAAATTCAATTTCATTATTGTTTAAGTTGATAAAAATCATATCCATCCAAACCTTAGATCTGACTTCTTTTAAGTTGCTCTTGGATTTATCAAAGTTATCTACTTGATGAATATTTAAGCCACCTATGTGGGGAGTTGCAACTAAGGACCCTCTAAAATCATAAGACCATGAATGATACGGGCATCTTAAGACATTTTTCAGGGTACAAGGTTCATTTAGGATCTTTAAACCTCTGTGACTACAAACATTATGAAAAACTCTAATTTTCTGGTCATTTCCTCTAATTATAATTAGAGGTATCCCCAAAAGCTCAAAAGGTTTAGCGTCTCCTATATCTGGAACAGAACTTCCAACGCCAATTACAGTCCATTTATCTGAGAAAATCTTATCTCTTTCAATCTTGAGGTATTCACTGCTGGTATAACACTCGTTAGGGAGGCCATGAGCTTCCTCAATCGGTTTATCAACAGCCTCTATTTTTTTGAGGTCAAGGATTGCTGAGAGCAAAGAATTGTCATTTTTTTTACCCATAAAAAATCCTAACATTGGGGAAACTTTTGACAACAAATATCTTTATCCACAAGATGAATTTCTTTGACAGCATTTACAAAAAAGATAATCATCAGGAAAAATGAATTTTTCACTTGAGGTTGGACCTCAAACAGATCTTGATACATTGCCTCCAGTTAAGGATGTTTATGTAACCATGCTTCCAGGAGGAGATTATAAAGAGACAGCTGACCAGTCAGCTGAATTAGTTAAAAAAGGATTTAATCCAGTTCCACATTTTCCAGCAAGATCAATTACTGATGATGCTCAACTTAAAGATTATATTGCAAGATGTAAGGATGTAGGTGCTAAACAAGCATTAGTAATTGGAGGAAGTAGAGAGCCAGTTGGAAAGTTTGATAGTTCAATTCAAATTTTAGAGACAGGTTTTTTTGATGGAATTAAAATAGGAATAGCAGGACATCCAGAAGGAAGTCAGGATATTTCTGATAAAGAATTAGAAAAGGCTATGATAGATAAAAAACCTTACGCCGACTATATAGTGACCCAGTGGTTATTAGACAGTCAACCTATCGTAGATTTCATTTCTAAGCAGTCAGTACCAGTGCATGTAGGAATTACTGGGCCAATGAAAATAACTAGCTTGATTAAATTTGCTAATATTGTCGGGGCGAAAAATTCTATAAACTTTCTTAAGTCTAATTTTAGTAAGGCATTAGATTTATTGAAACCTAAAGACCCTAATGAATTAATTGGGAAAGTGAAAGAGTTTACTGGCAACTTCCACATTTATACATTCGGCGGCTTGAAGGAAACTAACAAGTGGTTGAAGGAGAACGGTTATGTCTAATGAATTTGACTATACTAAACTAAATCATGTGACTTCAGTTGATCAATCAGATCGTGAAGTACCATACAACTTAAGACAAAGTGGGCCTACAAAAGTTGAAATGTTAATTTCAACAAGAGTAAGAAAATCTCCATACTGGCATCTATCAATGGAAGCTGGTTGTTGGAGAGCAACTGTTTACAATCGTATTTATCACCCAAGAGGTTATGTAAAACCTGAAGATGGTGGAGCTATGGTTGAGTATGAAGCAATTAAAAATCACGTTACAATGTGGAACGTTGCTGTTGAAAGACAAATTAGAGTTAAAGGTCCTGATGCAGAAAAGTTTACTGACTACGTAATAACTAGAGATGCAACTAAAATCTCACCTATGAGAGCAAGATATGTAATTTTATGTAATGCTTATGGTGGAGTTTTAAATGATCCTATTCTTCTTAGAATTTCAAAAGATGAATTTTGGTTCTCACTATCAGACTCTGATATTGGAATGTATCTTCAAGGTGTTAACGCTGATGGAAGATTTGATTGTACAATTGAAGAAATTGACGTTTGCCCTGTGCAAATTCAAGGTCCTAAATCAAAAGCCTTAATGAAAGACCTTTGTGGAGATCAAGTTGATTTTGACAATATGCCTTTCTACGGTTTAGCTGAAGTTAAAGTTGGCGGCAGAAGTTGTGTAATTTCACAATCTGGTTTTTCAGGTGAAGCTGGATATGAAATCTACTTAAGAGAAGCAACTAAATATGCTGATGATATGTGGAATGCTGTTCTTGAAGCTGGAAAAAAACATAGCCTAATGGTTATCGCTCCTGCTCATCATAGAAGAATTCAAGCTGGAATTCTTTCTTGGGGACAAGACATGGATCAACAACACAATCCTTTCCAATGTAATCTTGGTTACCAAGTATCGCTATCTGGTAAAGGTGAGTGGGGTAAAAAAGCTGACTATGTTGGAAAAGCTGCACTAGAGAAAATGGGCGCAGAGCTTAAGGATGGAAAAAAACCTTACAAACTTCAGTTAGTAGGTCTTGAGTTGGGTGGAAAACCAATTGAAGAATATGCTCCTGACTTTTGGTTGGTGTCACCTGAGAGTGGTGGAGATCCAGTTGGGTTTATCACATCACCTTGGTATCACCCTGAAAAAGGTCAAAATATAGCAATGGGATACGTACCATTTGAGGGAACATTAAATGCTAATGGTTTCCCTAAAGGTAAAGTTGGAACTAAGTACAAAGTTCACTTACCTGCTAAATATTCTGACACACCAGGAACACCTGTTGATGCAGTTGTAGTGGATATTCCATTTACAGAATCTTATAACGCAAACACAAGAGAAGTCGTTAAAGGTTAAATTAATTATTTGGGGGAGGCTTATTCTCCCCCACTAATAATGACAAAAACATTCCTAATCGTAGTTTGCATAATAATAGTAATTGCTTTAATACTCTTTCCACTATTTGTTTCTTACAAAGCACAGAAAAATAGAAAAAATAAATAATGTTTGGTCAGTTTTTAAATATAATTGTTCGGTCTATTAAATTAGATAAAACTCTTTACAAAGATAATAAGAACTTTGGTGAAGCTGCAATATATTTTGCAGGCCTTATAATGATATTAGACGGGTTAGCTGGGGCTGTTGCTGCAAATACTGTTATTAAAACTGCTGTTGCAATGTCTGGTTTAACTGCCATTCTTACTTGGTTTGTGTGGGGACTATTTATTTATGTGATCGGTGTAAAATTATTTCCAGATAAAGAAACAAAAGTACCATTTAAAAAAGTATTAACAGCAGTAGGGTTTGCTCATGCACCAGGGCTTTTAAGATTTTTTGCTGTAACACCAGATTTAATGATCCCAATAATATTTTTAACTCAGTTTTGGATATTTGCAGGATTAATCATTTCAACAAAACAAGTTTTAAACCTAAAGTCTAATTTTAAATCATTTGGAATAGTCTTTTTAGCTTTTTTAATAATTGCTTTTCTTTCAATATCGTTTGTAATGAGCAAAATGAATGCTCTACCCATTAGCAATATTAGTTAAATCGGAAATATAGTTTTTGAAAGTTTACAAGAATTACAGGTTTTAAATCCTGTTAAAATTAAATTTTGAGAAACACTCGGGTCTTCTTTTTTACACTCTTCACAAAAATTATCTAATTGAAGAACTTCTTCATCATTATTAGTTTGATCATCAAAGTCTTTAGTCATTATCAGTAAGGCCAGCCCCTGCTCCACCTTGTTTTAAGCTTTCATTTTCTTCAACAAACGTTTCTTCTGAAAGCTTATAGAGTTCATTCCATTCCTTTTCTTCAAACGAGTCTCTATTTTCTAAAACCTTTAAGTAAATATTTTCAGCAGTTTCGATAATTTCGTTTTTAGTATAATTTGAATAAATATTGTTATTAAAGTTTAATAAAAATTCCCTGTCATCCATTTTTAAGAATATTCTTTTACCAATCACCTCTGCTGCCCTGCTTACAAATGGTAAGAAAAGTAATGGATATGAGACTTTTTTAAACGTTATTTCGTTTAAAATTTCTAAAGTTTTAATCTGATCTAAAAAATTTACCCCTGCAATTATTGGACAATATTCATTTTTATTAGCCTCATTATCTTGCTTTATGATGCTGATATTCTCTAACCGTAATTCTTTTTTTTTCTTAAAAAAACTATTTAAGTTTTTAATTCCAGGTAAGCTAAAAATTTCAAGTAGTCTTATATTTTTTCCAATCTCTTCTGCAATCCCCCATGAATATCCGGCAGCCTTGCTTGATCTTTTAGAAACTGTATCTATTTCGCTTAATGATCTCATATTGATTAATTATAAACCCAATGTTCATCATAGTTTTTTAATTGCTCTGGTAAGGGTGCTCCTTGAAACATGCATATTCTTAACCATTTATCAGAACGTGGATCAAATTTTAATGCTCCAAAAAATGATAACTTTAATCTCAGCATATCAATAGGCATTATTTTTTGGCCAATAGTATTGTCTTGTATTTCAGAATAAGGGAATTTCTCTACTATAAATGCTCTTCTAACAACGTGTCTTAATTCATTATTAGTTGATAAAAATTTAGCAATGGTCCAGCTATTTTTATTAACCGATAACAATTCATAAAGTTTTTTAATATCTCTTGCAATTGCTAGGGGTTGCTCTAACTCAGCACCCACTTCATCAAATCTACTTGCTAGTCTTGGTTCTTCTTTATTTTTTGAAATAAACCAAAAATTTAAATTATTTTCATCTTTAGTAAAATCTATAGTTAAGATATCTGGGTATTTTTTTTCTAAGATCAGCTTTAAGTCTTCTACCGTTCGCTCAGTTGGAATATTAAAATATTTTTCTTCTTCAGAACTCATTTCTTTAATTAACGGAGACGTTATATCATCATAAGGTTCCATCATCATTGAGACAACATATTCAATACATTCTTCACAATATTCTTTTTCTAAATGGAGATATAGTTCATTAAAAGCATAATCTTGCTCAAAATTAAAATTGTTATCTAAGTAGATAATAAATCTATTAAGATCTTTTAATAAAGATTTAATTTTATTTATTTGATATTCGCTTTCAGTATTCCAAGAAGTGATATTTTTTATTGATTTTTTTAAACATTCTAAAAATAAGTTTTTATCTTTCTCTGATATTGTTTTTATCTCTCTTATCTTTTTTAAAGAAATTTCCCTTGCTGAAATCCAATTATTTAAAAGAGTTGGATGGTTAACAATAAATGGAGCCATTCCTAGCCCTGTAGAATTTCCTATTCCTAAGCTTTTACAAATATTTATATCAAGACTTACAGCTTTTTTTGGGTTCTTGTTTTTTGCAACGTGATTAACTTGATCAAAAGTAAATTGCCTAACTAAATAAACCAACATCATTTCTAATCTAAAAGGCCCGTATATTTCTTCTCTATCTTTAATTCTAAATCTATCTGCTAAACCAAATTTACCTGACCCATAAACTGCAGTTGTTCGATATAAATAACCAACACTAGTTATTAAGTCATTATCAGGCTGTTTACCTTCACTTAAGCATTCAACCACATGATTGAAAACTCTAACTGATTTATTGGCTCTTGAAAGCGTTAACTCTTTATAGGAAAGTCTGCCAAATTCTTGTTTTGGGACTTCATTTTTTAATCTTTCAATATCTTGTTTTTTTGGAACGCCATCAAAAAGCGTAAAGGCTGCATCCCATTTAGTAGCTATAACTCTATCTGATCTTTCATTTTCATCCAATTCATTTGCAAAACAAATTAATGAATACACTCTGTTTTTTTTTTTAAATGAATAAACTGCTGTGCCATAACCATGTTCATTTAATTCAAATAAATCTCTTTTATAATCCCAATCTTTAAACTCTTTTAAAAAACTTCTTAAAAATGAAAGTTTAGATTGATGAAATGACCCTAATCTTGATAATTTCATTACTATATTGGGGTCTCTTAATGAGATATTCATTGGTTCATTTCTTTGTAAAAATTGTACCAGTTGTTTCCAAGAATTCCATTAACTTCACTTACTGAAAAACCAACTTTTTTAAGTCCTGACTCTAAGTTTTTAAACCCTCTTGCATCTAAAAACCAATCTGGTTGTTTTGGAAAGCCGGGTTTATTTTTTGATCCTTCTCCATAGTTTTTGCTTTTAGTCCAAGTACCATTTCTCATCCACTCAACAATAGTATCTGGTTGGTTTAGACAAAGATCTGAACCAATTCCTATTTTTTTAACCTCCATAATCTCAGCAGTCTTAGCTGTCATTTCACAAAAGCTTTCTAAAGAACAATCTGTTCCATCTTTTAAGTGATGAGGGTATAAAGATAGACCCAACATTCCTTTATGTTCGGATAAAATTTTTAATAGTTTGTTTGACTTGTTTCTCTTAGCTGGATGCCAAAATGATGGGTTTGCATGAGTTATTGCAATCGGTTTTTCACTTATTTCGATTGCATCAATTGTACTTTTTTCTGCTGAATGAGACATATCTATTACAAGACCTAGTCTGTTCATCTCTTTAATTACCTCTTTACCAAAATTAGTAACTCCACTATCTATTGTCTCATAGCATCCTGTCGCTAGTAATGACTGATTGTTATAAGTAAGCTGCATAAATCTGCATCCTAAATCATAAACTTTTTCAACTAATCCAATGTCATCTTCTATAGGTGAACAATTTTGAAAACCAAAAAAAACTGCAGTTTTATTTTCAGATTTAGCTTTTTCTATATCTTTAAAACTTTTACCATGAAAAATTAATTCAGAATTTTCTGAAAAGTGATTTTCCCAATTTTTCAATACTGTTTTTAGCTCATCAAAATCTTCGTGGTAAACAATAGTTACGTGGATTGCATCCAGTCCTGCTTGTTTATTGATCTGAAAAATTTCTCTAGACCAGTTACAATATTGTAAATTATCAATTTTAAAATTCATTGTGATCTTATTTGTTTTAAAGAATATCAATAAGATAGATAAATTCTATTAATTTTATTGAAATTTTAGGCTTAATTTGAAATAACAATTTACGTTAGAATAAAATTACAACAAATGGCTAAAAATAAATTAAATAAAGTATCAATTGTTATGGGTAGTCAATCTGACCACAAAACCATGATATTTTGTCAAAATATTCTTAAAAAATTAAATATAAAATTTGAAACAAAAATAATATCAGCTCATAGAACCCCTAAAAGGATGTATGATTTTTCTATTAATGCTGAAAAAAATGGTATAGCGGTAATTATTGCCGGAGCTGGTGGATCTGCACATTTACCAGGAATGATTTCAGCCCTTACCTCACTACCAGTACTAGGAGTTCCAATTGAAAGTAAAAAGTTGAAAGGTCTTGATAGTCTTTTATCTATTGCACAAATGCCAAAAGGAATACCTGTTGGAACACTAGCAATTGGAGAAGATGGTGCAATTAATGCTGCTTTATTAGCTGCATCCATTATTGGTCTTAATGATTTGGCTATCAAAAAAAAATTAAACCAGTTCCGTTTAAGTCAAAGCAAATCTGTTAAAAAAAAGCCTAAATAGTTTTAAAATATGTCTAAACCAATTCTTGGAATTATAGGTGGAGGTCAGTTAGGTAGTATGCTGGCAATTGCTGCAAATAAACTTGAAATTAAAACAGTTATTTTTTGTGATGATATTGATGCCCCTGCGCAAAATTTTTCTAATGATTTTGTACACGGTGAATATAATGATAAAAATAAGATTAATGTGTTTTTGAGTAAAGTTGATGTTGTAACTTATGAATTTGAAAACATTCCATATGAAACATTAAATGAAATTAATAAAATAAAACCTGTTTTACCAAAACCTTCTGTAAATAGAATAATTCAACATAGATTAGCAGAAAAAGATTTTGTTAATAATCTTAATATAAGAACTACAAGATATGTATCTGTTGAAAAAAAATCTGACATTGAGTCGGTTGAAGAATTACTACCTGGTATACTAAAAACTACAACCCTGGGGTATGATGGTAAAGGACAGCACCCAATTAGTAGTTTGAAAAATTTAGACTCAATTAATGTTGATTACTCAAAAGGTTATATTTTAGAAAAGCTTGTTAAACTTAAAAAAGAAATCTCAATAATTATTACAAGATTTGATATTCAGAAATATGAAATTTATGAACCTATTGAAAATGTACATGAAGACCAAATTTTGAAAAGCTCTAAAATTCCAGCAGAAATTAGTGATAAAATATTAGAGCAATCAAAACTATGGGCAACTTTAATTTCTGAAGAATTAAAATATATTGGAACTTTGTGTATTGAGTTTTTCATTGACAGAAATGACAACCTTTATGTAAATGAAATTGCTCCAAGAGTTCATAACTCAGGGCATTTAACAATTAATACATATAACGTAAGTCAATTTGAAAATCATGTAAGAGCAGTTTGTAAGCTAGAACAGATACCTCTTAAAAAAATATCCAATGCAATGATGACAAATATAATTGGTGACCAAATTACTAATTATAGAAATAAAGAACATAGTGAAAATGAATTTTTCTTTGATTATCTTAAGAAAGAAATTAAACAAAAAAGAAAAATGGGACACCTAACAACCCTTCTTAAGTAGATATTACTAAAATGTTAAAATCAATCGAAGGAAATTTTGATAACCCAGAAGTTCATGAACTGCTTATAAAGCATTTCATTGAGTTAAGATCAGTTTCACCCGAAGGGAGTGCTCACGTACTTGATATAGCTGGATTAAAAGACCCAACTATTAAATTTTGGAGCCTGTGGGAAGAAAACGACCTAATGGGAAGCGGTGCATTAAAATTCCTAGATAAAGAACATGGTGAATTCAAATCTATAAGGGTTAGTGACAACTTTAGAAGTAAAGGAAATGGCGCAAAAGTCATAAATCATTTAATTAATGAGGCTAAAAAACTTAATATTAAAAGACTAAGTTTAGAAACAGGTGCTGGTTACTTCTTTTTAACTGCAAGAAAATTATTTAGTAAGTGTGGTTTTGAGGCCTGTGAGCCCTTCTCTCACTATAAAAAAGATATCAACTCTATTTATATGACAATGCTAATTAGCAACAAATAAGTCTTTAATTATTTAATCTTTTAAATTTAGTTGACAAAACCTCAATAAATCTAAACAAAGCGTAAATTGCTTAATTATAAGTAATAAAAGTAACATAATAAAAAGTAAGAAGATAAATATGAGTCTACAAGGAAAAGTAAAATGGTTCAATCCAACTAAAGGTTTTGGTTTTATTGAAAGAGAAGATAAAGAAAAAGATGTATTCGTTCACGTTTCAGCTGTTAGAGATGCTGGTATGAACGGTTTAGATGAAGGTCAAGCTTTGACTTTTGAAGTTGAAGATGGTCCAAAAGGTCCTTCAGCGGTAAATTTAAAAACTGCATAATATTCACACTTTCTATTGGCTGCAATTTTTTAATTAAATTAATTTTTTAATTATTTAGCTAAATGTTTCAGCCAATACCAATCAGTTTTTTTTAAGAAATTCACTCACTATTTTATTAAATTCATCCGGCTTCTCTAAATGAACATTATGAGAGCAGCTATCAACTATCCTAAGGTCACTATTTGTAATATTTTCTTTTAAAGTTTCCACTTGATTAAAGTTGTAAGCTTTGTCTTGATCTCCCCAAATTATCAAAGTTTTATTCTTAATATTTTTTAAATTTTCAATACCACTCCAATTTTTCATAGCAACAAGTGCATTGTCTGCTGCCTCTAAAGAAGTTTGCTTACCTGCTTCTTCACATAAGTAAAAATATTTAGATTTATCCTCTTCAATGAACCATGTTTTTGCAATTCTAAAAGCTGTATTATTCAGTCCATTAGTTTTTAGTTTCTCTCTAGAAACATCTATAGTTTCAAATCTTCCAGGTATATTTCCCCTGGGTCCTGTACCATAACAAATTAACTTTAGAATTTTTTCACCTGCGAACTTAACCATTTCTTGCACAATCATGCCACCCATTGAGTGACCTAATAAATAAAAACGTTCTATCTTTTTTTTTTCTAAACTTGTCAATATAGATTTAGCCATACCTTCAATTGAACTACATGAATTGACTTGATTGCTTTTTCCAAAACCTGGAAGTGCTGGTGCAATAATTCTATAATTTTCTTTAAAGAAATCTATTTGCAGTCTCCACATTTCAGAAGAGCCTAAAAAACCATGGACTAAAACTAAAGGAATTCCATTTCCCACATCTTCGGCAAATATATCTTGCATATTTATTAATTATTAATAATCATTGAATATAACAATTATGATTAAAAGAAAAATAACAAATCTAAAAAATATTGAGTTTATACCATTTGATAACTATGGGGCAGTTGTGCCTGGAATGAGTTGGCATAAAATTAGCTACAGTAGAGAAAATGGTGGACAAGGAACATATGTTTTAAAAATGGAACCAGGTGCAAAAAGTCTACCCCATGAACATTTGGGTTTTGAGGAATTTTTAATGTTAGATGGAGAATTAACTGATCCAGATGGAAAAGTTTTTAAGAAAGGTGATTTTATATCTTTTGAACCAGGTTCAAAGCATTCATCACACACAATAAATGGTTGCTTGGTTTTAGTCTTCATGAGAGGTATTAATCAACCCTTGTAAAATAAAAGCAAAACAAATTTATAACAATATTAAAAAGTATAAATAATTATGATTGGAATATTAGGAGGAATGGGAACACAAGCTGGGCTTGATTTTTGCAATAAACTTGCAATGCTTAATAGAGGTAAAATTGATCAAGAATATCCTCTTTTCATGCTTTACAATAAATCTAATATACCTGGAAGACCAGAGTCAATTGGTGTTCACACTAAAAGATTTTCAGATCTTCCAAGAAATTTCAAAAACAATACAAAGTATAATCAAGTTCTAAAAAGCTTGCTCGAAGGTTGTAGATCACTAGAAAAAAGTGGTTGTAAGTTTATTGTAATACCCTGTAACACTGCTCATTATTGGTATGAAGATTTGAAGAAAAAAATAAAAATACCCATCATAAATATGCCTAAAGAAGTTTTTTTAAATACAAAAAAAGTTAGTAAAATAAATTCAAAAATTGGACTTCTTGCAACAGAGGGTACTTTAAAAACAAAAATTTATGAAAAATTATTTCAGAATAAATATAGATTAATTACTCCTCTTCAAGATCTACAAATTAAATCAGTTAATAAAACTATCAAACATGTCAAAATGGGAAATATAAAACTAGCGGCAAAATCTATTAAACCTGCAGTAAATTATTTAATTAAAAATAATTGTAAAAAAATTATATTAGGCTGTACAGAATTACCAATAGCAATTTTTGCATTTAAATCATTGAAAAATGTAAAGATGTCAAAACTATATTTAGATCCAAATTTAATATTAGCCAATTCGGCTATGGTAAAATATAGAAAATAAAAGATGCCAGCTAAACTAAAAAAACCTTATGTTATTTATTTAGCTGAAGTTATTTATAAAGATATAGCTGATATTAAAAAGAATAATTTAGATATTTCTAACATAGATGCCATAGAGGGTTTTATAGGTACAAAAAAATATGAAGAAATAAGCAGTGGTAAGTTTCATGATGATTGGTTTGATTATTTAAAAAATAATAAATTTATTGATAAAAATAGTGGAGAAAAAATACCAGATGAAACTATTAAACTTTTAAACGTACAAAAAGATGCTACCGTAAAACAGCTAATAAAATACCCTGAGCTATATTATGCTAAAAGCTCTTTTCCACTTGAAATTTCTCAGCGTGCTTTTGATTTTTTATGGAGAATGTGTGAAAGTTATGAACTTTGGTGTAAAGAAACTGGGCAATCAGAACAGCTTTTATTAAATATTACTGATTAGCTAATTTAATAATTTTACTTGTCTTTTCTATTCTACTTTTTACTAAAGCAAAAAACTCTTCCTCTTTCTCTTCTTTTTTAATTTTTTTCTTTTTATTGTCTACAAGACTTTGAATATTTTCAGTAGCAGACTTACCAGTAATTTTTTTAACTGCTTGGTTAGAGCCATATGAAAGTCCAGCTTGGTAGATATTACCAGTACTGGTTAATGTGTAAGCAGGTCCTAGTAAAGATGCAGTTTGCACACAACCATTAAGAAAAAGTAGCAAGAATAATCCAGCAATTATTTTATTTAAAATCATCATACTCCTTATTAACCCTAAGTATTTATAAGCACAACTCAAGAGAGAAAGTGTTCATTTTGGATATTAATCTCTAATATTGTAATAAAATATAACCTATAACCACGGTATGGTTAAAATTTTTCCATTCATTTTTATTATTTTGTGGTCTTCAGCTTTCGTGACAACAAAGCCAATAATAGACAATAGTGATCCCTTTTCAGCATTAGCCTTTAGATTTTTTGTTGTGGCTTTTGGTTTTTTTATTTTTTCAATTTATACAAAACAAAAAATTTTAACAAATTCGAGAAACCTTCTGCAATCACTTTTTAGTGGAGTGCTTTTTCATGGTGTTTATTTGGGGGGTGTTTTTTATTCAGTTTCAATCGGTATGCCTACTGGTATTGCTGCATTAATTGTAACCTTGCAACCAATTTTAACTAATGCTTTAGCAGGAAAATTCTTGGGTGAAAAAGTTACTTTCAAACAATGGATTGGAGTGATCCTTGGATTTATTGGTGCTGCTTTAGTTTTAGGTTTTGATATTGGGTCAAGCCTTCCTGTTTTTGGAGTAATAGCATCTTTTGTTGCTCTTCTAGCTATTACAACATCAACTTTATGGCAAAAAAAAATAAGTAATGATTTACCTTTATCAGTTAGCAATATGTATCAAGCAATAGGTGGCTGTTCTTTACACATAATGATTATTTTAATTTTTAGTGAACTTTATATTAATTTTTCGTCCACATTTTTAATAGCAATGAGTCACCAGATATTTCTTGTATCTTTTGGAGCATTCACAATCTTAATGTATTTAATTAAAAATAACTCAGCAAGCAAAACAGTTTCTATATTTTTTTTAATACCACCAACTACAGCAATAATGGCATGGTTATTTTTAAATGAAAAATTAAATAATTTAGATCTAATTGGTTTTGCTGTGGCAACTCTTGGTGTTTATATTGCAACTAGAAAGAAATAAAGTTTAAATCCCTTTATAGCCAAATTCTAAGCAAGCATCAGTAATAGAATGATAAAAAGATTCTCCAAAACTTCTTAATGTGAATATTCTAATTTTGTCTGGATTGTCATCTAGCATATCAATTGTAACTGACATTCCGTTATAAGTTGAATTTAAACAGGTATCTTTTTTCAATTCATTAAAATTAAAAGGACATCCTTTTTTTAATATCTCTTTTGTATTTTTTCCTTCTACTTGAATTATCGCTCTGCTATGGGATATATTTGTTATAGCAAAATCTGTATCAACTAATTTTTCATTAATTTCTTTTAAAATTTCTTTTTTCGAAGAAACTAAAAGCCAGTTATTTGGGCCATTCCATAAAATTCTTGTATTAGCATTACAGTTTATTTTGAGAGCTTCATCTTTTAAGCTCAGATTATCTATTTTAATATTTTCAATAGCTATTAAAGAATTATTATATTTAACAATTTGAATAATTACAAAATCACTTAATTCACTTACTTTTAATAACACATCATCATTTTTCCCTTCATGATCACCAAATACTCCTTTGATATGAGTATTCTTTAATGCAGAAATTGAACTCATGATCTCACCCTTTTACCCTTTGGATCTACATAGTGTGATGAAACTATCTCTACAGGTATTGTTTTATTTTTTAAGGGTGACATTGCAAACAATTTTTGACCAATCATATTTTTTCCGTCCTTAAGAATTGCTAATGAAAACGGATTATCATTTTCAACACTCCAACAAGATGCAGAAATATATCCTAATTTAGGATTTGGAATTGGAGCCATTGCATCTTTAACTAAATGAGATCCTTCAGGGATACTTGTTTTTTTATCAACTGGAATGACACCAACCACTTTTTGCCTATCTTCTGCTATAAATGCTTTTCTATCTAAAGAACGTTTCCCTATAAAATCTTTCTTTTTACTAACAAGTCCTTCTAGAGAATTATCATAAGGAATAGTTCTACCATCAAGTTCTGATCCTGCAATATGGCCCATTTCAATTCTTAGAGTTGATAGTGCTTCAGTTCCGTAGGGCTGAATATTAAATTCTTGCCCAATTTCCATTATTTTCTCCCACATAAAGTTTCCATTGTCTGACCCAACATTAACTTCATAAGCAAGCTCTCCTGAAAATGAAATTCTAAAAATTCGTGCTTTAACTCCAAATAAATCAGCTTCTTTATATCCCATAAAAGGTAGGCCTTCATTGGAAGCATCAATATTTGGAAATAATTTTTGTAATAAATCTCTAGATTTTGGTCCTGCAATTGCTGCTCCAGCCCATTGCTCTGTAGTTGATACTACATTTACATTTAGCTCTGGCCATACAAGCTGCAAATAGTACTCTAGATGAGACAAAACATTTGCTGCTTGTGCTGTTGTTGTTGTCATGTGGTAATGGTTTTCAGAAATTCTTGTTGTTGTTCCATCATCCATAACAATTCCATCTTCTCTTAACATTACACCGTATCTTGCTTTACCTACTGGTAATTTTAACCAAGCATTAGTATAAACTCTATTTAATAATTCTGCTGCATCAGGTCCCTTAATATCAATTTTGCCCAAAGTAGTTACATCACAAACTCCCACATTTGTTCTAACATTTTTAGCTTCTCTTTTTGAACCTTCAAATAAAGTTTCTTCTCCAATTTTGTAATATCTTGGTCTCAACCAAACACCTGCATCTACAAACACTGCGTTATTTTTTTCATGCCAAGAATGCATCGGTGATTTTCTTGTTGGTTTGGAATGTTTACCAATTTCTCTTCCAACAATCGCACCAATAGTAACTGGTGTGTATGGAGGTCTAAAAGTTGTATGACCTACCTCAGGTACTATTTTATTTTCTATGTTTGAAACTAGTTGCAAGCCGTTGAGATTACTTGTTTTTCCTTGGTCTGTGGCCATTCCTAGTGTTGTGTATCTTTTTACATGTTCAATAGACCGATAACCTTCTTTTAGTGCAATTTCTATATCAGAAACAGCCACATCATTTTGAAAATCTAAAAATCTTTTATATGTTTTTCCTTTAGGTAAAGGTACGCACCAAAATTTATCATGTGTGGTTGACTTTTTCTCCATAACTGTTGGTGATGATACTTTATTGTCGTTCTTGGTAATTTTTTTTGATAATTCGTATCCACTATCAAATGAACTTTTTAAAGTTTCATCTAATGTAAAAGTTCCACTTGCAGCGCCTAAAGTTGTTTCATTTTGTTTTGATAATCCAGGTACAAATGCATCTATATCTTTATTGAATGTAGTTTTATTTCCTGATTGAGAAGCTAAGTGTATTGTTGGGGTCCAAAAGCCTGAGACACAAATACAATCACAATTAATGATTTCTAAAGTTCCTAATTCATTTTTATCATCTGAAATTTTAGCAACTTCAGCAGATTTAACTTTTTTATATCCTTTGGCTGCAACCACTACGTAAGAAAATTTAATTTGAATATCTAATTTTTTTGCTTCATCTATGATTTCTGACTTAGGTTCTTTTCTAGTATCTAAAATAATTGGATCAACACCATTCTTTTTAAATTCTATAGCTGTTTCATATCCACTATCATTATTTGTAAATATTAAAGGTTTTTTTCCAACTAGAACTCCATAAACTTTTAAATACTCTTTTGCTGCAGAAGATAACATCACTCCTGGTGTATCATTATTTCCAAATACTAAAGGTCTCTCAATTGATCCTGATGAGATTAAAACTTCTTTAGCTCTAATATACCAAAGTCTTTGTTTTGGATTATATTTTTTAGTTTTAGGTAAGTGATCACTTAATTTTTCTGACATCACTAACATATTATGATCGTAGTAACCAAATACTTGAGATCTATTTTTAACAATAACATTAGTCATTTCTTTAAGTTCAGAAATAATATTTTCTGCCCATTCTTTTCCTGTTTGATTGCCAATATTAACTTCACTAGTTAATAAAGTTCCACCAAATCTAGGTTTATCCTCTGCTAAAATTACCCTTGCTCCATTTTTAGCCGCAGCATATGCGCTTGCTAAACCAGAAGGTCCTGAGCCTGCAATTAGTAAATCACAATACTCATATTTGTGTTCGTATCTTTCTTTGTCATGTTTAGTTGATGCAACTCCAAGTCCAGCAGCTTTTCTTATAAATGGTTCATAAACTTTGTACCAAAAACTTTTTGGCCACATAAAAGTCTTGTAATAAAATCCTGCTGGAAGAAATATCTTTAAAAAATTGTTAATTGCTCCAATATCAAAATTTACACTTGGCCAACAATTAACACTTGTTGCTTCCAAACCTTCAAAGAGTTCTTGTTCTGTAGTTTTTACATTCGGCTCAGTTTCATTATTTCTATATAATTGAACAATTGCGTATGGTTCATCCACCCCTGCACCAAAAAAGCCTCTAGGTCTATGATATTTAAAGCTTCTTCCTATTAAATGAACTCCATTAGCAAGTAGCGCTGATGCTAAAGTATCACCCTCATAACCAAAATAAGTTACTCCATTAAATTTAAATGAGAGTTTTTTATCTCTATTTATTAATCCAATATTATCTAGTCTATAATTTTGATTCATATTAAATATCTTCGTTAGCTTTAGCTGTTTTAAATATTTCGTGAGTTGCAGTGTCTCTTTCTACTTTAATCCACTGTCTGCATCCTGATATATGTTGCCATAATTCTTTATGTTTTCCTCTTAAACTTTTTCTATTATAGACAAAATTATCCCAATCTTGATCTGAAACTTCCTTATTAAGCTCTGGTCTTTTAACAGTTGCATCACCACCATATGAAAATTCATTTTGAGATCTCATCCCACAGTGAGGGCATTTAATATGCAGCATTTATGAAATCCAAGTCTTTGTTCCAAGTCCTTTTTCATCAAGTAAGTGACCTGTGTTAAACCTATTTAAGCTATAACCTTCATTTAATTTGTGAACTCTATCTTGTGCAATTGTATGTGCGAATGTCCATCCTGAAGCTGGTGTGGCTTTAAATCCACCATAACACCAACCACAATTTAAATATAATCCTTCAATATGAGTCTTATCAATAATGGGTGAGCCATCCATAGACATATCCATAATCCCACCCCAAGTTCTAAGCATTTTTAATTTACTTAGAAATGGCATCATTGCAATTCCTTCTGTTAATACATGTTGGAGTGTTGGTAGGTTTCCTCTTTGGGCATAACTATTATATCCATCTAAATCTCCACCCATTACCATTTCACCTTTATCAGATTGGCTAATATAAAAATGTCCTGCTCCAAAAGTAACCACACTATCTAACACAGGTTTTACAGGTTCTGTAACACACGCTTGAAGAAGATGAGTTTCTACTGGTATAGTCATATTTAATTTTTCAGCTAAAATATTTGTACTACCTGCAACACACAAACCAATTTTTTTAACTTTTATGTCTCCCCTAGAAGTTCTCACTCCTTGAATTTTTCCACCTACAACATCAAAACCTGTTACCTCACAATTTTGAATTATATCTACACCCATTGAATCTGCTTGACGAGCATAACCCCATGCAACAGCATCATGCCTTGCTGTTCCAGCACTTGGTTGCATTAATCCACCAAATATAGGAAATCTTACATTGTCTGAAAAGTCTGCCATTGGAATAATTTCTTTAACCTCTTCTCTATTTAAAAGAACTGCATCAATACCATTTAGGCGCATTGAATTTCCTCTTCTTGCAAAAACATTCATTTGGGCATCTGAGTGTGCAAGATTAATTATTCCTCTTGGAGAAAACATTACATTGTAATTTAAATCCTGGCTCATCTTTCTCCATAGATCCATTCCAAACTCACTGAACAAAGCATTGTCGTCATGCATATAATTTGATCTTATGATTGTAGTATTTCTTCCCATATTTCCACCACCAAGCCATCCTTTTTCAATGATAGCTACATTCGTAATATTATGTTCTTTTGCGAGATAATATGCAGTAGCTAGGCCATGGCCTCCACCACCAATAATAACAACATCATATTCCTTTTTTGGAGAAGCATCTTTCCAGGCTAAATCCCACTTTTGATGACCGGAGAAAGCATTTTTTATAAGGTTAAATATAGAATATTTTTGCATTAATTAATTTTATCTAAAAGAATATAAATAGTTATTATTATTTTTATATATAATTTTTATAAGTTTCAAAAATTCATAAAAGAAGATACTAATTCCTCAAAGAAATTTTAATTTATAGGAGTTTTAAATGAGTGAAGTTAAATCAGACATTCAGATAGCTAGAGAAGCTAAAATGCAACCTATAAATGATATCTTGGCAAAAATAAATGTACCAGATGAAAGTACTGCGTTCAGTCCAATGGGCAGACATATTGCAAAAATTAACCTAGAATATTTGGATACTTTAAAAGATAAACCTGATGGAAAACTTATATTAGTTACAGCGATCACTCCCACTCCAGCTGGTGAAGGGAAAACCACAACTTCAGTTGGTTTAAATGATGGTCTAAATAAAATTGGAAAAAAATCTATTGTTTGTTTAAGAGAACCAAGCCTTGGTCCTTCTTTTGGAATGAAAGGTGGAGCAGCAGGTGGTGGTTATGCTCAAGTAGTTCCAATGGAGCAAATTAATTTACATTTTACTGGAGATTTTCACGCCATAACATCAGCTCATAATTTATTATCAGCATTAATTGATAATCATATCTATTGGGGAAATAAACTAGATATCGATGTAAGAAGAATTGTATGGAAAAGAGTAATGGATATGAACGATCGTTCTTTAAGGTCTATAAATATAAACTTAGGTGGAGTTGCAAATGGTTTTCCAAGAGAAGATGGTTTTGATATAACTGTTGCATCTGAAATCATGGCAATCTTTTGCTTATCAAATGATTTAGAAGATTTAGAAAAAAGAATTGGAAATATTACAATTGCATACACTAGAGATAAAAAACCTGTTTATGCTAAGGACTTAAAAGCACAAGGTCCGATGACTGTATTATTAAAGGATGCAATTAGACCTAATGTTACTCAAACTTTAGAAAATAATCCTGCAATTATTCATGGTGGTCCTTTTGCAAATATTGCACATGGTTGTAATTCTGTAATCGCTACAAAGACTGGGCTAAAACTTGCTGACTATGTTGTTACAGAAGCAGGATTTGGTGCAGACCTTGGTGCAGAAAAATTTCTTGATATTAAATGCAGAAAGTCAGATTTAAAACCTAGCTGTGTTGTAATTGTTGCAACTATTAGAGCTTTAAAAATGCATGGTGGTGTAGCAAAAGATGACCTTAAAACAGAAAATGTGGAAGCCTTAAAAAAAGGTTTAGTTAATCTTCAAAGACACGTGGAAAATGTTAAAAAATTTGGTTTACCGGTTGCAGTAGCTGTTAATCATTTTATTAAAGATACAGATAATGAAGTAAAAGCTTTGATAGAATTTTGTGACACTATTGGTGTTAAAGCAAGTCTCTGTACTCATTGGGCAAATGGTGGCGAAGGTACAAAAGAACTTGCAAGCCATGTTGCTGAATTATGTGAAAAAAATGAAGATAAATTTAAATTCTTATATGAAAGCAAAACTCCTCTATTTAAAAAAATAGAAACAATTGCAAAAGAAATTTATAGAGCAGATGAGGTTATTGCTGATACTAAAATTAGAGATCAATTAAAAAGCTTTGAAGATGCTGGTTACGGAGATTTCCCAATTTGTATTGCAAAAACTCAATACAGCTTTTCAACAGACCCAAGTTTAAAAGGTGCACCAACAGGACATTCTTTGCCAATCAGAGAAATTAAACTCTCATCAGGAGCAGAGTTTATTGTTGTTATATGTGGTGCTGTTATGACTATGCCTGGACTACCAAGGGTTCCAGCTGCTGACTCGATCAAACTAAATAAAGATGGTGAAATTGAAGGTCTGTTTTAAAATTAGTTACGTATATAATTAATCCAGTTTCTAACTTCACATGTTCTATTATTAAAATCTAATAGTTCATTTTGAGATTTTATGTATGAAATATGGCTTTCATATTCTTCTTCATTTAAAAAATTTTTACTTTTAAACAATCGCTCTTTACGGCCATCAATAAGTTTAAGCATTTGAGAGTACTCATAATCAGGGTGATACTGTAAGCCAATAATTTCAGAGTTTCCTGCATTAAAGCTAACACCCATTACATTGTTAACTATGTCACTTGATAAAAGAATAGCATTTTTTGGTAATTCACTTACTTCATCAAAATTAAATGCTGGTGATGTAAAAATTTGTTTTTTATCTTTATATATAAAATGCTGCTCCCCTTCATTATTAATAATTACATCTGATGCAATTCCAATGTGAGCACCATTTTTTCCAGGGTTTACTTTACCACCGGCTGCTGTTGAGCAAACTTGTAATCCCCAACAAATTGCTAAAATCTTATTTTTATGATTAAAGCAATTAGAGGCAAAATTGATATGTTTCTTAATAACATCTGTCATATCATTTATTCTCATTGCACCACCAGTAAACACAATACCATTATATTTATTCATATTTTTCAGAGCATTCGTTGTCTCATCATCATGGCCAGGATTTATAATTTCAGTATTTGTTAATGGTTCTATCTTTAAAATTAAATTTTTTAAATTATCTGCTGCAGAACTTCCAGCTGCTTTAATAAAAAACTCACTATCTTCTCTAATATTTCCTTCAACAATTAAAATATTCAAATTACTCATTTAAACAATTCTCCACTCATACTATGCTGATACATTGTTCTCATATCATTTTCAGTTAATTTTTTTGGATTTCCTCCAGTAGATGGATCAGCTAAAGCCATTTTTGATAGTCTATCAATATCAAAATTTTTTTCATCAATCACTTCTGATAATCTATGTGGCATATCCAGTTTTTTTCTTAAATCTAAAACCCAGTTAACAAAACCATCAAAAGATCTATCTTTAAGTTCTAAATAATCACAAATCTTTATTATTTTCTTTTCAATTGCATCTTTATTAAAAGTTAACACGTAAGGCATGAATATTGCATTGGATAAACCATGATGAATATTATTTAAAGCATTTACTGGATGGCTTAACGAGTGAATTGCCCCCAAGCCTTTTTGAAATGCTGTTGATCCCATGCTTGCTGCTGTTAACATGTTTTGTCGAGCTTCAATATTTGATCCGTTGTTAACTGCTTCAAGTAACCATTCATTAATTAATCTCATACCCTCTAAAGCAATTCCATCAGCCATTGGGTGATATCCTGGAGCGCAATATGCTTCTAAATTGTGAGCTAGCGCATCCATACCAGTTGCGGCTGTAATCTTTGCAGGCAAACTAAGTGTTAATACTGGATCTAAAATAACTATTGAAGGTAAAAACTTAGGATGAAAAATTATATTTTTTACACCCGTTTCTTCATTTAATATTACAGATGCTCGCCCTGTTTCTGATCCTGTTCCAGCAGTTGTTGGTACAGCAATAATTGGTGCAATTTTGTCAGAGTTTGCTTTAGTCCAATTATCATCAACATCTTCAAAATCCCAAATAGGTAAGGTTTGACCTGACATAAAAGCAATTGCTTTACCAACGTCTAAGCCACTACCTCCTCCAAAAGCTATTACTCCATCACAATCATTTTTATTATAATAATCAGCACCCTCAGTTACATTGGTGCCAGTTGGATTACCCACAACATCTGAATATAATTCAGTCGAAATACCACCTTCTTTTAAATTCGCTAGAACATTGATTACGATTTTTGATTTAGCAAGACCACTATCAGTTACTAACAATGGTTTATTAATATTTAAAGTTTTACAAGCAATACTTAAATCTTTAATTCTATTTTTTCCAACCCACATAGTTGTTGGATAATTCCAATTTGACTTCATTTAAGGGTCTCTTTTTAATTTTTATTTTTTTTAATTTCTTCTTCACAGAATTTTTTAGCCTCTTCAAGATCTGTAATTTTTGATTTAGATAATTTTTGACTTCCAGCTAGGCAGGCATCGACAGCTCTTTTTAAATTATGATCACTAAAATTTAGAATAACCACCATTCCAAGCACTATAAAAATAAATATTAATATATTTTTTACCATTGAATTTCTAACTTCTTATTTTCACATATAGTGTTTAGCATACTAAACATTAATGGAAAATGTTTAGAATTAAGATCTTGTAAAATTTTTGGTCCAATTTCCAATGCAAGCTGCGCACCTTCTACTGTAATATTTTTCATAAATTTTTCCTTTGCATCTTTATATAAATATCCCTCACCTAAATATTTTCCCATCAAGCTATTTCTTCCTCCTATTGCACTTACATATAAATCACCTAAGCCAGCTAGACCATAAACTGTATCTGCTCTACCCCCATAAAAAGAAACAAATTCAACCATTTCAGAAATTGATCTATGAATTAATGAGGCCGATGTATTTAAATAATATTTAGATTGAATTTCTTTAGGCGCATTTGAATTGCTTAATCCTTCAGATGCTCCAATTAACATTGAATAAATATTTTTAATTGCACCTGATAACTCAATGCCAGTTAAGTCATCTGACACTTCTGTTGAATAATAGTTTGTTGATATAATCTTTTTTAATTTTTCAGTTTCTTTAATATCTGGGTTTGCAATAACTGTTCCTGTTCTCATTTTATATGCAAGACCTGCTGCTAAACAAGGTCCTTTAATTGCTGAAATGTTTACTTCTCCATGACCTTTTTCCTTGAGAAGTTTTTTAATTTTATCTGAAAGTGTTATTAATTCATTGTCCTCTATGGCCAAACCTTTTGTTAATAAAATAATGGGAGTATTTTTTTTATAATTTTTTGATATTTGATTAACAAACCATTCAATTCCTACAGAGCTAACTCCAGCAACAATTATATCCACCTCACCTTCAAATATTGATTGTAATTTTTCAAATTTTTCTACCTTTAATTTTGATGGTAATTCAATATTTAAGGCAGGATGAAGATTATTATTTGATTTAATATTATTTATTAAATCATCCTCTAAATGCGTACCAACAAGTGTTACCTCATTCTGGTTTTCAAGGCATGGCACAGCGAATGCTGACCCCATTGCTCCAGCACCGATAATAATAATTTTTTTCATAATACTGTATTTTTTTATATTAATTTTTAGCATTTTGTTGGTAAAGTACAGTTATAAATTTATTAGGGAGAGGTGATTTTATGACAAAAGTAGCAATTATTGGTGCTGGGCCTTGTGGTTTATCTGCTTTGAGATCTTTTGAGCAAGCTGAAAAAAAAGGTGAAAAAATACCTGAAATAGTTTGTTTTGATAAACAAGAAGATTGGGGAGGCTTATGGAATTACAGTTGGAGAACAGGTTCTGACCAATACGGAGACCCTGTACCTAACAGCATGTATAGATATCTTTGGTCAAACGGCCCTAAAGAATGTCTAGAGTTTGCTGATTATTCATTTGATGAACACTTTGGAAAACCAATTCCATCTTTTCCTCCTAGAGAAGTTTTATACGATTACATTTTAGGTAGAGTTAAAAAGGGAAATTTAAAATCTAAAATTAAATTTAACACTTCTGTTATCAATGTTTCTTATGAGGATAATAGTTTTGAAGTTACTTATCGTGATAAAAAAAATGATAAGATTTCAAAAGATATTTTTGATTATGTGATTGTTTCAACTGGTCATTTTTCAGTTCCATTTATCCCTGAATATCCTGGAATGAAGGCGTTCCCTGGAAGAATAATGCACTCTCATGATTTTAGAGATGCAGAAGAATTTCGAGATAAAAATGTTGTTGTTTTAGGAAGCAGTTATTCTGCTGAAGATGTAGCTCTTCAGTGTCATAAGTATGGTGCAAAAAGTGTAACCATAGCCTATAGACATAATCCAATGGGGTTTAAATGGCCCAATGGAATGAAAGAAGTTTTTCACCTAGATAGACTTGAGGGTAACAAGGCAATATTTAAAGACGGTCATATACAAGAAACAGATGCTTTAATTTTATGTACAGGATATCTCCATCATTTTCCTTTTATATCTGAAGGTCTTAAATTAAAAACAGGGAACAGATTATATCCACCAAAGTTATATAAGGGTGTGGTTTGGCAAAATAATCACAAATTAATATACCTAGGTATGCAAGATCAATTTCATACTTTTAATATGTTTGATTGTCAGGCTTGGTTTGCAAGAGATGTTATAATGGGAAAAATTAAAGTTCCAAGTGACTCAGAGATTGAAAAAGATATTAATAAATGGGTATCTCTTGAAGAAAAATTAGAAAGTGCCGATCAAATGATCGATTTCCAAACAGAGTACACAAAAGAACTTCATGATTTATCTGATTATCCAAAAATTGATTTTGAATTAATTAGAAAAACTTTTAAAGAATGGGAACATCATAAAGTCGAAAATATTATGACTTATAGAAATAAGTCATTTGCTTCACCAGTGACTGGATCCGTTGGTCCTAAACATCATACTGATTGGGAAATTGCTATGGACGATTCTTTAAAAACTTTTTTAGATCAGTCAAAATAATTATTTTTAAATTTGTTAGATTTTTTCAGTAGATCTTTTTTAGAAGTTGAATATTATTTCTAATCTATACCTAGGTGTTTTTTTCTTTTTTCTACCCAAGTTCGGATTAAATTATCAAAAATCAAGCCTATAAAAGCAACACAAAGACCTAGTGTTAGGCCTATACCTGCACCTTTTTTATCAGATATAGCTTTTAAAATATATTGTCCTAAATCCTCAGTTCCAATAAATGCACCAATAATTACCATAAACAAAGCAAATACAATTGTTTGATTTAAACCAAGCATCATGTGAGGAAGTGCTAATGGGAATTCTATTTTCAGCAATCTTTGTATTTTTGTTACACCAGACATTGAGGCTGCATCATGTAAAGAAGATGGAACACTTCTTAATCCTTCAATAGTATATCTCGTTGCAGGTATGGTTGCATAAACAACTACAGCAATTAACACTGATGTATCTGTAACTCCAAAAAGCATCATTACTGGAATTAAATATACAAATGAAGGGAATGTTTGAAAAATATCACAAACTCCCAACATAAAATTTGTGGTATGTTTATTCTGAAAACATAAAGTTCCAACAGTAAAACCAATTATACAAGACAAGATAACTCCAAAAGTTGCCATGTATGTTGTAACTAAAGCTCTGTCCCACCATGGACTTAATGCTATAAATAATGTCAAAGCACCCACTACAAAAGCTGAACGTATTCCTCCAATTATATAGCCAGCTCCCATAACTAAAACAAAGGTTGCAACAATAGGCATTCTTAAATAGGCAGCACGCATAGGCTGCAATACATCAACTATCAACCATGTATTAAAAATTTTTAAAGTTTGAAAGAAAGTATCCCAAATCCAATCAACTCCTTTATTCCAAAAATCTGCTGTTGATATTCCTTTATTGTGGGGAATTTCATACAAATAATTAAAACCTTCCTTAAAGTAAAAAGACCCAACATAAGCAAGTATAATTCCAATAAATATTGCACCAGAAAAAAATAATGTATTTTTATATCTTTGAAAAAAAGTTAGGTTACCAAAGTAATCTATTTGTTTATTTGCCCAAGCTAATGACAATTTATCAAGTAATATTGCAATCAAACTGATACATAAACCTGCTTCTAGCGCTAATCCAATGTTCAGCTGGTTTAGAGCTAACAATAGATTAAATCCTAAACCTTTAGCACCTATAAACGCTGAAATTACTGCCATAGAAAAACACACCATGATAACTTGATTTACTCCAATCAAAATATCCCTTCTTGCAGTTGGGATTAATACTTTAAACATAAGTTGTAAATTATTACATCCACTCATTTTACCAGCTTCAATAACTTCAGGCGATACCCCTCTAAGACCTAACAAAGTCAGTAGTATCATTGGTGGAACAGCTACAACCATAGTTATAATTACTCCGGCATGATCTCCAACACCAAAGAGAACAATTGCTGGAACTAATACTGCGTATTGAGGCATAGTCTGCATAACTAAAAGTATTGGGTATAAAGCTTTCTCCACACGTTTACTTTTGAACGCTGCAATCCCTAAACTCAAACCAAAAATAAAAGATAGTGGTGCTGCTACTAATATAAAAGAAAGTGTTTGCATAGAAGGTTTCCATTGACCAAAAATAGAAATATAAATCATGACTATAGCAGCGAATAAAGCTAGACCTTTACCACTTAATTTATATCCAAGTACCGCTGCACCCGCAGCAACAATTGTCCAAGGCAATCCTGGCAATTCTGCCCATGAATTTTCACTTATCCAATCCCAACTTGTAAATGCAACAATAGTTTCAACACCACCTAATAAAATCTCTCTTATTAATTCTATGAGAAACGTTATAAATGAGGTTAAATTTCTTGTTATTTGTAAAACTAGAGGTCGTGTTTTAAATTCTTGAGTGTCTTCATTCCAAAATTCCATTGGCATCCAATCATTCATTAAAAAAAATAATGAATCGTTTATCCATATAGGTAACCATCCAAGCAAAGGAGGTAGTCTCCAAAATACATCAAATGCATAATACCTTACTTCTGCACCAAAGAGCGTGTAAGTGCTTTGATTTGGATCTTTAATGAATTCTGCTTGACCTCTAATAAATTTATAAGTTTCTGGGACATCAATTGCAAAACATAAAGTAAAAAAAGCAACTAACAAAAATAACCATTGAAATACTTTTGGATACTTTTTTAATAATTCCATATTTTAATCATTATTTTTTTTTCCACCAAAAACTGTATGAATTATTTTTGATGGATGAACAGTACCAACAATTTGATTGTTTTCATCGATTACAGATACTGACTTTTCTTGGGTTAAAATTTTTTCGGCAACATTTTCAATTATTTCATTTCTTAAAACCTTTAAATCACTTAAATTTTCATTATTTGGTTTTTCCATCACATCTTCTATTTTCAAAACCTTCTCCCTAGGAACTTCCTCAGTAAAATTTTTTACATACTCTGTTGCTGGATTTAACACAATGTTAGCTGGGGTATCTAGTTGTTCAATTATACCATCTTTCATTATTGCGATACGGTCAGCAAGTTTTAAGGCTTCATCAAAATCATGTGTAATAAACATAATTGTTTTTTGTAATTTTTCTTGAAGTCTCAAAAATTCATCTTGCATCTCTTTTCTAATTAGTGGATCTAATGCAGAAAATGGTTCGTCTAAAAACCAAATATCAGGCTCAACAGCTAATGATCGAGCAATACCTACTCTTTGCTGTTGACCACCAGAAAGTTCTCTTGGAAAATAATTTTCCCTACCATCAAGACCAACAAGCCTAACCATTTCCATTGCTTTGATAATGCTATCTTTAGTTTTAATGCCCTTGATTTGAAGTGGGAAAGCAATATTTTCCACAACTGTTTTATGAGGAAGCAAAGCAAAACTTTGAAACACCATACCCATTTTATTTCTTCTAAGGTCAATAAGTTCTTTGTTGCTTAATGAAAGTAAATCTTGACCTTCTATAAAAATCTTTCCAGAAGTTGCATCTGTTAATCTAGAAATACATCTTAACAATGTTGATTTCCCTGAGCCCGACAAACCCATCACAACTAACATTTCACCTCTTGCAACCTCAAAAGAAGCATTGTTCACACCCACTATGCATCCGTTTTCTTGAAATGCTTTGGCATCTACATTTCCATTTGCCTCTTGGAGCATCTTTTTGGCATTAGTACCAAAAATTTTGTAAACAGATTCACATTTTATTACTGTATCAGTCATAATGTTTTAATAAGTTATACGAAATAAAAATTAAAATCACTTTTTATATTATTTATACTTATTATTTTTCTCCTCAAAAATTTTTAATAAAATAAACTCTTGTATCAATTCCAGTACTTAAAAAATTTAAAACTTCACCGTTAACAGTAATCTTTTCATCCACCCCAACATTATTTCCACTCACTGTAAACCCTGCAAAGCATTTATTATTTTCCTTATTCCATTTTACAAACGTTTCATCAATTTTGTTTCCATTAATAGTATAAATGTGATGTGCTCTAAAATTCAAAAAATTGGCACCCATAATTGCACGCTGTGGAATAATCTTTGTTGCATTGCAAACTTTTTCATATTGCTCTAAAGACAATTTATAATGATCAGTTCCTTCATAGAATACTAAAATTCCTGATGGTAAACTTGAAATCAGTTCATTTTGTTTTCTTGTTTCTTCAATTCTTTCTTCTTCTATTTTCATTTTAGCAATTAGCTCTTCACCCTCACCAAAAATATTATTTAAGATAGCAAAGGAAAAAATTACAATAATTATTAAGATGATAAGACCTCCAAATTGTCTAACTGGCTCAGATATCTTCTTTAGTTTATTTAAATATATATTTTGTAACATTTTTATCTATTCTTGGAATTTGCCATTTTTCCAAATTCCTTTTTTTTCTTTTCCATCAGACCATGTAAATGTTCCTTCTCCATTCATAAATCCATTGGCCCATTCCCCATCATAAGTTGCTCCGTTTGGAAATGTTAAAATACCATTTCCACTCCACACACTATTTTTAAACTCACCTTTATAAATATATCCATTTGGCCAAGTCTCGACTCCTTGTCCTTGCTTTTGTGTGCCAACCCAATTACCTTCATATGTTGTTTTGTCAGTGTAAGTCCATTTACCAAAACCATCCTTACAATTTCCTTCACAACCTGTCTTTCGAGCTGATGCTGATGTTGCAATTAAAAAACTTAAAGCTATATAAAATAAATATTTTTTCATTTTTTTAAATTCAACTGCATAAGTAAAAAGAAATATTTTTTTCAAGATTATCACTTTTTATACCTATTGTAATTTCGTGAACTAATTCACCCGATTTTCTATTAATTATACCTGATTCTGAATAATTTTTTCCTTCATCAAAAGCTTTGAATAAAACTATGTCTTTATTTACAACTTTTACTTCAAATTTTGCAGTTTGAGAAAGGAACAATGATAACCCATTGATCAAAAGTTTTTCTGGTTGTTTTGCATCGATTTCAAATTTTTCTAAATTTTGATTTTCTAAATCTTTTGCAAAAAAAGTTTTATAATTATATTCTGAATTCTTGAGTATTTTCTTTTCTAATTCACATACAAAACCAATTTTAATATCCTCTTGTATATCTATATTTTTTGCAAAAGAAGAATTAAAAACTAATAGACTGATAGATATATATAAAAAAAACTTTATCATTTAATCAATTAGATCCGTAATTTGAATTTGTGCGAAAGCACATTCTTTAAAAAAATCCCCCCCAACATTGTTGGGAGAGATTTCAATTTATTAACTGTTACCCTTATTTAGTAAAAGCTTGCCAAACACTCTTATTGTCAGCTAACCATTTTTTAGCTGCATCTTCGTGAGTCATTTTGTCAAGGTCAACTAAAGCAGCCATTGCACCAATGTGACTTGTAGAGAATGACATTTTTTTAAATGCCGCTGCTGCCGCTGGATGTGTCTTTGGAAAGTCTGCAGTTACAGCTTTTTTCAAATAACCATCTGGCGAACCACATTTTCCATCACCACCGTCTTCTGGTCTACAACCTGCTGAATATGGAGGGAAATCTATAAAAGTAAAACCAGCACCATCTGTGAAGTTTGGTGTCCAGTTAAATATTATAGTTCCTCTTCCTTCTTTTTCAGCTGCTTTAAGTTCAGCCCAAAGTGCATCTGCACTTCCAGCAAATTTAACAGTCCAAAGATCTCCAAGTCCTAAAGCATCAACTCTTTGAGGTATTAAATCTCCATGCCAACTTTGTGGACCTTCTAACATTCGTCCTTTTCCACCTGAATCAGGCGTTGTAAAGTTTTTAGCACAAGCTGGATTTTTTAATGCAGTCCAGTCTGGAAGACCAGGACATAGTCCTTTTTCAGCAACCCAGTTTGGATAACCCATATCTTCAAGAGTTCTAGCTTCATGATCTCCCCAGTCAACCAAACCTCCTTTGTCTAGCGCTGTAGTGAATGATTTTCCAAACGCAGATTCCCATACTTCATGAGATAAACTTACATCACCGATACGAATTGCTTCATAAACAGCTTGTGAGTCTGTGTTTACATATTTTACATTATTTCCCATACTTTCGAAAATTCCACCAATAACGTGAGCCATTACAATTTGGCTTGACCAGTTATGAGTTGGAATAACGATAGGTTTTTTACTATCTGCTGCATTAGATATTCCAGCAAAACTAACTACTGAAATTACTAGGGCAGATATTAATGATACTATTTTTTTCATTATATTCTCTCCCTCAATATTAAGTTTAATAACTTATGTTCTCACTTATTAAATTTATAGTCAATCCCCTATGATTATATTAAGCTAAACCTAAATTATTAAAATTTATACTGACAATGCTACATACTAGTAAAGATATTAAAAATCCTGGTTTAAGAACTTTGCCACCAGGAGTTGAAAAATATTTTGTAAAAGGTGGTGGCCTATCATTAATAGAAGTTTTACCAGAAGACAAAATAGAAATTATTAATGATGAGGGACAGCAAATTTGTGAAGTAGTTGTTTTCAATTCACATGGTAAATCTGATTTATCTATTTTAAGTTTAAAAGAAAATTCTAACGCAGATTTTTCAAAAAAAACTATTTCTAATGATGAAAAAATTTCAAAAATTTTAAAGAAAAAAAACTTAGAGTTACACAATGCTAAGGCATCAATTATTTTTAATAATGATTGTGTAATGGGTGAAAAAATTACGCTAACTTCAAAAGACAAATGTATAGTTATGATTGCAGCTCCTGGCGGTGCTATGAATGTTCATGAGCAGAATCCACCAACAGATTTAACAATTTTTTTATCTAAGGCTAAATTTATAGAAACAGATGAACAATTCATTTTACCAGATCCATTAAGTGACCCGATTATAGAGCAGCTTGTTAAAAGAAGAACTGCAGAGACTTATAGTGTTAAGGCTGGTGAATATATTCAAATAATTGATCCAGGTGGAAGACAATGTTCAGATTTTTTAGCTTTTGATACACAAAAATTAAATGATGGAATTGAAAGTATTATTGATGATAAAGCAACACGAACCTTTATGGGTAGTGCTTACCCTGGACCTGGTTTATTTTCAAAGTTTTATGATGGTGATCATGAAGCTATGGTTGAAGTTGTAAGAGATACCGTTGGAAGACACGATACATTCAACCTTGCTTGTACCTCAAAATATTATGAAGATATGGGTTATATGGGGCATATTAATTGTACAGATAATTTTAATAAAGGTTTGGAAAAATATGACATCAATTCTCGTAAAAGCTGGTCTGCTATAAACCTTTTTTTTAACACAGGAATTGATGAAAATAATGTTGCAACTTTT
This sequence comes from Candidatus Pelagibacter giovannonii, assembly GCF_012276695.1. Classification (GTDB taxonomy): domain Bacteria; phylum Pseudomonadota; class Alphaproteobacteria; order Pelagibacterales; family Pelagibacteraceae; genus Pelagibacter; species Pelagibacter giovannonii. Next base: position 1,264,252 of record NZ_CP038852.1, on the reverse strand, counting down.
GATGAGCCTTGGTCGAGACCAGGAGATTACGTTTTATTTAGAGCATTAAAAAATCTAACATGCATATCTTCTGCTTGTCCTTGTGATGTTGATGCTGCAAATGGCTGGAATCCCACCGATATATTTGTTAGGACTTATTCAAAGGAAAAAAAGTATTCAAAGGCAATAGCATTTAGAATGAAAACAGACTCTGAACCAAAACTAACTCAAGAAACAGGTTTCCATAAAAAAACTTCAGAACTGACAAGAAATTTTGTTGAGTATAAAGGTTTTTGGCTTGCTAATAATTTTACAAATTCAGGAACTATAAAAGAATATTCGGCTTGTAGAGAAAGTGCGATTGCAACAGACTTATCACCTCTTAGAAAGTTTGAAATTCTTGGACCCGATGCAGAAAATTTAATGCAATACACGCTTACTAGAAATGTAAAAAAATTATCAGTTGGGCAAGTTGTTTATACAGCCATGTGTTATGAAAATGGCTGCATGTTAGATGATGGTACTTTATTTAAATTAGGACAAGATAATTTTAGATGGATTGGTGGAGATGAATACAGCGGTGAATGGTTAAAAGAACAAGCTAAAAAGAAAAATTATAAAGTTTGGATTAAATCTGCAACAGATCATATACATAACATTGCAGTTCAAGGTCCAAACAGTAGAAAAATTTTAGAAAAATTTGTATGGACACCACCAATACAGCCATCGATCACTGAACTTGAATGGTTTAGATTTAATATTGCAAGAATAGATCATGAAACAGGAACGCCAATTGTTATTTCAAGAACAGGTTATACGGGTGAACTTGGTTATGAGATATGGTGTCATCCAAAAGATGCTGCAGAGGTTTGGGATAAAGTTTGGGAAGCTGGTAAAGAGTTTGATATTACTCCATTAGGCTTAGAAGCTTTAGACATGCTTCGTATTGAAGCTGGTCTAATCTTTTATGGCTATGAGTTTGACGATCAAACAGATCCATTTGAAGCAGGTATTGGCTTTACAGTTCCACTTAAAACTAAAGAAGATGATTTTATAGGTAAGGAAGAATTAATTAAAAGAAAAGCAAACCCACAAAAGAAATTAGTTGGCTTAGAATTGGATGGACACGAACCTGCGGCGCATGGTGACAATGTTTATATAGGTCGAGGTCAAGTTGGTGTAATAACAAGTGGAATGTTGTCCCCAAAACTTGGAAAAAATATTGCGCTATGCAGAATTGATGTTAAGTATTCCGAAATAGGATCGAAAGTAGAAATAGGAAAACTTGATGGGCACCAAAAAAGAATTATTGCTAAAGTCGTACCATTTCCATTCTACGATCCAACAAAATCTAGAGTTAAAGCTTAGATAATATTATGGATCAAGAAAAAACTCTTTTAGATTTCTGGGAAGACCAAGTTAAAAAGTCTCATACTTCAAGCAACTATTTTTTTAGAAAATCACCCTCTCATTACCATTTGATGCTGTTAGTAATGCATGCATATAAGGTCAATGAAAAGCTTTCAGTAGAAGAATTGAAAACAAGACTTTTTAAAACCTCTAGACCAAAAGCAGCTTTGATAATTAATGAAGCATGTATTAAAGGATTCTTTTTTTTAGAAAAAACTTCAACTGATCAGCGAATAAAAAATATTAGGCCCAGTGAAACGTTCATTAAAGAATTTAATGATTATCTGAATACACTTAAAAATATCAGCTATTAAATGCTTATTTAAGCAACTCACTAAGTTACTATTTTATATATATATTTTTTTGTTATAAAAATAATCCTATTAATTGATCTTCAGAGGAATAGAGTTTAAATATGTCAACACTACCAACTAAAGCAAAAGTAGTAATCATCGGTGGCGGAATTCATGGGCTAAGCACAGCCTGGAAACTTTCTGAGACTTATAAAAACCCTGGTGACATTGTAATTCTTGAAAAAAAAGATACTGCAGCGGGTGCCAGTGGAATAGCTTGTGGCGTTATAAGAAATAATTATTTCCAACCTGCTATGAGAGAATTAATGGCTCACTCAGTTTCTGTCTGGGAAAGTGATCCTAAGGCTTGGAAATATAATGCTGTTGGGTATTTACAAATATCTCCTGAAGTTATGCACGAAGATGTTGCTACAATATATGAACAACAAAAAGCTATTGGATATGAATCAGAATTTATAGAAGGTGAAAAAGAATGTACTAAATATATGAAGGGTATGTTTGACGATTGGCAAGCAACAGGAATTACATCCGTATTACATGAAAAAAAAGGTGGTTATGCATTCAACAAAGCTTCTATAAAAGCTCTAGAAGAAAAAACTAATACAAACGGAGTTAATATTATTAAGGGTGTTACGGTTACAGGCTTTAAAAAAAGTAGTACTAGTAAAGCAGTTAATGGTGTTGAGACAGACAAAGGAATTATTGAGTGCGAACAGGTAGTCGTTGGTGCTGGTCCTTGGGTTAGAGATTTTTGGAACATGTTAGAACTTCCAAAAGTTGCTAATATTAAAGGACAAGATGGAAAATTTCATAAAGAGGATATGTGGAAATATTGGATGTTACAAGAAGGTGTTATTGGTGTTGATAAAGACTTTTTAAAAATGAATGACGGTGGTCAGCCTCCTGTAATGCATGTTGATTCTACAGCCCCATTATATTCTGATACAACTAAAAAATTAATAACAGATGAGCTTTGGGGAATTTATTATAAGCCAGATATTGAAGGTCTTGGTGTTCAAGGTGGAACCTCTCCATACATAGTAGATAAACATTTTGATAAGATAAACATAGATCCATATGGAATAGATTCACCTGAGTTTCAAACCACAGAATCATTTAATGATATGTGGTGTTCAGCTTTAGCACATTGTCATAAGAGATTTGAAGGTAAATCAGGTTTGTATAGAAAAGGACCATCAGGTGGCTTAGGATGTATGACACCTGACAATTTTCCTATCTTTGATAGGTTTTTAGAAAATGTTTATATGATTGCTGATGCAAATCATGGATACAAAATGATTGGTGTCGGTGAACTTGTTGCACAAGAAATTCTTGGAACTGAAAGTGAATTATTAAAACCTTTTAGATTTGATCGTTATGAAAAAGGAGAGCTTCACCCTACCTCGAATAGTCCATTCCCGTGGAGCTAAGAAAAAATTTAAATTAAATTAAAATCAAAACAATTTTATTTACACAACTTATACATGTAATAGCTCATAGTAGTTATACAAATTATATATATTTATTATAATCAAGATGCCTAGACACTAATATAATTTTCAGCTAGGGTTCAAGTATTAGAATTCATTAGGGGGAGAGATAATGACAGATTTAGACAGACACGTTAGACAGCCTGGTAGAGACAAATTAGTAAAACAAGTTAGAGCTAAAATTAACGAACTAGGTGTTGAGTATATATTTTTTCAATTTATTTCTGTAACTGGAAGAGTTGTGGGAAAAGGTATTCCTACTGATCATTGGGAAAGAACTTGTGAAAAAGGGTTTCAATTAGTTTATGGTGCTACAGCTAACTTATTTGTTGATCGTCATGGAGATTATATTGGTTATGGGCCAGAAGCTAAAGAACTAGTTGGCATACCTGATCCTGAAACATTTTGTCAGCTTCCTTGGGATAAAAAAGTTGCAAGGGTGTTCGTTACTTGCTTTAGAAATAGAGAAGAAAGAGATAATCCAGGTGCTCATTTAACTTCTGATTGCCGTGGAAATTTAAGAATACATGCTCAAGAATTTAAAAAGAAACACGGTTATCAATTAAGAGTTGGAACTGAGCCTGAAATGATGTGGTTGACTAAAAATGAAGATGGGTCTCCAACAGGTAAAGGTTTTTCTAAACCTTATTGTTATCACATAGATCAATTTGAATCTCTAAGACCTGTATTTATGAAAGTTTTTGAATACGCTAGAGCGATGGGCTTTGATATGATTCAAGGTGATCACGAAGACGCACCTGGACAATTAGAATTAAACTGGATGTACGATGATGTTTTAAGAAACGCAGATAGACTTTCAACTTATAGACAAATTTGTGCACAAGTTGCTAGAGAATTTAATTTGATAGCTTGCTTTATGACAAAACCTTTTATGGGTGTATCAGCGAGTGGTTGTCATACGAATATGTCGTTATGGAAAGGTGGAAAAGATAGAATTAATAAATTATCTCATAAATCTATTCCAGCGATGGACGATGTTTTTACTTATGTTGAAGGTGGAACTAATTATTTTATGCCAGATACTAATGATATTCAGTTACCAGGTAAGGTTGGATTAAAAGCAATTGGTGGTGTAATGAAACATTTGGGTGCGTTAACAGCAATTGGATCTTCAACAGTAAACTCTTATAGAAGATTATGGGATACAGGATTTTGGGCGCCTGTTTATGCTGACTGGGGATTTCAAAACAGAACTTGTGGTTTAAGAGTTTCTGCTCCTGGCAGATTTGAATATCGTTCTGTTGACTCAATGCATAATCCATACTTGATGGGTTCAGGATTATTGAAATGTTTTGATGATGGAATAACAAATAATATTGATCCGGGAAAACCAGAGTCTCGAAGTATGTATGATGCTCAGGCAGCTGGTAAAAAAGTTAAAAAATTACCTTTAAGTCTTGGTGAAGCCTTAAATCGTTTAGAAGAAGATGAGGTTATTAAATCAGCTATGCCAGATGAGATGTATAAAGTTTTCCATTGGTATAAAAATGATGAATGGGAAAGATTTCTAGGTGCAACAACTCAGTGGGATCTAGATACTTATCTAGACTGTCTACCGTAATCTTTAATAAAATAGGGGAAATATATGTGTGGAATAGCGGGATTAATACATAGAGGTAAATCATCAAATGTAGGAAGTGAACTACAAGGAATGCTTCAAGCTTTAAAACATAGAGGGGAAGATTCTACAGGTTATGCTTTGTATGGAGATACGGATGGTAAAAACTTTATCATGCGTTTTAAAGTTGGAGAAAATGTTGGTGAAGGAAGTTCATCAATAATGGAGGATGTTTCTGTATACGATCAAAGAAAGAAAATTGTTGATCAGTATTTATCTGAGTTAGGTGCCAAAATAGTTAAAGAAGAAAGAATTCTACCCTACTCTTTGAGATATGAACTTACTTATGATGTAAGGGATCTATTAGAGTTTTCACAAAAGATAGAAAGCATTCCAGGTGTTGAAATTCTTTCCATGGGAAAATCATTAGAGGTAATTAAAGATCTAGGTAATGCTAAAATGGTTTGTGATAGATATAGTTTAGATAAATTGGTTGGAACACATGCAATTGGTCATGCTAGAATGGCTACAGAGTCAGGTGTTGATATTAAATCTGCTCACCCTTTTTGGGGTTATCCTTTTAGTGATGTTTCTGTGGTTCATAACGGTCAATTAACTAACTACTGGAATAATAGAAGAATGCTTGAAAATAAAGGCATGAGATTTATGTCTGAATGTGATTCAGAATTAATCGCCGTTTATATTGCTCAAAAAATGAGGGAAGGCGCATCTCTTGAAGAAGGAATGAAGGCTTCTTTAACAGGTCTTGATGGAGTTTTTACATATTTTGTTGCAACTAAAGATTCTTTAGGAATGGCAAAAGATACTATGGCTGCAAAACCTTTGGTTCTTTATGAATCTGATGATTTAGTGGCAATGGGTTCAGAAGAAATAGCAATCAGATCAGTTCTACCGCAAGAGATAGATACATATGATCCATTTGATGGAGAGGTAAAAGTATGGCAAATTTAAAGACTACAGAAAAGAAAACTAAGGCCCAGTCAATGGGTATGCACACAGAAGTTTTAACAGGAAGAACACAGCAAAAGTTTTTTAATCCTGATGAAGGTGAAAATCTTTATTATTTTGGAACTTATGATGTAGATTTTAATAAAAGAACAGAGCTAGATGTTAAAGAAATGTCAGCTCCAGAGGCCAATAAAGAGATTGACAATTTAATGAGCCAAGGTTTTGGAACAATTGTTATTAAAAACCCTCAAGGAAAACATAGTTTAGGTGTTGGTATTTTGAATAAATTAAACTTAATTTTTGAAGGAAGTTTGGGTTATTTTGGTATGGGTTCTTGTGATGGACCAACTGTTAGAATTAATGGTAGAGTTGGCTGGTCTTGTGCTGAAAATTTAATGGCAGGAAAAGTTGTTATAGAAAAAAATGCAGGATCTTGTTTTGGTGCCGCTATAAGAGGTGGTGATTTAATTTGCAAAGGAAGTGTTGGTGCAAGAACTGGAATTGACATGAAGGGCGGAACTATCATTGTTGGTGGTGATGCTGGCGCATTCACTGGTTTTATGATGCAAAGAGGAAGAATTATTATTCTAGGTGATGTTGGAATAAACTTAGGGGACTCAATGTATGACGGAACAATATTCATTGGTGGAAAAATAGGATCATTTGGAAGTGATGCTGTGCCAGCTGATTTATCAGCTAGTGATCAAGATTGGTTAAAAAGGAAATTAAAAGTTGCAGAGATAGGTGAAAAATTTGACGTTAGTAAAATGACAAAAATAGTCGCAGGGAAAAAACTTTGGAACTATGATAATCTAGAACCTCATGAAAAGAAAGGAGCTATCTAATGGCTAAAAAGAAAATTAAAAAAAGTAGTAAAAAATTAAAAAAAGCTAATGGAAGTGTTGGTGGAAAAGCTGATGTTCATGCACACGAAGAAGGTAAAAGAAATAAAAGTCTGTTAGGTCACAATGCTATTTTTACTCCTGAAGTTATAGACGATATTCATATTAAAGCTCAACTTGGAAGATACAGAATGCGTGGAATGGCATTAATGAAAAAAATTCCTACATTTGATGACTTGGTATTTTTACCAGGAACTCTTACAAGATTTGTAATTGAGGGTTATAGAGAAAAATGTGAAACAAAAACTATTATTGGACCAAATTGTGAAAACCCAATTGAATTAGATATACCAGTATATATTACGGGTATGAGTTTTGGAGCACTTTCTTATGAAGCAAAAACTGCTTTAGCAAGAGGAGCAACAATGGCTGGAAGTGCAACATGTTCTGGTGAAGGTGGAATGATTCCAGATGAAAGAAGATATTCTGAAAAATGGTATTACCAATGTATTCAATCAAGATATGGTTTCAATCCTCATCACGCTCAACTAGCTGATGCAATTGAAGTATTTATTGGTCAAGGGCAAAAAGTTGGAATGGGTGGACATTTAATGGGTCAAAAAGTTACTGATCAAGTTGCAGAAATGAGATCTCTACCATCTGGTATTGATCAAAGATCTCCAGCAAGACACCCAGACTGGTTAGGTCCAGATGATCTAGCTTTAAAAGTTGAAGAATTAAGACAGCTTACAAAAAATAAAGTTCCAATTCAGTTAAAACTAGGTGCATCAAAAGTTTATGATGATGTTCGTATGGCTGCAAAATGTAATCCAGACTCAATATTCTTAGATGGTATGGAAGGTTCAACAGGAGCTGGTCCTCACATAGCTGCTGCAAATACTGGTATTCCAGGAATTGCTGCAATCAGAGAAGCTAGAAGAGCTATTGATGATGTTGGTAAAACTGGACAAGTAACTTTAATTTATGCAGGTGGTGTTAGAGATGGTGCTGATATGGCAAAAGCTTTAGCTCTAGGTGCTGATGCAATAGCAATTGGGACTGGTGCTTTAATGGCTTTAAACTGTAATAAAGATATACCAGAAGCAAACTTTGAAAAAGAAATGGGTGTAAAAGCTGGTGAATGTTATCACTGTCATACTGGTCGTTGTCCAGTTGGTGTTGCAACACAAGATCCTAAATTAAGAGCTAGATTAAATCCTGATGATGCTGCATTAAGAGTTTATAATTACCTTCATGCAATGACATTAGAGGCTCAACTTTTAGCAAGAGCTTGTGGTAAAACTAATATTCACTCTTTAGAACCTGAGGATTTAGCTGCTTTAACGATGGAATCATCTGCTTTAGCTAAAGTTCCGTTAACTGGAACTAACTTCACTGTTGGTGTTGATAACTATCATAAAATATAAGAGGTAAATATGCTTAAGAAAAAAAAAAAAATAAAAGTAAAAAAAGAAAATCTAGGTGGAAAATCTAAAGAGACCGCTAGAGAAAAAATGATTGGGCAACATATCGGTTATAGATATGACGTTAACCTATTACCTGATTATAAGAAGATGACACCATTCTTAAAAAAATATGTAGAAGCGATGGGATGGGATGATCTTAACTGGTTAGAAGATATTCACATGGGTTATGAAGAGGATAGACCTGCTGTATTTTGTAGAAATGCAAATGGTTGGGTTACAATTCCAAAATCAATCAAACTGCCAAACAACCAACAAGACAGAGATATGATTGCAAGAGAGCTTTTAGTTAAGTTTCAAATGTCTAAAAAGCACCCTCTTGTTGATTTGAAAAAAGCTTACCTTAAGTTTTAGTACCTCAATCAAAGGTTGATTATTTTTTAAAACTCATTGCTGTTACTTGCTTATTTAAGCAATGTATAGTTTGTCACCCCTCTATAAATTTTGTAGTCTTTATAAAACTAATAGGAGAGAGATTATGGATGATCAATTAGGCGCTCTTACAGTTATATTTACAGAATTTTACTACTGGGTAACAGTAGTATTAATGTTCCTGATTCACGTCGGATTTTGTATGTATGAAGTTGGAGCCTCACGATATAAACATCACCAGCATACTTTAATGAAAAATACCATGGTAATACCACTAGTAACAGTAACCTGGTTTTTCTTTGGTTGGTGGATTTACTGGGCATTCCCAACAGGACCAGGAATAGCACCTTCAATAATGAATGAGAGTACTGCATTAATAACAGACGATTCTGCGTTTAGTGCCACTTACTATCTAGCAAACAGTCCACTAATGGCTGTAAACTTAGGTGATCACATAAGTGGAGTATTCTGGGCTGCATTCTTACTATTTTCATGGACAGCTGCTTCAATTGTTTCTGGAGCAATCATTGAAAGGATTACAACTTTTGCATTTGGTATTTTAGCGATTGCAATTGGATCTGTATTTTGGACAATCGATGCTGCTTGGGGATGGCACTTTGATGGATGGATGCTCAAAATTTTAGGATATCATGACGCTTATGCATCAGGAGTAATTCACGCAATTGCGGGTGGATTTGCTTTAGGTGTTCTAATCGTTTTAGGACCTAGAATTGGAAAGTTCTCATCAAGTGGTGAGCCAAGAAATATAGGACCAAGAAACCCATGGCTAGTTACAGTTGGATTATTTTTAATCTATACTGGTTTCTGGGGATTTTATGCGGCATGTAATATACCGATATTTGATCTTGGACCTGAGTATGGAATGGAAGGTGTAACGTACTGGACAGCAACAAACATATATGTAACCCCAACCACCCTGAGTGGAATAACCTATAACTTTCTGATGTCATTATCAGGTGGATTATTGGCTGGATACGTGGTCGCTAAAGGTGATCCATTCTGGACTTACTCAAGTGGACTTGCTGGGATCATCTGTGCATCTGCGGGTAATGATTTGTATCACCCGATACAAGCAATGCTTATTGGTGCGATCGGTGTAGTTATTGCATACAAAATGCATTACTGGGTTGAACGTAAGTTCAAAATTGATGATGCAGTTGGTGCAGTAGCAGTACATGGTTATGCAGGATTTGTTGGTCTTGTAATTTGTGGATTTGTTTTAAATGGCTATCCTTCATCTGGATACAGTGTTGGAGCTATGTGGGACGGATCAACTTATGCATCAATCAATCCACTGGGACAATTCCTCGGAGCAATTATAATGTTTGGAGTTCTTGGAATGCTACCAGGCTATGTTTTAGCTAAGATACTAAACGGAATGGGTAAGTTAAGAATCCCACGTGAAGTAGAAATAGCTGGACTAGACTATGAAATGATGGAGGACGATAGAGATGCTGAAAAAGCAGTCGCCTCTTCAACTAGGTAAAGGAGAAAAAATATGGCTACAGTAACAAACTGGATAGATCATTTAAGTGCTGAGGAAGTTGTCGGAGCAATTTACCCGGGAGCTGGATCTAGTGAAACTTTACTAGTTATTCTAGGTGTAGTTTTCTGGATTGGCTGGCATGTTTTGACTGCTAGATCTGAAAGTGAAAAACTTTCAAGACTAGCAAGAAAGAGACATGGTGCTAATGATCATAAGAGCAATATTACTGACTGGTAATATCAATTAAAAATTTGGGCGCTATTTAATTGTGGCGCCCTTTTTTTTTACAAAAATTATACAATCATGGATAGAAATAATAACGAAGATCTGAGACCAAGTAAAATGAGAGGTGTCGTTTTTCCAAAAGCAAAGTATGGAGTGATAGCGGCTATTATCATCATTGTAGTAGGAAATATTTTCTACTATAAAGATTTTCTACTGTCTTTAATAAAATAAACTTAAAAAAATTTATGTGTGGAATTGTTGGCATCTACTTAAAAAATAAAAAATTTGAAAAAAGTTTAGGAAAAATGTTATCTGGTATGCTTAATAATATGGAATCTCGTGGACCAGACAGTGCTGGGTTTGCAATTTATAAAGATGAAAGTAAAAAACTATACAAGTTTTCTTTATGTATTAATGATTTAAATTTTAATAGCTTTAAGAAAGAAATATCTAAAAAACTTAAAAAAGCCAGACTTGCTCAAATCTCAGATCATGTAATTCTTAAAACTCTTGAGCAGCCAAAGAAAGTGATTGAGATAATTAATTCGAATTTTCCTAAAGTATCTATAGTTGGGTATGGCCGATCAATAGAAATATTTAAACAAGTTGGTAATCCTAAAGATGTAGTAAAAAAATTTAAATTAGATAGTTTTAGTGGTACTCATGGAATAGGTCATACAAGAATGGCTACAGAAAGTGCAATAACTACTGATGGATCTCACCCCTACTCTACTGGTGAAGATGAATGCTTGGTTCATAATGGTTCATTATCAAATCATAATAATTTAAGAAGAAAGCTCACCAAAAAAGGTAGTGTCTTTAACTCTGAAAATGATACTGAAGTTGCAGCAGGATATGTTTCTAACAGTTTATCAAATAATATATCTTTAAAAGATACGCTTACATCGGGTCTTAAAGATTTAGATGGTTTTTATACATTTATTACGGGAACTAGAAAGGGCTTTGCAGTTGTTAGAGATGAAATAGCATGTAAACCTGCAGTAATAGCAGAAACAAAAAACTATGTTGCAATAGCATCAGAGTTTCAAGCCATGGCACATTTACCAGATGTAAATAATGCAAAAATTTTTGAACCTGAGCCAGGTATTGTTTACTCGTGGGGGAATTAATGAAATTAGATTTAAAAAAAAAGAAATTAAGAGAAATTAATAATACTTTACAAAATTTAGATAATAAAAAAAATGATAGAGACTTTGTGATTATAAATCCTGAAGGAAGTCATGCATTATGTGCTGGATTAAACCAGGAAATGAAAGTTTTAATCAAAGGCCATGTTGGCTATTATTGTGCAGGAATGAACCAAAAAGCACATGTAACAATAGATGGAAATGTTGGTACAGGTGTTGCTGAAAATATGATGTCTGGAACAGTACATGTTAAAGGTAATGCTTCACAATCTGCTGGCGCAACTGCTCATGGCGGATTACTTGTAATTGATGGAGATGCTAGCTCAAGGTGTGGTATTTCAATGAAAGGAATTGATATCGTGGTTAAAGGTTCTGTTGGTCACATGTCTGCATTTATGGCTCAATCTGGAACGATGTTAGTTTGTGGTGACGCAGGTGAGGCTTTGGGTGATAGTCTTTATGAAACTGATATTTTTGTCAAAGGATCAGTTAAATCTTTAGGTGCAGATTGCATAGAAAAAAAAATGGAAAAGAAGCATTTAAATAAAATTTTAGCTCTTTTAAAAAAAAGTGAAATAAAAAATATTAAACCAGATAGTTTTAAGAGATATGGTTCAGCACGAAAACTATATAACTTTAACATCGATAATGTATCAAGCTATTAATAATGTCAGATAATAAAAAAACTCATCCTCGTATATCATGGACTTTTGATGAGTATACAAATTCAGAGATAAGACGAGCAGCAGCAACAGGAATTTATGATATTAGAGGTGGAGGATCTAAAAGAAAGCTTCCTCACTTTGACGATTTACTTTTTCTTGGTGCTTCAATGTCTAGATATCCTTTAGAAGGATATAGAGAAACCTGTAATACAAAAGTAACTTTAGGAACACGTTATGCAAAAAAACCTTTGGAGTTAGATATTCCTATTACAATTGCTGGAATGAGTTTTGGTGCATTATCAGGGAGAGCTAAAGAAGCTTTAGGGCGTGGAGCAAGTATGGCTGGTACATCTACAACTACTGGTGATGGTGGAATGACACCTGAGGAAAGAGGTCAGTCTAAAAATTTAGTCTATCAACTTTTACCTTCTAGATATGGAATGAATCCTGATGACCTTAGAAAAGCAGATGCTATTGAAATTGTTATAGGGCAAGGTGCAAAACCTGGTGGTGGAGGAATGTTATTAGGTCAGAAAATTAGTGATCGGGTCGCAGAAATGAGAACTTTACCTAAGGGTATAGATCAAAGGTCTGCATGTAGACATCCTGACTGGACAGGTCCTGATGACTTAAAAATTAAGATTTTAGAAATAAGAGAAATTACAGGATGGAATGTTCCAATATTTATTAAAGTTGCAGGAGCAAGACCATATTATGATACTGCTCTTGCTGTTAAAGCTGGGGCTGATGTTGTTGTTTTAGATGGAATGCAAGGTGGAACAGCTGCTACTCAAGAAGTGTTTATTGAAAATGTAGGTCAACCTACTTTAGCATGTATTAGACCTGCAGTAGATGCGCTTCAAGATTTAGACCAACATAGAAAAGTTCAATTAATTATATCTGGTGGAATTAGAAATGGTGCTGATGTTGCTAAGGCAATGGCTCTTGGAGCAGATGCAGTTTCAATTGGTTCTGCTGCAATGATTGCTTTGGGAGATAATGATCCTAAGTGGGAAAAAGATTATAATAAATTAGGAACTACTGCAGGAGCCTATGATGATTGGCATGAGGGAAATGATCCAGCAGGAATTACAACTCAAAAACCTGAATTAATGAAACGCTTTGATCCTATTGCTGGCGGACGACGTTTATCAAACTATTTAAAAGTGATGACGCTTGAAGCACAAACAATAGCTAGAGCCTCTGGTAAAAATGATTTACATAATTTAGAACCTGAAGATTTATGTGCACTTACAGTTGAATCTGCTGCTATGGCAAGAGTTCCACTAGCTGGAACTAGCTGGATACCAGGACTAAAAAATAAAAAATAGTATTGTGAAGACTAGTTAACAGTTGTAAATTAAGAAATAAATCATGCCTTTAAATTTATCTAAAATTGCTAAAACTAAAAAAATTAAATATTTTTTGATTAGTTTTGTAGATTTTTTTGGTGTCCTGAGATCAAAATTGGTACCAGCACAAGCGATTGCAGACATGCAAAAAAATGGAGCAGGTTTTGCAGGTTTTGCAACTTGGCTAGATATGTCTCCTGCAGATGGAGATATGTTTGCTCTACCAGATCCTAAAAGCTTAATTCAATTACCTTGGAACAAAGAAATTGGCTGGTTGGCTTCTGATTTATATATGTATGGTAAACCTGTTAAGGCTTCACCTAGAGTAATGCTCAAAGAGCAAATTAATAAATTGAATAAAAAAGATTTAGTCATGAAGTCTGGTGTAGAGTGTGAATATTTTTTGATATCTGAAGATGGGAGCAAAATTGCTGATACTAGAGATACACAATCAAAACCTTGTTATGATCAGTCAGCCTTAATGAGGAGATATGATTTAATCAAAGAAATTTGTGATAGCATGATTACTATGGGCTGGAACCCATACCAAAACGATCATGAAGATGCTAACGGCCAGTTTGAAATGAATTGGGATTATACAGATTGCTTAACTACAGCTGATAGACATGTATTCTTTAAGTATATGGTTAAATCATTAGCTGAAAAACATGGATTGAGAGCAACATTTATGCCAAAACCTTTTAGCAATCTAACGGGTAATGGTTGTCATGCTCATATTTCTCTATGGAATGGAAAAATTAATAAATTTTTAGATAATGGAGATAAATTAGGTTTGAGCAAATTAGCATATAATTTTCTAGGTGGAATTATGAAGCTTACTCAGCCTTTGACCGCATTTTTTAATCCAACAATTAATAGTTATAGAAGAATAAATGCACCACCAACAAAATCAGGTGCCACATGGTCACCTAGTAGTATTTCTTATACAGGAAACAATAGAACTCATATGATAAGAATTCCAGATAAAGGTAGATTTGAATTAAGATTGATGGATGGAGCAGTAAATCCTTATTTACTTCAAGCTGGAGTAATAGCTGCTGGTTTACATGGAATAAATAATAAAATAGATCCTGGTGAACCTTTATCTTGTAATATGTACACTGATCATAAAAATTACCCTAATCTAAAAAAATTACCTGACATAATTGAAGATGCATTAGATCAACTAGAAAATAGTAAAGAAATTAAGGAAGCATTTGGTAGTGATACTATTAAAAGCTATCTAAAATTAAAAAGATCTGAAATTAAAGATTTTAATCAAGAAGAAAAGTTTGATAAAAAAAGCTCAGTAACTCACTGGGAAAAAAATAGCACTCTTGATTGTTAATAAATGAAATCAATCCTGCAGAAAGATCTTTGGTCTATCACATCATTTTTAGAGAATAAAAATTATAAATTTAATAAAGAAAATATACTTACACAACTTCCAGAAAAATTTATAGATGAAGCGATAGAAGCTATATCTAGTTGGAATAATTATGCCCCTACTCCACTGATTAAATTAAATAAATTAAACGATGAATTAAAATTCAAAAATATTTACTACAAAGATGAAGATAAAAGATTTGAACTTAAATCATTTAAAGCATTAGGTGGAGCTTTTGCTGTCTATAAAATCGCAAGTGAAAAAAAGAACATAACAGTTTCGACAGCTACAGCTGGAAATCATGGAAGATCTGTTGCATGGGGTGCGCAAAGACTAGGCTTAAAATGTAAAATATTTATAAGTGAATTTGTTAGTGAGTCTAGAGCTGAAGCTATGCGTAATCTTGATGCTGAAGTTATTAGGGTTAAAGGTAACTACGATAACTCTTTAAAAAAATGTATAGAGCAATCAAATAAAAACAACTGGGAAATAGTCCAAGATGTTTCATGGGAAGGCTATAAAGAAGTTCCAAAATTAATAATGGCTGGATACACAATTATGGTTAAAGAAATTATTGATGAAATAGATAAAAACTCTATTACACACGTTTTTCTTCAAGCAGGCGTTGGTGGTATGGCTGCAGCAATGATAGCAGGATTTGCAAAATTATCAGAAAATATTCCTCAATTTATTATTATAGAACCTGAAAATGCTGACTGTGTTTTTCAAAGTATTAATAATAATATACCAACAACTGTTGATATTAAAAAAGAAACAGTAATGGGTGGTATGTCTTGTGGTGATGTATCAAGTATAGCCTGGGAGATTTTAAAAAATTCTGCCAACTATTGTTTAACTATACCAGATGAAGCAATCTCAACTGCAGTAGCACTTTTAGCAGAAAAGCGTTTATCTAATGAAAAAATCATAGGTGGTGAATGTGCCGTTCCAGGTGTAATTGCGTTAATAGGCTCTTTTAATAATAAAGAATACTTAGATAAGTTAAAACTAAACTCAGAATCAAATGTACTTTTATTTGGTTGTGAGGGTTTAACTGACCATGCAATGTATCAAAAACTTTTAAATGATGGATTGCAAAAAATCTAGGAAATATGACAAAAAAAGCGATTGTTTGGGTAAGAGAAGATTTTAGAATTGAAGACAATGAAGCCTTATCTATTGCAACTCAAAATCATGAGTTTGTAAACGCTCTTTATATTTATAACCCAAAAAATTTTGATAATAAAAGAGAAGCTCAAAAATGGTGGCTGACTAAATCTTTAGAAAATTTTAATATAGATCTAAAGAAGTTAAATATTACATTAGAAGTTCAATTAGGTGATGAACTAGAGGTATTGTCCAATTTAAAAAAGGAAAATAATGTTACTGTTTATTGGAGTAAAGTGTATGAGCCTGATATAATTAATAAAGGTAAAAAAATAAGAGATTTATTCATTAAAAATGAAATTCAATATAAATATTTTAAAGGAAATATTCTTGTAGAGTTTCAGGAAATGACTAAAGATGATGGTACACCTTATAAAGTATTCACTCCTTTTTGGAAGAAAACTGAACAATTTTATATTTCAAAGTTACCCTCTAAATTTATAAAAGTTAAATCAAAAGCAAAAAAAATAAATATATTTAAAAAATCAATTTCTATTAAAGAAATTTTACCTAAAAAAAATTGGCATAAAAAATTTGAAAAATATTGGAACCCATCTGAGCAAGAAGCTAATAAATATTTACAAGAATTAATAGATAATAGAATTGAAGGCTATGGTGATGCACGAGATATTCCTGGTGTTAATGGAACCTCTAAATTATCACCTTTCTTAAAATTTGGACAAATACATGTGGAAAAAATTTGGAAGAAATGCCAAGCAATTAAAATTAAAAAGATTGGTTATAGAAAATATATTAATGAATTAGGATGGAGAGAATTTTCTCATAGTTTAATTAATTACTTCCCACAAATGCTAAAAGGCAATCTTAGAAAAGATTTTGATAATTTCCCTTGGGTTAAAAATGATAAATTTCTTAAAGCATGGAAAATAGGTATGACAGGATATCCTATCGTTGATGCTGGAATGAGAGAACTGTATGAAACAGGATGGATGCATAATAGAGTACGAATGATTGTTGCTTCATTTCTTGTTAAGCACTTAAGAATTCATTGGATAGAGGGTGAAAAACATTTTAAAAATTGTTTAGTTGATTATAATGAAGCTAGTAACGTTGCTCAATGGCAATGGGTTGCTGGCTGTGGTGCCGATGCAGCTCCTTATTTTAGAATATTTAACCCAATTCTCCAGGGTGAAAAATTTGATAAAGATGGAATTTATACAAAGAAATGGGTTCCAGAACTTAAAAACATGCCTAATAAATTTCTATATAAACCATGGGAACTAGAAAGCAAATACCAAGAACAAATTAAGGTTATTGTAGGTGTCGATTATCCAAACCCAATTGTAGATCATGTTGAAGCAAGAAATGCTGCTCTAAATGCTTTTAAAACAATTAAGAAAAACTAATCTCCTAAATAGTGAAGAACAATCAATCTGTTTTGTTTCTCAATTCTGTGCTCAAAAAGATATAAACCCTGCCAAGTACCAAGTAATAACTCATTGTTTTTAACGCTTAAAGAGATTTGATTATTAGTTAACGCAGACTTTATGTGTGCAGGCATGTCATCTTTTCCCTCAGCTGTATGGATGTAAAGGGAATTATCCATAGGTACGAGCTTATTAAAAAAATTTACTAAATCAGTTTGAACATCTGGGTCAGCATTTTCTTGAATTATTAATGAAGCACTGGTGTGTTGAATGCTTATATTGATAATTCCATTATTAAACTCATTATCACTTACCCATTGATTTATTTGGTTGGTAAATTCATACAGCTTCTGTCCATTTGTATTCAATTCTAAATTCAAAAATTCTTGTCTCATAGTTTATTATATTTGATAGATGTTAATTCATATAATCTACTAATGGTTCTTTTAAATATCTTTTTTAAATCTTCTGAGGAACTTAATAAATCTAATTGTAATTGAGAAGATATCATTAGTGGTATATTTTTTTCATAAAGAATATCAATTAATGTAATAAATCTTTGTTGTTGATTAGAATTATCGCTATTAAAGATAGGAATATTTTCTATAATAATAAAATTACAGACTTCCGCTATTTTTATATAATCCTCTGCTCCAATATTTTTAGAACATAATTCTTTAAAATCAAAACGTGCTATTCCGTTAAAGTAATTCTTAATATTAAACTTTCTACCTTTAATGATTAAAGTTATTTCTTTATTAGATAGATTTTTTGTTATTTTTCTAAAAAACTTATTAAGTTTAAAATTTGTTGTTTCGCATAGTGGATAAAAATACCTTTCATTTTTATTTTTTGAAGATTTTCTATAGTCATCTTCGATAATTAATTTTGCTTGATAACATCTTTCTTTCATTATTTTAATAAAGGGAAGAAATTGATCTCGTTGTAATCCATCTTTATAAAGATCATTTATTTTAGCATTTGATGTAAATAAAACTTTTATATCTTCATCAAATATTTTTTTAAATAAGCTCCCTAAGATCATTGCATCTACAATGTTGGTGACCTGAAACTCATCAAAATAAATTAATTTAGATTTACTTTTTAATTTTTTAACAAATTTCTCTATAATATTTTCTTGATTATTTTTTTTATTTTTAAATACAAAATTATGAAAACTAATCATAAATTCATTAAAATGAAATCTTTGTTTTGTTTTTTCAAAATTATTATAAAAAAAATTTAATATCATTGTTTTACCTACACCCACATCTCCTTGTAAATAAAATCCTTTTTTTGAATTTTGTTTAGTGAATATTTTTTTTAAAAATGATTTATTAAAGTTCTGATTATAAAATAAATTAAGTTCTTCTATTAAATTTAACTGATTATGATTAGTTTCTAAATTATTTTTTTTACAATAATTTAGAAATAATTTATTTAAATTCATTTTTTTGTTTTAAAATCTATACCATATTCTGACCTCGGGCCTTTTCTTAATCCAAAAGGACCAGATATAAATAATGTAAGGGGTTTTGTTCCTGGTTTAAGATCAACTCTGTGTAAATTATTTGCTGATCTAAAACCAATATATCCGACTGGTCGCCAAAATCTTCCAGTATTTAGTGTTTCCCAATAACCTCCTCTTAATATGATTGTTATGTAAGGAAATGTATGATTATGGACCCCTTTTCCATGATCATCAGCCAACATTTCATGTAATAAAATGTTAAATGGGAACCATTTTGGTCTATGTCTTAATAAGATATAATATCTATTCATCCATGGTTTTGCTTCATTAAAATAGGGGTGAGATGGTCCTCGATCTAAAACAACTTTTTTTCTCCCTAATTTATCAAGTAACTTAAGAAACATTGCTAATTAAATTTAATAACAGAACCATTGCTTATTAAAAAAAGATTATTTTCATTTATAAAGGGCTGTAATATTTTGCCTCCTGAAATTTTTACTATATTCAAAATATTACCTTCGTTACTATTAACAATAATTAATTTTCCATCACTATTAGTTACATATATTTTATTTGCAGTAATAAAAAAACCTGTTGGTTTTATTTGTTTTCTTTTTTTATCTTTATAATCTTTGTATAAATAATTAATTCTCATTATATTTCCAGATTTTTTATCAACTAAGTATAAATATCCTTTTTCAGATATAGTTATTACAAGTTTACCGATCACAACAGGCTTAAGATCCGAGCTAATTTCATTTTTCCAATTAATTAATCCTGTGACGGTATCAATAGAATAAAATTCATTTTTATTATTAGAGAAAAAGATTGTGTTTTCATTAATCACTAATTCTGAATTTGACAATTGAAATGCATTTTGATTAATATTGTTATTTTGTGTGGGTAGTTGCCAAACAAGTTGGCCAGATTTTATATCTACAGCTGTAATATCCCCAATTGAATTATTAAAATAAATAATTTTTTTATCAAGGGCAATTGATATCTTGGTATTTGATTTTGTTAAAGATTCTTCAGTTTTTAAATTCCATATTTCTGATCCATCTTTTATTGATATTGATCTTAGAATATTTTTATAATCTACCACATAAAAAACATCATCTTTTATTTTGATGTTAGAGTTAAAGGGAACTATGTTTGTTTTTGTCCATAATAGCTCACCTGTATCAATATTAATTGCATAATATTTTGCTACATCATCCGTTACAATTAATATATTATTTTTTAATGCAAAATTTAATCTTGGCTTAATTTTTTTTTCACTTTTATTGTAATAATTATTTTTCCATAGAGTTTTTTGATTTTCATCGTAAAGGGTTATTTCACCCTTGTTGTTATAAAAAACTAAATTTTTATTATAAAATAAAGGGCTAGGACTTATAAAATCAAAATCTTTAAATTTAGAAAAATTATATTTTCCTATTTTTTCCAAGATACCATCATAAGATAGCTCACCAGTATCATTTTGATTATTTAAGCTATTTTGATTAGGCTTTTGGTTAGATATTTTAACGTAAAGATTTGAATTAAATTCTTCTTCAAGTCTTATTTGTTTAGTTAAAATAGTTTTTGTATTTTCAATTTTTTGTTGATCTTTGTCATCTTTATTCCAAAAACCTACCTTTTTACTTGTTGAGCAGCTGTTTAAGATTAAGAGAATTAAGACTGATAATAGTACTTTATTCACCAAGATCTCTATTTAGTCTCTTTTGTGACTCTGTTTTAATTGCACTGTTAGCATTAGGTAAAACTAAGATCTGGTTAAAAAAATCTTTAGCTTTTTGTTTTTCACTTTTTGAGTAAAAAAATTCTGCTAACAAATACAATGAGTGAGATTTCCAAATACTCTCAGAATTAATTACTGGATTAAGAATTTTTAACAATTCATTTTCACTTACTAAGTCCGAATTAAATAATGCTTTTTTATATATAATTAAATTCTTGATTTCATTATCAAGATTTGTTTTTTCAATTAACTCATTAAATAATATATTTATTTCTTCATTGTTCTCTAATAAATTATTGTCTAACAGATGATATAAAGCTAGTGGAGAATAAGTTGCGTCATTACTTTTTACAACATTAACCATTTCATCAATTGTTTTTTGTTTATTATCTGGATTAAGGTCTATTAAAGCTAAGTTGTATTTATTTGCTAACTTAATTTTGGTTCTTTCTTTGGATTTTTCAAATGATAAATACCCAATTATAATTACTAATATTATTGAGACAATTGATATAAGTTTTTTTTTATTATCAATAAAAAAATTCTTAATTCTTTCGTTTCTTGCATTTGTATCTATAATTGTAACTTCTTCATCCATCTCTAAATCATGTTCCTTAATACATATTGAAGTATTCCACCATTTTTATAATACTCTAATTCGTTTTTAGTGTCTATCCTACAAAGAGTTTTGATTTTTTTGATATCTCCTGAGGCATATTTTATTTCAACCTGAACATGATCTGATGCATTTATACCCTCTTCTATTTGAAGAACTGTTATTAACTCTGATCCTGTTAATTTTAAGTTTATCCTATCGTTTCCTTCAGTAAATTGTAGTGGTAAAACACCCATTCCAATCAAATTAGATCTATGAATTCTTTCAAAGCTTTCTGCTATTACAACTTTTACACCTAATAACTTTGTTCCTTTAGCGGCCCAATCTCTTGACGATCCTGTTCCATATTCTTTTCCACCTATAACAACAAGGTCTGTACCTCTTTTTTTATATTCCACTACAGCATTATAAACTGGCATTACTTTTTCTTCTGGATATAATTTTGTAAATCCACCTTCTGTTCCTGGTGCCATTTCATTTCTTATTCTAATATTTGCAAAAGTTCCCCTCATCATTACTTCATGGTTCCCTCTTCTTGACCCATAGGAATTATAATCTATTGGAAGTATTTGATGTTCCATAAAGTACTCACCTGTTGGGCTTTCTTTTTGGATATTCCCTGCTGGAGAAATATGATCAGTTGTAACCATATCCCCTAATATCAAAAGTGGTCTTGCATCTTTAATAGGTTTAAACCCTTCAGGTTGATCAGGTAAATTTTCAAAGAATGGTGGTTTCTTTACATAAGTTGAACCAGAGTCCCAATTGTAAATACTTGTATTTTCAGTTTTAATTTCTTGCCACTGTTTAGGGCCTTCTGAAACATTTGAATATCTTTTAACAAACATCTCTGCATTAAGAGATTCTCTTAATGTGTCTTCAATTTCTTTATTTGATGGCCAAATATCTTTTAAAAATACATCTTTACCATCTTTACTTTTTCCTAAAGGTTCCTTGTATAAATCAAATTCCATATGACCGGCAAGCGCATAAGCTACAA
Source organism: Candidatus Pelagibacter giovannonii (assembly GCF_012276695.1). Taxonomy (GTDB): domain Bacteria; phylum Pseudomonadota; class Alphaproteobacteria; order Pelagibacterales; family Pelagibacteraceae; genus Pelagibacter; species Pelagibacter giovannonii. The sequence continues at coordinate 1,242,143 of NZ_CP038852.1, read as the reverse complement.
CTAATGGAGGGGAAGCTAAATAATTAGCTTTTATATGTGGTGATATTCTTCCTTCAAAATTTCTATTTCCAGATAACACTGATACAGCATAAATATTTTCTTTATCTATGGCTTGAACAATTTCTTCCGGTAAAGGTCCTGAGTTTCCTATACAAGTCGTGCAACCATATCCAACCAAATTAAAACCAAGTTTATCTAAAAATACATTTAGTCCTGCTTTTGCTAAATAATCAGTTACTACTTGCGATCCCGGAGCTAATGATGTTTTTACCCATGGTTTAGTTTGTAAACCAAGTTCAACAGCTTTTTTTGCTAACAACCCAGCTCCAATTAATACATTTGGGTTAGATGTATTTGTACATGATGTTATAGCTGCAATTAATATTGAACCATCTTTAATTTCATAATCTGATCCTGATACTTTTGAAACATGTTGCTCTTTTCTGCTAGTTGCGTCCTCAAAAACTTTTTTAAATCCAGTAGAGGCATCTGTTAATAAAACTTTGTCCTGAGGTCTTTTGGGTCCCGAAATTGTTGGAACAACTGTAGACATGTCTAATGATAAGGTGTCTGTAAATTCAACTTGATCATTAGCCCACAAACCTTGTTCTTTTGCATACTTCTCAACTATATTTACTATATTTTCATCTCTTCCTGAAAATCTTAAATATTTTAATGTCTCTTCATCAATAGGAAAAAAACCACACGTTGCTCCATATTCTGGTGCCATATTGGCAATTGTTGCTCTATCAGCAAGAGTTAAATTTTTTAAACCTTCTCCATAAAATTCAACAAATTTTCCAACAACACCTTTATCTCTTAACATTTTTACAACTGTTAAAACCAAATCTGTTGCAGTAGTGCCTTCTGGCATCTTATTTTTAACTTCAAATCCGATTACTTCAGGGATTAACATGGAAATTGGTTGTCCTAACATTCCAGCTTCAGCTTCTATTCCACCAACACCCCATCCAAGAACAGATAAGCCATTAACCATGGTAGTATGACTATCAGTACCGACTAAAGTGTCAGGAAATAAATAGTTCTCGTCTTTAAATTTTTCAGACCAGACTACTTTTGACAAATATTCTAAATTAACCTGGTGACAAATCCCAGTTCCAGGAGGAACAATTCTAAAGTTATTAAATGCTTGTTGACCCCATTTTAAAAATGAATATCTCTCACCGTTTCTTTTAAATTCAATATCAACATTTTTTTCAAAAGAATCTTTATTTGCTGATTTATCTACTTGAACTGAATGATCAATTACAAGATCAACTGCAGATAGTGGATTAATAGTATTTGGATCTTTATTTTTTTCTTTAACAGCTTCTCTCATTGCCGCAAGATCAGCAACCGCTGGTATTCCTGTGTAATCCTGCAATAAAACTCTTGCTGGCCTATAAGCTATTTCAGTTAATGATTTTTTTGTCTTTAACCATTCCTTAATTGCTTCTATTTGGCTTTTAGTAACTGATAGATCATCTTCGTATCTTAATAAATTTTCTAATAAAACTTTAAGGGATTTTGGTAGTTTTGAAATTCCATCTAAACCGTTTTTTTCTGCTTCTGATAAAGAATAATATTTATATTCAGTGTCATTTATACTGATAGATTTTAAAGAGTTATATGAATTTTTGTTTCCTGGTTTCATTTAGTTTTAGATGTAGAACCCTATTATACAAACGATAAGTAGCAATGACATAGCATAATTAAATCGTTTAATAAAATTATTATTTGTAGCAAATTTCCTTAAAAACTTACCTAAAAATGTCCACGAAGTGATACTTAAAAATGCTGTTACACTACAAACTACAATTACCCAAATAGAGTGATTCAAATAGTTTTCCCCTTGTTCTACAAAGTTTGAACTCAATGTAACTCCAGCCATTACTCCTTTTGGATTGATAAACTGAAAGATAAATTTATCTAAAAACTTTACTGGATTTTCTGTTCTTCCATCTGAAGAAATTTTTGAAAATGAAATTTTATAAGCTAGATAAATCAAAAAAATTGTTCCAAGAACTCTGATAATTTCTTGAATAATTGGATAATTTTTGAAAGTTGATATTAAAACAAAATTAATCAATATAATTAAAGTTGTGTAACCAAAACCAACTCCCAAGATTAATGGTAAAGTTTTTCTGATACCAAAATTAAAACCTGAGTAAGCTGCAACAGCATTATTTGGTCCTGGTGTAAATCCCAAAGATAAAGAAATTCCTATTAATAATAATAATTCTGGATGCATAAAAAATTAAGCTACTGGAAGACCATTTTCAGATTCTTGTGATGGATGAAGTAATATAACTTTTCCCTCTTTATCAATTGAACCTAAAATAAGAACTTGTGAAACAATTCCTGCAATATTTTTCTCAGGAAAATTACAAATACCTACAACTTGTTTTCCTTTTAAATTTTCCTCGTTATAATAATGAGTAATTTGAGCTGAAGACTTTTTAATTCCAATTTCTTTACCAAAATCTACCTCAATAACTAAAGAAGGTTTACGTGCTTTTTCATTTTTTTTTACAGAGATTACAGTTCCAACTCTAATATCTATTTTATCAAAGTCATCATAGGTTATTTGTTCTTTCATATATTTAATATATAATAGATGTTATTTATGAGTACAGAAAATAGTTCAGATCAATTATTTAATAATTCGGTTAAAATTTTAACTGATTTGATTAGCTTCAAAACAATATCTGGAGAAGATAATAGCTCTTTGATTAACTATTGTGATGAAATTCTAAAAAAACTTGGTGCAACATCATTTAAAACTTATGATGATGAAAAAAAAAGAGTAAATTTATTTGCTACACTAAAAGCTAAAAATTCAAATAATAAGAAGCCAATTATTTTATCGGGCCACACTGACGTCGTCCCTGTTTCAAAGGGCTGGAGTTCAGATCCTTTCACAGCAACGATTAGAGAAGACAAGTTATATGGTAGAGGTTCATGTGATATGAAAGGTTTTATTGCATGTACTTTAGCTTATGCGCCTATTTATTCTAAATCAAATTTAGATAGAGATATTCATTTCTCATTTACATTTGATGAAGAAACAGCATGCCAGGGTGCTCCTATACTAATAGAGGAATTAAAAAAAAGAGAAATTAAAGATGGTATTTGTGTTATTGGTGAACCGACTAATATGAAAATTATTGACGCTCATAAGGGGTGTTATGAATACACAACCTATTTTAAAGGTTTAGCAGGACATAGTTCAGCACCTCATAAAGGTGTAAGTGCTGTTGAATATGCATCAAGATATGTAAATAAATTAATTGAACTTAGAGAAAAGCTTAAAAGTAGAGCCCCGAAAGATTCTATTTTTGATCCACCATACTCTACCCTCTCTATTGGTGGTGTGTTTGGTGGTATTGCTCATAATGTAATAGCAGACAAATGTCATGTTAATTGGGAAACACGGCCAGTTGATAAAGATGATGGAGTATTTTTAAATCAAGAAATCGACAAGTATGCAAATGAGGTGTTATTACCTGAAATGAAAAAAATTTTTCCTACTGCCTCAATTGAAAAAGATATTATTGGTGAAATTGTTGGATTTGACAGACAAGATAAGTCAGATGCTTGTGAATTAATTTCGAGCTTAACAGGTGATAATTCTAGACAAGTTGTTTCATTTGGAACAGAGGCTGGATTATTTCAAGAAATTGGGATTAGCACAGTAGTTTGTGGTCCAGGATCAATTGAACAGGCTCATAAAATAGATGAGTTTATAGTTTTAGATGAACTTAAAAAATGTTTAGCTTTGTTGGATGGAATTAAAAATAATTCTATTTCTAATTAATCGTTCCAGCCACTAACAACTTTAACTTCAAGATACTCTTCAAGGCCTAATTTACCAGCTTCACGACCAATACCAGAATGCTTATAGCCACCGAAAGGAGCATCTGGTGCTAAACCGGCTCCATTAATATCTACCATTCCTGATCTTAGTTTTCTAGCAACTCTATTAGCTTTTTCTTGATCTTGAGTTTGAATAAAATTTAACAATCCGTATGGAGTGTCATTTGCAATTTCAATTGCTTCTTCCTCTGTTTCAAAGGGTATAATTGATAAAACAGGTCCAAATATTTCTGTTCTTGCAATTTGCATCTGATTATTAACATCTGCAAAAGCAGTAGGTTTAACAAAATATCCTTTATCAAGTCCATCAGGTTTACCAGTTCCACCAGCAACTAATTTAGCACCTTCATCAATACCAACTTGAATTAAAGCTTGAATTTTATCAAACTGGGCTTTTGAAACAACAGGTCCAATATGATCACCTTCTTTTGTTGCAATATCAACTTTCATTGAATTAGCAAAATTTTTTACTCTTTCAACTGTTTCATCATAAATAGATTTTTCAACTAACATTCTAGTTGGTGCATTACAAGATTGTCCTGAATTTCTAAAACATCTTAAAGCGCCTCTTTCAACTGCTTCGGCATCTGCATCTTTAAATATAATATTCGCTCCTTTTCCACCAAGTTCAAGGCTAACTCTCTTAAAATCATTTGCAGCATTTTGAGAAATTAAAGCACCTGCTCTAGTAGATCCTGTAAATGAAACCATATTTACATCTGGATGACTTGTTAATGCATTTCCAGTAACTGCACCATCTCCATTAACTAAATTGAATACACCTTTTGGTAATTTAATTTCATCAATCATTTCTGCTAAAATCATCGATGATAATGGGGCTATTTCAGATGGTTTAAGTACCATTGTGCAACCTGCAGCGATTGCTGGAATTACTTTTAAACAAGTTTGGTTCATTGGCCAATTCCATGGGGTAATTAACGCACAAACTCCTTTTGGTTCATGTAAAATATTATTGTTCAAAGCATGTTCTCCTAATTTTGCTTCAAACGTATATTCTTTTAAAACTTTTATGTAGGATTTTATATGACTAGCCCCAGTTCCAGCTTGTAATTGTGTTGAAAAATCGATTGGTGCTCCCATCTCAAGAGTTATAGCCTTAGCCATATCAGCCCATCTTTTTTTATAAACAACATACAAAGCTTCTAAATACTTTAATCTCTCTTCTTTAGTTGAAAATGCCCATGTTTCAAAAGCTTTAGTAGCAGCACTTACTGCATCATTTACATCTTCTACTCCACCTAAAGATATAACAGCACACTCTTCCTCTGTTGAAGGATCTGTTACTTTGAAGTCATTTGGTTTTTTTGGGAAAACCCATTCACCGTTGATATAAAATTTTTTCTTATCTAACATTTTGAGAAACTATCCTTTCTTTATGATTTTGCAAATAAATTTGTTAGTTCATAAACAATGGTTGCTGCAGCTAACGACGTAACTTCAGCATGATCATATGCTGGAGAAACTTCAACCACATCAGCAGAAACAAGATTTAAACCAGACAGTCCTCTTAAAACATTGACCATCTCTCTTGTAGTCATACCAGCAATTTCAGGTGTACCTGTGCCTGGGGCAAAAGCTGGATCCAAAACATCTATATCAATAGACAAGTAAAGTGGATTGTTACCAACTCTTTTTTTAATTCTTTCAGCAATTTTATCTGTGCCTTGTGTTTGAAACTCATCACAGTGAATAATTTTAAAACCAAATTCTTCATCATTTTTAATATCATCCCTGCTGTAAAGAGGCCCTCGGATTCCAACATGCATTGAAGCATCATCTAGAAATAAACCTTCCTCTCTTGCTCTTCTAAAAGGAGTTCCATGTGTATAAGGAGCACCAAAATATGTGTCCCAAGTGTCTAAATGTGCATCAAAATGTACTAAGGCAACTGGTCCATTACATTTTTTATTGATTGCTCTTAATAAAGGTACTGCAATTGTATGATCGCCACCTAGGCTAATTATACCACCAACTTTATTCAATAAATCTGTTGCTCCAGCTTCAATCTGTTTTATCGACTCATCAATACTAAATGGATTACAGGTGATATCACCAGCATCAGCAACTTGCTGTACTTTAAAAGGTTCAACATCATAACTTGGATGATAATTAGTTCTTAAATGTCTTGAAGCCTGTCTAATACTCATTGGGCCAAATCTAGCTCCTGGTCTGTAACTTGTACCAGCGTCAAATGGAATTCCAACAATTGCTACATCACAACTTTTAACATCTCTTAGTTCTGGTAACCTTGCAAATGTAGATGGGCCAGCAAATCTTGGGACTTTAGTTCCACTAACAGGCTGAATTGGGTTTTTATTTCTTTCTTTTTTCATTTATAAATAAAATGTACCACATTCTTTGATAATGGAATATCTTCTATCTTTATAATTATGAACTTAATAAGAGCCATTTTACTACTAATTATTTTTATTACCCCACTAAAAGCTAATACCATTTATAATCTTATCAAAATACCCAACTTAGAGATTTATGAAATAAATACTAAAAATAAGCTTAAATATTTTTATGCTGTCAGACCTTTTAGGCTAGGTACTCAAAAAAATATTGTTTGTTCAAATCCAAATAAGAAAGATTTAGATGCAAAATATAAAATTATTCATAAAAATCTTAATAGATATTCTTATGATTATCTAAAAAAAATTAATCTCAAATATATTGTTATGTGCAAAAATTTATCCATCTCAGAACTATATACGGCTGGTATTCCAGATAATGTAATGAAAACATTAATACTGGATATTGAATTTAATGAAGATTACTTTGAAAGAGTAATCCATCACGAAGTTTTTCATGTAATACATCTTCAGCATAAAGAAGTTTTTAATGAAGAAGAGTGGATTAAATTTAATAATTCTAAATTTAGATATGCTGAATGCTCCACATGCACAAAGAATATATCATTAGAAAAATATAAAATAACCAATGGCTTTTTTACAGAATATTCTAAATCAACAGCCTCAGAGGATATGGCAGAAGTTTACTCACATATGATCTTTTTAAAAAAAAAAGAAATTAACCAAATTCGTAAATCAGACCCCATTTTAAATAATAAAATTTCATATATTGAAAATAAAATAAAAGAAATAGATAATTCTTTTACTTTTTAATGATAAAAAAAATTAAAGCTTCTAAATCTGAAAAATTTATTTTTGTTTTTTTAATTTTATTAGGCATCACAACTTTCTGCACATATTTTATAGTTAAAAATAAATGTTTATTTGTCAAAAATATTGATCCAAAAGATATTACCTTCAAAAAACCAAATAATATTGCAATTTTAAATGCACCTTGTGGAAATGTAATTATAGAGCTTTACCCAAATATTTCACCTAATGCCGTCCAAAGATTTGTAACTTTAATTAAATCCAATGCTTATGAAAATATTGCCTTTCATAGAGTAATTGAAAACAAGCTTATTCAGGCAGGTGACTTGGAATTTGGGAAAAAAGGAAATTTAAATTATGGAAAAATTGGTACTGGAAAATCTGGATTAGGAACGATTAAATCAGAAATCGATAATAATTTTCATTACACCAAAGGAAGTGTTGGATTAGCTCGAACATTTAAGAACGATACTGAAGACAGTCAGTTTTTTATAATCTTACAGGATGAGCCTTTATTTGAGGGAGAGTACACGCCTGTCGGTAGGGTTCTTTATGGGTTAGAAGTCCTAAAAAAAATAAAATATGACAGACGATCAGAATATATTTTAAGACCTGACTTCATTAATTGGTTTAAAATGCTTAATTAATAAGGAATAAAATCTCAAGTTGAACCCATTATAGCCACTCTAATACTATTATTATTAACCAAAAGTTGATGAGATAGGTTTGTGAAAAAGGTCCTTAAAAGCACAACTAGTAAAAAAATTAATCTGGGCAGGAAAAAGCTAATTGAACAACCGTTAAAAATTTTAAAAAAAATTAATATAGAGAAATTAGCAAAATTCACATCATCAACTCTAATAAAAAAATACAATAAATTCAAAGAAAGAGCTAAACAAAAAGAACTGCTGAGAATCAAATTATTAAAAGAAGAAAAAATTAAAGAATTAAAAAAAGAAAAGTTAGAACAAGAAAAACAAAAAAATGAAGAGATTAGGTTAATTAAACAAAATGAATTAAATCTAATAAAGGAAGAAAAACAAAGAATAGAGAAAAAAGAAAAACAGAAAGAAAAAATTATAAAACAACAGCAGCAGATTGAAAGAAAAAAAATTAAACTAGAAGCTCAAAGAATTAAAGCTGAAGAGCAAAAAATAAAAGATGAAGAGGAGGAAAAAGTAAGACTTGATGATTTAAAATTAAAAGAAGAAAAACTAAGATTAGATTTTTTTGAAAAGCAAAGAATAAGACAAGAGCAACAAAAAGCTAAAATTGAAAATGATAGATTAATGGCTATTGATAAACAAAAAGCCCGTGAAGCTAAACAGAAAATTAAAGATGAGGAAGAAAGATTAAAGAATATTGAGATTGATAAACAAAAAAAAGAAGAGCAAAGATTAAACGAAGAAGAACATAAATTAAATTATCAAAAACAAAAACTTGAAGAAATTGAACAAAATATTAAAAATATTGAGATTGAAAGATTAAGAGAAAAAGAAATAAAAATGTTAAAAGAAGCTGATGATTTAAGAGAAAAAGAAAAACAACTTAGACTAAAAGAACAGTTAGAAATAGAAGAACTCAAGGAATTGAGATTAAATGACTTCAATCAAAGAAAAATTCAGGAAGAACTACAATTAAAAGAAGAAGAAATAAGATTAGAAAATTTAAAGGAACAAAAAATAATTCAAGCTAGAATTCTTGAAGAAAAAAGAGTTAAAGATGAAGAAGAGAGAATAAAAGAGTGGGAAAGGAAATTTGATAAGGAACAAATAGCAAAAGAAGAAGCATTGATTAAAAAGTTTAATGACCAATTAATTAAAGAAAAAGAACAAAGTGAAAAGATAATAGAATTTAAAAAAGAAGAAGTAATAGAAGAAAAAAAGAAGAAATATTAGAAAACGAGATAAAGAAAGAAGAAGACGAAAGATATTAGTTAATTAAAGGCTTTCCTGTTGCTAGTGTGTGTTTAATTCTATCTTGAGTTTCTTTTGCTTCGATTAATCTCATAAATGCATCTAGTTCTAATTTAAATAAATCATCTTCCAATAAAGTTTTATCAATAGTTGTGTCTCCCCCACTCAAGACATGTGCTAATTCCTTAGCAACTGTAACACCATGCTCACGAATTACTTTTTCATTGTAAAGCTTTTCTAGAATTTTATTCATTTCTACTAAAACTTTTTTTCCTGGTAGTTTGAATTTTGTCTCTGATGGGACTTTAAATTCTTTATTTTCATCTAAGATTTTTTTTGAAACCTCAAGCAAACTATTTCTGTTCATTATTTTTTTATCTTCAGGTTTTAAATATTTTAATGGTTCTGCCTCAACTGGTGAAGTTGCAGTTTTTCCATACCCAATAATATCAAACACTTTAAGGGGCGCATAATAAGGATCTTTTTTAGCTTCATCTGTATTAAGCCATCTTGCCAACATTTCCTTACATCCCCCACCAGCTGGTATTAATCCAACTATTGTTTCTACTAATCCAACTACAATATTTGTATGTGAGGCTACAAAATTACTTTGAACCATAACTTCAAATCCCCCTCCAAGAGTTAACCCTGATGGTGCAGAAACAACTGGATGATTAGAATACTTAAGATGTTTACAAGTTTCTTGAAAATATTTAATAAATTTTTCTATAGATTTAAAATCATTTTTATTTGCAAAATCCATCGTGTAACTCAAGTTTACACCAGCAGAAAATTGCATACTTTCATTTATTATAATCAAAGGTTTGTCTGTTGCTTTTTTTAAAGCGTCCATTGAGTCATAATCTAAAGCATTTGCTTTAGTGGTAAACTCGACAATATTATAATCATTAAATCTATATATCTGAGCTGAGCTATTTCCATCTACACTCAATGCTTTCTTTTTTGCTTTTCCAAATGTTTCAATATCAGTATATTTTTGTCTAGATCCATAAAAATCCTGGTTTTTGCTTTGGAATAGATTTTCTAAAAAAGTGTTTCCTTTAATGTCATCTATCTTATCAAAAAAAGTTTCAACTCCAATTTCTTCCAGCATTTCAAATGGACCTTTAGTCCAGTTAAAACCTAATCTCATTGCTTCATCGATATCATTAAAGTCTTTTGTAATTGATGGAACTAAAGAAGAAGCATATTTAATAATCTTAGAAATAACAGACCAAGCATACTCACCATATTTATCATCTCTATTAATTAGAGATTTAAGATCAACTTTGTCTGATTTAATATTAATCTTTTTACTTACTGAATACTCTCCAGTTTCAAGATTAATTGCTTCCATAACTTTAACTTCACCCGTTTTATTAACTCTGTAAAACCCACCCTTGCCTTTTCGACCTGTGTACCCAGTTTCAATTAATGTTTTTACTAAAGGAATTTCTTTTGCAACCACTTGAAAAGGGTCTTTTTCTGATAATTCTTTAATAAAACTTTTTAAAACATCGGCCATTAAATCAATACCAATTAAATCATAAAGACCAAACACGCCTGTTTTTGGTATACCCATTGGTCTTCCAAAAATTGCATCCGCCTCTTCTATATTAAGTTTCATTTTAAAAGCCTCAGTCATTGCAACTTGCATAGCAAAAACACCTATTCTATTACCTAAAAAACCTGGAGTGTCATTACAAATAATTGCGCCTTTCCCAAGTTCTGCTTCACAAAAATCTTTTAAAGAGTTTATTTTATCTAAATCATTATTTTCATTTTTAACTATTTCTAATAATCCCATGTATCTAACTGGATTAAAAAAGTGAGTAATGCAAAAATCTTTTTTTTCTTCTTCTGATAAATGTTCAGATAAGACTTTAATAGGTATAGATGATGTATTTGAAGAAACTATTGCACCCTTTTTTCTCTCTTTAAATATTTTTTTATAGATATCATGTTTAATATCTATTCTTTCAACAACAGCTTCTACTACCCAATCTGCCTCTGCAACTTCATCAAAATTATCTAAAATATTTCCTACTCTAATGTTATTTATTTTGGACTTATCTAACAAAAGCGGTGGTCTTGATTTGTGAATTTTATCACGTGCTTGCTCACTTATTTCAGTTTTTAAATCTAGTAAAATTACTGGAATATTTGCATTACATAAATGTGCAGCAATTCCGCTGCCCATAGTTCCTGAACCAATAACTACTACTTTTTTAATTTTCATAAGACTCAAAAATTGAAGAACTATTTATAATAAAAAAAATGAACTTAGTAAATGAATTACCTATTAATTCCTCTTAGTCTTTCAGACCTTCTTCTTAAAAGCTCTGCACTAACTAGAATTAATGTAGACATTATAATCAAACAAGTTGCCACAGCCATTATTGTTGGACTTAACTGCTCTCTTAAACCAACCCACATTTGAATTGGAATAGTAGTGTTTTCTAGTCCTGCTAAGAATAATACGACTACAACTTCATCAAATGAAGTTACAAATGCAAATAGTGCACCAGAAATAACACCTGGTAAAATTAATGGTAATGTTATTTTCATAAAAGTATTTACTGGATTACTTCCCAAACTTGCGGCAGCTCTTGTAACACTATGATCAAAGCCTGTTAATGTTGCTGTTACTGTAATAACTACAAATGGCGTACCTAAAATAATGTGTGCTAAAATTATCCCTGTATGTGTTGCAGCTAAACCTACTTTTGCCATGAAGAAAAATATTGCTGTTCCTGAAATAATTAGAGGAACAATCATTGGTGAAATCAATAAAGCCATGAATGCTGCTTTATAAGGCATATGTCTACTACTTAGACCTAATGCTGCAACTGTTCCAAGAATTGTTGAGCCAATGGTTGCAAAGAAAGCGATGATAATACTATTTTTTGCAGCAAGTCCCCATGGATTTTTAGTTCCATAGATCATGTCCTCATACCATCTCAACGAAAATGCATCTGGATCAAGTGCTAACATTCCTGCAGAAAAATGAATGTATTGCTCGGCATTAAATGAAAGTGGTAAAATTATAAATAATGGTGCAATTAAAAAGAAAAATACTAATGCACAAATAGTTAAATATGTGTAGTGCCAAATTCTATAATTCCATGCTGTATAAGTTGGTAATGACATAGTTTATCCTAGTTTAATATTATCTATTCCTACTAATTTATTATAAATCCAGTAAATAGTTAAAACACCAACTAACAACATTGTACCTAATGCAGCTGCAAATGACCAATCTAAAGAACTTTTCATATGATAAGCAATCGTATTGCTAATTAAAGATCCACTTGCTCCCCCAACTAATGCAGGTGTTATATAATAACCTATTGCTAAAATAAAAACTAACAAGGATCCAGCGCCAATTCCTGGAATTGTTAATGGAAAATATATTTTTCTAAATGCTACAAATGGTGTTCCACCTAAAGATTTTCCAGCTCTCATTAAGCTTGGAGATATTGTTTTCATTACGCTGTAAAGTGGTAAAACCATAAATGGTAATAAGATTTGAGTCATTGCAACAAAAGTTCCAATTACATTATACATTAGTTCTGGCCTAGCATCGTTTGCTGCAAGTCCGAGCCATACAATCAAATCATTAATTGGGCCTTGCTGCTGAAGTAAGACCATCCAACTTGAGGTTCTAACTAAAAGTGATGTCCAGAATGGAAGAAGCACACATATCATCAATAAATTACTATATTTCATGGGTAGTGTAGCTAATAGGTATGAAATTGGATAAGCAAGAATGAAACAAAATATAGTTACCCAAAAAGCAACCTTAAGAGTTCTTAGCCAGAGTATTTTATGAATTCTTCTATCCTCTGCTTGTTGTACTATATTACCATCTTGATCAAGCTTTAAATCTACACCTTTTAGATATTTAGCATAAGACCAGTTTGGTGCTGCATTTCTTAAAGCAATAAAATAATCTATGTCTCCCCACCTCTTATGTGTTTTTATAAATTGTGATTTGTAATCACCTTCTTCAAATTTTCCAATTTTTCTAACTGTTTTTTTTATTAAACTACTGAATCCACCTTTTTCATAATTTAATCTTGCTATAATCTTACCGTAAGTTTTAGTTTTTTTTAAATATGCTAAATCTTCATAAAGTGCTGCATAAACTGGTTCTTCTGGAATCTCTTTACCTTCCCATTTTTCAAGTGATGTAAAAGTATTTGGTAGCATTTTAGTGATCATGCGATCATCAACACTTCTAAATAACATATCACCTATTGGAAATACGTATGTAATTATAAGAAACAAAAATAATGGACCCACAAGCATCACTGCTTTTAATTTATTTTTTCTTTCAGCTTTCTTTAAGCTGACCTCTAGAGGCAAACCGTCTGATGATAATATTTGTTCTGTACTCATATTTTAAAAATTCTTAAAAAAAAAGGGCGGTTATTTTGTAACCGCCCTAGTATTTTATAATAAAAACTTAATCTATAAAACCAAATTATAGTCCAGCTTTCATTGCTTCCCATTTCTCGTTGATTTCATCTTGGTTATCTGCCCAGAAATCAGGATTCATTAGGATATATTTTTTTGTATTAGCAGGTGCTGTAGGCATGTGTTGTACCATGCTTGTTTTACCATCTTTATACCATGGCTCTCCAGCATCTATAATAGCAATTGAAGATTTTCTCCAAGGAGCATAAGCAATATACTTAGCACTTCCGGCTAAACCTTCAGTACTTGTCATTTCTCTAAGTACTTTCATAGCTTTACCGTTAGCATCGTTAGGTCCACCTTTAACCATTGCAAAATATTCATAGTCAAGAATTTGTCCATCCCATACTTGTACAAGAGGAGTTCCTTCCATTTGCGCGTTAAAGAATCTACCATTCCAACCAGTTGCCATTACTACTTCACCGTTAGCAAGTAATTCAGGCGGTTGAGCTCCAGCATTCCAGAATACACATCCACCATTTGGATCTTGACAAAGTGCTTTAAGTTTATTCATAGCTCTGTCAATTCCACCATCAGCTTCCAGTTTTCTGTAAGTTAAGTCAGAACCTTTACCGGGATTTACACCGTCTGCAGTGATAGCAATTTCTAAGTTAGACATTGCGCCTTTGTAAATTGATCTTTTTCCAGGGAACTTTTTAGTGTCAAAAAAGTCTTTTAGTGTAGTAGGTTTTTTGTCACCAATTGTTGCGTCATTGTAAGCATAGTTCCAAGAGTACAAGATGTTTCCAACTGCACATTTAGAAGGCATGCCAGTAAAGAAATCTTGACTTGCTGGTGTTCCATCTGGAGCTGGTGCGAAGTCTTTATCGAAATCGAATTCAACAAAAATTCCTTCGTCACATCCAATGATAGTGTCTTTTGCGTACACATCAATAATGTCCCAAGTGATTTTTCCAGCTTCTTTTTGAGCTTTTATTTCTGATAATCCACCAGTGTAGTCTACCCAATTAACAGGTATTCCTAATTTTGCTGCTGTAGGATCACCGTACCCTAATTTTTGACTTTCAGTATAAGCACCACCCCAAGACACTACAGTAACTGCAAATGCTGAAGTTGTGATAGAAAGTACAAAAGATAGAGCAAGTAATAGTTTACTTAATTTTTTCATTTTCTCTCCTATTTAACGTTAACGTTTGTTATTTTATAAAATCAAAGTAAAACAATATAGATAGGCTTAGTCAACAGCCAATTATGTCTAATTTGCCTTTATTTATCTAGGAAATTGTTACAGCTTATTTTGGATCTAAAGCTCTACAGTCGACACTGTTCCAGCCTATATTAAGCACATTACCCTTTTTAAGATCCAGTCTTGCAGTGCTATTTGGTACTTTAAGTATAAAATCTTTATTCCCTAGTAAATCAACTCTAAGTCTTGTGTGATCACCATGATAAATAATTTCTTCAATTTTACCTTTATGATTGTTATCCATTTTATCTGTAGGATCTATAATTGCTCTTTCAGGTCTTAGTGAAACTTTAGTTTTGTCCCCTTTTGCTTTTACAGCAACTGAATTTGCTAAAATTTCTGTACCATCTTCTAGTTTTACTTTGCATTTATCACCTGAAATATCTGCAACCTGACCTAAAAATTTATTATTTTCTCCAATAAATTCAGCAACAAAAGAATTAACTGGTTTTTCATACAATTCATCTGGGCTTGATAGCTGTTGAACTTTACCATCATTAAAAACTGCAATTCTATTTGACATTGTTAAAGCCTCAGTTTGGTCGTGTGTTACATAAACAACTGTTACACCAATACTTTCATGAATATGTTTAATTTCATATTGCATGCTCTCTCTTAAATTTTTATCTAATGCTCCTAGAGGTTCATCCATAAGCACTACCTGTGGATCAAAAACTAATGATCTTGCCACAGCAACACGTTGTTGTTGTCCGCCTGATAATTGCATCGGCATTCTTGATTCAAAACCATGAAGAGATACCATTGATAAAGCCTTATCAATTTTTTTATCTGCTTCATCTTTTGGAATATTTCTTACTCTTAATGGAAAAGCTAAGTTTTCATAAACAGTCATGTGTGGAAATAAAGCATAATTTTGGAATACCATTCCAATTCCTCTTTTATGAGGTGGAATATTTGAAATCACTTTACCATCTAAATAAATTTCTCCATGAGTTGGAGTTTCAAAACCAGCAAGCATCATTAAACAAGTTGTTTTACCTGAACCAGAGGGTCCTAACATTGTTACAAACTCACCTTCTTCAATGTCTAGATTTAATCCTTTAACAACTAATACTTTACCATCATAGCTTTTGTCTACATTGTCAAATTTTACAAATTCTTTGTTTTTTGCCATATTTTCTCCAGGGGATTTAAAACATTTGTTGGCTTATTTATCAAGTTTTTTTATTTCAACTACTTAATCTGAAGATCTTTTGAAAAATTACAAAATAACTCACACCCTTTGTCGGTTATTCGTATTGCTTCTGATGCTTCAACTCCCCACCCTCCAAATTGCATTACAGCAATCATATGAAAAGTAACATTTGGTTCTAATATAGTCATATCGCCTTTAGATATATTAAGAGTATGCTCACCCCAATCAGGTGGATAGCCAATTCCTATTGAATAACCAGTTCTAGAGGTTTTTTCTATTCCATATTTATCTAAAATTTTCCAAAAAGCTTGCGCAACATCATCTGCTGTTTGTCCAGGTTTTGCAGCATCTATTCCAGCTTGAAGTGCCTCATTTGTTTTATTCATAGTATCAATTTTCAATTGATCAGGTTTTCCAAGTAAAACTGTTCTAGCCATTGGACAGTGGTACCTTTGATATACGCCTGAAAGCTCTATTATTGTAGCCTCACCCTCCACAAATTTATCTTGTGTTGCTGTTAAATGTGATGCTGAAGTACCTTTTCCTGTTGGAAGTAATGTTGCAATACTTGAATACTCCCCTCCAAATTCTGGAGTTCCATAAAATAATGCCTTTTGAATTTCACCTACAGCATCGCATTGTCTGACACCCAGATTTATTACATCAATTGCTGTTTGCATTCCTTTTTGGGAAATTATTGCTGCAGATTTCATAAGTTCTATCTCTGCATTAGATTTAACAACACGAGCCCAATTAACCAATCTTTCAGAATCTTTTAATTTAACATTTGGTAGCCCTTGTTTCATTTTTTCATAACAATAAGCTGTAAAATAATGACTATCCATTTCTAAACCTATTGTAAGTTTATCCCATTTTCTTTCTTTTATAATTTCTACTAAATTATCATAAGGGTGCACTGGCCAAGTATGAATATATTTTTCATCATAAACTAAAATATTTTCATTTTTTAAATAAGTTTTTATATATGCTCCACCTGAGTCTTGTTTTCTAACCCAGCATAATGGTTCATCAGCATTCACATGTACAATTACAGCTTGAGCATAATAAAATGACCAAGCATCATAGCCAGTTAAATAGTTCATATTGGCTGTATCACTAGAGATTAATAGTTCTATGCCTTTTTCTTGCATTGAGTTTTGAACTTTATTTAATCTTGCTTTGTATTCTTCTTTGCTAAAATTCATATAGATTAACTATTAAATAATTTTCCAAAACCATCAATCTTTTCTTTATAATTAATTACATTAAAAGAGTCCCAGATTAAAGTTTGATTGCTTGATAGAACAACTTTATTTAGTTTTTCTTCTAGCTTATTAATTATAGATAGTACTGGTAAAGCCGTACACGAAACAAATAACGCCTCACTATCTGTAAGATCTACTTTTGACAAGACATCAAATAAATGATCCTCATCAACTTTTCCAATATCTAAATCAGACTCAATATCAAAATAAGTTAAAGAATTAACGTTAATATTTTCTTTTTCAAAATAGCCAACCACAGAGTCATTTATTGTTTTTGTATAAGGTGTAAAAATAGATATTTTATCAATGCCTAATTTATTTAATGCCTTAATAGCTGCAGTTATTGGTGTCGTTACTTTTGCTTCTGGTTTAGCCAAATTTACTTTTTCTTTTATCACATCATATCCAGCTGCAACTGTTCCAGATGTGCAACCATACGCTACACAATCTATTTTTTGATCTGGCAAAATATCTTTTGTAACATCAGTAATGTCATCTGACATCTTAGCTAACGTTTCATTGGTTAATGGATTGTAGCAATGAATTCTATTTACATAGAGATCAATGTCTCTTCCATAGATCATATTATTAAAATCCTTTTCAATTCTAAAATCACTACCCAGTGTTATAAGACCAATTCTTGGATTGGATTTTGAAATATATTTTGGCTCTACTTTGTTTAATTTCATAAATTACCTGCAATATTTTGATTAAATATATATTGAATTAGGAGTCTAGTTAAAATAGAGTTTAGGAAAAGCGTACATAACTCGTCGTTACTTAAGGTTTAAACGGTACTAAAGAATACGAAAGTGGGATCAGTCGTCTTTAAATTTAATTATTTAAGGAGGTTTGAGTGAAATTTGGATATTTTTGTAACACTACTAATTGGAATCATAAACCATACAATCAATTATTAAACGAAACCCAGGAAATCACTAGTTACTGTGATGAAAATAATTGGGACTCTATTTGGTATACAGAGCATCACTTCAATCATGAAGGAATGGAATCTTGTACCAACCCACTGATGATGGGAGTTGATGCTGCAGCCAGAACAAAACAAATTAGAATAGGTCAAGCTTGCAATGTAATTACATTTCATAATCCTATTCGTCTAGCTGAAGACATAGCTTTGCTAGATCAATTGTCTGGAGGGAGAGTTGATGTTGGTATTGGAAGAGGAATTTATGGAAGAGAAGCTATCAATATGAACAAAGAGGCTGACCTAAAAGATCAAGCTAAAAATTTTAGATTATTTGATGAGTCTTTATCAATCATGAAAAAAGCTTGGACTGAGGAATTTTTTAGTCATCAGGGTGAGTTTTATACATATCCTACTCCTGGTTTTACTTGGCAACATGACATGAGCCCACCTAGCGATAAATTTTTAGATACAAAAACAAGTGAAATAAAAAAAATTAGCGTTGTTCCAAAACCAATGCAACAACCACACCCTCCTATATGGCAAGTAGTTGATGGAGCGAGATCGATTGAATGGGCAGCTCAAAATGGATTAAACACTATAATGTGGATACCTACTGTTAAAGCTTTAAAGAAAAGATTTGAAATTTATAGAGATGCAAAATCTAAAGC
The DNA here is from genome assembly GCF_012276695.1 of Candidatus Pelagibacter giovannonii. Taxonomy (GTDB): domain Bacteria; phylum Pseudomonadota; class Alphaproteobacteria; order Pelagibacterales; family Pelagibacteraceae; genus Pelagibacter; species Pelagibacter giovannonii. The sequence goes on along the minus strand of NZ_CP038852.1, from coordinate 1,223,502 downwards.
AGAAAATAGAGATGTACCATTAGGAGAAGGTGTATCTTTAGTTAGAGATATGTTTGTAGCAGAAACTATGGAAGAAGCAGAAAAAATGGCTGGTGAACATATTATTAATTATATGAAATGGGTTTGTCATTGGAGAGGATTGGGAAATCATATGAATCCAGATGAAGATTTACCAGAAACAAAGCATAAATTAGATCTGTTGAACTATGACTTTTTGCATAAAAGAAATTTATTATTTGGAACACCTGAGTATGTGATTAATAAAATAAATGAATTAAAATCTGAATTAAATTTACAAAACTTGCAAGTATGGTCTAACTTTCCTGGTATAAAGCATGATGCTTGCATGAGAAGTATAAAACTGTTTAATGATGAAGTAATACCAAAAATTAATTTAGATAATTCAAATATAGAGAAAGTAAGTTAATGAAACTAGAACTTAGAAAATTTGCAAAATTTGTTGATAAAACTTTTATTGAAGGTGGTAAAGAAGCTAAGGAACCTGTTCTACTAGTTTCGGTTGCTGCTGTATTTAAAAATCCATGGCATGGAAAAGGTTTTGTTGAAGACTTAAAACCAATCATTTTAGATTTAGCTCCCAAATTAGGTACTATTCTTGTCTCTGAATTAATAAAAGAAATGGGCTCTCCTGAAAAAATTTTAGCTTATGGTAAGGCTGGAACTGTTGGACTTAATGGTGAAATTGAACATGCATCTGCATTTATCCACACTTTAAGGTTTGGTAATAAATTTAGAGATGCTGTTGGTGGAACATCTTATTTAAGTTTCACGAACACAAGAAGTCCTGCTGGTTCTAAAATGTCAATTCCGATGATGCATAAAACAGATTCTGGTCTAAGGCCTTATTATCTTACACATGAATTTACTATACACGATGCCCCTTTTGACGATGAAATAGTTATAGCAATAGGTGGTGCATCAAGTGGTAGAGCTCATGCTAGAACCGGCGATAGATATCAAGATATGAAGGAAATGGGACTAGATCCTAAATAAATTAATGCCACACAATTTTGATCCTAATCAAAATTATCATTCTTTCATTGATAATAAAACTGAACCATTAGTTTTTGTTCATGGTGTTGGTCTAGATCAAAAAATGTGGGACTCTCAAGTTAATTCCTTAAGTGATCATTCAATAATTACCTATGATTTATTAGGGCACGGAAAAACTCCTTACAATAAAGAAGAGATCACATTAAATGATTTTTCAGATCAACTAGACTGTTTATTAAAGTTTTTAAAAATTGATAAAATTAATCTTGTAGGTTTCTCTTTAGGTTCATTAATTGCATTAGATTTTGCTTCAAAATTTCAAGATAAATTAAAAAGCCTTACATTAATAGGAACAGCATATAAAAGAACAAAAGAACAAAGAGCTTTAGTCATAGAAAGATTTGAGCAAGCTAAGTTGAATAAACCTATTTCAAGGCAGGCACTAAAAAGATGGTTCACAGATCAATACTTAAACGACCATCCAGAAATTTATAATCAATTTATAAAAGTTTTGACAAAAGAAGGTGAAGATCATTTAAATTTTTTAAAAGCCTATAAACTATTTGCTTATCATCAAGATGATATCCATATGATTAAAAATATTAAAACTAAAACTCTGGTGATGACAGGATCAGATGATTTAGGTTCAACTGTTGAGATGTCAAAATCTTTATCTAATGATTTAATAAACTCAAGTTTTACTGAGATAAATAATGGAAAACATCTTTGTAGTATAGAGTGTGCAGATGATGTTAATATAAATCTTAAAAATTTTATTAATAATTAAATGACAAAAATTCAAAACTTTAAAATGTACATAGATGGTCAATGGGTTGACTCTGAGTCTGGTAAAACTATTGAAACTTTAAACCCAGAGAATAATGAAGTTTGGGCAACTGTACCTGAGGCAAATGAAAAAGATGTAGATAAAGCAGTAAAGGCTGCACAAAAAGCTTTTGATAACTCCTGGTCTAATTTACATCCAAGGAAAAGAGCTAAATATTTAAGGTCTCTAGCAAACTTACTGAGAGAGAATGCTGAACATCTTGGAACTATAGAAACTATCGATACAGGAAAAATTTTTAGAGAAACCAAAACACAAGCTAATTATATTGCTGAGTACTATGATTACTTTGCAGGTCTTGCAGATAAAGTTGAAGGAACAGTTGTACCAATAGATAAACCAGATATGCAAGTAACAACAACCAGAATACCTATTGGGGTAGTAGCTGCAATTATTCCATGGAATTCTCAAATGTTATTAACCGCTGTAAAACTTGCACCTGCCTTGGCAATGGGTAATACGGTAGTAATAAAAGCATCTGAGCTTGCGCCTGTAACTTTGTTAGAATTTGCAAAATTAGTTGAAAAATCAGGAATACCAAAAGGAGTAGTTAACATAATCACCGGTTTAGGTGAGCCTTGTGGTAAGGCTCTAACCACGCATAATCTTGTGGAAAGAATTGCATTCACTGGTGGCCCAGAAACTGCAAAACATATTGTAAAAAATTCTGCTGAAAATTTATCTCAAGTAAGCTTAGAGCTAGGTGGAAAAAGTCCTGTTGTGGTATTTAATGACGCTGAACAAGAAAATGCACTTAATGGTATTACTGCTGGGATTTTTGGTGCAAGTGGTCAAAGTTGCATTGCTGGATCAAGACTTTATATCCAGTCTGAGATATACGATGAATTTTTAGGTAAATTAGTAGTAAAAGCAGAAAAGATAAAACTGGGTGCACCAATGGATAAAGATACTCAAATGGGGCCTTTAAATAGTTTTAAACAATTAGAAAATATAGAAAAAAATATTGAAGCTACCATTGAACAAGGAGGAAAAATTAGATGTGGAGGGAAAAGATCAGATACATCTAATAAAGGTTATTATTTTCCAGCTACAATAATTGAATGCGAAAATCATAATTTACCTACTGCTGAAAATGAATTATTTGGTCCAGTATTATCTGTGATGAAGTTTGATACGGAGGAAGAAGCTATTAAATTAATGAATGATAATAAATATGGATTATCCTCTGGAGTTTATTCATCAAACCTTGGAAGAAGCATGCGAGTTTCAAAGGCAGTAAGAGCTGGAATAGTATTTGTAAATACATACAGGCTAATTTCACCCATGGCTCCATTTGGGGGAATCAAGGATAGTGGGTATGGAAAAGAAGCAGGGATCGAGTCTATTAAAGAATATACAAGAATAAAAACAACATGGTATAATTCTTCGGATAAACCGATGTTAGACCCATTCACAATGGGATAACAGGTTGCCTTTCAAACATTTATTAATTTTACTTTTTATAGCTATTGCATATGGAAGTGCTTTTCCAATTACAAAATTGGCATTGAACGACTCTATACCTCCTATTCTAATGGCATCTCTTAGAATGGGAATTGTATTAATCTTATTAATACCATTTTGGAAGTTTAGAATACCTGAAAAAAAATATATGCCCTCACTAATAGCTTTTTCTATTTCTATGGGTGTTATGGTTTATGTGTTTATGACACTATCTCTTTATTACTCATCAATTATCTCTCCAGTAATTGTGGGATCACAACTTGCAATTCCTTTTGGTGTTATGGCAAGCTCTATCATGCTAAATGAAAATATAAGTTCAAAAAAATGGATATTAATTTTTACTTCTTTTGTTGGAATTTTAATAATATTTTTTGACCCAAAATTAGCTAATAATTTGCTAGGATTATTTTATGCAGCTTTAATGGCATTATCTTTTGGTTTGGCTCAAGTTTACTCAAGACAGTTAAAAGATTTAGATGTCAGTTTAACAAATGCATTTACAGGTTTGTTTGGATTTATAATATTACTAATCCTATCTTTTTTTATTGAAGGTGATGCAATCACAAATATTAAATCAATAAATATTAATACTTGGCTTTTAATATTTTATCAGGCTGTTGTTGTGTCCTTAGGTGCTCACTTACTGATGTTCTATTTATATAAATTTTATACTGTTGGTCAAATTTTCCCCTCTTACTCATTATTTCCAATTTTTGGAATTGGGTTAACTTTTTTAATTTTTGGAGAGATACCCACAATTTTATTCCTTATTGGTGGTATAATTGTGCTAGGTTCAGTCTATTTACTTCATAAAATAAGATAATTTACTCATTGAATTATTAGATTAATCATAATTTAATTAGCTTTTTATAAATTGTTAACAATCAAAGAGGAAAATAATGAAAAAACTATTTATTGCTGCATTTATGTTTGTGTCAACTTTCACATCAAACGCATTCGCAGACGGACACGCGATTAAAATGGGAATTATCTTAGGATTTACTGGTCCTATTGAATCTCTAACACCAGCTATGGCTGCTTCTGCAGAGCTTGCATTTAAAGAAGCTTCTGACTCTGGTTCGCTATTAGGTGGAAAAAAAATTGAAGTAGTAAGAGCAGATTCAACTTGTGTTGACTCAGCAGCAGCAACAGCGGCAGCTGAAGGCGTTATTGCACAGGGTGTAGCAGCTATTATGGGTGCTGACTGTTCAGGTGTGACTGGTGCAATCGCATCTAATGTTGCTGTTCCAAACGGTGTGGTAATGATTTCACCATCAGCGACTTCACCAGGACTTACAACTTTAGACGATAAAGGGTTCTTCTTTAGAACGGCTCCTTCTGATGCTAGAGGTGGACAAATTTTAGCTGACATTACTAAAGACAGAAAAGTTAAGAGTGTTGCTATTACTTACACAAATAATGACTATGGAAAAGGTTTAGCTGACGTTTATGCGGCAGCAGTAAAAGCTCATGGCATTAAAGTAACTATTGTATCAGCTCATGAAGATGGAAAAGCTGATTACTCATCTGAAGTAGCTACATTAGCTTCAGCAGGTGGTGATGCAGTTGCAGTAATTGGTTATCTTGACCAAGGTGGAAAAGGAATTATACAAGGTTCTTTAGACTCTGGTGCATTTGATAAATTTATTTTATCAGATGGTATGATTGGTGACTCATTGACTGATGCATTTGGAAAAGATTTAAATAAATCTTTTGGTTCAATGCCTGGTTCAATGAACAAAAAAACAGCAGGTACTTTTGCATCTGTTGCTAAAGCTGCTGGTATTGATTCATCAGGACCTTACACGGGTGAGTCTTATGATGCTGGAGCTTTAATTGTTCTTGCAATACAAGCCGGTGGATCAGCTGATAGAGCTTCTATTGCTAAAAATGTAATGGATGTTGCTAACGGTCCTGGAACTAAAATTTATCCAGGTGAACTTAAAAAAGGTTTAGACTTACTAGCTAAAGGTAAAAAAGTTGACTACGAGGGTGCAACTGGAGTTTCTTTTACTAGTGTAGGTGAAGCTGAAGGTTCTTTCTTAGAGAAAGAAATCAAAGGCGGAAAATTCAAAAATAAAAAACAAAGATAATTAAAATCTTAATTTTAAAACCCTCAGCAGTGAAAATTGCTGGGGGTTTTTTTTATTTAAAAATTACTAATAATTCTTAAGACTCCAATAATTGAAATAATTATTAGAAAATAAAATACAACTTTTCTATAAGTTTCTTCCTTACTTTTAACAAAAAATTTATCCCCAATAAAAACTCCTAGTGGTAAAATTATAATTAATAGAATTACTCTATAAATAGTTGTCATATCAACAATTCCTGAAAAAAAACTTAGAACAAATGCATAAATATCTGTTAAAAAAAATAGAGCTGCTAACGAACCTCTAATTACTGCTGGTTGAATACTTGTAATTAATAAAAAAAGTGCTACTGGCATACCACCTAATGTTGTAAGACCATTTAATGCTCCAGAAATTATACCTGTAAAAAATTTTCCATAATTATTATTAATTTTTTGATTAGAAAATCCTTTCATTAATAAAATTGAAAAAAATATCACTAATAAACAAACGGATAAATGAGTTGTTTGTGGATTTAAATACTTCAGTAAATAAAGGCCAATTGGGGAACCAATAATTATTCCTAATAATATTTTGAAAACAAATCTCCAGTCAATTTTGTTCCAAATATATGGAACCATAAAAATACTAATAACTACTTCTAATGCCAGGATAATTGGAACTATTTCAATAGCTGGAAGTATAAAAGAAAAACCAGATATACATATTGCAGAAAAACCAAAACCATTAAAACCTCTTATTATAGATGCAATAAATACTATAAATATTACATAATATATTTCTATTAAACTAAGTTGAAAATAAGATAAAAAATCCATTTTATTTTCTTTCTCTAAAATCTGCTCTTAATGTTGTTAAAATGATTATAGCTAAAAAAATTAAACAAATTAAATTCATTGTTTTCCAGCTTGTTAAAGTTAAAAAAACTCCTGCTGATAAACTTGCTACTGCTTGAATAGAATAAACAATTAAATCGTTAAAGCCTTGTGCTTTAAATTTTTCATCTTCCCTATAAGATAAAACTAATAAACTCGTTCCAGATATAAATAAAAAATTCCAACCAAATCCTAAAAATATCAGAGCGATTAAATAATTAACAAAGTTTTGCTCAAATAAACTAGTCAAAATTGTTATCAAAAATAAAGCAACTCCTGCATACATAATTTTACTATGACCAAATTTTCTTATCAAATTGCCTGTAACTAGTGATGGTAAAAACATTGCTGCAATATGAAGTTGAATTACAAACCCTGTTTTAGTTAAACTTATTTTTTCCATTACATGCATACTTATTGGAGTTGCAGTCATTAAAAATGACATCACAGCATAAGCAAATGAAGAAGCCACTAAAGCCTGTAGAAACCTTGGTTGAGAAATTAATTCTAAATAACTACGTTTAATTTTTTTGTTAACACGATTTGGTTTATGCCCATCTTCATAAAATAATAAAAAAATTGTTGAAGTAAGAGTTAAAGCTGCAAGTGCAATATAAGATCCAGCATATAAATGTTCAGCTATGATATCTTTTGTTATATTGGCAACATTTGGGCCTATAAAAGCTGAGCCTATTCCTGCTAATAATATTATTGATATTGCTTTTGGTGCCATATCTTTTTTTACTGTTTCAACAGCTGCAAAACGATATTGATGGCTAAAGGCTCCTCCTGCTCCAAGTAAAAAACATGAAAAATTAAAAAGAATAAAAATTTCATTAACTATTGAGTAAGCAGCTAATAGAGATGACAAAGAGCTTACTACAGAGGCAAGTATAAAGCCTACTCTCCGTCCAATTATACTCATGACCTTTGCTGCAAAAGTTGCAAAAATAGCTATACCTACAATTGATAAAGCCATCGGTAAAGTTGCTAAAAACTTTACTGGACTAAATTGAGAACCAATTATTCCGCTTAAAAAAACTGTTACAGGTGCTGGTGTGAAAGCAAAGACTTGACTTAAAATCAGCAACCATAAATTCTTATTCATTAAAAAAAATATTTATCTCCGATGTACATAGCCCATGCTACTGCAGCTCCGAGTATAATATATTTCATAATATATTTATTTTATTTCGATTTTCTCAGGAAGTATACCTTTAGGACGATATCTCATGATTAATAAGAGACCCATTCCCATCATTAGGTACCTAAAATATGGAACACTTTCAATTAAATGAATTTTTAATGAATGTGTGTCTGCTAAACCTGCAGTAAATAGATTAATTAAGAATAATGCTATTGGCGCTGCCTCAATCCATAAAAACCAGACCGCAAAACCACCTAATATAGCACCAAAATTATTTCCACTTCCTCCAACTATAACCATAACCCAGATTAAAAAAGTATACCTCATTGGCCTATAGCTACCTGGTGTAAATAAACCATCTTGAGTAACTAACATTGCACCAGCAATTCCAACAATTGCTGAACCTAAAATAAAAATTAACAAATGCTGTTTAACAACATTTTTACCCATTGCATTTGCTGCTTCTTCATTATCTCTGATCGCTCTCATCATTCTTCCCCATGGAGAATAAAGAGCTTTTTGAGTAATTATTAAAAGAGCTATAACCACCATTAAAAACAATCCTGAATAACAAAGTTTTACAAATACTGATGATCCTTCAATAACTAATTGATTAAGAGCTGCTTGTTTATCAGAAATACTTGCAATTAAATCTAATTTACCTGAATTAAACTTTGCAACTAGATTTATAAACCATTCTTTTGTTTGAAGTTCAACTTCATAAGGTACTGGTCTATCCAATCCAATGACATTTTTAACACCTCTTGTTAACCAATCTTCATGTTTAATAATAGCTATAACAATTTCAGAAATAAGTAGTGTTGCAATAGCTAAATAATCTGCACGTAACCCTAGTGCAACTTTTCCAACTACAAAAGCTAGACCTCCCGCAAAAAAAGCACCAACAATCCAAGAAAACATAATTGGCAACCCTAATCCACCAAGAAACCCTGTGGTTGCAGGATTAACACTTTCAATAGCTTCAATGCTTGACTCTGATGTTATTCTTATAATAACAATTCCAGCAATAATAATTGCCGCAATACCATAAGTTCTAAACTTTGATTTTTCAAAATATTTTAATACAAATCGAATTGCAAATATCATCGCCACTATCAACCACAAACACATTAAAATATTAAAACCCCCAGCAACCCACGCTTCTTGTACTGGTTGGGCTGATATTAAAACTGCAGCCAATCCACCTAATGCTGCATAACCCATGAGACCAAAATTAATTAGGCCTGCATATCCCCATTGAATGTTTGCACCCATGGTCATCACTGCAGAAATCAAACACATATTAAAAATTGATAGAGCAACATTCCATGATTGAAATATTCCAACTAAGATAATTAAACCCATCATTATTGCGTAGGCTGTAATTACATTTAAGTGCTTTCTCACAATACTTTCCCTTTAAATATTCCATTTGGTCTATAAAGCAAAACGATCACCAATATAGAAAATGATACAGCAAATTTATAATCAGTAGATAATAATTGCACTAATGTTTCTGGCTCCATACTTTCTGGTAAAACATACATAAAGAATTTTTTATAAGCATAGGTGAGGAATATTTCTGAAAAAGCTATGACATACCCTCCTAAAAATGCTCCAAAAGGGTTTCCAATACCACCAACAATTGCAGCAGCAAAAATTGGTAGCATATTATTAAAGTAGGTAAATGGTTTAAAGCTTTTGTCCAAACCATACAAAGCTCCACCAATAGTTGCTAAAATACCAGCAATAATCCATGTAATCATAACTACTCTTTTTGGATCTATCCCTGATAATAAAGCTAAATCCTCATTATCCGAATAAGCACGCATACTTTTTCCTGTTTTAGTTTTGTTTAAAAACCAGAATAAAATTGAAACCAATACAAGTGTTACAAATACAGTTATTACCTGACTAGATTTAATAGCTAACCCCTCATTAAGTCCTGTCATCTCTTTAAATTCACTTGCTTTAATAATAAATTTTTCTCCATCAAAAAATCTTCTGTCTGATGGACCAATTATTATTCTAACCACAGCTTGTGTTACAAACATTACACCAATACTAACCATCGCAAGTTGAACTGGTGGGCTTTTTTGAACTCTATAATACCTAAATACAAATTTATCTATAAAGAGCATGTAGCCAATCATAAAAATTATAGCAAAAGGTATGGCAAGAAGAGCTGTTGGTAAAACACCTAAAGAGATGCCTATTGATTGAAAGTACCAAGTAATTAAAATAGTAACCATTGTACCAAAAGCCATCATGTCTCCAGTTGCAAAGTTTGCGAATCGTAGAATTCCATAAATTAAAGTTACAAATATTGCACCTAGTGCTAGTTGTGAGCCATAAGTAAGTGCTGGTACAAAAATGTAATTTAATAATAATATAATTGCGTTTAAAAAATCCATACTATCCACCTAAAAAAGAGCTTCTTACTCTTGGGTCATTTAATAATTCTATTCCTGTTCCTGAATATTTATTTTCACCAGTAACCAGTACATATCCTCGATCAGAAATATTAAGTGCTTGCTTAGCATTTTGTTCAACCATTAAAATTGCAACATTAGTTCTTTTAACTTTAATTATATGATCAAATAATTCATCCATTACAATTGGAGAAACTCCTGCTGTAGGCTCATCTAACATTAATACAGACGGCTTTATCATTAATGCTCTCCCAAGTGCTACCTGTTGTCTTTGGCCTCCAGATAATTCACCTACTAGCTGATTTCTTTTTTCTCTTAATACTGGAAAGAGTTCATAAATTTCTTCTATGATTTCTTGGTAATCATCATCTCTTAAATAAGCACCCATTTCTAAATTTTCTTCAACACTCATTCCAGAAAATACATTTTTAGTTTGTGGTACAAACGAAATACCTTCTTTTACTCTATCCTGTGGTGAAAGTTTTGAAATATCTTTTCCATCAATTACTACTGAACCTGATTTTAAACTTAAAAGACCAAGCAATGCTTTCATAGCAGTTGATTTACCTGCACCATTAGGTCCAAGAATTGAAACTATCTCTCCTCTATTAACATCAACCGAACAAGAATTAATGATATCAGGTCCATTACCATAACCACCTGTCATTTTTAAACCTTCAAAAAAAGCCATTAATTTTCATCCTTTATTTTTGATCCTCTACCTAAATAACTTTCAATAACTTTTTCATCTTTCTTAGCGTCTTCAGCAGTTCCTTCAAATAAAACTGACCCTTCAGCCATAACAATAACTGGGTCACATAATCTGCTTATAAATTCCATATCATGCTCGATCATACAAAATGTGTACTCCTCTTCTTTATTTAACTTAAGAATTGCAGTCCCCAGATCTTTAAGTAGCGTTCTGTTAACACCAGCTCCTACTTCATCAAGTAATACTAATTTTGCATCAACCATCATAGTTCGTCCAAGTTCTAGTAATTTCTTTTGGCCACCAGATAAATTTCCAGCTAATTCATTTGATAAATGAGTTAGATTTAAAAAATCAACTACATCCTGAGCCTTTTGTTTTACAGCAAGTTCTTCAGTTCTAACTAGACTTGGTTTCAGTAAAGCTGTCATTAATTTTTCACCAGACTGATTTGCTGGTACCATCATCAAATTTTCAAGAACAGAAAGATTGGTAAATTCATGTGCTATTTGAAAAGTTCTTAATATTCCTTTTGAAAATAGTTCATATGAAGGAACATTTGTTACATCTTCATCATAGAGTAAAACTTTTCCACTTGATGCTTTCAAGTTTCCTGCAATTAAATTGAATAAAGTAGTTTTGCCTGATCCATTAGGTCCAATAATTCCTGTAATAGAACCTTTCTTAATTTTTAAAGAACAATCTGAAACTGCAGCCAATCCTCCAAAATATTTAGATAGATTTTTAATTTGTAAAATATTCTGTTGTTGATCCATGAAAATTTATTTATTTAATCTTTTATGTATACTATTGAGAGTTTTCTCTAAAGATTTATAAAAACCAGCTTTTGTTAGTTCTTTAACACCTTGTTCATTTAATCCTTTAGGTGTTTGAGATTCTTTTACTAAATATTTTAAATCATTTTTAGAATGCACAACTGCATCTTCAGATAATGCTAAAAATAAAGATGTTATATATTTTTGTGCATCATTTCGCTTAACTCCTCTTTTGACTAACCAATTAGTCATCACTCTTAATAGTTCATAAAATGGAGCCATCATTCCAGATGTTGACCAAAAATTAATTGATGATTTTTCATTTTTGATTTCGACAGTAGTTCCAATTTTATTAAAAAAATCTTTTACTTTTTTATTTGGAGGACAAATGGGTACTGGTCCTTTTTTTAAAGATATTGGTGGTAGCGGTATTGCTCTTACTATTTTAGCTTTTACTTTAATAGCTTTTTTAAGTTGAGCTAAAGTAATTGTTGATATGAAGCTAATTATAGTTTGATTTGATCTAAACTTTAAATTTTTAATAATCTTTTCACCCACTGTTGGGGTTACTGATAAAAATATCCAATCACATGAATTAACTATTTCCTGATTATCTTTGTTAATACTTATTTTTTTAAATTTTTTTTTAATATGCTAGATGTAGATTTATTTCTATTAGAAATGATTATTTTTTTATATGAAATACTAGAGCTGCAAATACCAGTGACCACTGCAGATGTAATTTTACCTGTTCCTATAAAGCCTAATTTCATAAATATAGTTACTTTATAGTGATATTAGTGAATTAATTAATAAAAAAAGAACCTCTAATTCTCAACAGTTCTCTACTTAAATCTTTATTTTCTTTAAAAGGTTTTCTTCCATGCAGCCAAAAGTAATTATTAGCAATTATTGCAGATCCAACAGGTAATTTAGTAATAGTTTTATTTTTACTTTCTTCTAAGCCATCCGATAATCTCTGCAAGAAATTACCTTGTTCCATATTTTTAGGCTCAGGAAATTGATCTATATAAGAAATATTAGGTTTGCCGTTTTCATCAGACGAAAACACTGGATGCTCTACCTTGTAGTCTATATTTTTACTTTTTGGTGATCCCCAAATAAAATTCTGCTTGCCTACTGGATCACTATATAAATCCCCACAATGTTCCCAATCATCTAGATGTAACATTGCTGTCTCTCCACCCTCTACATTCTGTTCATCAATTTTAGTCATTAACAACCAATCTGTAACTTCTTTGACATAAGTTCCGTCTGTATGAAGGTCCATATTCGTATAAGCTTTTCTTAAATACGAGTCACTTTTGTCCTCATGTTTAACAATAAATCTTGCATAATATTTTCCAGCCATAGAGTCATGGTTTGGAATTCCAATCAAATGAGCAATAGCAGTTGATAGCTTAACTAAAAAAGTATGATTAATCTTAGAATTAAGGTTCTTGGGTCCAATAATAAAGCAACCTGTTTCTCGGTCTCTTATTATCTTATTCATAAGCTTGCTTAATTCATTAGATGTAAGCTCATCTAAGCTTTTTGCTAATGTAAAACGAGTAAATGGTTTGTACTCTAAAGCGGTAATATCAAACTTATTGAATGGAAAAATTAATTTATCTAAAATCTCATCTTCAATTTTAATATCAATTATCCTTTTTGAATTTTGGTGCTCAGTTATTGTTAATCCAGAAATTTTTTCCATTATAAGTAATTACTTAGTAATGTCATCATAATAGCAGAAATTACTGTTGGATAAACAAAATTTCTTTTTGAAATAAAAAATATAAATAAACAAAATAAAACTACAATGAGTCTACTTAAATAGCTCGCATCAGACATAACTCCTACAGGAAAAATAATTGTTCTAGCAATCAGTGCTGCTAAAGTTGAGTATGCAAGACAATTAAAATATCTAAATAATTTTGAAGTTTCTTTTATTCCCTCAGAGGAAATTACCCCTAGTAACCTAGATGAGAAAGTGGCAAGAGATGTAACTAAAATTGCAAGAACTACACTAGTTGACATTTAATTCTCCTATAAAATAAGCAATAGTTCCACCAATAAAACCACCTAATAAAATTGACCATTCAGGAGATAAAAAATAAAAAATTGGACCCAGCGCTAAACCTAGAATTACTGAAGCTGTAATTTGAACAGTTTTCATTGCACCCACCATCATACATAAGAAATAAATTGGATTTAAAATTGCTAGACCCATCATCATATTTTTATCCAAATAATCTGAGGCATAAAATCCAATGAAAGTCCCAATTACAGCTGTTGTCCAGGTTGCACAACCAATTCCAATCCAGAAATCAATTCTGTGTTTTTTTTCAATACTTTTATAATTACTCTTCATTATCAACCATGCCGACACAGCAATAAAATGACATGAAAAATAATATTTCCACTTAGGTTGGCTTTTATGCATCATTAATGGAAATAAAGAAACTGCCATTGGATAAAGTCGTGCATTAACAAACCATACTGCTAAAAAAATATTTAATAATGATGCTCCAACTAATAGTGACTCTGCCATAACCAATGAACCTGGCAAAGCATAAGTAAGCATTGTCGAAAGAATACTTTCCTGAATATTAAAGCCTAAATTTTTAAGAAGTGCACCGATAGCGATAAAACAACAACCAAGTGCAAGGGCTGGGCTGTCTGGCGCTAGAATTGATTTGAAACCTTTAAAGAAAAATTCTTTATTAATCATTAACCTCCAAGGAATAATCTACCGACATCAGGGTTTTTTAATAAATCATCCCCTTTACCAGCAATCGCAGTTTGTCCTGATACTAAAACGTAACCAATATCTGCAAACTCTAATCCTTTTTTGGCATTTTGTTCTACTAAAATAATTGTTTTCTTTTCTGTTTGTTGTAGATCTCTTAAAATTTCAAAAACCATATCAATATATCTTGGCTCCAATCCAATAGATGGTTCATCAACTAGTAATACCGATGGCTTCATAACTAGTGCTCTAGAAATTTCTAATAATCTTCTTTCTCCACCTGATAAAACTTTAGCAGGTTGATTTCTTCTATTTCTTAATCGTTCATATTTTTCAAAAATTCTTTCTGCTTCTTCATGGGACTCATCAGTATTTTCTTTGGAATAACCACCCATCAATAAATTTTCTTCAACAGTCATATCTGGAAAAACAGAATTATCTTGAAGTATATAAGCAATTCCACATGAAGTAAGTTTTTGAGCTGGAGTTAAGTTGGTAATTTCTTTTCCATCAATTTCTATTTGTCCTGAAAAAATATTTGTAAATCCATAAATAGAATGAAGTATTGTAGATTTTCCTGCACCATTTGGTCCGATCAAACATAGTGACTGAGCCTTACTTACATTTAAATTAAAATCATGAAGTATTTCCATTTTGCCATAACCAGCTGATAATTTTTTTATAGTTAAGTGAATATTATCTGGAGATAATTTTTGTAAATCTTCTGGCCCTGGTGCTTTACCTAATACATCGTATTGATTTGACATTATTGTGCTCCCAAGTAAGCGTCTAGCACACGCTTATCATTTTTAATTTCATCCGGAGTTCCATTTGCTAACATTTGACCGTGTGCTAAACAAAAAACTCTTTGTGCTAAATTCATAATTACTTTCATATTGTGCTCTATAACTAACAAAGTAATTCCATAATCTTTATTAACACTTATCAAACGTTCAATAATTCCATTAATTAAAGTAGGGTTTATCCCAGCTGTTGGTTCATCTAATAAAAGCATTTTAGGTTCATTCATTAGTGCCATGGCAAGTTCTAGTAGTTTTTGCTGTCCAAAAGAAAGATCTCCTGCTCTAAGCTTTCTTTTTTGATGAAGTCCTACAAATTTTAATAATGTTTCAGCCTTATCTGTTAAATCAGAAGGTATTTTTTGAAATACTGTTAATATTCCATCATTTTCTGGCTTATGACTGATTAGCATATTTTGAATACAGTTTAATTTTCCATAAATTCTTGTTTGTTGAAAAGTTCTAAGTAGTCCAAGCTTTGCAACAACAGGAACTGGCAGTTCTGAAACTTCTGTGCCATCAAATTTAATTGAACCATTGTCGATTGGGTAAGTTCCTACAATGGAATTAAATAGAGTGGTTTTACCAGATCCGTTCGGACCAATTAATCCAACAATTGAACCTTGATCAACTGACATTGAAATATCAACATTAGCTTTAACACCCCCAAAAGACTTACTTACATTTGATATATCTAATATGGCCATTACTTTAATTCTACCTGTGCTTTTAAATCAGCTTCATCTACAACTTCACCAAATCTTTCAGGATACTTTTCTCTTAACCATCCCATTACACCTTCGGGAAAATAAACAACAATTACAATAATTAAAACTCCAAGAGCAACATACTGCCAGCCTAAGAAGTAGGTCCAAAAACCTTCTTTAAATAAGTGGAATATAGTTGCACCAACAAGTGGTCCCCATAAAGTTCCTTTACCACCAAGGATTGCCATTAAAACCATGAACACACCAAATGTTGGTCCAGCAAATGCGATCTCAGTTGGTTCAATATAACCATTAATATGTCCCATTAATCCTCCAGCAATTCCAACAAAGAATGCTGAAACCATCCAGCCAATAATCTTATATCTCATTGTGTGAATTCCCATCGCTTCAGCTTTATCTTCATTATCTCTTATTGCATTTAAAACTAATCCAAATCTTGTGCTGTATGCCCATTTCAAAGAAACAAAAGTTACAACTACAAGAGCAAGACACAAATAATATAAAAACTGAGATGATGATGCATTAGATCCAAAACCTTTTGGCCAAACTGGAACTGTCATACCTTGACCTGCACCAATTATTTCAATTCCACCAGCAATTTCTCCAGCAGCAATTCCCAATGCTAAAGTACAAATTGCAAAGTAGTGTCCTCTTAAACCTAAAATCCCATAACCAATTACTCCTGCAATTATTGTCGGAATAATTCCTGCTAATAATATACCAACACCAAAACCTTGAA
Source organism: Candidatus Pelagibacter giovannonii (assembly GCF_012276695.1). Lineage (GTDB taxonomy): Bacteria > Pseudomonadota > Alphaproteobacteria > Pelagibacterales > Pelagibacteraceae > Pelagibacter > Pelagibacter giovannonii. The sequence goes on along the minus strand of NZ_CP038852.1, from coordinate 1,207,129 downwards.
AAAATTGAGGGATAGTATGAACAAAAGTTTTTTCTCCACCTGCATCTGTCCATTCTGCTAGTGAAAAGAACATTGCTATTTGAGTGCTTGATGCAACATACATTCCAACACCAAAAAATAATATATTACCGAACGTGTTGTAACCCATCTGTCCACCTTGAACATCCCAAGTCATAGCTAAAACAATTAAAATATATAAAAATGATAATTGTAGTTTGTAAGCAGGGAATATGAATGCTCCAGCCAAACCAAAAATTATTAAGCCTGCGTATAGGAGTGTATTTTTACTCATTATTTTAAATACTCTCTTTTTCGAGCTAATTTAAATCTTCTATAAACTAATATAATGACTAATAACGAAAATACTGCTGCAATTCTAAATTCTGTCCCAAGCAGATAATCTGCCCATTCTTCAAATACACCAAGTCCCATTCCTGATATTGCAACAGCTGGTAAATTTCCAAGTCCAGCAATAATTACGATCATGAAAGATCTAACTGTATAAGGTAGTCCAGTGTATGGATGGAGAGTGAATGTAATTGCAATACATGCTCCTGCTATTCCACATAATGCTGCATTAATTCCAAAGGTTGCTGCATAAACTTTCTCAGTATCAACACCTAAAATTTTTGCTGCTCTTGCATTTTGAGCAGTTGCTCTAATTGCTCTACCTAGTTTTGATTTCTTCATATAAATGACAAGAATAATTGCAGATATCACACAAACTGCTCCTGAGAATATTTTAGCATTTGGAAGTGTAACAGAGTTGTTAAATAACATTGTTGTACCAAAATTTGATTGAGCAACTACTACGTCTGCACCAAATGCAAAATTCATTAATTGCTGAGCTAAAATACTAATTCCAAAAGTTGCAAGTATTGAAGTGAACAAATCTTTGTCTACTACTTTATTGATAACAAGCTTATACATTCCCCAACCCACGCAATACATAATGATTGGTGATACGATTACCCCAAACGCTGGATGTATCCCTGAAAGGTACATGAAATATGCAATGTATCCACCCATGATTACTAATTCTCCTTGAGCAATATTTATTATATTCATCACTCCCCACTGTAATGCCATTCCATAAGCAATTAATGCAAACAAAATACCAAGAAGTATTCCATCCATTGACGCTTGAACCATTAAGATAGGTGCTTGAAAAATTAGAAAATCCATAAATTCTTTAGATGTTTATAAAAAAATGCCCCCTATTACTAGGGAGCATTTTACATATTAGGTGTTATCTTTTTGACCAAGATGGAATTGGGTGTACCAACTCAGCTGATGCCCATTTTGTTGGAGCAACAACTTTGTTTTCACACTTACTACCATCATCGTTACATGATACTTGGAAAAGTACCATTGGCTTAGATACGTTTTGACCACCTGCAGCAAATTTTATGTTTCCATAAAAAGTTTGCATATCAGTTGCAGCTAAAGCATCTCTAACTTTTTTAGTATCAAATGATTGTGCTCTTTCGAACGCATCTTTAAAAACTAATAAAGCAGCAGAAGACTCAGCAGCTTGGTATGGCGGCGCATATCCGAAAGCTTTAGTAAAGTCTGCATCATACGTCATACCATCTTTAAAAAAGTTGTCCGTATAAGATAGAGACTTATGCCATTGAGAAGCACAAAGTGCGTACTCAGAAGCTTTACCATGTTGCTTAGATAATTTAGCAGCATCACAGTGAGTCATTGCTAACATTTTCACGTCGACTTTCATCTCTGAGATTTGTCTAACAGCTGTCAAAGCACCTTTAGTATGACCTGAAACTACAAGAACGTCTGGATTAGTAGCTTTTACTTTAGATAAAGTAGCAGCCATATCGTTAAGTTCTTTTGGTAACTTGTCATCAATAATGATTTTTGACTTTGTTCTTTTAGCAGCTTCAACAATACCCAATCTCACATCTTGTGAGAAAGCATCTTGTTCAAATGCCATTGCAATCTTAACTGGTTTTCCACCATTTTTTTCAACAGCAAGATCAATTGCTACATCAAGATATAAGTTCGCTGGAGCTAGTACTGCGAATAAATATTTGTAGCCTTTAGTGAATAACGATCTAGACGCACCGTTTGCTTCAACCATAGGAACTTGATATTTTTCAGTTACAGGAGCCATAGCTTTTGTAAGTCCTGAGCTATAAGGCCCAAGCATAAACTGAACACCATCTTGTTGGATTAATCTTTCTGCAAGTTGTGCTGCTCTTCCAGAGTTTGACTCATCATCGTAATAAATAATATCAAACTTGTAAGTTTTTCCACCAACTTTAACACCACCCATGCTGTTAATTCTCTCAACTGCTAAGTTATAGCCGTTTTGAGTATGAACACCATTAGATGAATATTTTCCAGTTAATGAAACAGCTGCACCTAAAATAATTTTATCCCCAACAACCTTCGCAAAAGATATAGTTGAAGCTGAAATTAAAAGAGCAATTGCAGAAACTAAGGTAATTAGTATATTTCTGATTTTCATTTTTATTTTCCTCTATTAGTTTTAAATTTAAAGAAATTATTTAACTCTGAAATTAAAAAACAAACAAGTATGTAATAAAGATTGCGACTTAATATTTTTGAATAAAAGCTATTATAACCGCGATTATTATTAGCACGCACGCTGAAATTGTATTTATAACTTTTGGATTTGCTTTTATCCAGACAATCAATTTTCTAGCAAGTACAGCGTAAGCAATTAAAGATAAAAAATCTAAGACTATGTATGTTGTGATTAAAATTATAAATTGAACAATATAATTTGAATTAAAATCAATAAATTGTGGAAAGATTAATGGAAAAAACATCCAAGCTTTAGGACTTGTTCCTGCAACTAAGAAACCATCTTTAAAAAAAGAAAAAAAACTTTTTGATGAAATATTATTTGAGTTTATATTTTTTGGTCTTAAATTATAAATGTCATAAGCAAGATAAAGCAAATATGCAATTCCAATCCACTTAAAAGTGTTTAAAAAATTTGGATTGTCTACAAAAAAAGATCCTAGAACAAAAATTACTAAAGTTGCTTGAATAAAGTTTGCAGTTATGTCTCCAAGTGCTGTCCAAATACATTTTTGAACTCCATAATTCATAGAATAAGAAATGATAACAATTCTAGGTGTTCCAGGGGTAATAAATAGAAATAAGATTATTTGTAAAAAAAGGAAATAATTTAAGGGGAGCATTTTAAGTTTAAGGATAGTCCAAAAAAACCGGGAGCTAAAGATGGCTAAGATGGACTATCTATAATTGAAGATACCACGACCCTAAATAAAATGCATTAATCAATTTTTTCAAATATAATGAAAATAGAGGATTTATGAAAAAAAAAGGTCACACCCCTATAACTAGAGTTAAAAACCCAGAACCCCACATATCAGATCCTGACTGGATCATTTGGGCTGCTTGGGCAGATCGTATCACTTTTGAGGAAATTGAGAAAAAGACTGGAAAAACAGAAGGTGAAGTAATTAAGATTATGAGACGATCTATAAAGCCTGTTTCTTTTAGATTGTGGAGAAAAAGAGTTAATCAAAAAAGTATTAAGCACAAAAAAAAATTTGAGTATTCAAGAAAAGAAATTACTAGTAAAATTAAAAAGAATGATTATTTATAAGTCATGAAATCAGTAACAATTTATACAGGACCACTTTGTGCCTTTTGTGATGCAGCAAAAAAATTATTAACTAGAAACAACGTTAAATATAAAGAAATTAACATTTCAACAGTTGACGGTGCAATGGATGAAATGATTAAAAAAGCTAATGGTAAAAGAACAATTCCTCAAATATTTTTTGATGATCAACACATTGGTGGCTACGATGAAACTAGAGCTTTAGAAAAAGAAAATAAACTACAAGAACTTCTTAAATAGTTTAATAAATAATATTATAATTTTGGCTTAAAAGTTAAACAAACACCGTTATTACAGTATCTTTTACCAGTTGGCTTTGGTCCATCTTCAAAGATATGACCATGATGGCCACCACATTTTTTGCAATGATATTCTACTCTCTCATAACCTAATAGAGTGTCTGTTTTAGTTTCAAAAGCATCTGGTAGTGATTGATAGAATGAAGGCCAGCCTGAACCACTTTCATATTTAGCATTCGAGTCAAATAACTTTTCATCACAATTAGTACAGTGATAACTACCTTCTCTTTTTTCATGATTTAATTCACTAGTACCCGGGGCTTCAGTTCCATCTTCAAATAAAACTAATTTTTGTTCAGCAGTAAGATCTTTGTTAATTTTTTTAGTCATATTTAAATTAATTTAGCACATGATTGATGTAATAAAGAATGTAATTCAACTAATTTATTAAAATCTTTATTATATCCTCCACCTAAAACACCACAGATTGGTATTCTTTTAGAGGAAAAATTTTCTATTACTAATTCATCTCTTTTTTTTATTCCTTCATCAGAAATTTTTAATTTACCTAATCGATCATTAAAATGAATATCAACACCAGCTATATAAAAAACAAAGTCAAAATTTTCATTATTTAATTTATTGAGATATAATTTAAGTGTTTTAATATAAGCATCATCCTCAAGGTTATCTTGAAGCTCGATGTCTAGATCACTAATAGATTTTTTAGCAGGATAATTAGTTTTTGAATGCATACTAAAAGTAAAAACATGCTTATTATCTTTAAAAATCTCTGAGTTTCCATTTCCTTGATGAACATCAAGATCTACGATTAACATTCTGTTGGCTAACCCTCTATCTAATAAATAATGTGCAGCAACTGCTACATCATTAAACACACAATAACCAGCTCCCTCATCATAATTTGCATGATGACTTCCACCTGCTGTGTTACACGCAATTCCATAATTTAATGCAAGTTTTGATGCTAAAACAGTTCCACCTGTTGCAACTAAAGATCTTTGGACCACACTGTCAACTAAAGGGAAGCCAATTTTTTTTACTCCATTTTCATCTAATGTTTTATTTTTTATATTATTAATATAATTTTTTGAATGAGCTCTATTTAAAGTTTCAAATGAGCATGGATAAGGTTTGTGAAATTTTTTTACAATTTTTTTATTTATTAAATATTTAGCAAGTTCACCAAATTTATTAATTGGAAATTTGTGATCATCACCAATTTTTGCAACATAATCTTTATGATTGACTACTGGTAGCTCCATTATTTTTCAATAATACGAATTGGCTTACCATTTACACAAGCCTCTAAACCTTCAATCATTTGTGTATAAAACACACTATAATTTTCTGCTGTTACATATCCGACATGGGGCATCAAAAGTGCATTTGGTAAAAATCTTAGTTTGTTTCCTTCTGGTAAAGGTTCTTTTTCATAAACATCAAGACCTGCTCCAGCAATTACATTAGTTGATAGTGCTATAATTAAATCATCTTCATTAACAATTGATCCTCTAGAAGTATTAATTAAAAAAGCAGTTTTTTTCATTGTATCTAGCTCTTTTAGTTTTATTAGCTCTTTATATCTTTCTCCACCTTGAACATGAATGGATATAAAATCAGAATTTTGAAATAAGTCTTCTTTACTACATGGAAGTACATCAAGTTCTTTGCAGGTATCTAAATTCAAATTTTCACTCCAAGCCATAACTTCCATGCCAAAAGCTTTACCAATTTTAGCAACTTGCGAACCAACTCTACCTAATCCTACTAAACCTAATATCTTTCCTTTAAGTTCAAAACCAATAGTTGATTGCCAATAACCTTGATACATATTATCTATTTCTTCTTTAAAATTTCTAGCTAAACCTAAAATCAAACCCCAAGTTAATTCAGTAGTACCAGCAAAATCAATCTCAGTTCCACAAACTACAATTCTTCTCTTTTTAGCAGCAGTTAAGTCTATAGCTTTGTTTCTTGAACCACTTGTGATGATATATTTAAGACTATTCAAATTATCAATTAAATTTTTAGTAATAGGAGTTCGCTCTCTCATTATTAATAATGCTTCAAAGTCAGCTAACTGCTCTATAGCATCTGCTTCATCTTCAAAAGGTTCACTAAATATCTTAAATTCGTATTTTCCAGATAATTTTTTTAGATCAACAAATTCATGAGATACGTTTTGGTAATCGTCTAAGATAGCAACTTTAAGCATTTTTAATCTTTCTATTTGATAAAAGAATTCCAGTTAAAATAAATATTGCACCCAACATATGATAAAACATAAATTTTTCATTAAAAATAATCATGGCCATAATTGCACTTAAAATAGGCATCATATGTAAGAAGACACCTGCTCTGTTTGCACCAATTAAAGCGACTCCTTTTATCCAAAAAATAAAAGAAATAAGGCCTGGAAACAAAACTACATAAAACAAAATCATATAAAAATTTTGATTAAGAACAATTCTATAGCCTATTTGATACTCTATAAAATAAATTGGTATCAAAAAAATAAAACCAAAAGAAATTACAACTTCTAATAATGTTAATTGTGATAGTTCATGTTTTTTTTTCTTTAATAATGCTGAATAAGTAGCCCATGATAACATTCCAAAAACCATTGTTATGTCGCCTTTATTAAAATCTAAATTTAATAATATTCCAAGGTTAGCTTTAGTTATAATTAAAATTACTCCAATAAAAGAACATGCAACTCCCAATATTTGGAAAGTATTAGTTTTTTCAATTTTTAAAATTGAAGAAATAAATATAATCATTACAGGTATTGTTGATATCATTAACACTCCACTGATCACTTGAGTAAAATTTAGAGAATAATAGACAATTGAATTAAATATGGTGACACTCGTTATTCCAAGTATCATATAATACTTATAATTTTCTAAAATATAATTTCTTTTTTTTAATATCTCTTGAATCGTAAATGGTGCCAAGATCAACCAGGCAAAAAACCATCTATAAAAATTTAATGAAAATGGGGGTACTTCATATTGGCTTGCAAATTTTCCAACTAAGAAATTTCCAGACCAAAATAAAGCTGCAAAAAATAAAAAAACATAAGCAACATTGTTTTTATTTATCACTTAGACAAACCTAAGAGAGCTATATGGCTTTAAATCTAAGTTTGTGTTTTCTTCAGCAATCATTCCAGAGACTATTTTTCCTGAAATAGGTCCTAATGTCCATCCTAAATGATGATGACCAAAACAATAAAAAACATTTTTGTGTTTTTTTGAAGGTCCTATTACTGGTAAGTAATCTGGTAATGTTGGTCTAAAACCAAGCCATTCATCTTCATGTCCAGGTAAATCACCCATCATATATTTTGCATTATTAATCAAATTTTTAACTCTTGATTTTGATAATGGATTATCCAACCCACCAAACTCAACAGTCCCTACTACTCTAAGTCCTTGTTCCATAGGTGTAATGCCAAATCCTCTGTTTTGGAAAATTACTGGTCTACTTAAAAGATGATCACAATCTTTAAAATGAACATGATATCCTCTTTCAGTATCAAGAGGTATTTTTTCATCTAAATTATCTGTTAGTTTTTTTGAAAAAGAACCACAAGCAATAACAATTTTATCAAATAGAAAGCTTTGTGTTTCAGCTTTTATAACTGGCTTTTCATCGTTAAAATTTATGTCTTTGATATTCATTTTTAAAAATTTGCCACCCTTCTTCAAAAATAGATCATAAAGTTTTAAAAGAATTTTTTTAGGATTTCTAGCATGTCTACCATTTTGGTAATAAACACCTCCATGATAGATAGGTTTTATATTTGGTTCTAAGTCATGAATTTCTTTTGGATTTACTATTTGTTGATCAACACCTAATTTATCTCTAACATTGATTTCAAACTCTCTACTTTTTAAGTTTTGATCATTCCAAATATATAAAATACCTTTTTTTTCAACCAAACCTCCAAGTTCTATTTCATCAAACAATTCATCATAAGCAGGTAATGCTAAATCTAAAATTTGATGCATATTTTTAGCAGTATGCATCATTCTTTTAATAGTACAGTTTCTAATAAATTGTAAAAACCAAGGAAGCATTTTTGGAACATAGTTCCATTTAAGAGCAAGGGGACCTGTAGAGCTTAAAAGCATTGCAGGGACATCAGTTAAAACATCTGGTCTGTTTATTGGGACAGATGCATATGGAGAAAAGTGACCTGCATTACCATAGGATGCAGCAGGACTTCCAGGCTCATCTCTATCAAAAATTGTTACACTAAAACCTTTTTTTTGTAAAAATAAAGCATTGGAAATACCTTGTATACCAGCACCCACAATTCCAATTTTTAAATTTTTTTCCATGACACTTTATACAATTCTTAAATCTAAATTTTATCGCGACAAATTCGACAAATAAAGCATTAAAATACTTAGGCTATCAACTGTTTGTGATTAATTTTAGCACTCATAACAATTGCAAATCCAATCATTGTTGCAAGCATGGAAGATCCTCCATATGACATAATTGGTAATGGTGATCCAACGATAGGTAATAAACCCAAAACCATAGACATGTTTACTGTAACATAAAAAAATATTGCAGATCCATAACCATAGCAAAAAAGTTTAGCAAAATAACTTCTCGAGATCGTACCAATTCTTAATATTCTGTAAATAATAATTATATAAATTAATAACAAACCTATGGACCCTAAAAAACCATGCTCCTCAGCAAATAAAGTAAAGATGAAGTCTGTATGTTTTTCTGGTAAAAATTCTAAATAACTTTGAGTGCCTTTTAAGAAACCTTTACCAGTTAATCCTCCTGATCCAACTGCTATTTTAGATTGAATAATTTGGTAACCCGCACCTAAAGGATCCCTATCTGGATTAAGGAATGTTAAAACCCTTAGCTTTTGATAAGGTTGTAAAAAAGCAATAGCAAAAGGCATTGAAATTAATAAAACTATAAATGAATATACAAAATATTTAATATTAATTCCTGCAAGCCAAATAACAACCAGTCCACTTAAGGCAATTAAAATTGAAGTTCCCAAATCAGGTTGAGTAATAACGAGCATAATTGGTAAAATTAAAATTACTAGAACAATAAATATAACTTGAAAACTATTAACTTTATTCAGTTGTATACGGTGAAAATATTTAGCAAGACATATTATTATTGCAATTTTCATTAATTCAGATGGTTGCAAATTAATAAAATATAAATTGATCCATCTTTGTGAGCCTGAAGCTTTAATGCCATACAAGGAAGCCCAGACTAGAAGAAATAAAACTACGATATAAAATAAATATGCAAAGTAATACCAAAATTTAATATTAAAAAATGACATAAAAATCATCATTATAAAAAATATTAAAAATTTTGAAATATGACTTTTGCTATGAAATAGAATTTCCCCTCCATCTGTTGAATACATAGACAAAGCACTAATTAACCCAAGTAATAAAATACAAATTATCAAAACATAATCAAAATTTTTTATCTTTTGAAAAAATGTAGGCTGCGTATTAAATGAATTATATTGCATCTATATCTTAATAGTTCTTTTAGCCCTAGTGTGCTCCCTAAACTCGTGTCTATCTATAATTAATTTAAAAAGTTTCTTTGCAATAGGAGCTGCTGTAGAACTACCAGATCCACCATGCTCAATTACTATACTTAATGCATATCTTGGTTTTTTATAGGGTCCAAAAGCTATGTATAGTGCATGGTCTCTTTCATTATAGGGAATATCAAGTGTTTTCAAATCAAGCTCACGATCAGCCTTAGTAATTCTTTTAACTTGTGATGTTCCAGTTTTTCCAGCAAATTGATATTTAGGATCTTCAATTCTAGATGCATAAGATGTTCCTCTAACTTCATTGGTTGAGGCAAACATTGCTTCTCTTACTAATTTTATATTCTTAAAGTTTTTAAATAAACGTTCATGTTTTTCTTGATTAATAAAACTTAAAAGCTCACTTGTTTCTTTTAGTTCATTATTTTTTTTGTCTTGATTTTCAGAATTTTTATTCATTAAAATTTTAATATCTTCAGGGGTTTTGTCATTTTCTTCTACTATTATTTTTGGATAAATCTTAAATCCTCCGTTTGCGAGTTGAGCTGTCATAAGACATAATTGCAGTGGTGTTGTTTGAGTATAGCCTTGTCCAATACCTGTAATTAATGTTTCACCTATAACCCAACCTTTTCCTAAATTATTTTTTTTCCATTTAGTATCAGGAATTAGTCCTTTTTTTTCATTACTAAATGTTTCATCTAAGACTTTTTTTCCAAGACCAAACTTTAGAGATGTATCTTTTAATCGATCCACACCAAGTTTTCTTGCAATCTCATAGAAATACGTATCACAAGACTGTTTCATTGCACTTTTTAAATCTACAATGCCATGTCCTTTTTTTTTCCAGCAATGATAGGTTTGTCCATACATCTCAATTTTTCCTTTACAATTAACTTTAAAATTTTCATCAATAATTCTATTTTCTAATGCAGATAAAGCTACCATTGGTTTAAATGTTGAGCCTGGTGAATATAAACCTGATAAAGTTTTATTGACTAATGGTTTTAATGGATTATTTCTAATTAATTGCCAGTCATCATGGTTAATTCCAAAAAGAAATAAATTAGGGTCAAACGATGGTGACGACTGCATGGCAACTATTTCACCTGTATAAATATCCATCACACTTATAGATCCTGCCATGTCTTTTAAAAGTTCATTACACAGTTTTTGAATTTCCGTATCAATTGTAAGTTGGATTGTTTTTCCATTTAGTCCGTTAGTATGATCAACTTGGCTAATTCTTTTTCCAAAAGCATTAACTTCATATCTTTCAACCCCGTTAGTGCCTATTAATTCATTTTCAAAAGTTTTTTCTAAACCAGTCTTTCCCACCTTCAGTCCTGGTACAAATGTATTTTTTATAATTTCATTATTTAAAATATCTTTCTCGCTGGCTTCACTTACATAACCTAAAACATGTGTATAATTTTCATTAAAAGGGTAATTGCGTGAAACAGACAGAACTGGTTTTGCCCCCTCTAAATCATGTAGGTAATAATTAACTTTTGTGAACTGCTCCCATGTTAAATTTTTAGAAATAATTAGAGTTTCCCAGGATTTTTGATTATTTTTTTGTTTTATTATTTTTTTAAATTCATTATTACTTATTGATAAAATACCTTTTAGTCTTACCATTAAATACTTAAAGTCTTCTACTTCCTCGGGGATTACATGTAGTTGGTATACCTTTAAATTGCCCGCAATAACATTTTCAAAATAATCTAAAAACTCACCTCTAATTGGGGGTAATTTCCATTCACGTAATCTGTTTTTATCAGATAGTGTTAAATATTTTTTATTTTCTGTAATTTGTAATGAAAATAGTCGAACTATTATTCCAGTAAATACAACGAGCTTAGCTGCACCAATAATAAACATTCTTCTATTGATAGTTTGAACTTTTTTTACACCAAAGTTTTCACCCAGCATGTCTATTGCCTAAAATATTTTTTTCAAAAAAATCAAATAAATTTGCAAATAAAAAATACAATAAATATGTAAATGCAATATTAATTATCTGATCAAAATAATTTAATTCATAATTGAAAATAAAATTTAAGTAAATGAATAACAATGAATTTATAATTAAAATTGTTATAAGAAAAAAAATTGAGTCTTTTATTAAACTTGGTCTTAAAGTGATATTTCTAAGATAAGCAGCAGCACCACAAAGAATCAAATACATCAAACTACTTATTCCAATCGGAGTTCCTCCAACTACATCGTTAAACAGACCTGCTATAAAAATATAAATATAACCCAAACTTTCACTTTTTTTTAGACCATAGTAAAAAATCAAGATGTATGAAAAGTTAAAGGAAAAATATATTAATCCTAAATTATTAAAATCAAACTCATTTAATACAGAAATAAAAAGTAAAGCTATTGGAATATATTTTAGTATATTCTGAGTAATATTATGTTTTTGGATTTTAGCCATTTACTGTTTAAGCCCTTTGCTTAACACACATTTTCTATACTCAACTGTGCCAACTTTATACCCATCGTTAATAAAATTTTTTCTACATTTATGTCCATAATAAAGATTCATTTTAAGAAATTTCATTTCTTCATCTTGAGTTTTATTTTTTTGATTAATTTTTTTTTCAGTTAAAACTTTATTTTTTAAAAAATCACTTTCTTTTTCTAACCTAATACGCTCATTTCTTAAAAAATCGTTTTCTTTTTGAATTTTAACTCTTATTTCATCAGCTATTTTTTTTTGTTCTATTAATATTCTTATAGTTTCTTGCTGTTGATTTGTATCTTCAATTTCATTCTCTAATGTTTCTGACTCGTTTTTAGATGATATATCTAAAACTTTTTGTTCTTTCTTATAAGACGCCACTTTTACGTATTTTAGCTGAGAAAAATTTTTATGAAAATTAACTATTTTATTATCCTTAGTGATTCCAAGGCTTTTATCATCTTCTATTACTCCAATTGGTATACCACTTTTAAATACTCCACCCGCACCCGAAGTAATAACCTGCATTTCCTCATTTATTTCAGGTAAATTTTTGTCTTTAACATATTGTAAAACACCCTCTAGTTTATCTTTACCAGACATAATTCCCTGAATATCTCCTGGCTGTAATGAAACTGGAATTTTAGAATTAATATCAGAAATTAACAGAACTCTTGATGTGAAAAAATTAACTTCTACTATTTTTCCAACTAAATAACCCTCGTCTAGGACGACCATTCCTAATTCAATGTCATTTTTACTACCTTTATTAATTATTATAGATCTAAGAAAGGGGCTTTGTTTATCTATTAATACTTTTGCGACTGTCTCATGATCTCCAATGAAGTAGTCGTCAATTAATTTTTTATATTTAATATTCTCAAGTATAATAATTTCCTGTGATAAATCTTTTCCTCTCAAACGCTTAAGCTCAGAAAGATTTTTTTTGTTTTCTTCATATAAATTTAAATGACTTTTTATAATAAAGTAGTTATTTTCTAAAAATTTTTCTGGGCCAGACACTATAAAAGAAGATCTATAAACTATTTCATTAATAGTTTTTTCTACATAACTTATAGCTTTGAAGTTAAAACTGCCTAAAACTAAAAAAGTTATAGAAAAAAATATTAAACTTAATAGTGAAAATCTTTGCTGTGTTCCTTTTTTTAAGAAAGCAGACCTTAATGCAATTACAAAATCATCTCTGCTTGTTTCCATTGTTTCTAATATTCAGATAGCATAGTAGAGAATGTTTCTTCTTGATCTAGAGCTTTTCCAGTCCCAATTGCAACGCATGCTAATGGATCATCTGCTATAAAAACTGGTAATCCAGTTTCTTTAGAAAATCTTTTATCAATATTTTTTAATAAAGCTCCACCACCTGTTAACGTTAGACCCATATCTACTAAGTCAGCTGATAATTCTGGAGGAGTGTTTTCAAGAGCATCTTTTATCCCATTCACCATTTCTTTTAAAATATCATTTAATGCCTCCGCTGAATCTTCTTCAGTAATATTTACTTCTTTAGGTGTTCCTGATCTTAAATCTCTCCCTTTAACAGCATAAGTATTGCTGTTTGATGGTATAGCTGTACCAATTTCTTTTTTTATTTTTTCAGCAGTACTATCTCCAATCATTAAGTTATATTCTTTTCTCATATAATTAACTAAAGCTGAATCCATTGCATCTCCAGCAACTCTTAATGATTTAGAATAAACAAGACCTCCAAGTGACATAACAGCTATCTCTGTTGTGCCTCCACCAATATCAACAACCATTGATCCTGTTGCTTCTGAGATCGGAAGACCTGCACCAATTGCTGCTGCGATAGGTTCTTCAATTAATTGCACTCTTCTAGCACCAGCTGCTAATGCACTGTCTTGAATAGCTTTTCTTTCAACTGGTGTTGATCCTGTTGGAACACAAATTAAGATTCTAGGATTTGCAAAAGTTTTGCCTGCATGAACTTTTTTTATAAAATGTTTAATCATTTCTTCAGTAACTATAAAGTCTGCAATAACTCCATCTCTCAAAGGCCTAATTGCACTAATGTTTCCAGGTGTTCTTCCAAGCATAGTTTTTGCTTCATCTCCAACTGCTAACACAGTTTTTTTACCCATATTATCAGCTATAGCAACTACAGATGGTTCGTTTAAAACCACTCCTTGTCCTTTTAAAACAACAAGTGTGTTAGCGGTTCCAAGATCAATCGCCATATCTTGACTCCAAATACTGCTTAAATTTTTAATCCAATTAGCCATTTTATATTCCCTTCATTTTCTGAGTTTCATGCTCTATTGGAGCAGTTTTTTTTCTTTTAATTATCATTTTATTTAAAGCACTTAAATAAGCATTAGCTGACGCTACTAATGTGTCAGTATCCGCAGCTTGTCCAACAGTAGTTTTGCCTTCTTCTTCAATTCTAACACTTACCGTAGCTTGAGCATCAGTTCCTTCTGTAACAGCGTGAACTTGATATAGTTGTAATTTCACATCGTGTGGATATAAAACTTTTATACATTTAAAAATAGCATCTACTGGGCCATCACCTGTTTCTGAAGTTGATTTAACTTCACCATAAACATCAAGTGTCATCTCTGCTTTTTGAGGTTCACCTGTTCCTGCAAAAACTTTTAATGACTTTAAGTTAATTACATATTTATCTAAAATCATACTGTCATCAACTAAAGCTGCAATGTCATCGTCATAAACATGTTTTTTTTTGTCTGCTAAAATTTTAAATTTACCAAATGCTGTTTGAATTACATCATCAGTTACTTCTGCGTAACCAAGGTCATTTAATTTTTCTTTAAATGCATGTCGTCCAGAATGTTTTCCCATTACTAATGAAGTTTTTTTAACCCCAACACTCTCTGGTGTCATAATTTCATAAGTTTCTCTATTTTTAAGCATTCCATCTTGATGAATGCCCGCTTCATGAGCAAAAGCATTTTTTCCAACAATTGCCTTATTAAATTGAACTGGAAACGTTGCATTAGAAACAATTTTTGAAGCTTTACTTAATAATTCAGTTTTAATTCCAGTTATATAAGGCATTAAATCGTTTCTTGTTCTTATTGCCATAACAATTTCTTCAAGTGCAGCATTTCCTGCTCTTTCACCTATTCCATTAATTGTACATTCAACTTGTCTCGCACCAGCTGAAACGCCAGCTAAAGAATTTGCTACAGCAAGCCCTAAGTCATTATGACAATGAACAGATAAGATAGCTTTTTCAATATTAGGAACTTTATTTTTTAATGTTGTTATAATTTTAGTAAATTCTGAAGGGATAGTGTAACCAACAGTATCTGGAATATTTATTGTTGTAGCACCACTGCTAATTGCTGTTTCAACTATTTTACACATAAAATCCATGTCAGTTCGTGTTCCATCTTCACATGACCATTCAACATCATCTGTAAGATTTCTTGCATAAGTTACACTTTCTTTTATTGCATCCACAACTTGTTCAGGAGATTTATTCAACTTAAATTTCATATGAAGTGGGCTTGTTGAAATGAAAGTATGGATTCTAAATCTTGGAGCAGATTTTAATGCTTCATGGCATGCATCTATATCCTTTTTGCTAGCTCTAGATAATCCGCATGGAATTGAATTTTTTAAAATTTTACTAATTGCTGTTACGGCTTCAAAATCACCTGGGGAAGCTATTGGAAAACCAGCTTCAATTACATCTATACCTAATTCATCAAAAATTCTTGCTATTTGAATTTTTTCTTCAAGACTCATCGATGCACCAGGTGATTGCTCACCATCTCGCATCGTAGTATCAAATATAATAACTTTATCTTTGTCGCTCATAGCCAATAATCTTAGAAAAACTATAATACAATCTATAATAGAGATTGCAAAATATTTGTTATATTTTAGCTATAATTTATGATCGATTTAGGTTTTTATTAAAAATTAACTTTTATCACTATCTATTAATTTTTTCTTACCAATCCAAGGCATCATTGCTCTAAGTTCTGCACCAACCTTTTCAATTGGATGATCTGCAAGATCTTTTCTCATTTTCAAAAAGTTCTTTTGACCACCTTCGCATTCTTTCATCCAGTCTTTTGTAAACTTGCCTGATTGAATATCAGCAAGAACTTCTTTCATTCTTTTCTTGCTTTCACTATCAACAACTTTTTTACCAGATACATACTCTCCATATTCTGCTGTATTAGAAATAGAGTAGTTCATATTGGCAATTCCACCTTCATAAATTAAATCTACTATTAATTTTACTTCATGTAGACATTCAAAGTATGCCATTTCTGGTTCATAGCCGGCTTCTGTTAGAGTTTCAAAACCATTTTTAATAAGTTCAACTAATCCACCACATAGAACTGACTGCTCACCAAATAAATCAGTTTCACATTCATCTTTAAATGTTGTTTCAATAATACCAGATTTTCCACCACCTATTGCTGAAGCATATGATAATGCAAGATCTCTTGCTTTACCTGTTCCATCTTGATGAACAGCAAATAAACAAGGTACTCCACCACCTCTTTCGAATTCACTTCTAACTAAATGTCCAGGTCCCTTTGGTGCAACCATGAATACATCTAAATCTTTTCTTGCTTCAATTAATTTGTAATGAATATTTAATCCATGAGCAAATGCTATGCTTGTTCCTGGTTTAATTCTTTGATCAATATGATTTTTATAAATTGCTGCTTGTAATTCATCTGGTGTAAGTATCATTGCAACTTCTGCCCACTCTGCAGCATCAGATAAACCCATTACTTTTAAACCTTTTGATTCTGCTTTTGCTTTACTTGCAGATCCATCTCTAAGTGCTACTACAACTTCTTTAGCTCCACTATCTTTTAAATTTAATGCGTGTGCATGTCCTTGGCTTCCATACCCAAAAATTGCTATTTTTTTACTTTTTATTAAATCTACATCTGCATCTTTTTCATAAAACATTTTCATTTTTCTTCTCCTTTATTTTTAATTAAAAATTTCTGCACCTCTTGTCATTGCAACCGCTCCAGTTCTTGAGGCACTAACAAGACCAAATGGTTTTAAATTTTTTATCAATTTATCTATCTCTCTTCTTAATGCTGTTATTTGAATTACAGCAGATTTATTTGTTTGATCTAATATAACTGGATTGTATTTTTTACAAGCATTTAAAGCTTTATTAATTTTACCACTATTCGCAACAACTTTTAATAACGCCATCTCCTTAAATATAACTTTTTTATCTTCTCTTTTAAAATTTCCAACTTTATGAACTGGAACTAACTTTTTCAATTGTAATACAATTTGCTCAATTACTTGAGGGGTTCCAGTAGTTACAATTGTAATTCTAGAAAGATTATTTTTTTGATCTACTTCTGCTACGGCTAAAGACTCTATGTTGTAACCTCTTCCAGAAAATAGACCTACTACTCTTGATAAAACACTTGCTTCGTTATCAACCCAAACAACAATTATATGGGTATCAATTTTACCTAACTTACTAGGTGTACTGTATGCTGATTTAGATTTTGCCATTTAAACTAAAGATTTTCCTTTACCTGTAATCTTATTCTCTTCCTGGTCCTTAGGTCCTAACAACATTTGATTATGTGGTTTTCCAGAAGGTATCATTGGATAGCAGTTCTCAGCTTGATCAACGTGGCAATCAAAAATAACTGGTCTGTCTATATTTATCATTTCTTCAATTTTTTCATCTAATTCACTTGGATCTTTTGCTCTAATACCAACACAACCATAAGCTTCAGCTAATTTTACAAAATCTGGTAGTGCCTCTGAGTAACTTTCTGAGTAATTTTTTTCATGAAGTAATTCTTGCCACTGCCTAACCATTCCCATGTATTGATTGTTCAAAATAAATATTTTTACAGGAAGGTTATACTGAACTGCAGTTGAAATTTCCTGCATGGTCATTAGAATTGATGCTTCACCAGCAATATCTACTACTAGTTTTTTAGGGTGTGCCACTTGCACTCCTATTGCAGCAGGTAATCCATAACCCATAGTTCCAAGTCCACCTGATGTCATCCACCTATTGGGCTTATTAAATTTATAATGCTGTGCAGCCCACATCTGATGTTGTCCCACTTCAGTAGTAATATATGTGTCCTGGTTTTTTGTTAATTCATAAAGTCTTTGAACAGCATGTTGAGGTTTAATAATTTTATCACTATTTATAAAGTTTAAAGACTGTTTGGTTCTCCATTTTTGAATTTGTTGCCACCATTTTGATATTTTTTGTTTATTTGATTTTTCTAGATTTAAGTTTTTCTTTTTTAAAGTTTTTGTAGTTGATTTTATTACATCACTAACATCACCAACGATAGCTAGATCAACTTTTACAATTTTATTAATCGATGATGGGTCAATATCAATATGTACTTTTTTAGATTTTGGAGAAAACTCATCTATCTTTCCTGTAATACGATCATCAAATCTTGCACCTATATTAATTAATAAATCACAATCATGCATTGCATTGTTAGCTTCATAAGTTCCATGCATACCAAGCATTCCTAAAAATTGATTATCATCTCCTGGATAAGCGCCTAGTCCTTGCAAAGTTGATGTAATAGGAAATCCAGTTAATGCTACTAATTCTCTTAAAAGTTCGCTTGCCCCTGGGCCTGAATTAATTACTCCACCTCCAGTATAAAAAACTGGTTTAGAGGATTTTTTCATTAAGTCTACTAATTGGTCAATTTCTTTTTGATTAAATTTACTAAGAACTTTTCCATTTAATTTTTTTTCTTTTTTAGGTTTGAGATATTTTGCTTTTGCAAACTGAATATCTTTTGGAATATCAACTAATACTGGTCCTGGTCTTCCAGTTGTTGCAACTTCAAATGCCTCATGCATTATTCTTGGAAGATCATTTATATCTTTTACTAACCAATTGTGTTTTGTGCAAGGCCTAGTAATTCCTGTGGTATCACATTCCTGAAAAGCATCAGTTCCAATTAAGTGTGTAGGTACTTGTCCTGAAATACAAACTAAAGGAACTGAATCCATGTAAGCATCTGTTAATGCTGTTACAACATTTGTTGCACCTGGACCAGAGGTTACTAATACAACACCTGGTTTTCCAGATGATCTTGCATAACCCTCAGCCGCATGACCAGCGCCCTGTTCATGTCTAACTAAAATATGTTTTATTGATGGATGATTTTTTAACTCATCATAAATAGGAAGTACCGCTCCACCTGGATAACCAAAAATATGATCTACTTTTTGATCTTCCAAGCATTTAAATACGATTTCAGCACCTGTGTATAAATTACCCATTTGGGCAATCTAGCTGAAGTTGTGCTCATTGGTCAAGTTTAAGAAGTGATTTATTTAATTTTTTTATAAAATCACCAATCCTTGTTGGTTTAATTTTTTTCCATGATGTCATCCTAGTTCTGGCCCAAGTAGCTTGTCTTTTAGCGTATTGTCTTGTTTTAATTGATATTAATTCTTTTGCTTCTTCTAAAGTGACTTCATGATTTAGATACTGTGTCAATTCGGCAATCCCAATTACCTTATTTACACTCTGATCTTTTCTAATTTTAAGTTTAAGAAACTTTTTAACTTCATTTATAGCTCCACTATTTATCATGTTGAGAGTCCTTAGATTAATTCTTTCGATAAGCTTTTCTCTTTTTGTTTCAATAAAAAGTTTTAAAAAATCACTGTTTTTAAATTCAGATTCAGTACTAGCTAACCAATTATACATGGAATTATCTGTATAAGATTTAATCTCATATGCTCTTATAGATCTTTGTGTATCATTTGGATCAAATTTATCTTTAACTTTAGGATCTAGCTTTAAAAGTTTTTTATAGAATTTTTTTTGTCCTTCTCTTTTAGACATTAGTCTAACTTTATTTCTAAACTTAAGAGGTATCTCTGGAATTTTAACTAGACCATTAATCAATGACTGAAAATAAAGACCAGTTCCACCAACTAAAATTGGAATTTTTTTTTTTTTTTGAATATTCTTTATTTTTTTAGTTGCAAGCTCTAACCATTGCCCGGTTGAAAATTTTTTATTTAAATCAATAACTCCATAAAGATGATGTTTAATATCTTTTTGTTCTATTTTATTTGGTCTTGCAGTTAAGATTTTTAACTTCTTATAAACCTGCATGCTATCAGCATTGATGATTTCTCCTTGAATTTTTTTTGCAATCTTGACAGCAAAATTTGTTTTACCTGAAGCGGTTGGACCTGAAATTAGGATAATTTTGGACTGTTTGTCCATTATTAATCTAGTTTAACACCAATATATCTTCTTTGATTTTGATTGTTATAAATTACAATCAAAATTGTTTTTTGATTAGATTTTAAAACAGTGTCCAATATATCTTCAAGATTTTTAGCTGATTTTATTTTTTTCTTTTGTGCTTCAACAATAATATCTCCAACATTTAAGTAGTCTACAGGGCTATTTTTTCCAATATTTGTTATAACTAAACCTGTTGTTTGATTGGGCAACTTTCTTTCTTTAATATCATTATCATTTAATGGTCTTACAATAATTTTTAATGATTTGATTTCTGAAATTTCTGGAGTTTCTCTTTTCGTATCTTTTGGTTCTTTTTTTTTAAAGTCACTTGAAGTTTCAAGTCTACCTAGTTTAATCTTTTTAGTAATCTCTTTTTTATTTCTCCAAACTTTAACTTCAATTGTTTTACCTACTTCTGTTTGTGCAACAATTATTGGTAGTTCTTTCATTTCTTTAATCTTTGTTCCATTAAATTCTAAAATGATATCTCCAGCTTTAATCCCTGCTTTGTCAGACGGGCTTTTTTCTGCAACACTAGCAACTAATGCTCCTCTAGGTTCATCTAATTTTTCAACATCGGCAATTTCTTTCGTTACTACTTGAATTCTAACTCCTAACCAGCCTCTTTTGGTTTCACCAAATTCTATTAACTGACTAACAACTTTTTTTGCACTATTAGATGGTATTGAAAAACCTATACCTATCGACCCACCTTTTCCTAAAATTGCTGTATTAATTCCAATTACATCACCATTCATATCAAATAAAGGTCCACCTGAATTCCCTGAATTGATTGAGGCATCTGTCTGAATATAATCTTCATAACGAGATAGACCAATTGATCTATTTCTAGCAGAAATAATTCCTGCTGTTACTGTTCCTCCCAAGCCAAAAGGGTTACCAATTGCAATAACCCAATCACCAATTCTTGCTTTATCAGAATCTCCAAAGCTAACTGGTATAAACTTTTCTTTAGAATCTATTTGAAGAACTGCAATATCAGATAATGGGTCTTGCCCAATTATTGTAGCTTTATATTCTTTATCACCGCCCACTCTTACTACGATATCTTCAGCATCTTGGATAACATGGTTATTCGTAATTACGACTCCTTTTTCATCGATTATAAATCCTGAACCTAATGCAGCAGACTTCCTTGTTTGAGGTGTTCCAAATTCTTTAAACATATCTGCAAAAGGTGATCCTGGAGGAAATTCAAAACCAGGAAATGGATTAGCATTAGTTACAACCGTTGTTGTCGTTGAAATATTTACAACAGATGGCATTAATTTTTCTGCTAAATCTGCAAATGATGCAGGCGCATCTTTTGCCAATACATGTGATGCAAAACTTATTGCAAATATTATAATAAATAATTTTTTAATTCTGTTCATATTAGCTTTTAATGTACCAAATAATTATAAAACCTATAACTGCAAAAACTAAACCACCACTTCTTAACTGTGTATCTTTTATTAACTCCATTTTTTTTAACATACTTTTCATTTTTGATGGAAATAAGGCGTACAATATTCCTTCGATAAAAAGAAAAAGACCAAAAGCTATGATCAACTCCTTCATAAAATTATGTTACTGAGATTTAGGTTTAATATTCCCAAAAAATTTAAAGAACTCACTGTCAGGAGATAAAATTACTGAAGTGTCTCCACCTATTAAAGCAGTCTCGTAAGCCTGCATTGCTCTGTAGAAAGCAAAAAATTCTGGATCTCTACCAAATGCATCTGCAAAAATTTTGTTTCTCTCACCATCTCCTTGTCCTTTCATGATCTCAGAATCTTTGTTTGCATTGGCTAGTAATACAGAAACATCTTTGTCAGCAGTTGATGTAATTGTTACTGCCATTTCAGCCCCTCTTGCTCTAAACTCTTTAGCTTCTCTTTCTCTTTCAGTTTGCATTCTTCTATAGATAGCTTCACTATTTGCTTGAGGTAAATCAGCTCTTTTAATTCTAACATCTACAATCTTAATTCCAAATTTTTGAGCTTCTGCGTTTACACCTTCTTGAATTAAAGACATTTGCTTAGATCTATCTTTTGATAGCAATGTTTGTAATTCCTGTTGACCTAAAACATTTCTAATTCTTGAGTTAATAATTGTTGCTAACCTTGATCTTGCGACTCTTTCATTGCCTACCGAAATGTAGAATTTTAGAGGATCTATAATTTGAAATCTTGCAAAAGCATCAACAATTAATCTCTTTTGATCAGATGCAATAACCTCAGCTGGTGGTGTATCAAGATTCAAAATTCTGCTATCTAAAAAGACAACATTTTGAATAAAAGGTATTTTAAAATTTAAACCTGGTTTTAATATAATTTTTTTAGGGTCACCAAACTGAAGTACAATTGCTTGATTTACTTCTTTAACAATAAATATAGAAAAAAAAGCTAATGCCCCAATTAAAATAATTATCGGTAATAAAATTTTTTGTGCTTTCATTAATTACTTGCCTTTTTTTTACCTAACTCTGGTAATGGTAAATATGGTACCACACCTGCACCGGCATTTTTTTCAATTATTACTTTATCAATATCTGCCAAAACTTTTTCCATAGTCTCTAAATACATTCTCTCTTGAGTTACTTCTTTGGCTTTCGCATACTCATTATAAATAGACACAAATCTGCTAGCTTCACCTTCTGCTTGAGCAACAACTTTTTGCTTATAAGCTTCTGCTGCCTGCATAATTCTCGCAGCTTCCCCTCTTGCTCTTGGAATAACATCATTAGCATAAGCTTCGGCTTCATTCTTAGATCTTTCCATATCTGCTCTTGCTGCCTGAACATCTCTAAACGCATCAATTACTTGATCAGGTGGATCAGCTTTTTGCGTTTGAACTTGTGTAATTTGAATACCACTATTGTATTCATCTAGAATTGATTGAATAATCTCCTGAGTTTCGACTTCAATTAAAGCTCTTCCCTCAGTTAAAACTGGTTGAATTTTACTTTTAGCAATTACCTCTCTCATTGCTGTCTCTGCTGCAGCTTTTACTGTTCCTTCAGGATCTTGTATTTCGAATAAAAATTTACCAGCATCTTTAATTACCCAGAAAACTGAAAAATCTATATTAACTATGTTTTCATCGCCCGTTAACATTAAACTCTCTTGAGGAACATCGGCAACTCCTCCACCTTGAGAAAAACCACTATCTCTCTCAGATCTAAATCCGATATCAATTCTATTTACTTTCGTAACTTTTGGTGTTTGAACTGTTTCTACTGGAATTGGGATATGATAATGTAATCCTGGTTGAGTAGTTTTTACAAACTTTCCAAATCTAAGAACAACACCTTGTTCATCGGGCCCCACCCTATAAAGTCCACTTGCCAACCATACGAAGGCTAAAATAATTAAAATTAAACCAATTGGTTTTTTTC
The DNA here is from genome assembly GCF_012276695.1 of Candidatus Pelagibacter giovannonii. Taxonomy (GTDB): domain Bacteria; phylum Pseudomonadota; class Alphaproteobacteria; order Pelagibacterales; family Pelagibacteraceae; genus Pelagibacter; species Pelagibacter giovannonii. The sequence continues at coordinate 1,183,512 of NZ_CP038852.1, read as the reverse complement.
CTGATGAACTTCCACCAGGTAAAAATCTATTTATCTTACTTTGAATATCTCTAATTAATGCATCGATGTCTGGTGGTGTGGGTCCTTTTCCAGAACCATTTCCTCCACCAGGAGGTGTTCCCCACGGGCTTCCGCCTCTACCTTGAAAATCATCTGACATATGACAAAGTATATAATGTCTTTCTAATAAAAAACAAGTAATGATGAGATTATGACTGATAAAAAGCCTGAACTAAGTGACGCAATGAAGAAAAAATTGGAGCCTAGAAAGTTCACAAAGAACCCAATTTTAGGAACAAAATTTACAATAGCTGTATCAAGTGCAAAAGGAGGAGTTGGAAAGTCAACTTTTGCAACTAACCTTGCTTTAGCTTTAAAACAAATTGGCTGCAAAGTTGGTTTACTTGATGCGGATATATATGGTCCATCAATTCCAAAAATGTTTGATATTAATGAAAAGCCAAAAAGTGATGGCCAGACTTTAACTCCAATTACAAAATATGACATTCAATGTATGTCCATTGGGTTTCTTGCTGACCAGCAAACTCCAATGATTTGGAGAGGACCTATGGTTACTAGTGCAATTAAAACTTTTACGCAGAAAGTTGGATGGAAAGATTTAGACTTTATAATTGTTGATATGCCCCCAGGGACTGGAGATACTCAATTAACTTTTTCTCAAGAAATTAAGATAGATGGAGCAATCATTGTTTCAACTCCTCAAGAAGTTGCACTTCTTGATGTTAAAAGAGGGATTAAAATGTTTGATAAGCTTGGAGTTAAAATTTTAGGTTTAGTGGATAACATGAGCTATTTCACTGGCGATGATGGTAAAAAATATAAAATATTTGGCGAAGGTGGAGTTAAGCGAACTGCTAAGGAATTTGAAAAAGAATTTTTAGGAGAAATTCCAATAAATCCTGAAGTTGGAAAATGTGGTGATGAAGGAAAACCAATTGTTGAAGCTAACCCTGAGCATGAAATTTCTAAGATATATTTAGACTTTGCTAAAAAAATTAAATCAACATATCTGTAGAACTTGAAAACAAATAATAAAATTTTAATTGCCAAAATAATATTTAAAACTCTTAGCCTCTTTGGATTAAAAAAAAAAATTATTATAAAAAGGAATGCAATAAAATGGAATATAGATATTTCAGAAGGAATTGATTTATCTATTTTTTTATTTGGCTCATTTCAGCAAGCGTTAGTAAAATCTATACATAGATATATATTTGATAATAACAAATCCAAGAATACATTTTTTAATATAATTGATGTAGGAGCAAATATTGGTGACAAATCACTGTCTCTATCTAGAGATTTGCTAAATAAGAATTTTTTAAATTTTAAAATTTTTACTATAGAGCCAACAGATTACGCTTTCAAAAAAAAAATTAATAACATTAATCTTAACCCTATATTAAAAAAAAAAATTATTCCTTTTAAATATTTTATTTCTAATAATAAAAATAAACCAAAAAAAGTTTATTCAAGTTGGAGCCTTAATAACAATAGAAATGCACATCAAATACATAAAGGAGTTTTAAAAAGTATAAATAAGTTTACAAAAAATATAACTTTAGATGATTTTATTAAAAAAAATAAGATTAAAGATCAAATTATTTTAAAAATTGATGTAGATGGATTTGAAATGGATATATTAAAGAGTGCTATTAAAACATTAAGAGATAGAAAACCCATAATATTTATGGAGTATGCGCCCTATTTATTTAATGAACAGGGAACTAGTATGAGGGAATTTTATAGTTTTATAAAAAAATATCATTATGAAACTTATGATTTAAATTATAATAAGCTAAACAAAATAATAGTAGCTGATGGATCAACTATAGATATTATCTTAATAAAAAATCAATAATTTAATTAATCATATATAGTAATTCAAAAATTTATTAACTTATTTATTTTTTTAAATTTGAACTTTAATAATTCTGAAATTTGCGGAAAGGTATAATAAGAGTTCAAATCATCTTGGGTCAATGCTTTATTTTTTAAACTGTCATATTCTAGAATACATTTTTTAAAAAAATTAATACTTTCATCATTAAAATAGAGTTGCTTGTAGGTATGGAGTAGGCCTTTTGAATAATCTATTGAAACCAGATGTTTTTTTATAATTGGTCCTTGATCAATTTTACTATCTACTTTGTGAAAAGTAAGACCAATATTTTTTTCTTTGTTCAGTATAGAATAAAAGTTTGGAAAAAAACCTCTATATTTCGGCAGTAAACCAGGGTGAAAATTAACCACCTCAGTATTGATCTTTTTTAAGGTTTTTAATTTTATAATTTCCACACAATTAATTAAAACTATTAGGTCATATTTATTATTTTCTAAAAAATTAAAAAATTTATCAGAATTAATGCTTTGTATCCCTGTTTGATGGTAGTCAAATTTTTTTTTTATAAATTGAAATTTAGTAATATTATAAATTAATTCAAATATTTCTTTTAAACTAAACATCAATAATAAAAAAATATTTCTTTTGAGTATAGAATATTTCTTAGTACTTGATTTGTTAAGCATTAATACAGAAGAACCAGTAAGTTCTTTATTTAATTTAAAAATTATAGGTTTAAAAAAAAAATTATCATAATCTGATGAAATAATTAATATTTTTTTTGGATTAATAGTCATATACAAATAATTATACTGTTATAAAATAAAAGACATGGCAATACCATTTTTTTCTATCGACCTTAAATTAATTGATCTTATATCAATAATAAAAGACATTTTACTACCCTATAATAAAAAAAAAAATGAAAATAAATTTAAAGAGTTATTACAAAAAAGATATCCTAATAGGTATATTTCTTTATTGCCTTCAGCAAGACTAGGCTTTTATCTAAGTCTAAAATTTTTGTTAAAAAAAAATGATGAAGTAATTTTTTCTTCAATGAGTTTTCCGCTTTATGTTAAGATTGCAAAACAACTTGATTTAAAAATAATATTAGTAGATGTTTTGGAAAAAGATCTAAATATAGATGTCTCTAAGATAGAGGAAAAAATAAATAAAAATACTAAAGCAATAATAGCAACTCATTTATTTGGTTATCCATGCGAAATAGAAAAAATAAAAAATATTTGTAAAAAACATAATTTGTTATTAATAGAAGACTGTGCACAGTCATTTAATTCGAAAATCAAAAATATTGAAACTGGGAATTTTGGTGATGTGGGTATAACAAGTACAAGCTTACTTAAAATTCCCACAACCCTAAGTGGAGGAATTTTAATTTCTAAAAATAAAGAATTGGCTAATAAGGTAAACGAATGGCAAGAGATGAATTTAAAAGATAACTTATCTTTAAAATTTAAACTTTTTATCAAAGTAATATTATCAATTTTAAATTCATATCCAAAAATTTATTCAATACTATCAGATAAAATTTTTAATTTTTTATTTAAATATAATCCAAAAATATATAGAAAAATTTTATATTCAGGCATGGGTGTTAAAGAGCTTAAATATGACCCTTTGGAAAGACCTGAATTAGCAAAGTATCAAATAACAATAGGAATTAGTCAATTAAATCGATGTGATGAAATGAATAAAATCAGAAAAATGCACTCTGTATTTTTTCAAGAAACTTTCAAAAAATATTCAAACATAATTGTTATAAATAATCATTTTGAAGATGAATGGAATCATCAATATTTTGTAATTCTAATTAAAAAAGATTTTGCTAAAATTAATAAAGAATTATTTAAATTAGGAGTTCATGCTATGGATGAAAATGTTTGGGATTGTTCTAAATATAATTTTGATATAAAGAATAAAAAAGAAGTATTTCCAATAACTGAAATGGTAAATGGAAAATTATTAAGAATACAAAATAATTCTTTTTTAAATAAAAAAAATATTCAAGAAATTGCTCAAAAAATAATTAATGGAAATAATAAAGTTTAAAAAATTCAAAAGTATTGATGGTTTTGTTAATAAAAATTTAAAATATCTTAATGTTAAAAAAATAAATTTTTTAAATAAACACAAAAGTTTTAGCTTTATAGGTAAAGGTAATTCTATTTCAGGATTACCTTATGATAATAAAAGTCTTTTAATCAATTACGATATTGAGGATGAGTTAAAGTTTGATAAAAGAAAATCAGAGTTAAGCGTTAACGGGAATATTGAAGTTTACAAAATTCATAATTATCTGCTGAAGAAAAAATTATACTTTCCATCATTTCCCTCATATTCCAATGTAACAGCCGCAGCTTGCATTGCAAACTGTGTTCATGGATTAAACCCTAAAATGGGAATAATAAAAGATTTTGTCAAAGAAATTAAAATTTATAATCCAAATTTCGGATTTAAAACATTAAGTTTAGAAAAAAATAAAAAATTATTTTTTTTAACAATAGGTGGAATGGGATTAACTGGATTAATTGTAAATATTAAATTTAAGACACTTAAACTAATGTCTTCAAATCTTAAAATAGAAAAAAATATAGAATTTACAGATTTAAATCATATGTATAAATATCTTTTAAATAATAATTATTTTTATAATCAAAATAATATTTTTATTGATTTAAAAGAAGGTAAAATACTTGGAAGGGTTTCATCTGGAAATCTTAGTCAAAATAAAATTAATTTACGATTTATTAGTGTCAAAAAAATTAACTCAATTAGATTAGGTTTTTTTAGATTTAGTGTTTTTAAAAAATTATTTGAAAAATTAATTTTGCTTAAAGAGAAAAAGTTTAAAAAACTAAATATACATATCAATGATGCTTTTTATCCCTCTAATAGGAGACTTATATACTTTAACTTGATGGGTAAAAAATTTATTGAATACCAATCGATTATTCCACATGGTAATGTTAAGCCTTTTCTCAAGGATCTAAAAGTTATGATAGATAAACATTCGCCACTAATTTCACTTTGTCATTTAAAAATTTTTAATGGAAATTCACATTACTTACAATTTAATGGTAAAGGTCTGGCGCTAAGTATTCACTTAACAGTTAACTCAAAATTTAATAGTTTCTATAAAAAATTAAATGATCTAAACCATAAATATAATTGTAAAATTAATATCTATAAAAATTCACTTATAAAAATTAACGATATAAAAAAATCATATGGAAAGAATTATGATATTTTTAAACGTGAAATAATTAAATTAAATAATAAATTTATTATTGTTAATCAAATTTTCAATAATAAAAACTTTTACAAAAGGGGATAAAGTTTAATAAGCATGGAAGATTTAACACTGGTAATACCTGCAAAAAGAGAAGAGGGTTCTTTACCATTGGTTCTTAATGAGATTAGAAATTTTAATTGTGCTGTCATCGTAATCCTAGAGGAGAGTGATGTACTTACGATTGAAGCTATAAAAGGATTTAATTGTAAAATAATTTTACAAAAGGGTAGAGGATATGGAAATGCCATTATTGAAGGTATCAATGCAGTAAAAACTGAACATCTTTGTATCTTTAATGCAGATGGGTCTTTTGATCCAAAATATCTTAATAAAATGTTAAAACTTTGTAAAGATCAAGATTATGTTTTTGCTTCAAGATATTTAAAAGATGCTGGAAGTGATGATGATACAATTGTAACTAAAATAGGAAATTTTATTTTTTCAGCATTAGGAAATATCTTATTTTCTCTTGGATTATCAGATATATTATACACATACATTATGGGTAAAACAAAATCTTTTAAATTACTAAATTTAGAAAGCAATGATTTTTGTTTGTGTGTTGAGATTCCAGTTAAAATGAAAAGAATGGGTGCAAAATATTTAGAAGTACCAAGTTTTGAGCGAATTAGAATTAATGGAATTAAAAAAGTAAAAGCATTTCAAGACGGGTTTAAAATACTTGTCTATATGATTAAACTTTTTTTAAAAATTTAGCAAATGTTGAAGAGTTGATATGTTAAAAAATAAATTGAAATTATGAAGAAAAAATTATTAACTGAAATAGCCTATTTTTTTTTTATTTTCATTTTTTTTTTTATAATTTCAATTTATTTTTTTCAAGATTATCTTAATAGTCATTGGACAACTTCTTACGATCAAGAGACGGCATTAGCCTATAATGCTTTACTATTCAACTCTGGTATTGAACAAGAAATGACCGATCATTCTGCATATTTTACAATTTTATTTACTTCATTTTTTTATAAAATTTTAAATTTTGTTGGATTAAATGATGTTTATAAATTTTCTCAAATTGCCGAATTAAACCTTAATCAAATATTTCAACAAAATGTATACTATTTAAGATTGTTATCAATTTTATTTCATGTTTTTGCTTTTTTAGTGACCACTTATTTTTTTTTAAATTACTTTAAAGATAAAATTTTATCTTTTTTTTTAAGCACAATGGTATATTTTTTATATGGAAATTTAAGTCTAGCATATGGGGTAAGACCAGAGTTAATTTCCTATCTATTTTTAATTTTTTCTTTAATTTTTATATTTAGATTTTTAGAAAAAAGTAATATTTTTGATTTGTTTTTATTTTTTCTGTTTATTTTATTTTCAATTCTTAACAAATTACAGGTTATATTTTATTTTCCTTTCATCTTATTTTTTAGTTATTTTCATCTTAAAACAATTTATTCAACCAATATTTTTTACAGATTAAATATCAAAAAAGAAAAGATATTAAGTTATATATTTATTTTTTTAATTTCATATATCAGTTTAAAATCTTTAATATTTCTTCGTGATTATAAAACATGGATATTTTTACTTTTGTTAATTTCAATAATTAATTTATTTTTCTACAGAGTATCTTCTAAAAAAAATATTTCAGATAATTTAATTCTTTTAAATCTTTGCTTAATATTTTCTTATATATTTTTTAATCTGCTAGTTTTTTTACATCCCTCAGGATCATTGCTTTCAATTAATAAGACTATTTTTTCAGTAGTAAAATCTGCATCTCAATACAATGATGAAATTTCATCAATTTCAATCTCTTCAATTAACTTTTTAATGAATCTTTTATCATTATTTTTAAAAAACATTTTACTAATTTATGAGATAATTTTTAAATCAATTAATTCTTATTCTATAATTATTTTTACTTTTCTTATATTTTTTATTTTAAATTTTAAAAGATATACCAATAAAGAAAAAAAAATTATTTTAAGCCTTTTATTTTCTTTTTTTTAATATTTTCTATCAACTTACTAAGAGGTGATCTCTTACAATATTATATTTATTTTGATTATATAATTGTTTTTTTAGTTGGTATTATACTTGTTAAGTTTAAAAAAAAGATTAGTTATCTTTTGGTTGTAGCGCTAGTTTCATCAACAGTTTACTTTAATTTTGATAAAAAATTTATTCACATGAATGATAAATCTCTTATTTTATGTAAAGAACTAAATGAAAATGTTAATAACAATCATTTTGAGGCTTGGCATAAAAAGATACCAATTAAAAAATTTCATGATTATTGTTTAAATTACAATTAAATATTTAAACTTTTTTATCATCTAAGTTAAATGCTTGCATTAACTCATTCCACTCTCTTTTTGATAAACCAGAACTACTTATATCAACATTTTCACCTTTAATAAATTTTTGGATTATTGCTTTACCTTTTGCAGAAACCTCTGTACCGCCAACTCTGTAATCCATAAATGCGTCGTAAGTTATAGGCACCCATTTCTTTACAGTATCCAACATAATGTCTGCATAAACTCTTATTTCATATTGGGCATGACTATCAGCTCTTAATCTTAAAAAATTCATTAAGTTTAATAAATCAGTTTTCCAATACCACTGAGTGTAAGTATTTAAAGTTAAATTCATTCTTGCAAGCTCCCTAGCAAGTCCTTTTTTATTTTCATTAATAGTTGATCCATCAAATCTTTGATTGAGCATCATCTCATAATTGTCATAAGTTTGCTCAGCATCATTTTTTAAAAGTTCTAAAACTTCTTTTGCTTGTTCACCTTCAATCACATCACCTCTACCTTGCCTGTTAATTGAAGACTGTGCTGCTAAATTTTTTGCTGATGGTAAATAAAACTCTTTATCTAAAATTGAATACCTAGCTGAGTATTCATTAACATTTGCAGTTCTATGTCTGATCCATTGTCGTGCAATAAAAATCGGAAGCTTTACGTGATATTTAATTTCACACATTTCAAATGGAGTGCTATGCCAATGTCTCATTAAATATTTAATTAGACCTGCATCTGTTGAAACTTGCTTGGTTCCTTTTCCATATGAAACTCTAGCTGATTGAACAATTGAACTATCATCACCCATATAATCAACAACCCTTACAAAGCCATGGTCCAACGCGGGCATTGCCTCATAAAGGATACTTTCAAGTGCCGGTACAGTAACTCTTTTAGTTTGATTTTGTTGAGACTGTTGATCTTTAATTTCTTGTGTTTGTTCTGTAGTTAATTTCATAATTTTTATTGAATCTTTTTTTTATTGAATCTCTTTCAAATGCTTTTATATTAATACTGTTGGCTTGCCAACTACGACGATAAACGAATTTCGTAATAACCATTACGGACGTGGGGGCAGTACCCACCACCTCCACCATTACAACTTACGGGGGTGAAATAGGATCGACGGGTGACTAAAGGCTATTCTTTCGTTCGGAATTGTTCCACCGTAACGGGCTAAACTTTAAATGCTAACGAAAGTTACGCTATTGCTGCATAACTAACTTAGGTTAATTATAGAAGCACGGTCTGGGGCACCGGGTAACAGAACGCCCCTACTAATTTACAAATTTAGTTAAATCAGGTTTAAAATATTTAGGGCCCTTCATAACTTTTCCAGATTCGTTATAAATAGGCTTGCCATCCTCACCTAATTTACTCATGTTTGAACTTTGTACTTCTTCAAAACACTTATCAAGATCGATACCAAACGCATGTCCAGCCCCATAAGCTACATATAATATATCTGTTAAAGCATCAGCAACTTCTAAAAGATCTTTATTTTTCATTGCTTCTTTAAGTTCTTCTAATTCCTCTTTTATTAAATCATATCTAAGACTGTTGATCTTATCAGTGCTAAAAGATGGCTTAGTTTTGACTTCTTGACCAAAGGTTTCCATAAAAGTTTTTACTTTGTTAAAATTTGACATTTAGTTCCTGTAAGTTTTTAAAAATTAATATATAAGTATATTAAATTACTAATTATATATTAATCAATGAAATTAAGAAAAGAATTCGACAGCATTGGAAGTATCAACGTACCTAGTGATAAATACTGGGGTGCATCAACTCAAAGATCTAACAAATTTTTTAATATTGGAAAAATTTTAGTTAATATTTCAATAATAAAATCTATTGCAATCATTAAAAGATCTGCTGCTTTAGTGCATTATAAAGAAAAGCAGATCAATAAAAAAATTGTCAATGCAATAATTAAAACTTCAGAGGAAGTTATTAAAGGAAAATTAGATGAAAATTTTCCTTTAAAGGTTTGGCAGACAGGCTCTGGCACACAAACTAATATGAATGTTAATGAGGTGATTGCAAATAGAGCAATTGAAATATTGGGTGGAAAAAAAGGTTCAAAAAAACCAGTTCATCCAAATGATCATGTAAACAAATCTCAATCAACAAATGATGTTTTCCCAACAGCTATGCATATATCTGTTGCTCAAGAAACTATATCAAAACTATTACCTAGTTTAAAAATTTTAGAAAAAGAGTTAGCAAAAAAATCTAAAGAATTTAAAAATATTATTAAAATTGGCAGAACCCACTTGCAAGATGCAACACCTTTATCACTTGGACAGGAATTTTCAGGCTATCAGGTACAACTAAAAAAATGCATTGATAGAATAGAGCTTGCTCTTAAAGAAGTATATTTTCTAGCACAGGGCGGGACAGCTGTTGGGACGGGTATTAACTCTAAAAAAGGTTTTGATAAAAAAATTGTTAAAGAGATCGCCAAATATACTAAAATCCCTTTTAAACCAGCTCCAAATAAATTTGCAGAACTTGCAGCACACGACTCTATTGTAAATTTTTCAGGTACACTAAATACTTGTGCTGTTACATTAATGAAAATATCAAATGATGTGAGATTTTTAGGTTCAGGGCCTCGAGCTGGATATGGTGAATTAATACTACCAGAAAATGAACCTGGTTCGTCAATTATGCCTGGAAAAGTTAACCCTACTCAATGTGAGGCAGTAACAATGGTTTGTGCTAAAGTAATAGGCAATCATACTGGAATTACAGTTGCTGGATCGCATGGACATTTTGAATTGAATGTATTTAAGCCAATGATTGCTCATAATGTACTTCAATCAATAGATCTTATTGCAGATAGTACTAAAAATTTTGCGATTTATTGTGTTAAAGGAATAAAAGCTAATAAGAAAAGAATTAAAGAACATCTGGATAATTCATTGATGTTAGTTACAGCACTAGCTCCACATATCGGATATGATAATGCGGCAAAAATTGCAAAGGTAGCTTTAAAAAATGGGACAACACTAAAACATGAAACTCTTAAAACAGGTCTTGTTGATGAAAAAGACTATGAGAAAATTGTAGACCCAAAAAAAATGATCTACCCTTCATAAAGACCTATTAGTTCATTTAATAACCTTCTACTTTTAGTTAAATTATTAGAATTATTATCACTAAAACCTTCAGCTATATTGTAGAATTGATCACTCACTTTATTGTCATCTATCTTAATATTCTTAAATGCAATTTCATTACTCAAAAAATCATAAATTATATTTAGTTTAATTTTTTTAATATTTTTTCTTAATCTCTTATTGGTGTTTAAAAAAGAATATAATTTATGAGTATTTTTAATATCTATTGATAAATTAGCAGTTAAAATTAATCTATCTTTTTCTAAAAATAAATCACTATTAGAAACTTCTAGTAAACCAATATTGTTGTTAATAAATAATGATTTATCAAAACTTATTTTTCCATTTAAAATTCTTAACTCTAGTTTAGCTTCATTAATAATTGCATCTCTTTTTTTTGATTTTATATTTACTAAAGTGTTCACACTAATATTTTGATTAAATAATAAACCTGATTTAATAAATTCATTAATGATAGAATTTGGTGCAAATAAATTAGAAGTTCTATAATCTTCTAGATTAATCTCTAGATTTAGATCAAATGGATTTATTGATAATTTTCCATTATAATCTACTTTAGAATTAAAAGATCTAGAACCATCTGATTGAAATATTACTATTTGATCCTTGATACTGTATTTTGTATTGATAGATGAATTTAGTATAGAAATATTATTCATTCCACTTTTAAAATCTTCATCTTTTTTAAAAAATTCGTTAATAATTTTAAGTTTAAGATCAGGAACATTTATCTTGATCTTTTTTTGTGAATTTATTGTATTTTGATAATTTAATTTAAAAGGGATATTAAATACTTCACCATTTAAATCGAATAGATTAAATAAATTTTTATTATCAAAAAATAAAAATGCCTCAGAAATTTTTATAATTGAAATTACTTCATTTAAATTATCCTTTAAAAAAATATTACTATTATTAATTTTAATTTTTTTTTTAGAAAATTTATTTTCACTCTTTTTGTAAAGTGTTTTTAAATCATTACTTAATAAAAAAAAATTTGCCTCTTTAATAGATACTTTATTTATTCTAGTGCTCTCTTTGTTAAAAAAATTATTTTGACTAATAAAAACATTTAATACTTTAATCTCTGCTAAAGAGGTTTTGCTGTTACTAATCAAATAATGAGGTTTTGGTAAAATACGATATGAGATATCGAAAGATTTACTTAGATTTATATTAAATTCTTTGCTTAATTTATTAACAACCTTATCTATTACCCAATTTTTATCATACAATAGGGGTATTAATAAATAAAAAATATAGGCAAATAATACACTAATTATAGTTATTATATATTTATTAAAAGTACTAACATGAAACTTATTATTTGTTTTATTTTTAAGTTTGAATATTGTCTTTTTAATTAAGTTATTAAAATTTTTAACAATTTGTTTCATAAATCACTTTGAAAGTTTTAATAGCTTATAATCAAATTTAAAAAATGATAAACTCTGAATATTTAGACAATCTTAATAATGCTCAAAAAGAAGCGGTTTTATACCTTGATGGACCATTATTGATTGTTGCAGGAGCTGGATCTGGAAAAACAAAAGTTCTAACTTCAAGAATTGCTCATATAATCAGTGAAAAAAAGGCCTTTCCAAATCAAATCTTATCAGTAACTTTTACCAATAAAGCTGCAAAAGAAATGCAAAACAGAGTTAGTTCTATATTAAATTCTGAAGCTATAGGGCTTTCGTGGCTTGGGACCTTTCATTCTATATGCGCAAAGCTTCTAAGAAAACACGCACCTGCAGCTGGATTAACTTCTAATTTTACAATTATTGATACGGATGACCAAATAAGATTAATCAAAAATATATGTAAAGCTGAAAATATTGACATAAAACAATTGGCACCAAGATTTATTCTTTCAATAATTGATAGATGGAAAAATAAAGGGTTCTATCCAGATGAAGTCGTTATCAACAAAAATGATATTTTTGAAAGAACTATACTTCCTATCTATAAAATTTATCAACAAAAATTATCAGATCTAAATGCATGTGACTTTGGTGATTTAATTTTACACGTAGTTAAAATTTTAGAAAAAAATCAAGACATAAGAAATATTTATTCAAATAATTTTAAATATATACTAGTGGATGAGTACCAAGATACTAATTATATACAAAGTAGATGGCTTAATCTACTCTCTGAAAAACATAAAAATTTGTGTTGTGTTGGAGACGATGATCAATCTATTTATAGTTGGCGTGGAGCAGAAATAAAAAATTTCTTGGAATTTGATCAAGTGTATAAAAATTCAAAGGTAATAAGATTAGAAGAAAATTATCGTTCTTCACAAAATATATTATCCGTTGCTTCAAATCTTATAGCTAATAATCAAAATAGAGTTGGAAAAACTTTAAAAACAACAATGGAAGAAGGAGATCTTGTAAAACTTAATTGTTTTAAAAATGGAAAAGATGAGGCAATAGGAATTTCTGATGAAATTGAAAAGAAACTTAAAAAAAAATATTCTTTTAATAATATTGCTATTTTAGTTAGAGCTATTTTTCAGACAAGAGAGTTTGAAGAAAGATTTTTAAAAATTGGTTTACCTTATAGAATTCTTGGTGGAACAAAATTTTATGAAAGAGCAGAAATTAAAGATTGTGTTGCATATTTAAGATTGATTCATCAATCAAAAGATGATTTGGCATTTGATCGAATAGTGAATAATCCTAAAAGAGCAATTGGTGAAAGTACGATAAGATTAATACATGAGTTTTCAAAAGTGAACACTGTTAGTTTGGAAATTGCTTCCAAAAAATTAATAGAAGAAAATCTAATTAAGCCCAAAACTAAAATTGGTCTTAGCTTTTTTTTATTCCTTATGGATAAGTGGCGAAATGACATTAATATAAAAAAAATTAATCATGTTAAATTATTACAATTAGTTTTAGATGAATCTGGCTATTCAAATATGTTAAAAAACAAAAAAGACCTAGAAAATGAAAACAGACTTGAAAACATTAAAGAACTTTTAAGTGCGATGAAAGATTTTGACAATTTAGAAAGTTTTCTTGAACATGTTGCTCTTGCTACCTCAGTTGATCAAGATTGGGATGGGGAAAAAGTTAACATGATGACAATGCATGGATCTAAAGGACTTGAATTTGATGTGGTTTTCTTACCAGGCTGGGAAGAAGGTCTTTTTCCACACCAAAAATCTATTGAAGAAAAAGGTCAAAATGGGCTTGAAGAGGAGAGAAGATTGGCTTACGTGGGTATAACAAGAGCTAAAAAAAAGGCACTTATATCCTTTGCTATGAATAGGTTTTATCAGGGAAATTGGATAGACAGTATGGCTTCGAGATTTATTGAAGAATTACCAGAAAAATTTTTAGAAAAGAATTCTTTTTTTGACGACTCTAAAGATAATGAAGAAGATTTTGAATTTAATCAAGATTTTGAAATTGAAGAAGGGACTAGAAGTCCTGGATGGATACGGTATCAGAAAAGAATTAAATGATTTTAAAAAAGATAAAAATTCTAAGAAGTAAATTTAAACAACATAACATTGATGGTTATATTATTCCAAAAAATGATGAGTATTTTTCAGAATATGCAAAAAATGATAGATTAAAAAATATTACTGGTTTTTCAGGTTCAGCAGGTTTTGCGGTAATTTTAAAAAAACAAAATTATTTATTTGTTGATGGAAGATATACTATTCAAGCTCATCAACAGTCATCTAAAAATTTTAAGATAATTGAAATTCATAAAAAACTACCTCATACATTTATTAAAAATTTTAATTTAGGTTACGACCCAAAACTATTTACATCCAAATTACTTAGTAAGTATTTTATAAATAATAACCTAGTTTCTATTAATCAAAACTTGATTGACCAAATATTTAGATTTAAAGAAAAATATACAAAACCATTCTATTCTCTAAACAAAAAAATTGTAGGTGAGTCATGTAGTTCCAAAATTTCTAAAGTTACAAGATTTCTTAAAAACAACAAAGCAGATTATTGTTTCATTTCTGCGCCAGAAAACGTAGCTTGGCTTTTAAATATACGTGGATATGATAATCCCAATAGCCCAATACCAAATGCTAGATTAATATTAAATAAAAAAAAGGAATTATTTTTAGTGGCAAATGAAAATAATTTAAAAAAACTACTTGTAGATAAAAAAATTAAAAAGAAACAAATTTTATCAATCAAATCACTTCCGCAATTTTTAGATAACTTAAAAGGTAAAAATTTTATTATTGATAATAAAACTTGCTCAATTTTTTATGAAAAAATAATTAAGTCAAAATTTAATATACTTAAATTTAATGATCCAGTTTATGAACTAAAATCAATCAAAAATTCTACTGAAATAAAACATATGATTGAAACACATAAAAAAGATGGCTTAGCTTTAACAAGATTTATTTACTGGATTAAAAATATTAATAAAAAAAAAATTACTGAAGTATATGCTCAAAATAAATTAGAAAAATTTCGAAAGTTGAATAAAGATTATTTATTTCCAAGTTTTGACACTATTGCTGGTGCGGGTTCAAATGGTGCAATTGTTCATTATAGAGCTAATAAAAAAACAACTAAAAAAATCGAACTAAGAGACATTTTATTGCTAGATTCTGGTGGACAATATCATTATGGAACTACAGATGTTACAAGAACTATTTCATTCTCAAAACAAAAAAAATTTATCAAAAATGCTTACACAAGAGTATTAAAAGGTCATATTGCTGTTGCCTTAACAAACTTGAATAAAGATAATACGGGGAAAAAAATCGATATAAAGGCTAGAAAATTTTTAAAGAAAGAAGGTCAAGATTATGCCCATGGAACTGGACATGGAGTTGGTTTTTTTTTAAATGTTCATGAAGGACCTCAATCAATTTCAAAACATAATTCTATAAAGATAAAAAATGGAATGGTCGTAAGCAATGAACCTGGTTTTTATAAAAAAAATCATTTTGGTATTAGGATTGAAAACTTAATTTATGCCAAACAAACCAAAAGAAGGTTTAATTTTGAAAACCTTACACTTGCTCCATTAGAAAAAGACTTAATTGACTATAAACTATTGAATAAAACTGAAAAAAACTATTTATTTAAGTATCATTTAAATATTTATTCAGAATTTTCTAGTTTACTTAATAAAAAAGAAAGAAAATGGTTAGCTACTCTTATTTAACATTTTTAACCATTCTGTTTGATTAATAACTTTTATATTCCAATCTTTAGCTGTATTTATTTTTTTTATAGTTGGTTTTTCTCCAGCAATTAAATAATCAAGTTTTTTAGTAACGTTGCTGATTATTTTTCCTGAATCTTGTTCTATCAATGATTTTGCTTCAGCCCTGCTAATTCCAATTAACTTTCCAGTTAACATAAAAGTTTTATTTTTTAATAGCCCATTATTATTTATTAAAATTACATCTTTGATTATTAATTTTTTTTCTAGTTCAGATAGTACTTTAAGATTAGTTTTATTTAAGAAAAATTTTTTGACGGACTGAATTTGTGTTATTCCAATTCCGTCAATATTAGATAAATTTTCAATATTACTTTCTCCTGATAATCTAAAAAAATTTGATGATGTTTTGAGATGTCTTGCAATAAGTTTCGCATTTTCTTGTCCAATATGCCTAATACCTAATGAATAAATAAATCTCTCTAGAGAAATATTTCTTTTTTCTTCAATTGAAAATTTTAAGTTAGCAACTGATAGTTTTCCCCATCCTTCAAGTTCTTCTATTTTATTATAATTAAGCTTAAATATATCCTGTGGAAGTCTAACTAATTTTAGATTCCAAAAATTTTCGACAATTTTTTTTCCAAATCCGTCTATGTTAAATGCATCCTTAGAAATAAAATGTTTAATTCTTTCTATGGCAATTTTTTCACATTCAAATCCCTCACTAGCACACCTTCTTACAGCATCTTGTCTTTTGGTTATCTCATTATAATCTTTAATTGTTTTGCTCCCACAAGATGGGCACTTTAGAGGAAAAATAAATTTTTTTGAGTTTTGTTTTCTTTTTTTTAAATCTACCAAAACTACATGTGGAATTACATCTCCTGCTCTTTCAACTGTGACCGTATCTCCTATTCTAATATCTTTTCTAACAATTTCATCTTCATTATGAAGTGTTGCATTTGAAACTATTACGCCCCCTATATTAACTGGTTTAATTTTAGCAACTGGGGTAAGTGCCCCTGTTCTGCCAATTTGTATTTCAATATTCATTATTTCTGAAATAGAGTTATTTGCTGAAAACTTATGTGCTATCGCCCATCTGGGTGCATTGGCAGCAAAACCTAATCTTTTTTGTAAATCAAAATCATTAACTTTATAAACAATTCCATCTATATCAAATGCCAACTCTTTCCTTTTTTCCTCTAATTCTTTATGATTTAATATTAAATTTTTAACTCCAATAATTTTTTTGTTAAATGGATTTATTTTGAAACCCCATAATTTTAAGTTTTCTAAAAAACTTATTTGATTATTTATATTCATTTTTTTTTCATAACCGTATGTGTAGGCTATAAATTTTAGTGGAATTTTTGCTGTTATTGATGAATTTTTTTGTCTTAGTGATCCAGAAGCAGCATTTCTAGGGTTCGCAAACTTCTCATTAATTTTTTTAAAATCATTATTTTCTATAAAAACTTCACCTCTAATATCTATTTCTTTTGGAAAGTTACTCTTAGTAATTTCTAAAGGTATATCCTTAATTGTTTTTAAATTTTGTGTAATATCTTCTCCTTCATTGCCATCTCCTCTAGAAAGTCCTTTAGTTAATTTTCCATTGATATAAATTATGGATGCCGATATTCCATCAATTTTTGGTTCAGCACTATATTCAATAGAATTTGTATCCTTCAAACTTAAGAAATTAATTATTTTTTTTTCAAAATTTTTTAAGTCTTGTTCATTGAAAGCATTTCCAAGTGATAACATCGGAACTTTATGCTTTACTTTTTGAAAATTTTTTGAAGGTTTAAATCCTATGGATTTAGCTGGTGAATATTCACTTTTTAAAAATTTATATTTATTCTCTAAATCTATTATTTCTTTTTTTAAAAGATCAAATTTTTGATCTGATACAATAGGTTTGTCATTATCATAATAATGTTTGTTATATCTCTGAAATAAATCAATTTTTTTTAAGTATTCAATTTCAAAGTCTTTATCATTCATTTTACTCGAACAATCCCTTAAATCTTTTTATTAGCCCTATTTTTTTCTTTTTATCTTTTTGTAATTCTTTTACTCCATCTCTATAATTTTTATTAAATACTTTATAGGAATTTTTATACCAATCAGAAGATTGGTAATTATACCCTAGTGTGTTTGCATATTTTTTTGACTCATCTATCAATCCAAGTCTATAATTAATTTCAACCAATCTATGGAGAGCTTCTTCTGTATAAATAGTTGTATTGTAATCTTTAACAACTGTCTTAAATCGATTTAATGCTGGGATCCACTTAGTTTTTTTTAAATAATATCTAGCTATATACATCTCTTTTGAAGCCAAAACTTCATTAATTAAATCTAATTTAAATTTAGCATCAATGGCAAATTCTGTACTAGAGTAATCTCTAATTATAGTTTCAAATTGCTCCTTGGAGTCTAATATTGATTTTAAGTCTTTTTTTTCATCAACTATTTGTTCGTAAAAACTCATACCTAGAAGAAAATGTGCATAAACTTTATCTTTATGATTTGGATATGTTACTAAATATCTTTCTAACTCGAAAATTACATCGCTGTAATAATCTTGAGTATAATACGCATAAGCTGCCATAATTGCAGATTTTGCTGCCCAGGGTGACTGTGGAAATAACAACTCAGCCTCATTAAATTTTTTAGCTGCTAACAAAGCATCTCCTCTTTGAAGTTCAAAATACCCCTCCTTGTATGCACTAGACATTTGCATTTCCATATCTACTTCTTCAATCTCAGATATTTTTTTTGTTTTATCTCCACAAGACCAAATAAAGATAAATGTGATTAAAAGAAGTATAATTTTTAATTTTGAAAGCATTTTCTTATTCTAACAGATTATGAATAAAACTCTATTTTTTAAGCAATAGATCTTAGGTGACTCTTATTTATGAAGGTATTTGGCAAATGTTTTTCTGTAATTTCTATTAATGAAAAATTTTCATCTTGTTGAAAAACTTGCCTCAATAATTGGTTAGTTAATTTGTGTCCTCCCTGAGAACAAACAACCTTTCCTATTATTTTATAACCAGCTAGATATAAATCTCCCATACAATCTAAAATCTTATGGTTTACAAATTCTTTTTTATTTCTAAGGCCTTCTTCATTTAAAATTTCATTGTTCTTAACAACTATTGCATTCTCAAGGCTACCACCTTGAGCTAATCCCATTTCTTTTAGCTTTTCAATATCTTCAAAAAGACAGAAGGTTCTTGAATTATAAATATCAGTCAAATCTGACTCAAATACATTTACAAAATTTCTTTGTGTTCCAATTAAACTATTTTCATATTTTAGTTCAAAATCTATATCCAAACTAACCTTGCTTGGTTCTATAGAAATTGTTTTTTTACCATCATTTAATTCAATTCTTTTTTCAATCTTAATTATTTTTATTGGTGCTTCACTATTTTTTATTCCAGCTTTGGATATTTCTTCAATAAAAAGTTTTGCTGATCCATCAAGAATTGGAACTTCCTGATTGTCAATCTCTACCAACGCATTATCAATTCCTAAGCCATATAATGCTCCCATTAAATGCTCTATTGTTGATATACTAACTCCACTTTCATTTGCTATGGTTGTGCAAAATACTGCACTACTAACATTAAAAATGTTTGGAACTATTATATTATTTTCTTTTATATCTATTCTTTTAAAAAGAATCCCTGAATTTGGTTTTGCTGGCTTAACCGTCATAGTTACATTTCCTCCACTATGAAGCCCAACACCTTTAAAGGTAATATCTCTATTGATAGTTTTTTGATTAAGAACAGACATTATTATTCTTATAAATAATTGATTTAAATTTAGAAAAACAACAAATGTTACAAGAAAATACTAGTCTATTTGAAAAAGTGAAAAAGTTTTTCAAAAAAACCCTGTTTTATTTGTTTTTTTGGCACAACTACAACCTCTTGTTTGTCATATATTTTTCTTAGTTTGTAACCAGACTGACAAACATCTCCTAGAGTTTCCTCTAAAAAATCAATATCTTTAGCAAATGAAATTTTATCTTTAAATTTATTATCTAAAATTTTTGATCCTTCTCCCATCAGTATGATCTTAGATTGGGTTTTTATCTTCGTATTTGAGGCAAGAGATTTATCACATAATTCCAAAATTTCTTCTGTTCTAGCAAAAGCTATTTTTTGCAGCATTTCCAAAGAAAAACTTGGATTATCAGCTTGTGAGTTATTTTTTTCAAAATTTAATTTAAGTTTTTCCGCTTCGTTAATATCGATCTTTAAAAGTAGAGAAATATCTTTAGTAATATGATTTCCACCTATTGGCAAAGCGTCGAAAAAAATTAATTTATCATTGTAGAAAGAAATAATTGATGTTTTTTTAAAACCAATATCAATGAAGGACACCTCCCCCACTAAATCTAAATTATTTTTATAATTGATAGATTTTGCATAACTAGAACAAATTATTTGATTAATTGATATATTTAATTCTGAAAAAATATTTTTAAAGCTAAGCACTAGCTCACTTGGAAGGCAGATAAAAATAATATCAAGTGATATAAATTGGCAATCAATTTCATCTGGTAGCTCAGAATAATCAACATTATCAATTTTATAATTATTTATAATTATGTGTACAATATTATAATCTGAATAATATTTTTTTATTTGCTGTTTCGCTTCTTGAATTAAAAATAAAATATCATCTTGTCTTAATTTCAGTTCTTCAATTTTTTTAAATACAGAAATTGCAACAGAGATCATTTTTGAACTATCTACCATCAAATCTATATTATCAATATATTCGTTTGTGGATTTTTCTAATGATGCAACAATTTTTTGAATTTTTAATTTAAAATTCGATTGATCTGTATAAAAATTACTCTCAATAAAAAAAGGGTTGTTCGTACCTTCGTCATTAAATGTACCTGCTCTTATTTTTGAAAAGCCACAGTCAATTATTGTTTGAAATTTTTTATCACTCATTACTTAGTAACTAAATGATTTTTTACCCTCAAATCAATAAGTTTATTATCTTTAAAATTATCATTATCTATAAGCTTCTTAGATAAATTTAATGACGCTATAATATGTTCTTGTGGTAGCTTAATCAAAATATCGTTATCAGTTAAAATATCCCACCTTCCAGATGGAAAAAAATATAATGTTTTTAAATTTGAAAAAGAAAATATGGATTTTTCAATATTCTGTTTAAATGACAAAAAATTAAGAGAATTAAATTCACCAAAGATATATGGAAGTAATTCATTGTTATTTTTGTCTTCAATTAATTTGCCATTAGCACCTACTAGGTATTGACCATTATTAGAAACTCGAGCAATAAATTTAGTTGGTTTAATTTCAATATTAAGTGTTGATGGGTAAATTTTTTTTATACTAAACTCTTGTATAATATTATGTTTTTTTAAAATCTTTCTTATTTCATCTTCTCTAATGACAAATATACTTCTGTATAAAAGGTTATTAAGGTTATTTAAGATCTCTAAATTTTTTCTCTCAGAAAGACCTGTAATGTTTATTTTAGCTATTAATGAAGATAATTTTTTTTTATCGTTTATAAATTTTGCACTGGTAGTGCTTAAAATGAATAAAAATAATAAATAAATTATTATCTTATTTTTTTTACCTATTGATTGATGCATCTTTTAGAATCCATTCAATTAATTTTATAAAGCTTATACCCTTATATTTTGCTATCTCAGGGACCAAAGAAAGTTTAGTCATTCCCGGCTGAGTATTTATCTCTAGCAAATAAAATTTCCCATTAAAAAATTTAAAGTCTGATCTAGTAACACCTTTACAGCCTATAATTTTGTGAGCTTCTCTTGCTATGCCACTAATTTTAGCTAGATTATTTTTGCTCAAATCTACAGGAATTAGGTGCTTGGTCATAGCGTTTAAATTATATTTTGCCTCATAATCATAAAACTTTCTTTTAGGCTCAAGTTCAATTGCACCGAGTATTTTATTATCCATTATTGCAACTTGGATTTCTCTGCCTGGTATAAATTCCTCAATTAATATTTCATTATAGCCTCTTAAAGCTTTTAGATTTTTTATTATATTGGTCTTATCACAAATATACACATGAACGCTTGACCCTTCATTTATAGGTTTTGCTACTACAGGGAATTTTAAATTTTTTTCAATTAATTTTATAATATTAAATTTATTTTTTTTATGATTAAATTTAATATATTTTGGAGTTAGGATTTTTTTTTTTATAAAAATTTTTTTTGAAATTTCTTTATCCATTGCTATTGATGATGCAATTACACCTGAGTGTGTATATGGAATTTTTTTAGTCTCTAAAATTGCTTGAATGTATCCATCCTCACCAAATTGTCCGTGTAGTGCATTAAAAATAACATCTGGTTTAAATGAAGTAATATTCTTTGATAGATTTTTATCAGGCTCACTAATTAAAACTTTATATCCATTTTTGGTTAACTCTTTGGCAACTTGCTTTCCAGTATCTAAGCTAATTAACCGTTCCTTAGATATGCCACCAGATAATATTAAGATTTTTTTTTTCATTTTATTTTAAAATTTTAATTTCTTTTTCTAGTACTACTCCAGTTTTTTTTTCTACACTTGTCTTAACAAATTCAATTAATTTATTCATATCCTCAAAGCTAGCATTATTTTTATTTACAAAAAAATTATAGTGTTTATTTGAAATGTGAGCATCTCCAAAGCTTATATCTAGTGGTACAGAATCTTTTATCAACTCCCAAACCTTTTTATCAGTTTGATCAATTGGATTCTTGAATGTGCTACCACTTGTTTTTAATTTTGTTGGTTGTGCATTATCTTTCTTTTTCTTTAATTCTAAGACTTCTTTTTCAATTTCTTCTTTATTTTTTTTTGTTCCTTTAAACGATGCACTTAAAAAAATTAAGTCCTCTTTTAAATCATTGCTTCGGTATTTGAATATAACTTTACTCGCTGGTATTGTTAAAACCTGTCCATTTGTATCAATTGCTTGGATTGATACTAGCACATCTTTAAACTCTTTATTAAAACATCCAGCATTCATCTTTAATCCACCACCTATAGTACCAGGTATGCACGCTAAAAATTCAAATCCACCTATTCCATTATTCAGTGCAAAATCAGAAAGCTTTTTATCAGGGCAGGCACTGCCAGCTATGACGACATCATTTGGTAATATAGAGATATTGGAAAAATTTTTTCCTAACTTGATAACAACACCATCAAATTTTTCATCACTAATAAGAGTGTTTGAGCCCGCACCTAAAATATGTATTTTTTCTTTTTCTCCAAATTTTTTTAAAAACAAAATTAAGTCAGGCAAGCTATCTGGTCTAAAGTAAACTTTGGTTTGTCCACCAATATTAAACCAATTACTTTTTTTTAAATCATAGTCAAAGTCAATCTTACTACTAATTTCATTCGAAAATTTTCTTATTTCTTTAATGCTCATTTGATTAATTCTGGTAATTGTCTCATCCATGCTGAGATTGTACCAGCACCCATACCAACAACTATCTTTTTACCAAAAATAGTATTTTTAATAAATTTTGCTAGCTGGTACTGATCTTCAACCATAAACAATCGTACTTTTGAATTTTTAATAATATCTTTTGCAAAATTATTATATTTAAAACCTAATTTTATTTTTTCTCCAGCTGTATATATGGGGCATAATATTACAACATCAGCTTTTTTAAATGATAAGCTGAATTCTTTTTTAAGATCTTTTAATCTGGAAATTCTGTGCGGTTGAAATATGCAAATCACTTCTTCCTTTTTATAAGCAGCTCGCACACCGTTTAATACTTCTCTAATTTCAGTTGGATGATGGGCATAATCATCATAAAAATTAGTTTCTCTATATGTAAAAATTTTATTAAATCTTCTTTGAACACCCTTAAATTCATTTATTCCTTTTTTGATTATATTTTGTGATATTCCAATTGTTAATGCCACAGCTATTGCTGCAGTAGAGTTTCTAATATTATGAATTCCTAATAATGGTAATTTAATTTTTCTTATAGTTAAATTCTTTTTTCCGGGCAAATTTATAGCAAGATCATATTGAGAATATTCTTTTTCATGTTTTATATTTTTAATACAGAAATGTGATTTATGGTCAATTCCATATGTATAATAGTTCTTCATTTTTAATTTACTTAATAAATCTTTATTATTTTTGTCATCTATACAAATAAAACACTTCCCAAACGAAGGGACTTTATTGATAAATTTAATAAATAATTCTTTAAGATCTTTCATTGAATTATAAAAATCCATATGCTCACGATCAATATTTGTTACTATAGAATAAGTTGGTGGCACATGTATAAAGCTACCGTCTGACTCATCAGCTTCTAATATACACCAATCACTTTTACCTAGTTTTGCAGAATTTTTTATTGCATTAAGGACACCGCCGTTAATAATTGTAGGGTCTAATTTTGTCTTTGAAAATATTGAGGCTAATAGAGAAGTGGTTGTTGTTTTTCCATGTGAACCTGTAACAACTATATTTTTTGTTAAAGAGACTATATTTGCCAACATCTCTCCTCTTTTATAAATAGGTAATTGTTTTAGTTTGGCTTCAATTAATTCAGGGTTATTATTTTTAATAGCTGATGAGATGACAAGAATTGTTGCTTTTGCTATATTTTTTTTAGTATGGCTAATTGTAATTTTGATCTTATCTTTTTTTAATCTTTCAATATTCTTATTTGAAAGGACGTCGCTACCCTGGACATTAAAACCCATTCTTTTCATAATGAGTGCAAGGCCACTCATTCCAATACCCCCTATACCAACAAAATGTATAATTTCAGTTTTAGCTAATTCAATTTTCATTAATAACAGATATAATTTTCTGATTTATATTATTCCATGTGTTTTCATAGTTAAAATCTTTCATGTTCTTTTTTTTTGCAAGATATTCTTCTTTATTATCAATAATATTAATTAGTTTATTGAGTAATATTTTCTCATCTATTTCTTTTTGATTTAGCAACCAATTGAAGCCAAGTTTATTATAAAAATAAGCATTTTCGAATTGATGGTTATCTTTTGCTGTCGGCAAAGGTATTGCTAAATACGGAACCTCAGTAAAATTTAACTCAGCTAATGTTGATGCACCTGCTCTAGTGATGCATAAATCTGTTTTATGCATAAAATTTATAATATCATCATTAAAATTGAATAATTCACAATTAATATTGTTATTTTCATAAGTTTTTTTAAAACTTTCAAAGTTAATAGAACTAGTTTGTTGATAAATTTTTAGTTTATATTTTTTAGATAATTCAATAATTGCATTTTTAACTAAATCATCAAATATTTTAGCTCCTTGACTGCCACCTATTATAAGTAAATTAATTGTATCTAATGTGATATTACTATCCCTCTTATCATAAAAATTTTTTCTTAATAATGCTGGAATTACTTTAATTTTATTTTTAAGTTTAATGGGAAATTTTTTGACATTATTAGAATAACAAAATATTTTTTGACAGTAACTTATAAAGAATTTGTTTGATCTACCTAAAACCATATTTGGTTCAAATAACAGCAGCTTAATATTTAAAATTTTAGCACCTATGCATAGAGGTAGTGACATATATCCACCTGTCGAAATTAATATATTAATTTTATTTTTTCTTAAGAAAAAAATAGATTTAAAAATCAAAATTATCATTAAAAGAAAATTAAATAGCATTATTAATAAATTTTTTGAAATTGGCCTTACATTAAATATTTTTAAATTGTACTCATCTTTGTTTAAAAATTTGACACCCCTAATGTCAGATGTCATATAAACATCAAAATTATTCTCTAAGTGTTTATATATTATAGTTGCAGGTATAACATGGCCTCCTGATCCACCGGTGCTAATTAGTATTTTTTTATTCATCTAATCAATTTTTCTTTTTGTTAAATTTAAAATTATTCCAGATAATATAGAAACTCCTACAATTGAAGAGCCCCCATAACTTAAAAATGGTAATGTCATTCCCGTTGTGGGAAATAGTCTTATATTTACCCCAAGATGTATTAATGCTTGAAAAATTATTAGACTTATTGCTCCAGTTAGCACTAATTTAATTTTTTCACTTTTTCCTAAATAAATTTTTTTAAAAACAGAGTAAACAAAAAATAAAAATAAGATTAATAACAATATTATTGCAATAACACCAAACTCCTCAGAGATAACTGAAACTATATAATCAGTATGAGCCTCTGGAACTCTTGTTTTTAAGGTACCTTCTCCTATTCCTTTACCAAAGAACCCTCCACTGCTGATTGCCTCTATAGCCTTATCAGATTGAAAATTATGGGTTCCTGCATCAGGGTTAAAGAAAGATAGAATACGACTTTTTATATAAATAAATTTTGGGATAAAAAAAACCACATACAGCAACGTTAAAATAGCAAAACTTATAAATATTAAAATAAATAGTAGATTTATGCCAGATACGAAAACTAATATTGCCCAAGATAAAAATACCAACAACGTTTGACCGATGTCGGGCTGCATTATTAATAGTAAGCAAGTTGGAATAATAGCAATAATAGTCAATAAATACTTAATATAGATATTATAATTTTTTTCACTACACAAAATTGTTGCTACAAAAATAATTATAAATGGTTTTAGTAGTTCAATTGGTTGAAATTGAGGAAGAAAAAAAAAATTCAACCATCTTTTTGATCCTTTAACTTCAGTACCAAAAATTGGAACTAAAAATAATAGAAATAAAGTAACAAAAAAAAGATAAATAGAAATTCTAAAAAGATTCTTTTCACTTAAAGAAGAGAAAAATACTAAAGTTGCCAACCCAATAAAAATATAAGTCAGATGCTTAAAAAAGAAAAAATAATTATTTGTATCTAATTTATCAGAAGCAATTAATGAAGTTGAAACTAAAGAAAAAAATAAACCTAAACTAAATAAAAATATTATTAATAAAAAAATCGTTTTATCTATATTTTTCCACCAGTTATAATACATTGAGTTGAGCGAACTAATATTTATCATTTTATATATTTTTTTATAAGTTTATTAAAATGTTTTCCTCTTTCTTCAAAGTTTCTGAAACTATCAAATGATGCAGATGCCGGGCTAAAAAGAATTGTCTTTTTAATAAAATTATTTTCATTTTTAATATCTAAAAAAATTTTAGCCATTAAAGTTTTTAAATTTAAAAATGATTGAAATTCCATCTTATTTTTTAATTGATTAATAAAAAAATTTTGATTTTGCCCAAAAATGTATAACTTAATATTTTTACAATCATTTTTTTTAAGTAAAAATTTATCTCCCTTTTTAGGTAAACCACCCATTATCCAATAAATATTTTTTAATGATCTTAATAATTTATCTGATGAAGAAAAGCTTGTTGCTTTAGAATCGTTAATAACTTTTAAAAATTTAGAATTATGAATTATTTCTTGTCTAAAACTTAAACCTTTAAAACTTTTTAATGTTTTTAAAAGCAGGTTATTTTTCAAATTTAATAGCTTTGAAACCTTCAGTACAAATGTCAAATTTTCTTTATTACCATCTGTATCAAAATAATAATTATCAATTTTTTTAATAAACTTATCACTTGTATATTTTCCTATTTTCAGAATTGATGGTGCAAATTTTTTGTTCTTTAATTCTCTTTTAATGTAAAAATTTCTTGTATTTAAAATTGCAATATCATTTTTAGATTGATTTTTTATTAATTTAAATTTAGCACCTACATATTTGTTTATAGTCTTGTGTCTTTCAAGGTGATCTGGTGTAATATTTAAGATTATAGATATATTTGTCTTAAATAGCTTACTATATTCTAGTTGATAAGATGAAGCCTCAATTACAAATATAGTGTCTTTTTTGATCTTTTTTTCCAGTAAAATTGGATTACCTATGTTGCCAACTAAACGAACATCTTTTTTTTGATCTTTTAATATATCGTACAAAAGCTTAGCAGTAGTTGATTTTCCATTTGTACCTGTAATAGTTATTTTTTGATTAAAAGCATATCGACTATAAAAAATGTCTAAATCTGTATAGATTTTTTTATGATTTTTTTTTAAAAATCTACTTAATTTGCAATTATTAATGTCTATACCTGGACTAATTATAATATAGTCAAATTCTTTTTTAGTTATTTCTTTATATGTTGTGTTGGAATCTTTGATTTTTTTTTTAGCAATTATTTGATCATCAAATAAACTAATAGCATTACTTTTTTTTAAAAAACTATAAGTGGATAGACCACTTTTACCTAGACCATAAATCAATATTCTTTTTTTTAAAAAGTTTTTTTCTAGATTTAACATTATCTAAGTTTTAATGTCGCTAATCCAATCATTGCTAAAATTATTGATATAATCCAAAATCTAATTACAACTGTTGATTCTGCCCAACCTTTTTTTTCAAAATGATGGTGTATAGGTGCCATTCTAAAAATTCTTTTACCTGTTAATTTGAATGAAAATACTTGAATTATAACTGACACAGCTTCTAGTACAAATAACCCACCTGTTATTGCTAAAACAATCTCATGTTTAGTAATAATACCAATTGCCCCTAAAGATCCACCTAATGCTAATGAGCCAGTATCACCCATAAATATTTTAGCAGGTGGTGCATTAAACCATAAAAATCCTAAACAAGCTCCTATGATTGATCCACAAAAAACTGAGACTTCTCCCATACCTACAAGATAGGGAATATTTAAATATTCTGAAAATACAATATTACCAGTTACGTAGCTAATAAATGCAAAACATGCTGCCACTAATATCACCGGCACTGTTGCTAAGCCATCTAAACCATCTGTTAAATTAACTGCATTGGAGGATCCAACAATTATAAAAATAGAAAATGGAATAAAAAACCAGCCAAGATTAATAATTAAATTTTTAAAAAAAGGAAAATATAAGTTTGTAAGTTCAATATTTTGAGATAATTGAGTTAAACCAAAAATTCCAACAAAGGCTATTAAAATTTGAGAAATAATTTTAAATTTAAATGAAACACCGGATGAATTTTTAAACTTAATTTTTTTATAATCATCATATGCACCTAATAGCCCAAATCCTGTAACAATAAATAACAAAAACCATATATGATAATTTGATAGATCACCCCAAAGTAATATTCCTGAAAATAGTCCAAGTAAAATTAAAACACCCCCATTGTTGGTGTTCCAATTTTCTTAACTATATGTTCAGTAGGACCATCATCTCTTATTGGATTTAAGATTTTTCTTGCTGAAAAAAATTTAATAAAAGGAGTGCCTATTAATAAAACCACAAACATTGATGTAAACATTGCAAGCCCCGTTCTAAATGTTAAATACTTAAATACATTTAGAAAACTATATTGGTCAATTAATTGAGTAATGAGACTATAAAGCATTAAACTTACCAGTTTTTAATTTTTTAACTAGATTGTTAAGTCCAGTAGAGTTTGAACCCTTAATCATTAAATAATCATTATTATTTAAATCATTTTTTATCAAATCAATTATTTTAGAATTATCTTTCAAAGTAACCCCTCTACGGTGTTTATCAAGGTTTTTATAAGTATATAAAATATGTTTGCCCATTACATTAATATTTTTAAGAGAAGTTTTATTAATATCTTTACCAATCTCTAAGTGTAGCTTCTTTGAATAATTTCCTAACTCCAGCATATCACCCAGTATTAATTTTTTTTTAGTGTTATCAATTTTTAATTCATCAAAATTTTTTATAGCAGATTTTAATGATAAAGGATTAGAGTTATAGCTTTCGTCTACAATAAAAATACTTTTTTTATTTAATCTTATTTTTATTATATCTCCTCGGCCTTTTGTTATCTCATAATCAAAAAATATATTTTTATCTAATTTTCGTGTATCTTTATAAATTGATATAATTGCAATTGCCGCTAATAAGTTTTTTAAATTATTTTCAAAAATTGATCTTACATAAAAATAAGTTTGTTTTTTATTAATATTTACAAATATCTTATATTTAGATTTTTCTTTAACTATTTTTTTTAAAAAAATATCTGCTGATTTATTTTTTAAACCAAATGAAAGAATATTTATCTTTTTTTTCTTAGCAATCTTTTTATGTAAATTATAAAATTTATCATCTTTGTTTAAAACAAGAAATCCATTAATTTTTATATTATTAATAATTTCTGACTTTGCTAGTGCTACTTGATGAATGTTTTTAAAATTCTTAATATGTGCATAGGAAATATTTGTAATAACACCAACATCAGGTTTAATAATTTTTGATAAATAATCAATCTCACCTTTTTTATCCATTCCAATTTCAAAAACACCAAATTCATCATTTTCTCTTAGATTAAATAAACTTAACGGTACTCCAAATTTATTATTAAAAGATTTTGGTGAATAAGTTACATTACTAATCTTGCTTAAAGTTTTTCCTAACAATTCTTTAAGGGAAGTTTTTCCGCAACTACCCGTTATAGATATAATTTTACTAGATAAATTTTCTCTTAGTTTTAATGAGGCCTCTGTTAAAAGCTGCAACGTATTATCTACTATAATTTTTTTTTTAGATTTTTTTTGATTGTTAGCTATTATTAATGATGCACCATTTTGGAAGGCTTCGTTAACATATGAATTTCCATCTTTATTATTTCCTTTTATTGCAAAGAATATGTCATTTTTATTTATTGTTTTAGAATTAATTGATGCATTGTTTATTTTTATATTTGAATTAATTTGTGGAGAGTTGCTAATCTCTTTTAAAATATTTATTTTAAGATTAGTTGAAAGAATTTTATTTTTTAATTTAATATTGTGTAGTATTTCCAACCTGTCAGAAAATTTATTTACAAACTTTCCATAATCTTGCATCTGTTCATGACCTTTGCCTGCAATAACTAGAATATCACCAGTATTTAAATCAGATATAGCCTTATGAATAGCCTTAGACCTACTTGCAATCTCAAAAATTTTTGATTTATCAATGGTTTTTTTAATAGCTAATCTTATTTTTTGTGGATTTTCATTTCTTGGATTATCGTCAGTTAAATAAACTCTGTCACAGTATTGATTGGCTATTTTTCCCATCATGGGTCTTTTGTCTTTATCTCTATTACCACCACATCCAAATACAATGAAAATTCTTTTATTTTCAAATTGTTCTTTCAAATTAGACAAACAAGCATTTAATGCATCAGGTGTATGAGCATAATCTAAAATAACTTTTGATTTATTTTTTAAAGTTCCAATTTTTTCAAATCTACCACTTACTGATTTTACACTTGAAGCCAATTTCACTATTTTATCAAATTTTAAATTACTTTTTTTAGCAGCAAGCATTGCCATGAATAAGTTTTTTAATTGAATTCTACCAATTAAATCTGTCTGCAATTTATAATTTTTTTGATTGTGTGTAATTTCAATTATTTGTTTATCATCTTTAAATTTATGTGAATAAATGTCTATTCCATTATTACTTTTTGATAAAACCTGAAGATTAAATTTATTATTTAGTGATATTTTTTTTAAATTTTTATATTCTGGAATTTGACTATCGGTAATGATGCTTCCTCTAGGTTTCAATAGTTTCTCAAATAGATATAATTTTGATTTAAGATAATCATTAAATGTTTTGTGATAATCTAAATGATCATGAGATAAATTTGTAAAAATTGCAGTATTAAATTTCAAGCCATCAAGTCTATTTTGCTTTAGTCCATGACTAGAAGCTTCCAATATAACATTGTCAATTCTTTGTTTTTTTAAATCATTTAATATTTTGCTTAATCCAATTGGATCTAATGTGGTATTAGAAACATTCTTTAAATTATTTTTTGTCCTAATTCCTAATGTTCCAATAGAAGCTACTTTTTTATTACTTAAGTTCAGTAGTTGAAAATAAAAATCTGCAATTGATGATTTTCCATTTGTTCCTGTTACAGCAATTAAATTTTTGGGTTTATTTTTTGTTATTTTATACGATAATTCTGATAATAATTTTCTAACATTTTTTGATCTTAAAAATAATACCTTATTTTTTATGCCTTCAAATTTTTGTTCAGAAATAATTATTTTTGCACCTTTTATAATTGCATGATCAATGAATTTATTTCCATCTGATTTTGTCCCTTTAATTGCAAAAAAAATATAATCCTTTTTACAATCTGCACTATTAAAACTAAGGCCAGCAAACCGATGATTTCGAACTTCTTTTTTAATATTTTTAAGAAAACTACCTATCAACATATAAATTTTAATTTTCTATATATTTTGTGGCTAGAATAGGACCAATTTTTTCTATCATTTTTCCTGCTACCTCAACAGATGTCCAGCCTGCTGTATTAAATGGTGTTCCTTTATATGAACCTTTTTTATTTTTATATTCATATACGTAATCTGATGATGTTTTCGGCTCATCGAGTAGAACTATCAGTACATATTTGGGTTTAGAGGTAGGAAAAATACCCGCAAATGTATTAACTTTTGCTTTAGAATAGCCGCCTACTATTGTTTTTTGAGCAGTTCCTGTTTTTCCACCAACTTCATAACCTTTAATGTTTACAAGCCCCGCTGTACCTTCTGTAGTAGTTACAATTTTTCTGAGTATCAGGTTTATTTTTTCTGAAATACCAGCTTTGATTATTCTTTTTTTTTGCTGATTATTTCTTAACTCACTTTTTATTAAGCTGGGTTCAACAGCAAAACCACCGTTTGAAATTATTGCATAAGCTTTTGCTAGCTGTAGTGGAGTTGTAGTTATTCCATGCCCAAAAGACACGGTCGCTAGTTTACATTTTCCCCACCTAAATGGAATAGGCTCTCCAACTTCCTCTATGTCAAAATTTATTTTACTTAGGATTCCAATTTTTTCTAAAAAAGCTTTTAATTTAACAATTTCTAATTTTTGTCCAATTCTTACAGAACCTATGTTTCCAGACCTGATTAAAATTTGTTCTACAGTAAGATTGGATGGTATTTCATTGTCATATTCAGATATACTACTTTTTCCACATTGTAATCTTTTTTCTAAATTTAAAAATTCTGTGTCAGTATTAATTAAACCTTCCTCTAATCCAGCTGCTACTGTAAAAGTTTTAAATACTGAGCCTAATTCAAATACTCCTTTTGTTGCTCTATTAATAAAATTGACATCCACTATCTTCTCTCTTTTATTGAGATCAAAATCTGGATAAGAAACCATAGATATAATTTCTCCATTATTAACATTCATCAAAATTGCAGTACTACCTTTGCTTCTAAATATAGATTGAAACTTTACTAATTCTTCTCTAATTAAAAATTGTATGTCAGTATCTACTGTTAATTTAAGTGGTTCGCTTGTTTGTTTTAATTTTTCATTAAAAGATTTTTCAAGTCCTGATATACCTTTATTGTCATCATCTATTTGACCAATAATATGACTAAAGAGGTTTTTTTGAGGATAAATTCTAGTTAGTTTTTCTTCTGATTTAATCGATTTATCTCCTAGTAGCATGATTTTTTCATAGTTTTCAGAAGATATTTTTTTTTCAAAATAAAAGAATTTATTTTTTTTAAGTTTTTTTATGACTTCAGCATAGTCTTTATTGGGGAATATTAACTGTAGATTAATTAAGAGTTTTTTTTTATCAATTACCTCAATAGGGTTAATACCAATATCTATCGACTTAACTGTTTTAACTAAATAATTTCCATTTCTATCAAGTATGTCTGCTCTATGGTTTTTATTTTCAGTTAAGAATTTCTTGCTATCTTCGGTTTTTAAGGAGCCTAAATGAAGCAATTGTATTGAATAAATTACTGAAATCATTAAGAAAACAAAAAAAATAAAAGCTATTCTATTAAACTGTATATCTAAATTAGTTTTACTTTTTTTATATGAAAATTCATTTTCATATTCTTCTAAAATAATATTTTTTTTATTATTCATTACTATACTTGCTGATTAAGTTGTTTATTTCTAAAGTTTCATTGTTTTCAATGATTTCTTTAATATTTGTAATTTCAATTTTAATTAAGTCTTTTTCAAAATATTGTGTCTGATACTGAACTAATTTTTCAGGAGAACTCAAATAATTAAACTCAAGCAGCACATCTTCACGTTCCGCTTTTAAAGGTCTTATATTTTCTTTGATTGCAAAAATTTGATCTTCTATTTCTTTTGTGGAATTTTTAACCAGTGATGTGATTAATATTAATACAAAAATAACAGTTAACACTAATTGTTTCATAGTTTTTTTGACAAATTCTCAATATCAATTAAATGTTTAAATTTATTCAAGATATCTGTTTCAAAGTCAAAAAAGTCTTCTTTTTTAATTACATAACGTAACTTGGCCGATCTAGAGGGTGGATTTTCTCTAATTTCTTTGTCACTTGGTATTATTGGCTTTTTTATAACAGACTTAAATAGATTTAATTTTTCTTCAGTTTTTGGCATATGTCTTGAGACACTTTTATTTTCAGACAAACTTTTAAAAAAGTATTTAACAATTTTATCTTCTAGAGAATGAAATGTTACAACTGCAATAACACCATCTTTTTTAACAACTTTAGCGGCATTAATTAATCCATAAATTAGTTCACTAATTTCTTTATTTACAAATATTCTTAATGCTTGGAAAACTTTAGTTGCACTATGTGTCTTATAATTTCTTTTTCTTTTTGAAGACTCTATAATTCTAACTAACTCTTCTGTTGTTATTTCTCTTTTGGATCTATCTTCAACAATATTGTGTGCTATTCTTTTACTATCTAATTCATCACCAAAATATTTAAATATCTTTGTAAGTTCTTTTTCATCTAATTGATTAATTGCTTCTTTTGCTGAAAAATCATTCATACCCATTTTCATATTAAGTTCACCTACAGTATCAAATGAAAGACCTTTTTTTGGGTCTTTAATCTGATTCAATGAGTACCCTAAATCAAAAATTACAGCTTTGATATTTTCATCCTTTAACTTTAGATTATTTAATTGACTAAATTTAATATTTTTAAATAACAGCCTATCTTCAAAACTATTTTGAAGTTCTTGAGCTTTTTTATAACTCTCAGAATCTCTATCTAATGCAATTACTTTTGTTGCTGGGAAATTTAGTATTTTTTTTGTGTATCCGCCTTGACCGAAAGTACAGTCAATAAATGTGCCACCATATTGAGGGGTAATTATGCTAATTATTTCACTTAGCAATACCGGATAATGATTTCTCACATCTGGTATTATGGTGGCTATCATTTATTTTTTTGAGGACCATTAATTCTTTTGTCTTCTTAAAAATGCTGGTATTTCTAGATCATCATCTTCTGGGGTATTTTCGGAAGTTTCATTTAATAAAAATCCTTCTGCCTCTGAAGTTGCACTATCCGAGCTAAATAGATCTGGCGCATCTTCACCTTCTACGACAAAGTTTTCAAGTCCATTAGAAATATGCTGTTCCTCTATTGGGCTATTTTCTTCAAGCTGTGCAGTTGTAAGTGCTTCCTCCGAAAAAGATTGTTCATAATCATTTGATTGATTATTTTCAACAATACTTTCAACTTCTTGATTGGTAGCAGTTTGCTCATTCATCATTTCTGATGATGTAGTGTTTGTAGCTGGCTCTACAATTATTTCATTTTCTAACTTTAATGCGTTTGCTCCATGCGAAATAGGGCTAGTCATCGTAGGTGAAAAGTTAAATGATTGAGCAGAATTAATACTGTTAAAATCTGAATAACCAGGATTTCTATTTTGTATTCTGTGAACCATGTTGATTACAGATTTACTTTCTGGTTGTTGACCATCTAATGCTGTTGCAACAATTGATACTCTGATTTTTCCATCAAGGTCACCAGATGTAATGGCACCAATAATTACTTCAGCTTCTGGATCTACTTCAGCTCTTATTTTGTTAACAACTTCATCAACTTCAAAAAGTTTAAGATCCTTACCACCAGTAATATTTACTAATAATCCTTTTGCACCTTTTAATGTATAGTCATCAATTAATGGATTGCTAATTGCCATATCTGTTGCTTTAGATGCTCTATCTTCTCCTTCAGCTTCACCAGTTCCCATCATTGCTTTACCCATTGAAGCCATTACAGTTTCAACATCAGCAAAATCTAGATTAACAATACCTGGTCTAACCATTAGATCAGTTACACTTTGTACACCTTGCATTAAAACATTGTTTGAAAGATTAAATGATTCTTCAAATGTAGTTTGTTCGTTCGCAACCTTAAACAGATTTTGATTTGGAATTACAATAATTGTGTCTACATGTTTTCTTAATTCTTCAAGACCTATCTGAGCTCTTCTCATTCTTGATGGTCCTTCATATAAGAAAGGAAGTGTTACAACACCTACTGTTAAAATATTTAATTCTTTAGCAGCTCTTGCGATAACGTGTGCGGCACCCGTTCCAGTTCCACCACCCATACCAGCAGTTATAAAAACCATGTTTGCACCCTGAAGTGTATTTACAATTTCATTTAAAGATTCATCTGCAGCTGCTTGACCAATGTCATGCTTCGCTCCAGCACCTAAGCCTTTCGTTAAATTTAGACCAATTTGAATTCTTGCTTTAGCTTTACTTGACTTTAAATCTTGGGCATCTGTATTTACTGCTATGAACTCTACTCCTTGAAGTCCACTATCAATCATTTCATTAAGTGCGTTTCCGCCTGCACCGCCAACTCCTACAACTAATAATCTTGGTTGTAATTCTTTTATTTCTGGTGATTTAAAGTTAATTGTCATTTTTATTTCCCCTCATTGTTATTAAAATGTTTTTCCCATTTAAGACTTGCACGGTTTAGATTTGCTTTTTTTCTTGCATTGATCTTAAATTTTTCAAATGCTGCTGGTTCCCATATTTGGAATGTCTGACCCTGGCCAACAAATAGCATGCTGTTTTTTATTTTTGCATGTTTTAATAATTTTGTTGATAATGAAATTCTACCTTCACTATCAAATTGTAAATTCATACTCTCAGATAAAATTGATGTTGCAAAATAGTCTCTTTTTTCTTCAAATGGACTTAATGAATCTATACTTGCAGAAAGTTTTTCAATTCTATCTTGTGAACAGGCTTCTATAGACTGATTATTAAATGAGGGATAACAGATAACACCGTTGTATCCTAAGTTAGAAAGATGAGATCTAAAATTAGCAGGCACAGATACTCTCCCCTTTTTGTCTATTTTGTTCTCGTAAGTAGATAAAAACATATTTTTTATATTTCATAAATTCCTTATTTGGGAATATATGGGACAATATGGGTTTTTATACATAGAGTCAATATGTTCATTTTAGGCTTATTTGACGATGATTGTGAATACTTTTACCTATCTACATTAAGTATAAAATCAATTTTTAGTTTCACCTCAATACAATTCTAAGACTAAGAATAAGAACAGAAATGATTCAATTGTGAATCAAAAGGTGAACATCTAAATTTAATTAAAATTGAACTGTAGATAAGTTTGCTAGATAAACTATAAGCCGGGTTCTGTCATTTAAATCTATCATTTCTCTAGGCTTAAGATCACTCTTAAGCTCAAGCAACTAACCCTGATGACTAGCCAAAGACGGCTTTTAGTTTTGCAACAATGTCATCTCTACTTAGTCTTGCTCCCAGTGGGGTTTTCCAGCGTTCATTGTTACCAATAGAACCGGTGCGCTCTTACCACACCTTTTCACCCTTGCCATGTTATGGCGGTATATTTTCTGTGGCACTATCCCTAGGGTTTCCCCCGCCAGGTATTATCTGGCACTGTGTCTTTGCGGAGCCCGGACTTTCCTCTTTAATAAATTAAAGTGATAAATCGTTCATCTAGCAGATGCAATTTATTACTAAACTATAGAACTTCAAGAAAAATTTAATTATGTGAATTAATTAGATTTTTACTAATAATCAGGCATTCTTGATCAATCTTATCATCAATTAACTCTTGCCTAAACCTTCTTTGAAAATTTTTTGTCAATTCTCTTAAATATTTATTCTTATCCTTATCTTTTGGATATTCTTTTGAATATCCAATCTTAAATAAGTTATTGAAAAAAATATTTTCTTCTATCTTGCTTATTTTTAGTTGCCTTTTGCCTGTCAACTCTTGCTTACTTAATGTATGCCATATACCTATTCTATTTTTAGACAAATATTTCCATGGAAATTTTTCACCTGGGTCTTTTTTTCTTAGTACTGCTATGTCTGAGTGTCCTAAAATATTTTTAGATCTAATCTTATATTTTTTTATTAAAAACTTACTTAACTTTAAAAGAGAAGTAATTTGTTTTTTTGTAAATTTTTTATAACCATGCTTGTGTCCTAGGTTGGTAATTTCAATTCCAATAGAACTTTGGTTTAAAGACTTATAATTTTTCCAAGAAGATTTTCCAGCGTGCCATGCAATGTATAAATCAGGTACCATTTTTACAATTTCTCCATTATTTTTAATCAAATAATGGCAGCTAACCTCAGATTGTATATCTGTCAGCTTTTTTAAAGCATCAGATTCGCTTTTCATTCCCGTATAATGAAAGATTATAAATTTGATTTTCTTAGAATTTCTTTTTTTAGGACTAAAGTTTGGGGAATAGTTTAATATTGTTTTTAAAGCCATTTTTAGGTCATATTTAAAGCTAATTGATGATTTACATTAGGATTATATATATTATATAATCTTAGAATAATGAAAAAAATTATATTAATTTCCCTAATGAGCTTAATGTTATCAACAAACGTAAGTGCTGATACAGATGGTGAAAATAGCTTGTCAAAAAAAAATTCAGGAGACGTTAAAGATTGTTTTGAAGGTGTAAATAGAGCAACATTTAAATTTAACCAAGTTTTAGACAATATTATTTTTGAACCAGTTGCAAAAGCTTACAGGGTATTACCTTCCCCAATTAGAACAGGCACAGGTAATGCGTTGGATAATTTATCCAATCTAGTGACAATACCAAACAATGTTCTTCAAGGAGAATTTACGAAAGCTGGAGTTAACACAGGTAGGTTTATTGTTAATACAACAGTTGGAGTTATTGGAATATTTGATGTAGCAAAAAAAATTGGTTTTCCAGAATATGAAAAGGAAGATTATGGTCAAACACTTGGTGTTATGGGTGTTGGTACAGGATGCTATATCGTTTTACCTGTTTTGGGACCCTCTACTGTTAGAGATACGGTAGGCTCGTTTGCAAATCTACTTGGTGGAGATGTTTGGTATAATGTTACTGTAGCCAATAATACTCAACATTTTTCTGACTTTGATTATTATGCATCAAGACTAGGCTCTGGAATAGATTTTAGAGCAAAAAATATAGACTCTTTTGAAAACCTGGAAAAAAATTCTATGGATTTTTATGCTTCAGTTAGAAGTTTGTATTTGCAAGATAGACAACAAAAAATAGCTAACTCTAATGCGATAATTGAAACCCAAAACGATAGTGATTGGGAAGAAATAGAAAATCAATAAGCCATAAAACTTAATGAGACTAAAAAAGTTTTTAATATTTACCTTCGTCATAATTAATTTTTTTGATATTAATCAATTACATTCAATTGAGCCAGATGTGTTTGTTCAATCAACAGTGAACAGAGCTTCAGAAGCGTTAAATAACAAATATTCAAAAGAAGAAAAAATAGAAAAGCTAAAACAAATTGCAGGTGAAACAGTTGATATCAAAGGTATTGGTTATTACACTTTGGGAGCTTATAGAAAGAATATAAGTGAAAATGAAATAACTCAATATGAAATGCTTTTTGAACAATACTTTTTAAAAAGTTTTTCTAGTCGACTGGCTGAATACTCAAATCCAGAGATTGAAGTTGTATCTAAAAAAAAATTAAATGAAAATTATACGATGGTATCTAGTATTTTAGTTGGAACAGAACAAAGGCCTGAGGTTAAAATTGATTGGAGAATTTATACAAAAAACTCTGAAAATCCTTTAATCAGAGATTTAATTATTGAAGGCTTAAGTCTAGCAAGAACTCAAAAGGAAGAATTCTCTTCCATCATTCAGAGTAATAATGGGGATATCAACGCTCTTTTTTCTACTTTAAAAAAATTTATTAAATAATCATCTATAAAAATAATTTTTGGTGGGCCCACCAGGACTCGAACCTGGGACCAATACATTATGAGTGTACTGCTCTAACCAACTGAGCTACAGGCCCTAAAAATTAAACTTTAATTATATTATAATGTAACTGATGTCTAGCATAGGTAAAAAATAATGAAAATGGTGGGACTGGTTGGTTACGCTCCAACTACCCCTGCAATGTCAATGCAGTACTCTACTATTGAGCTACAGTCCCTTTGGATTTTAACTTTCTAAAAAGCTTTTTAGCTGTTTGGATCTGCTTGGGTGTTTTAATTTTCTTAAAGCTTTAGCCTCTATCTGTCTAATACGCTCTCTTGTTACAGAAAACTGTAGACCTACTTCTTCAAGGGTATGATCCGTATTCATTCCAACACCAAATCTCATTCTAAGAACTCTTTCTTCTCTAGGTGTTAAAGTTGATAAAATCTTAGTTGTAGCTTCACCTAAATTTGACTTAATAGCTTGTTCTAAAGGTGCTAACGCTTTTGTATCTTCAATAAAATCACCTAAACTACTGTCCTCTTCATCTCCAACTGGTTTTTCAAGAGATACAGGTTCTTTTGATATTTTTAAAACTTTTCTAACTTTGTCTAAAGGCATTCTTAATTTTTGTGCTAGTTCTTCAGGTGTAGCCTCTCTACCAAACTCACTTAAAATTAATCTTTGGGTTCTTACAATTTTATTAATAGTTTCAATCATGTGAACTGGAATTCTAATCGTTCGCGCTTGGTCAGCAATAGATCTAGTGATTGCTTGTCTGATCCACCAAGTAGCATATGTTGAAAACTTATAACCTCTTCTGTATTCAAATTTATCTACAGCTTTCATAAGGCCAATATTTCCTTCTTGAATAAGATCTAAAAATTGAAGTCCTCTATTTGTATATTTTTTCGCTATTGAAATTACCAATCTTAAGTTTGCTTCAACCATTTCTTTTTTCGCAATTCTAGACTCCTTTTCACCCTTTTGAACTCGGCTAACTATTTTTTTATAATCAGTGACTGAAATTCCAAGTTTATGACTAATCTCAATTAATCTCTCTCTTATATTTTTAAATTCATCTTTATTTTTTGAGAAAAACTGTTTCCACATAGGGTTAGTATCCAAGAACTTTTTAAGATTTGGATTAATTTCATTGCCTATATAAAACTTGATAAATTCATTTCTTGGAATTTTTTGATCCATTGCTAGTCTTAAAAGATTTCCTTCTAATGAAACAATTTTTTTA
Source organism: Candidatus Pelagibacter giovannonii (assembly GCF_012276695.1). Taxonomy (GTDB): domain Bacteria; phylum Pseudomonadota; class Alphaproteobacteria; order Pelagibacterales; family Pelagibacteraceae; genus Pelagibacter; species Pelagibacter giovannonii. The sequence goes on along the minus strand of NZ_CP038852.1, from coordinate 1,142,385 downwards.
TTTTCCACATAGTGCTTTTGGACCAATTCCTCTAGTACAGAGGGTGATAACTGTAATGATTTAATATTTTCTAAAATATCACTTACAATTTTATCATGCCCTTTTTCTTTAGCTGCTGAGAAACTTTCTGCATTTAAAATACAATCAAGTTTTTCTTTTTGATACTTGGTTAATTTTGCATATTCTTTTGTTAAAGTATTAACAGTTTTTAAAACTTTTGGTTTAATTTCAGTTTCCATCGCTGCAAGCGTTGGATTAAATTCATCGTCATCTCCATTATTTTCAACATTTTTATCAGTTTCACCAGAATTTCTTTGTTTAGCACTTGGACCTGTATTTTCGTCTTCCATGTAGTTAGTATCAATATCAATAATTTCTCTAACTAAAATTTCATCGCTTTGAAGTTTTTCATCCCATTCTACAAATTGTTGTGCAGTAATTGGGCTTTGTGCTAGTGCTATAAGCATTACATCTTTCCCAGCTTCTATTCTTTTGGCAATTGCAATTTCACCTTCACGAGACAAGAGTTCTACTCCACCCATCTCTCTTAGATACATTCTTATAGGGTCATCACTTTTTTCAATAGCCTTACCCTCTTCTTTGGATGAATTTTCTTTTTTTCTTAAAACTTTAAAATCAGATTTTTTTTCAACTAGTGCTACATTCTCATCAAGAATGTGCATGAAGGCTTGTTCTAAATTTTCGTCTGAAAGATTTCTTTTACCTAATGATTTATTCAACTCGTCAAAAGTTATAAATCCTCTATGAGTCCCACGACCCATAAGTCTAGCAAATGATTTTGTAATTATTCTTTCCACAATAGTTTATCTGAGATGACTTATATAAGCCCAATTTGAGAAAAATCCACGTATTTTTTGACGGATTTAATTGAAGTTTTTTTGTTTTTTTAGCTCTCTTATTTCATTAAAAGTACTTTCACTTAAATCTTTAGAAAACTTCGACTCGAGCTCTTCAATCCTAAACTCTAAATCGTAGTTTTTAAGGTCCCTAGTGACTTCCTCTAATAATTCAAACATTTTATTCTGATCATTTTGATGATTATTCAAAATATGCTTAATTGAAGCAAATTTAAAAATCTTTTCAGTTAATTGGGGATCGATTGGAATTTGATCTAAGGTAAGTTTTTCTCCACTCTTTAGTTTAGTTATCAAAGTTTCAAGAATTAATTTATTTTCTTCACTGAATAGATTTATATTTTCAATCGTGTGAATATTTTCTTGAAATAAATCTAAATTATTCATAACCAAATAAAGTAATGAGAACTCTTTAAGCTCCACACCACTCAATAATTTACTTTCGTTAAAGTGTTTTTGAGTAGACTGTAATGATTTAACTTTTTTAGTATAAAATTGTTTTTTTCCCACATTGCTATGTGGAGTTAAAGATGAAATTTTCTCCAAGAAAAACTCTAGTACATATTTTTTTATGAAATCATCTTTTATAGTTGCAGCAATAGCTCTTAATTTTTTTTCAAAAATTGCCATTGAAGAAGGATTGTTATCAGTTTGTTGTTTATAATGGTTAAATATAAACTGATGAATTGAAATTTTTGCCTGTTTTGTAAAATCAATAAAATTTGCTTTACCATTTTTATTTGCATAACTATCAGGGTCTTCTCCATCTGGTAAAAAAAGAAACGAGATTTGTTTTTCTGGTTGTAATTCTTTAATTGAATTTTCTGCTGCTCTAAGTGCTGCCTTATACCCACTTTCATCACCATCAAAACAGATAATGATGTCTTCAAAGAATTGGTTAAGCATTAAAATTTGTCGATCCGTTAAAGAAGTTCCAAGATTTGCCACAACATTTTCAATTCCATTTTTACTTAAACCAACTACATCCATATATCCCTCAACTAAATATATATGATCTATTTTATTAGATAATCTTCTAGCTAAATCTAAATTATACAAGTTAGAACCCTTTTTAAAAAAAGGTGTTTCAGGAGAATTAATATATTTTGCTGAATAACTATTTTCTTGGATGGTTCTTCCTCCTAATCCAATAGGTTGGCCTGAAATATTATTAATTGGAAATATTATTCTATCTCGAAATCTTTCAACGTATGTATTCTTTTTTTCATCTAAATAAAAAAGACCACTTTCAACCAAAACTTTTTCACTAAATTCATCTTTTAATTTTTTATAAAAATTTGAGTTTCTTTCAACAAAACCTATTTTAAAATTTTTAACCTCATCTTTACTAAGGTTTCTTTTTTTTAAATAATCTCTTACAATAGTTAAGCTTTCATTTTTTAAAATTTCATCATGATAAAATTGAACATATTGATTGTAGATTGTGCAATATTCTTGCCAATTTTTTTCACGTTCTTCATCTTGCTTTGAAAATGTGTAAGGTCTCATACCTGCAAGATTTGCTAATGATTTTACCGCTTCTCCAAATTTCAAATTTTGAGTTTTCATTACAAAATCAAAAATATTTCCATGTTCCGATGTTGCAAAACAATGATAAAATTCCTTCTCATCATTAACTGTAAATGAAGGTGTTTTTTCAGTTTTAAAGGGTGATAAACCTACAAATTCTTTACCTCTTTTTTTTAGACTGACAGACTTTGATACAACTGTCGAAACCTTTAAACGAGTTTTAATTTCGTCCAAATACTCTTTTGGGTATTTCATTATTTATTTAATAGTTCTTTTAGCAAAGGTCCAGCTTTAGCAAAATCTAGATTGTCAGGGTATGACTTTTTTAATTCACCCATTACTTTACCCATGTCTTTAATTGATGCGGCACCCAATTTATTTATTGTATCTACACATATTTTTTTAGTTTCTTCATTACTTAACTGCTGTGGTAAAAAACTAGATAAAAGATCAAATTCATTTTGCTCAACTTCTAACAAATCCATTCTTTCATTCTTTTTATAGATCTCTATTGATTCGGTTCTTTGCTTAATCATTTTCTTTAAAAGTTTTTTTATATCATCATCGTCTGTTTCTTTTATGTTGGCTCCAGATCGATTGACAATATCAAGATCTTTTATTCCAGATAAAATTAACCTGTAGGTTGAGATTTCAACCTTATTTTTTGATTTTAGAGAATTTTTATAGTTAGTTTCTATTTTTTCTTTCAATGTCATAATATTTTTTAATCTACTGCAAAGTGAAAATTCTTCAAAAGAAAAATTGTTTTTTTATAATTTTTTAATACATCTCTGTTGCGATAATTAGGGTTTTATTGTATTAACCTTTAACTCATGAGTTGTAATTGATCAAAAAAGCAAAAAAGATTAGCTCTAACAAAATCTCACAGATTCACACAGGCGTTTTAGTTCTTGAAAATAAAACTATCTTTAAAGGAGTTGGTATTGGCTATCAAGGAACAACGACAGGTGAAGTCTGTTTCAATACTTCTCTAACTGGTTATCAAGAAATTATTTCAGACCCCTCTTACGCTGGGCAAATTATCAATTTTACCTTTCCTCACGTTGGTAACGTTGGAACTAACGAGCAAGATTTAGAATCTGATAAAGTTTGGACCAAAGGTGTAATTTTTAACTCTGAGATAACAAGCCCCTCTAATTATAGATCTTTAGTTAATTTAGACCTGTGGTTAAAAAAAAATAAAATTGTTGGGATCACTGGTTTGGATACTAGAGGTTTAACTAATTACATTAGAGATAAAGGAGCCCCTAAAGGTACCATTTCTTTTACTAATAAAGGTAATTTCAATATTAGTAAATTAGCAAATGTTACGACAAAATGGAGTGGATTAAATAATTTAGACTTAGCAGAACAAGTAACTACTAAAAAAAATTATATTTGGTCAGGTTTTAAAACTTGGAAAAAAGAAACTGGTTACTTAAAAAATAAAAAAAACTCATTACACGTTGTTGCAATCGACTATGGTATTAAGAAAAACATCCTAAGGTATTTCTCAGATCTTAATTGTAAAGTAACAGTGGTTTCGTGCAAAACGAGTGCTAAAGACATCCTTAAATTAAAGCCAAATGGGATCTTTTTATCTAATGGCCCAGGAGATCCTGCGGCAACTGGTAAATATGCAATTGAAATTATTAAAGAATTAATCAAAAATAATTTACCTATTTTTGGTATTTGTCTTGGTCATCAAATTCTAGCTTTAGCACTTGGTGCAAAAACTAAAAAAATGAAACTAGGTCATAGAGGTGCTAACCATCCAGTTAAAAACTTAATTAAAGATAATGTAGAAATCACCAGTCAAAACCATGGCTTTGAAATTGTAAGGGCGACATTACCAAAGAATATACAAGTCACTCACAAATCTTTATTTGATAATTGTATCGAAGGAATTAGATTAAAAAATAAACCTGTTTTTTCTGTTCAATATCACCCTGAATCAAATCCTGGACCACAAGATAGTGTTTATTTATTTGAAGAATTTATTAACAACATAAAAAAAAATGCCAAAAAGAAAAAATCTTAAAACTGTATTAGTCGTTGGTGCTGGACCAATAATCATTGGTCAAGCCTGTGAGTTTGACTACTCAGGGACACAAGCCTGTAAAGCTCTTAAAGATGAAGGTTATAAAGTTATTTTAATTAACTCTAACCCAGCAACGATCATGACGGACCCTGGTGTTGCAGATAAAACTTATATTGAGCCAATAACGTTAGAGGTATTAGAAAAAATTCTAAAAAAAGAGAAACCAGATGCAATTTTACCAACAATGGGTGGCCAAACTGCTTTGAATTTAGCAATGGAGGCAGAGAAAAAAGGAATTCTTAAAAAATATAAAATTGAGTTAATTGGTGCAAATTCTAAGGCAATCTCTAATGCGGAGGACAGAAAAAAATTCAGAAAAAACATGTTGGATATTGGTTTGGACTTACCAAAATCTAAAGTGGTAAATCATGTTAGAGATGCTGCAAAAGCTTTAAAACAAATTGGGTTGCCTGCAATCATTAGACCTGCTTTTACTTTAGGTGGTTTGGGTGGAGGAATTGCGAAAACTGAAAAAGAATATCTTAAAATAGTTAAAGATGGTTTACACGAATCCCCTGTTAGCCAAATTTTAATTGAAGAATGCCTTGAGGGTTGGAAAGAGTTCGAAATGGAAGTTGTCAGAGACAAAAAAGACAACTGTATTATTATTTGCTCTATTGAAAACATAGACCCAATGGGAATTCACACAGGAGACTCAATTACCGTTGCACCTGCTCTAACACTTACCGATAAAGAATACCAAGTTATGAGAAATGCCTCAATTGCTTGTCTTAGAAAAATTGGAGTAGAAACAGGTGGATCAAATGTACAATTTGCAATCAATCCTAAAGATGGCAGAATGGTTATCATTGAAATGAACCCAAGAGTGTCACGTTCATCTGCCCTTGCCTCTAAAGCAACAGGGTTTCCAATTGCAAAAGTTGCTGCAAAACTTGCTGTTGGCTACACGCTTGATGAATTAAAAAATGAAATTACAAAAACAACACCTGCTTCTTTTGAACCAAGTATTGACTATGTGGTAACCAAAATACCAAGGTTTACTTTTGAAAAATTTTCTACTTCTGAAGCAGTTCTTGGAACTTCAATGAAATCAGTGGGTGAAGCAATGGCGATTGGGAGAAACTTTAAAGAATCTCTTCAAAAAGCATTGGTTTCTCTTGAAATTGGCTTTTCAGGCTTAGATCGAATTTTTTCACTTAACAAAAAAGAAATAGAAAAAGAACTTAAAAAAAATATTCCAAACAGAATATTGTTAGCTGCTGAAGCCTTTAGAAAAAAAATAAACATTAAAAGAGTTCACCAACTTTGTAAGATAGACCCTTGGTTTTTAGAGCAAATAAAAGAAATTGTTGATGAAGAAAATAAAATACAAAAAAGAGGCCTTCCTAAAAATTATAATGAGTTTAACAGAATTAAATCAATAGGTTTTTCTGATAAAAAATTATCTGAAATTACTAAAATTTCTGAAGAACTTGTTAGAAAAAAAAGAACTGCTTTAAAAGTATTACCAGTTTACAAAAAAGTAGATACCTGTGCTGCTGAATTTAAATCGTTCACCCCTTACATGTATTCAACATACCAAAGAAATTATGCGCTAAATACAGAGTGTGAAGCAGAACCTTCTTCAAGAAAAAAAATTATAATCTTGGGTGGTGGACCAAACCGTATAGGCCAAGGTATTGAGTTTGATTATTGTTGCTGCCAAGCAAGTTATGCTCTTAAAGATAGCGGTTTTGAAACCATAATGATTAACTGTAATCCTGAGACGGTTTCAACAGACTACGACACAAGTGATAGACTTTATTTTGAACCTCTTAAAGAAGAGTATGTTTATAATATTATTAAAAAAGAACAGCAAAAAGGAACTCTTGTAGGGATCATCGCTCAGTTTGGTGGACAAACTCCTATAAGACTTGCAAAATTTCTGCATGACAACAAACTTCCCATTTTAGGGACACAGTACACCTCAATAGATCTTGCTGAAGATAGAGATAGATTTAGAAAATTACTTGATAGATTAAAATTAAAACAAGCAGAAAGTGGTATTGCTAAAACTTACAAGCAAGCCATTCAAATTGCTGAAAAAATTGGTCTGCCTTTAATGGTTAGACCTTCTTATGTATTAGGTGGAAGAGCAATGGAAATTGTTCATGAAAAAAGCCAATTAAAAAACTTTGTAGAAGAAGCATTTAAAGCTGCAGAAGATAATCCCATATTAATAGATAAGTTTATCAGTCACGCTATGGAAGTTGATGTTGATGCAATATCTGATGGTAAGCAAGTATTTGTTGCAGGTATCATGCAGCATATTGAAGAAGCAGGTATTCACTCAGGAGATTCTGCGTGTAGTTTGCCTCCCATATCAATTAAACCAAAGCTGATAACTGAAATAGAAGTTCAAACAAAAAAATTAGCTTTAGCATTAAATGTTAAAGGTTTTATGAACATTCAATTTGCCATTAAAAATGATGAAATTTATGTAATCGAAGTAAATCCAAGAGCAAGCAGAACGGTTCCTTTTGTATCTAAAGCAAAAGGTCTTCCTCTTGCTAAAATTGCATCACGTGTAATGGCTGGTGAAAAATTATCTAAATTTAACTTAAAAGGTAAAAACAAAAACCTGTTTGCAGTTAAAGAAGCTGTATTTCCTTTCAATAAATTCCCAAATAGTGATTTATTGTTAGGACCTGAGATGAAATCAACAGGTGAAGTTATGGGGTTTGATAAGGATTTTGGTATGGCTTACGCAAAAAGCCAAATTGCTGCATCGAATTCATTACCAACAAAAGGTCTAGCATTTATTTCTCTTAAAGATGGTCATAAAGATGAAGGTGTAGATCTTGCAAAACAATTAATAAAATTAAATTTCACTTTATGTGCAACAGGTGGAACAGCTGAATATATTCGTGAAAATGGAATAAAATGTAAAACAATAAACAAGGTAAGTGGAGGATCTCCTCATATCGTTGATGTATTAAATTCTAAAAAAATTGCTTTAGTTATTAATACGGGTGGTGGAAATAGTGAACATCGTCTTCAGGATGCAATGGCTTTAAGAAGAGCTACACTAGGTAATAAAGTTCCTTATTGTACAAACATGTCTACTGCTCAAGCTTGCCTGATGGGGATTAGATCTTTAAAAACAAAAGAGATTACAGTAACTGCGCTTCAAGATATTTAATGTGAAGACAAACCAGTATTTGCAATACTGAAAATCATATCTTCGTAACTCATATCAAGATTTAGTACACATGATCTATAAAAATATCCTTTTCGAAGACCCGGCATTAAGTTTGCTTCTATAAAATGAGGAACACCTAAGTGATCCATTTTAATATCTATTCTACCTAAAGATTTTCCACCCAAGGCTTTGAACGAATCTTTTGCTAGTTTTGAAAGTTTGTCAAAAACTACAATATCTGAAACAAGAATTACACTCTCTTCATCATTTTTTTTAACATTAAAATCAAGGATACAATGACCGTCTACATTTTCTTTTACAATAATTTCAATTGGCATAGCTCTTAAAGTTCCATCAATGCTATCTTCAAAAATACCAACGCTATATTCTTTTCCTGCTAAATATGTTTCAACTAAAGAAGGAGAGTTTTGTTTTGTCTTAATATCTAATACTTTTGAGGTAAAATCTTTAAAATTAAATACAATTGAATTTTTGTCTACCCCTCTACTGTCTCCACCTGTTACTGGCTTTATAAAAAGTGGAAATTTTATTGGTATTGAACTTTTAGTTAAATATTCACCTGGGTTCGTTATAAAAAAATCTGCAGTTCTAATATTATTTTTTTGCATAATCTTCTTTGCTCTATTTTTATCACTTTCATTATCAAGAGCTGCTTTACTTGAGGCGATATATGGAATTTCAAACATTTCTAAATAATCATTTAGCCATATTTTCCTATTATTAAAAAAGAAGTATTTAACACCAGAGAATACTAAATCAGGCTTTCTTTTAACTAGGGCTTCAAGGTCTTCTTCTGAATTAATTTCAGTAATTAAAACATTTTTATATCGTTTAGATAAAATCCTTAGAACATTTTTTTCTTCTAGAATAATTCCAACGTTATCTTGATGCGAATTTTTTGGACCAAAATTAGGAACTACGACTATTTCTATCGATTTATTAATTTTTATTGGAATAATATTATTTTTTTTTAAAGGTAAAATATTACCTATTTCTGAAATTTCTTGTTTAGCTATATCTTTTATAATCATAATAAATCCAATACATAACCCACGCAAAAAGCATGAATGATGCACTCTTCTAATAAAGTTGTTTTCTAAAAAATTATTGCCTAAGTAATGAAGTGTAAAATTATCTGGCAATATCTAAAAAAACTAAGTGTACGCCTTATCGGTGGTGATAGATACAAGTCTCTTTAAATTTAATACTACTTTAACTTTTCGATCTGTTGGAAAAGGGACGTGATTAGCTTGTAAACAACGTCTTTATTTGACGATCTCCTTCTTTTATGATTATTAAAAGATTTTCTTTAAATTAATTGTTGCTTCATCAAAAGTATTTGGTTTCAATGCATCTTGATTGTTTAATTTAAAATCAATTTCAAAATCATTAATATTTTTACTTATCTTAAACTCAGATCCTAAATTTTCTGAGCCTACTAATTTAAAAGCATAATTAGTTTTTTTATTTGGTAAATATCCTATAGCTAAATGTATTTTATCAGTATGACTTGTGCCTAAAGCTTGATTTCTCTCATAGATTAAAAAGATACTAAAACTATCAGGTAAAATTATATCTATTCCTAATTCACCGTTTAAATTATGTAAAGCACCTGAGTTTAATTTGGTATCAAATTCACCACTTGAAGCATCAGAGACGTAAGAATATTTTATATTAGAAGAGCGATGTAAATTTGCTTTGTATTCTAATTTTCCATGCTTTCGAATTTTATATTTATTATTTTCTAATTCATCAACTGCAGCAATTGAAAGCCTGGCATTTCTTGATTGAATACCTTGCTTTTTAAATTTCATAGCAGTATTACCACTTTCTTGATAATCATTTAACAAGGTGTAACCAAGATCTATTTGTACAGATGGAACTAGAATTAAATTATTTTTCTTAATCTCATCTTTTAATTTAATTGTTCCATATATTTGTCTACCTTTTCTATCAGCGGTTACACGTTTACCATCAAGCACTGATAAAATATCCGAGTTAAGAACACCTACTCCAAAAACAGTGTCTATAAATTTTGTATCATCTTCAATTGGGGATGAGGAATAATGGGTTAAATTATAAGTATTCGTATCTAAATTGCTTCCAGCTGAGCCAACATCAATATCATTTTTACCAAATCTAAAAGCAAGTCCACTAATGCCATTATTTTTGGTAAATTTATCCACTCCAACTGTAATTGCATCAGTTTTAATCCTTTTAAATGAAGAAACATTTGTGTCTCCTACTCTTCCAACTACAATACTTCCTTCGCTCCAATAAAATACGTCTTGTTGTTTTTCCTCTTTTTTCTTTGTAGTAGCTGAGGTTTTTACAACTTTAGTAAGAGAGGCAAGCATTTGATTGGTAAAATTAAGATTTAAATTAAGATTAGTTAAGTTTTGATTATCTTTGTTTCTTCTAATCCACTTTAATCTATTTAAAGCAGTGTCCGTTGAGTGTTCAATAGTTCTTGTTGCTACTTCTATTTGTGCAATAGCTATTCCAGTTCTATCACCTGTTGTGATACTAGGACATTTTCCTTCAATAATATTGAAAGGACAAACTAAATCAAATTCGTTTACGACATCTCCAAGGGTTGCATCAATAGTTCTGTCTCCACCTATGTACATTTTTAAACCATTTCTACTAAATGCAATACCTCTAGGTTGATCTAGATTTTCTGTACCTCCCTCATTTGCTATATTTAGTGTTCCATCAATTGTAAATGAAGATGTCGAAAACGCTACATCTAAAGAAATCTGTACAATTTTTGAACTGGCATTAAGGTGATCAACACACCACAATCGTTTTCCATTTGAACTAAGTCTTATTCCCATGGGATTAGAACATTCATCTTCTAATTCTATCCCTCCAGTTGTAACGAGTGACATTGTGTCTAAATCGAAAGGTGTTGAGAGTTCATACTCTAATAATCTGGTATTTATAACATCACTACCAGAATTTCCATGACCCATCTGAATTATAAATATTTTAGTTCCATCATCACCAATCTCTACTCCTTGAGGTCGATTTTTATTGATAGCTCCAACCATATCTCCTGCATTACTTCCATTTTGCATATCATTTTCACCAAGAGTTTTATTTTGTTGAGCAAACTGACATGATCCAACATCATATGGTGAAGTTAAATTATATTTAAATATTCCATTTGCATCTTGTCCATTTTGGCTTGATACAAAAAAGAAACTTTTACCATCACTACTAAATTCTAAATCATATTGTCCTTGTTTAGGTTCAGGTCCATCATCACCAACTTCTGTTATTATACATCTTTCGCTATCCCCAGCATAAACTCTTGAAGAAACATCAAATGGTCTAGATAAATTATATGAATTAATAAGAGTATCAAATTTATTATCATCAAGAATATCCTGTCTGTACAGTATAAACATTTTCGTTCCTTCAACATTAAATTCAATACCTTGGATATGATCTCCATCCTCAGCCACTGATGCTTTTTGTACATAAGTGTGCATAGCTCCAAATGAATTAGAGATGGGAAATATAAATAATAAAATTAAAATAAAGTTTTTTATAAATTTCATAAGATTAAAATATTGCTGACAATTTAATACTCAGGTCTTTAAATTGTTTATTTACCAGCTCAACTATTCCAGCTTGTGCTTGCATCAAAATAAAAAATGATGACACAAGTGAACCGACAGCTAATTTTCTTAAAAAAAATACCATAATGAAAAATACTATATAAAATTTAATTTAACGGTTTTTCAGTTGTTGTAAGTGCTCAAAACGGGCAGAAATTCTGATATTGAGTGCGTTTTATCGAGGATAAAATAATCTTCATCAATAATTCAAATATATAAATTTTAATAAATCAAGATGCTTAATTTAATAAAAAAAAGTAAAAAATTAATTATAAAAAGTGCTCTTAAACTAAAAGTATTTTTAGTTTTATTTAGTTTATTTTTTTCATCACTAGCTTTAGCTGAACCTACATTTATTGCTAATCTTGATATCAGAAGCAAAGAAAGTTCACCTACTGGGATAACATTTAAGCCTGATGGTACCAAAATGTTTATTACAGGAATAAATATGGATAAGATACTACAATATAATCTAACTACAGCTTTTGATATTACTTCAGCGGCTTTAGAAAAGTCAGTGGATATCAGTGGTGCAGAGACTAAAGCACAAGATGTAAAATTTAATTCTGATGGAACTGTAATTTTTCTTTTAGGAAAAACTGGTGCTGGGATTGATAGATGGTCTTTAAGTACACCATATGATATTAGTACAATCATAGACATTTTAAATCCTACAGAAACTTCTATTGGTGGTGATCCAAGAGGATTTGCTTTTAATAATGATGGAACAAAAATGTTTGTTTTGGATGGTAGTGCAGAAAAGCGAGTAGAAGAATATAATCTTTCAACACCATATAATCCTGATACTAAAACTTTAACTAACACACTTGCTAATGCAACAAGTAGTAATTTTCATCAGGGACTAAGTTTCAATGCTGATGGATCAAAAATGTTTGTAGTAAAAGGAAGAGATAGTTCGGATAACGATGATAATAAAATTGATGAATATGCTTTATCTACAGCTTTCGATATATCAAGCTCAAGCGCAACATTAACTGGTACATTCTCACCAACTATTTCCAGTGCTGCAGACATATCTGGTCTAGCTTTCAATAATGCTGGAACAAAAATGTATCACTTAGATTTTATTGGTGATAAAGTTTATGAGTATAGCTTAAGCTGTCCTTTTAAAGTCACTAGTTCATCAACGTGTGACGCTCCACAAAAAAATAAAGATGTAAGGGGTGTAGTTGATGCACAAATTAATACTGCCAAAAATTTTGCTAAAGACTCAAGTCAGTCTGCTTTAAAAAGACTATCTATTTTAAGAGCGAATAAATACTACAACGCAAGTGCACAAAATATAGAGTTAAACTTTCAAAATGAATTATTAAAGAAAGTATCCAATAATGTTTTAAGTTCCGCACAAGCTAAACTAAACCCACTTCAAAAATTAGATCAAATTTTACCTAATGATTGGGAGGTATGGTCTGAAGGTAGTATTAGTTTTGGAAAAATTGGTGAGAGCTCCTTAAGTTCTGCTCAAGATATTGATAGCCTTGGTATAACTGTGGGTGTTGATACAAAAATGGATGATGATAAAATATTAGGAGTTGCTTTAAGAGTGGGTAGCACTGATGTTGATGTTGGAACCTTTGGTTCTAAAGTTGATACAAATGCATTAAGTTTATCTCTTTATGGAATTAACAGTTTAGAAAACAGTAATTTTTTAAAACACGTTTTTGGAGTTAGTTATTTAGATAGTGATATTGTAAGAAAATATGAAGGAAATACCGACATAAATACGGGTGACCGTGAAGGTAAGCAGGTTTTTGGTTCACTTAATTTTGGAAGAGAGTATGAAAATAGTGATTTAATTATTACCCCAACAGGTCGTATCGATGGAAGTTATACAGCACTTAATGGTTATACAGAAAGTGGCAGCGCTGCAGCACTTGGTTATAATGATCAAGACATTAAATCTTTAATGGCTTCTTTAGGAGTATTAATAGACCAAGATGTTGATCTAGAAAATTCAATTGTAAGATCTAGAATTAATCTTGAATACGGTAAAGAATTTGCCTCAAGCTCTAAGGTGGTAACAAGCTACGTATCAAACAGTGAAAGTTTTGAATATCAAGCTGATAACAAAAATAGAGATATATACACAGCAGGTCTAGGGTTTGATTTTAAGCATGACCAAGGGTTAACAATTAGTACTGATTACGAAAGACAGCAAATCAAGGGTCATGGTTATATAAATAAATTTACATTATCAGCAGGCTTTTTATATAGGAAAGAAACAGAGTTTGCACTTGGTCTTGATGAAGATATGACTTCAAACTTTAAAATTTCTAAAGCACTAGGTGTGTTTGATTTAGAGTTTGATTTAGAAAATAATTTTTCAAATCAAGAAAACCATAATGCCAACTTATCTCTATTAAGTAAATTTTAATGAGTAAAATAAAAATAGTTTTCTACTTAGCTTTAGCCTTTATTTTTTATAAAGGCTTTGTTGCATTTCAAAATTTTGAAATTGGTGTTGATGATAGAGTAGCAGATATAGAAGAGAAAGCAGATTTTGAAAAAGAAGGAGAAGTAATTGGTCTCATGATGTATTTAGGTGACCCACCAGAATTATATGAGCATTTATTAACTAAGAATAAATCTAGGTGTTTGGAAATGAAACAAACAGCAGAAGAGAGCTCATCTGCATACTATGAATGTGCAAGAGTGAATGCCGTCCTTAAGGGTAGAAAAATTGTTAGCATCATTAACGAAATTGAAGTTATAGAATAACCATTAAATTAAAATTTACTTTTAAAAGAGATATTTGCACCAAGACTTTTGGTATATCGATTTATATTTTTGGCATTTAACAAAAATAAAATTTTACTTTTATCAGAAAACTTTTTTTCATATCCCATATTAGGTATTAAAGATATTTCATTAGTTAAATCATTATGTTGTTTGTATGTAGCACTAGTTTTATTTATTGAATAAACTTGTTTATTATCACCTATCATTTTTCTCATATCTAATGTCCAGCCTAAAAACAATTTACCGTCTTTGTTATTAATCAAATTATAATCATCCTCAAAAAATAAATCTTTAAGTAATTTGGCCTGATACACGAATCCTAAATGAGAATTGTCATTTTGTGTGGACACATTTTTATCGTGGTGAGTAATTTTTGCATAAGGTATTAGTAAAAGATTTTTTTTAATTATTTCTTAATAGTAATAATTTTCTTTAAATCTGTAAGCGACTTAGGCTTAAATAACTTACCTTTAATGATATTACCTTTTTGCTCTGATACATTCATTATTTCTGGTTTGTTAATTTTACCAGTTATTGTTTGACCTAATTTAACAGATATATTTATGTTTTTTTTATTTAGCATTTTATTTTAGTTTTACTAATTTAACTTCTAGTTTTCTTTTTTTTTGCTTCTTTTTTTGCTTCTTTTTTAAGTTTTTTTTCTAATTTTTTTGCTTCTTTTTCTTTTTCTTTTAACATTTTAAGATATTCTTTAATTCTTTTATCTTCTGCCGCTCTCACTTTTTTTGCTTTTATTTTATCTTCTTTTACCTTTTTTGCATTAGCTATTTTATTTTCCTTAGCAAGTTTTATAGCTAATTTTTTTTGATTTTTTTTAGTTACTTCTGCAAGTTTTTTTAATTCATTTTGATTTATTTTATTAATACGTTTATCTTCTACAATTTGTTCTGCTTTTACAGTTTTTTGTGCTTCCTTAAATTCACTTATTTGTTTTTTTTTTAATTTTGCTAATTTTAGGTCTTCCTTAGTTTTTGTAAGATCTATTTTTCTCTTTAGTTTAGCTAATTTCTTATCTTGTTCTTTTTTTAGTTTAATTAATTTTTTAGATTTTAATTTATTACTTTTTTCTAAGTATTTCTTATTTAGTTTTTCTTGAAGGGCAACTAGCTTTTTATCCTCTTCTGCCTTCTTTTCATCAGTAATTTTTTTAAGCTTATTAAATTCAATATCTTGATTTTCTAGAATCTTTGCTAATTTATCTTTTCTTTGATCATTAATTTCATTTTTGTAGAAATATTCATTTTTATCTTTTTGGTATATTCCTTATTTAATCTTTTTATTTTTTTATTATTTTTTTTAACTAATTTTGTTTTTTTTGGTAATTTTTTTAACTTTTTCTCTTTTAGTTTCTTGGCAATTTTTATTTGTTTTGCGACCTCTTTTTCTTTTGCTAATCTTGCCGTTCTCATTTCTGGACTTATTAATAAAGTAAAGGTGTTATTAATTCTGTTGTGTATATTTTTTGCTGTAACCTTTATATCCAAAGATTCTATTTCGTTTTTATCTAATTCATTAATTATAAATGTTCTTTGAGATGGTAAAAATGTTATCCAAAATGGCAATTCATCTCCATTAGCAAGATATGCCTCGTAGTTTGTATTTCCAAAACCATCCAATTTAAAAGTGTTGGTTTTGAAGGTAAATTGACTTGAATTTTTACCTTCATTTTTCTTTATAACTGGATTTTGTTTATTAATTGGTGTTTGAACACTTGCATAATATCTTTTTCCATTTGATTTAAAATTATTTTTAATAATTTCTGCATATTGCTTAACACCTAATTCTTTTACATTATATTGCTTAAAACCTAATTCTTTTACATTATCTTCTGTTACATCTGATCCAATTGAATTGTAGATTTGACCATAAGCAGTGTCATACCCTTTTACATTATCTTCTGTTACATCTAATCCAACTGAAGTGTAAATTTGACCAATAGCATGTTGTAGTTTTGTATAAGCAATATCATACCTTAGTTCGGCAACTAATAGACTTGCTTCTTCTCTAATTAATTCAAGATTTCCAAATTTTGCAATTTTTTGTGCATTTTTAACTTGAGCTGTAATTTTTTGTGAAACATCATAATATCGATCAGCAGTTGCGTATTCTTCCAGGGCCATTTGGTAGTTAATATTTGATAAATGAACTTGAGATAATACAGCCATCGACAAGGCTAACCTTTGTTCTTTTATAATTCGAAGATTTGTTTCATTAATTTCTTTTATTTTTGGGTAAGAAAAAACATTTAATAAGTTAGCCCCAAGAGTTGAGCCATATTCGAAATTATTTTTATTCATTAAATAGTCATTAGAAGAGGATGTCCACGCAGCATTGAAATTTAATCCTGGTAATAAAGAAACTATTCCTGCTTTTGCTTGCTGTACAGATATTCTTTCCTCATAATGATTTTCGATTAATTCAGGTCTATGGATTAGGGCGTGCTCTTCCATACCTTTTAAGCTCATATCTAAAATAGTTAATGGTTCGTTAGTATCTACAATTTTAAATTTTTGATTAGGTAGCAGACCCATTAAAGTTCCTAATTGAATTTTAGCATCTATAAAAATTTGCTTTTGTGTTTGAAGTGCTCTTTGAATATCAAGTAATTCTTTTTGATATAATAAGGCATCCATAGGTTTGGTTAATAATAATTCTTCAATCTTTTGTGAGTCGTTTAAAGCTGAATCTACCTTTGTTAATAAAGGGTCATATTTTTTAATTAATTTTTCTGCAGATAAAGAATTCCAGTAAGTTCTAATTACCTCTCTAACTATATTGTGTGTAGCTTTTTTTTCAGCTTCATCGGAGATCAAGTATCTATTATTACTTTGACCTGCTTTAATATAAGATAAGCCAAAATCTAAAGCATTCCAGGTAAAGCCAATATCTTGGTTTGCTATACTTTTCTCACTTGAAGTAGTGTATGTTGTGCCCATTACACCAGCTGTATCTGCATTTGAAACGTTAGCACTTGTTGTAGTTCTATATTTATCACTGCCAGAATAACCAGCATTAGCAGCAAGAGAAGGAAGCATTTCAAATTTTATTTTATCAATTTGCCTATTGGCTAATGCATTTTCTAATAATTTTATTTTTAATTCTTTATTATTTTTAATAGCCAAAGCTATTGCAGTGTATAAATCAATCTCAAGGTTTTCCTCCCAAGCTTTGTTATTTTTTTTAATCTCTTCAATGTTGCTGATATCTTTAAACGCCTTTTCTTCTGTTTCGAATAAACTAATAGGCTGGGGACTACGCACACATGCAGTAATTAAAAATAAGGCTAATAAAATAATAATTTTTTTCATAAATCTTAAATCATTGTTTGTCTTAATAAATTTGCGCTTGATATTCAATTAGTGTCCATTTTAGTGGAAATATTATCTTAAACAAAAACGTGACTGCCCAAAATGGTGCTAAATCATTCATTTTGATGAGAAAGGCAAAATTATCATGTATTTCTTCATAATAGATCTGTATGAAAAAAAATAATAAAAAGTTTTTTATCGAAGCTTTAGAGCAAAGAATAATGCTTGATGGTGCTGGTGCATCAACTTTTATAGATACTTTAGAGGATACTGCGCATAATAAGTTTTCTTTAAATAATGAAAGTAAAGTTAATAAATTTGTAGAAAGTGCAAACAAAGACTCTGATGTAAAACTTCCTTTTATTAATCAAACAAGAGATCAAAAAAGAAACGAATTAAAACAAGTTGTTTTTATTGATACACAAGTTGAAGATTATCAGCAATTAATAAGAGCTTTTGATAAAAATACTGAAATTCATTTAATTCAATCAAATGAAAATGGTTTTGATAAAAT
Organism: Candidatus Pelagibacter giovannonii; assembly: GCF_012276695.1. GTDB lineage: Bacteria > Pseudomonadota > Alphaproteobacteria > Pelagibacterales > Pelagibacteraceae > Pelagibacter > Pelagibacter giovannonii. The sequence continues at coordinate 1,124,487 of NZ_CP038852.1, read as the reverse complement.
TAATCAAACTTTAAAAGGTTATAAAAATATTGACTCGTTGCATATTATTGGTCACGGGAGTGCAGGGCAAATTTTATTTGGGGATGCTTTATTAAGTAACGATACTTTTAATCAATATTCAAAAACTTTAAAATCTATTGGTAATAACTTAAGTCCATCAGGTGATATTTTATTTTATGGTTGTAATATAGCTAGTAATGAAAGAGGCCTATCATTAATTAATAAAATTTCAGAAATTACTAAAGCTGATATTGCTGCATCTGATGATGTAACTGGTAAAGGAGGTGATTGGCATTTAGAGAAAAACATTGGAAATATTGAAACAAAAAATATTAACCAAACTGATTATCAGCATGATCTTGTCATGTATAGAACTGCGAGTGCAGCCACAACAGCAGCTGAAGTCACTGTTGGTGCAGACGGAATAACATCTATCAGGGGAGCAATGGCTGCTTTTACTGGTACTGCAGACAGAAATGCATTCGATTTTAAAGCTTCAAGAGATCATAACCCTAGTGATTCTGATGAATGGAGCAATTATTATCTTACTTATAATTCAGGAACATTTGGTACAGGTAATGATAGTCATTCTGATAAAGTTGATAGATTTACAGTAGTTTTGGAACAAACAGGAATTACTAGTGGTAACATAATAGCAAGAAAACCTGAAAATACCAGTGTGAGTACTAGAAGCGAAAGTACGTGGAATGGTAATGCGTATAGACAGTATATTTATGATGATCCAAGCTTTCATCATTACGAACTAAAAGCAACGCGTTCAAGTCCTGATGCTGACGAGGGCCCATTGGATGTTTATATGGTAGCGTTAGACTCTCATTTCAATAAAAACAACGACAGATATAATAAAATAGCTGAAGTAGTATTTGATCGTGAAATTGTTGGAATACTAATTGGCAATAATGAAACTACTACATCATCTTCTAGCTTATCGAATATAGATATAGATCTTCATAATTCAAATAATAGTACTTATCCAAGTTCAGTACATTCAAATAGGGAGTTTGAAAATATTCAATGGCGTCCTTTCCAAAATACCTACAGCAATAGTAAATGGGGTTATGGGACTAATAATGATGGTGATTGGTTTGCGGTAGGTGGCACCGACAACAAAACTCTTCACATTGCTGCAAAAAATACTGGAGGGGGAGATTATGCTAGGATCTTAGTTAAAGGCGAAGTAAATAACGCTCCAGTTGCAAGAAATGATGTTGGGGTAATTGTTGAAGATGGAACTTTAACAGTTGCAAATGGGTCTAATCCAACTCTTTCAGGTAGTTACGATGCCACTGGTGAACATTCAGGAGATGTATTAACAACAAACAGTGGAAGTCATGCAGACACAGATGCAGACAGTGATACTTTAGTAGTCTCAGCTGTAAGAGTGGGTAGTTCAGAGGGAAGTGGAACGACTGGAACTTTAGGACAAGCTTTAACTGGAACTTATGGTCAATTAACCCTTAATGCTGATGGTTCTTATACTTATGTTGCAAATCAAGATGCAGCTGATGCTTTAGATGCGGGAGATAGTGCAACTGATGTTTTTAATTATACAGTTTCAGACGGTACAGCAACTGATACCGCAACAATTACTATTACAGTTTTAGGTGCAAACGATGCGCCAGTTGCACAAAATGATGTTGGAGTTATTGTTGAAGATGGAACTTTAACAGTTTCAGATGGTGCAAATGCTAACGTCACAGGTAGTTACGATGCCACTGGTGAACATTCAGGAGATGTTTTACAAACATCATCAAGCTCACATAAAGATAATGATGCAGACGGTGATGATCCTGCAAACTTAGTAGTCTCAGCTGTAAGAGTGGGTAGCACTGAAGGAAGTGGAACAGCTGGAACTTTAGGACAAGCTTTAACCGGAACTTATGGTCAACTAACTTTAAATGCTAATGGTTCTTATACTTATGTTGCAAATCAAGATGCAGCTGATGCTTTAGATGCGGGAGATAGTGCAACTGATGTTTTTAATTATACAGTTTCAGACGGTACAGCAACTGATACCGCAACAATTACTATTACAGTTTTAGGTGCAAACGATGCGCCAGTTGCACAAAATGATGTTGGAGTTATTGTTGAAGATGGAACTTTAACAGTTTCAGATGGTGCAAATGCTAACGTCACAGGTAGTTACGATGCCACTGGTGAACATTCAGGAGATGTTTTACAAACATCATCAAGCTCACATAAAGATAATGATGCAGACGGTGATGATCCTGCAAACTTAGTAGTCTCAGCTGTAAGAGTGGGTAGTTCAGAGGGAAGTGGAACGACTGGAACTTTAGGACAAGCTTTAACTGGAACTTATGGTCAATTAACTTTAAATGCCAATGGATCATATTCTTATGTTGCAAATCAAGATGCAGCTGATGCTTTAGATGCGGGAGATAGTGCAACTGATGTTTTTAATTATACAGTTTCAGACGGTACAGCAACTGATACCGCAACAATTACTATTACAGTTTTAGGAGCTAATGATGCGCCAGTTGCACAAAATGATGTTGGAGTAATTGTTGAAAATGGAACTTTAACAGTTGCAAATGGTGCAAATGCTAATCTATCTGGCTCTTATGATGCTACTGGTGAACATTCTGGTGATGTTATAAATACGAGCTCAAGTTCACATTCTGATAGTGACTTGGATGATTCAGCCTCTTTAAACATAACTCAGATTAAAGAAAATGGTGGATCTAATTCAGCTGTATCTTCTGGAAGTTCCTATAACAGTAGTGGAACATCTGTGACGGGTACTTATGGTACACTAACAATTGGGGCTGATGGTTCTTATACTTATATTGCTAATACAGCTGCTGCAGAAGCTTTAGATGCGGGAGATACTGTAAATGATGTTTTTCATTATACAGTTTCAGACGGTACAGCAACTGATACCGCAACAATTACTATTACAGTTTTAGGTGCAAACGATGCGCCAGTTGCACAAAATGATGTGGGTGTAATTGTTGAAAATGGAACTTTAACAGTTGCAAATGGTGCAAATGCTAATGTCGCAGGTAGTTACGATGCCACGGGTGAGCATACGGGTGATGTAATTCACACTTCTTTAAGTGGTAGTAAGGATACAGATATTGATGGTGATGATACTGTAAACTTAGTAGTCTCAGCTGTAAGAGTGGGTAGTTCAGAGGGAAATGGAACGCCAGGTACAGTTGGAGATGCTTTAACTGGAACTTATGGTCAACTAACTTTAAATGCCAATGGTTCTTATTCTTATGTCGCAAATCAAGATGCAGCAGATGCTTTAGATGCAGGAGACACTGCAACTGATGTTTTTAATTATACAGTTTCAGATGGCAATGGTGGTACTGATACTGCAACAATTACTATTAAAATTTTAGGAGCTAATGATGCGCCAGTTGCACAAAATGATGTGGGTGTAATCGATAAAGGTCAAACTTTAACAGTTTCAGATGGTGCAAATGCTAATCTTTCTGGCTCTTATGATGCCACCGGAGAACATTCTGGTGATGTTTTACAAACATCATCAAGCTCACATAAAGATAATGATGCAGATGGTGATGATCCTGCAAACCTAGTAGTCTCAGCTGTAAGAGTGGGTAGCACTGAAGGAAGTGGAACAGCTGGAACTTTAGGACAAGCTTTAACCGGAACTTATGGTCAACTAACTTTAAATGCTAATGGTTCTTATACTTATGTTGCAAATCAAGATGCAGCAAATGCTTTAGATGCAGGAGACACAGCAACTGATGTGTTTAATTATACAGTTTCAGACGGTACAGCAACTGATACCGCAACAATTACTATTACAATTTTAGGAGCTACTGATGAGCCAACCTCAACTAACACAAATGTATACAAGGAAGTAAAAGAAGAAGGTAAAAAGAAATCTAAGAAGGATATAAGAAGAGAAAAAAGACAAGAAAGAAGAGCAGAAAGAATTGCAGCTAAAAAATTTGACCTTCCAGAATCGTCAGATAAAAAATTTAATCAAGGTTTAAAATTAGTCGACCTTGTAGCAGAATCTAGCTCTGAGGATGAGTTAAGCCTTAAATTTAAAGTTTTTAATGATGAAGGTAAAGAAGTTCAAAAATATTACGGTATAATGAAAGATGGATCAGAATTACCAGCTTGGATTACGGTTGATTCAAAAACGGGTAAAGCAAGTACTGATATTCCTAAAGACATAGATCTTCTAGAATTTAAAATTATTGCAGTTGATACAGACAATAATAAAAAACAAGTAAATGTTATAATTGACCCTGAAAAAATTTCTCAAGATAAAGATATTATGAAGCAAGTTAATAAAAAAAATTCTTCAAATATTACAGTTAATAATAATGGTTTAGTAGAGTTGAACACTACTAATGAAGATGGTTTAACTATCAAAACTGCAACAGACGCAGTTAATCAAAACAAATCATTTAAAGATATTGTCAGTTCAATTGAGGCAAATGAACAGTTTAAAATTCAATCTGAATCAAGAGATTTTAATAGTGATTTTATTTTTAAATTAGAAAATATTTTAGAACCTAATTTTGATAAAATTAAATTAGTTTTAAAAAATGGTAGTGAGATTCCAAGCTGGATTTTATTCGATGAAGCTACAGGTAAAATTACAGCTAATCCACCAGCAGGTATTGAAGCACTGGATTTTAAAATTATCATTGAAGATACGGACGGTGTAGTAACAGTTAAAGATCTCGAAATTGATTTTATGAAAAATGATAATAATACATTATTAGATATTGAGGAGACCGAAAAAAATTTTGTATCGTTCAATCAACAGTTAATAATAGAGTCTGATAATTTAGATAATTACGGCGAAAAACTAATTAATAATCTCTAGTTTTTTAAAATAATATGTTAAAAAAAATCTTTATATTTTTATACTTAACAGTTAATTCCACCATAATGGTTAGTGCAGAAGAGATAGATTATAATGCTAGAGCATTAGTTGGTGCCACAGAGCAGGTTTTAATTACCAGTGAAATAGCAGCCAAGATAAATAATATTGGATTTACTAATGGGGAGCCTTTTCTTAAAGGAGATATATTAATTGCATTTGACTGTGAACTTTTTGAGGCTCAAAGAGAGGTTATTCAAGCAAATTTAGATAGTGCTGATGTACAATTAAAAAATGATAAAGAGTTATTTAACATGCGTTCTATCGGTGAATTACAATACGAGCTTAGTATAAATGGTTTAAAAAAAGCAAAAGCAGAACTGTTAATTGCCAACTTAAATGTCAAGCGATGTAAAATTATCGCCCCTTATAATGGCAAAGTTATGGATGTTTTCACCAATCAATACGCAAGTATTGAGCAAAGACAGCCCTTAATGGAAATTGTTGGTGATGGTTTATTAGAAGCAATAACAGTCGTGCCTAGTAATTGGTTAAGTTGGTTAAAAAGTGGTGTGGATGTTAAAATTTTAATAGATGAAACTGGAGACGAGCTTGAGGCAAAAATTATAAATTTAGGAGCAACAGTTGATGCTGCCAGCCAAACTATAGAACTTAAATTACAGTTTAAAGAAAAATATGAAACTTTAATACCAGGAATGAGCGGGGTTGTAAGGTTTGAACGAAGATAAAAATATTAAGATTGCAAGATTAATAGGACTTGAAAAAAAGGTTAGAGAAGCATTATCTAAAGATGAATTAAACTTTATACTTGTTAACGAAATAAGAGAAATTGTTGATTTTACTAACGCATTTTTATTAAAACAAACACCGACCGGAACTTTTAATGTTGAGGCAATCTCTGATTTAGCAATAGTTGATAGAACAGCCCCTTTAGTGACTTTTATTGAAAAAATAGTTAATCATAAAGATCATAATCAACCTAAAGATATTATTAATATTGATATTCAAGATTTTGCTAAAAAAAATAAATTAACAAAGAATAAAAATTTACCAAATATATTAATATTAATCCCCATTCACTCACCTCAAAAAGGTCACCAGGGTTTTGTTGCAATTAATAAAGAAAGTGAAATTAATGATAGTGAGATAGAGCTATTAAAGCATTTATCAGGAACTTTTGGTCATGCTTTTAATTCTTTTATTTCAACTTTTCCAATCAAAGAATCTTTAAAGAAATATTTTTCTGGAAAAAATAAATGGAAAACCATTGTAATTATATTGTTAATTATTTTTTTTCCAGTTTCAATGACAACTACTGCACCAGTTGAGGTAGTTGCAAAAAATCCATCTTTAATAACAGCACCATTTAATGGAGTTATTAAAAAAATAATAGTTAATAATAATGATACTGTAGAAAGTGGTGATCTGTTAGCTGTACTTGAAGATAATGATTTGATTAATCAATATAATTTAGCAAAGCAAACTTTACAAGTAGCTGAAAAAGAACTTTTAAGAACACGACAATCTTCTTTTTCAGACAATACTGAAAAATCAAAATTAGCAGAGTTACAGTCACAAGTTTTGTTAAAAAAAGCAGAAATGAATTATGCTAATGAAAAATTAGAAATGACAAAAATTTTATCTTCAATTAATGGTGTTGCAATTGTTGAGAACACATTAGATTGGCAGGGAAAACCAGTTAACGTAGGTGAAAAAATTATGACAATAGCAGACCCAAATTTAGTCGAGTTCTTAATTTGGTTACCTGTTAAAGACTCAATAATTATTAACAATAAGGCAAAAGTTAAAATTTTTTTAGATATAAACCCAATAAACTCTCTTAAGGGAAAGGTTTTAAGAGCAAGTTATAAGCCTTATTTATCACCTTCTGAGGTTTTATCTTATAAATTAGTTTCAAGTTTAAATGAAAATCAAGAGATTCCAAGGTTAGGTTTGAGAGGTACGGCAAAAATATATGGTTCTAGAGTAACTTTATTCTATTACCTGTTTAGAAAGCCAATAACTTATATGAGGCAATTTATTGGAATATGATAACCCCATATTTAAGAGAAGACTTAGAACTCATTAAAGGCAATAGCAGAGAGGATGGTTCGCCTGGTTGGCTTTTATATGATGCTTTACGAAATAAATATTTTACAATTGGTATAGCTGCTTTTCGATTAATTAGTAATTGGAAGCCGGGTGAAGATATATCAAAATTTAATGAATGGATAAATAAAAAAGGTCTAAAAATAAATCTTGAAGAAATAAAAAGCTTTATCTCATTTTTAGCTAACAACAATCTAATCATTCAGCCTAAGGGTCAAAACATTACAAATCTTCTTTTTCAAAAAAATAGTCAGAAAAAAAATTGGCTAATGTATTTAATACATAGTTATTTATTCTTTAAAGTGCCTCTTTTTAAACCTGATGAATGGTTAGGAAAAACTTTAAAATACACAATACCCTATGCTTCAAAACAGTACCGATATATCATTTATTTAATAGGGTTTATTGGATTATGCCTGGTTGTTCAGCAATTTGAAGATTTCTCAACAACCTTTATGTATTTTTTTTCAATTAAAGGATTGTTATTTTATGCAATTACCTTAATTGCTGTAAAAATTCTCCACGAACTAGGACATGCTTATGTCGCCAAGTATTATGGTTGCCAAGTTTCATCAATAGGAATTGCCTTCTTAGTTTTTTTTCCATTTTTATATACTGATACGACTAATGCATGGAGATTAAGAAATCATAATGAAAGATTATTAATTAATTTTGCCGGAATTTTAACCGAACTTCATTTAGCTTTAATAGCAACCTTTGTATGGGCAATTGTTCCAGATGGGGCAATTAAAAGTATTGCTTTTTTTGTTGCAACAACAAGTTGGATATCATCTTTAACAATAAATGTAAGTCCATTTATGAGATTTGATGGCTATTATATTTTTTCAGACTGGTTGAAAGCAGAAAATTTACAACCCAGGGCTTTTGCTTTAGCTAGATGGAAAATTAGAGAATTGTTATTTGGCTTCTATAAAGAACCACCAGAGGAATTATCAAAAAATCGTAAATGGATCTTTATTAGCTATGCTTGGTTTACATGGATTTATAGATTCTTCTTATTTCTTGGAATTGCATTTTTGGTTTATTACTTTGCTTTTAAAGTTCTTGGAATAATTTTATTTATAATTGAAATTTATTGGTTTATTGCAAAACCTATAATTAATGAAGTCTCTAAATGGTGGAAAATGAGAACAGAGATGAAAATTAATTATCAAACAAAAAGAACGCTATTGTTTAGTTTTTTGATTTTATTTTTAGTTTTTTTCCCATGGAAATCATCTTTAAAAATTCCAGCAGTATTTACCTCAGAAGAATATGTAAAAATTTACTCAAGTTATCCTGCTATCATTAAAGAGATAAATGTCATTAAAGACCAAGTTGTTGAAAAGGGAGATGTACTTATTAACCTTGAGATTCCTCAATTAAGTGAAGAAATACAATCTACTAGAATAAAAATTTCCTTAGCGAAAACTCAAATTAATAGACTTAGTAAGAAAGCTGGTAATTTAGATCAGTATATGGTCTTCCAACAAACCTTAATTGCCTTACTTAGTGAGTTAAAAGGGTTAAATAAAATTAAGACAAGTCTTACTATCAAAGCACCTATCAAAGGAAGGATCAAAAATTTTTACGACCTATCTATTGGGCATTGGATTAGCAGTACAGACGAATTAATGGGGATAGTAAATTACGGTTCCGGTCAGGTAATTGGCTTTATATCAGAAAATAGCATTGATAGATTTAAATTAAATAAAGATGCAACCTTCATACCTTTTGATGGTCAGCATGATATCGTACAACTAACCTCAATATCAATTGATAAATCTGCAACACAAAATTTATCATACTTAACATTGTCCTCAAATTATGGTGGGCCAATTGCAGTTAGATCGTATGTGAGTGGTAATTTTAAAAATAGACCTGAGGAAGCCTTTTATCGTGCAAATTTTAAACCTTTAAATAAAGAAAATTTAATCAAATGGGAAATTCCTGGATATGTTCACATTGATGGCTATCGCTATAGTCCATTTTTACAATTTATTAAAAACTTATTAGCTTTGCTAATTAGAGAAATTGACTTTTAATTTAATGATTATCAGACAGGGCATTTATAAAGAAATTCAAAAAAAATATATTAGAGATATTATAGAAAAAAATTTTAGTGAGTAAAATAAAAATAGTTTTCTACTTAGCTTTAGCTTTTATTTTTTATAAAGGCTTTGTTGCATTTCAAAATTTTGAAATTGGTGTTGATGACAGAGTAGCAGATATAGAAGAAAAATCAGATTTTGAAAAAGAAGGTGAAGTAATTGGTCTCATGATGTATTTAGGTGACCCACCAGAATTATATGAGCATTTATTAACTAAGAATAAATCTAGGTGTTTAGAAATGAAACAAACCGCAGAAGAGAGCTCCTCCGCGTACTATGAATGTGCAAGAGTGAATGCCGTCCTTAAGGGTAGAAAAATTGTAAGCATCATTAATGAAATTGAAGTTATAGAATAACTATTAAATTAAAATTTACTTTTAAAAGAGATATTTGCACCAACACTTTTGGTATATCGATTCGTATTTTTGGTATCTAACAAAAATAAAATTTTACTTTTATCAGAAAACTTTTTTTCATATCCCATATTAGCTATTAAAGATATTTCATTAGTTAAATCATTTTGTTGTTCGTACGTAGCACTAGTTCCATTTATTGAATAAACCTGTTTTTTATCACCCATCATTTTTCTCATATCTAATGTCCAACCTAAAAACAATTTACTGTCTTTGTTATTAATCAAATTATAATCATCCTCAAAAAAAATTGAAAGATTTCCAACATGTCTATCTGTCCAGGAAAAATATTTACTTTCATCGTAACTAGGGGTCATTGAATAACTAGCCGCAAACCCAAAATCAGGTATTGATGATAAATTATTCTTCTTTATTCCAGTATGAATTTCATAAGTTTCATAATCACTATCTATTGTTAATTTACCAGAAGTTGTTGTGTTTGTTAAAATGGTTCTTTCTCCATCTTTTAAAGTAATGCCTCCTAAAATAAATAAATCTAAATTAAAATAAGGATTATCTTTTTGTGGCAAATAAACCCCTGCACTAATATTTTGGTAATCTATTTTATGGTCTTTAACAAAATCTTGCCTTCCCCCTTCAAATGCAATTACAAAGTTAGCGTTATCAATTTTATTGATTAAATTTACACCAAAATTTGTTAAGTCATATTCAAGAGCCAAATTGTTTGTATGAGCGTCTCTTTTTAAGTTAGATACATATGTTTCACCCCATACATCTTGATCATCTAATTTATTATATTTACTAAAAAAATTTCTTAAATTTATAGATTTATAACTTAACAACTCATCTAAAGTTTCACTTGCCCCTTGACCCACTGATCCCGCTGACCCTTTTACTACTTGGTTTCCATCAAGATCTTGTAAGGTAAAATCCCCAGAAGTTTTGTAGTAGTAACCTTGACCCATTCCATGTTGAAATTTTAAAGTGTTTCCTGTTGTGGATCCAGCATCAATAGTTCCAACCAAAATACCCTTATCTTTAAGGGTAATTGTATTATCGTTACCTTGTAAAACTATAGAGTTATTATCTGGACTGTTTCTATTTTGTATTGTTCCACTATTAGTAATTGTAGAATCTGAACCAACATGAACAACTTCATTTGTATTTGAATTATACATTACACCCGATGAATTATTTGTAATAGTAGCTGTATCAGCACCACTATATAAATAAATTGCTCTTTGAGTGTCACTAAAAATAGTTCCCGAATTGGTTATCACTGTACCTGACACTGCCTCACTATCAGAGTCTTTTTCTTCACCAGAAATTGCATTGTTAAGAGATGTGATTGTTGCACCAACGTTATTGGTAATTGTGGTGTCTTGTGCACTTCTCATATTTATTGCCTTTGAACCAAGTGAAATAATCGAGCCTGAGTTTGTAATTGTAACATTATCAGATTGCCTGATCATAATTGTATTATGTAAACCTTGCAATTTTGCGTCTATTTCTAAAATTATGTTTGCATCTTCAATTCCATCAGAACCAAAACCTTTAATTAAATTTTGCTGATTGTCTTTGATTACAGTTATACCTTCTTTTACAGTTAGATCAGGGTCACCTTCCCCAGCACCATTATTTGTTAGATCTATTTGAGATGTTGCATCCGAGCTAATCTCATTTGCATAGCTTTGTCCTACAAAACTAATAAAAGAACAAATTAGTAAAAGAAAAATGAAAGATATCTTTTTCATTTTTACTTATCAAAATTTATTTGAGACTTCTAAATTTGCACCATAGTCGGGTACATCACTTAAAAAATTATAGTTAGAACTCATTTTTAAATCAAATCCATTTACATTATTAGTTAATGATAAACTAGTATTTTCAAAATTATTCACATCAAATACAAATTTCATTTTATCAATTGGAACATACCCTACAGATAGATAGATGTCATTACTATAACCTTTTTCATTAGTTATAAACCTCTCAAAATTTCCAACTAATGACCATCCTGTTATGGAAGTGACATCAAAACCGTACCCAATTCTAAGATTATGTTTGGACTTATTTTCTACATTATAATTGTAAACAGTACTTTGACTATTTAGATAATAAAATTCTGCATCTGATGATGGACTTAGATCTGCAATATATTCTAATCTGCCATGATGATTAACAATTTCGTCCTCTTCTTTATCTGTATCTGTTTTATCTAAAAGGACACCGAGTGTTAATAATGCTGATTTTATATTTTGCTTTTTATAAAGTAATGCGTCAGTCAAACTATTTGCTATATTTGACTTTTCTCTAAAAGCTTTTAGTTTTGTGTACCCTAAATCTAATTTAATACCTGGATTAAGATTTAGATCTTCATCAACTATTCTTTTTCCAAAATTAAATGATCCATATATCTGTTGGCCTTCTCGGTTTCCCTCTAAAATGTTGTCATAAATAACCCTTTTTTGGTCTATATCTAGTAAACTAACTCCAATTAATGCATCTGTAAAAACGTGATCATCTCTAAGTTTGGTATTATATAAGGCAAAACTATAAGCATCAGTCTCTAATTTGCTTCCTTTATATCCAATATCAATATTATCGTTTGCATACTGAAAAACGTATCCATGCATAGCATCTCTGTCATCATCTTTAATTTTATCTGCACCAACTGAGATACCATAACTGTGAAAATCTCTTGATGATGAATTTATAGATTTATTTTTACCCAAACTAACTCTACCCTCACTCCATTTAAACCAATCCTCACTATCATAACTTCTATCAATTTCTTTTTTAGAATTTTTAAGAGCACTAACTAATTTTGATATTTTTTTATTTGTAAAATCAATTTCTGCATTAAGATTTGATAGATTGTCTTTATTTTTATGTCTTCTTAACCACTCAATTCGATGAAAGATTGGAAGAGTATTATTTTTAATTATACGTTTTGATAATTCAACATTAGCTTCAATGATTGCTTTAACATCATCGTTAGCTGATGCATCAGCACAAGTAATTGTACCAGCGCAAGCTACACTATATTCAAAAATTGTGTTAGTGCCAGTCTGAGACTGTCTGCTATCTGTATCTTGTGTAATATATAATTTTGTAAAATTTGCTGAAAAAATAAATCCAGCCATGATTGAATTTCCTGAAGATGAAACTTGGTCACTAAATGAATATGACTGAGAAAATTCCAAAGTGCTCACATCCCATGGGGTTGTTAATGTATATTTATGAATTGAGTCTGAGCCATTTCCACCTATATAAAATATAGTTCCACTTGAATGAAATTGAATACTTCTTGGGTTACTTTCTTTACTAGTTAAAGCTGAAGATTGAGTTGAATCTTTTGTTGCAGTCTTTACATCCCACGGGGTGGACAATGTAAATTGTTGTATTACTTCTGTTTGATTACCAGTGACATACATTTTGGTTCCATCAGTTTTAAAAGCTAAAGATCTTAATTGATTTTCATCTGATACATTAAAATCATCATCATATTGTAATGTAGAAGTATCCCAAGCTGTAGTTAAATTGTATTGTCTAACTGACAACTCAGCATTATCTATAACATACATCACTTTCCCATCTGGTTTGAATTTTATTGCATGAGGTTTGTCTATGTTAGTTAAAGGTGTTGAAGAGGTTTTAGTAGCAGTGTTAATATCAAATGGAGTGCTTAAAGAATACTGAATTACACTATCAGTTGTAGAGGTAGTATCCTTTTCACGATTTGTTACATACATAATTGTTCCATCTGGTTTAAAGTTTATTTGTCTTAAGCCATCAGCGTCTGAGGAAATATCTTTTGATTGTTTAAATTCTATAAAAGCAAAAGCATTAGAATAAAATAATGCTAAAAAGCTAAATACAAAAAATGATGTCTTGAGAATTTTTTTCACCTTAGCAGATTAAAGAAATTAGGATAAATACAACCGTGTTGGTGCTCAAATCGAATTAAATTTGTTAGCTATAACATCATTTTTTAAGATTTATTTTGACTCATTGACAAGTGCTCAAAATGGGTGGAAATACCAACTTATAACTCTTAAATAAAAAATGATAAAAAGTATTCCCAGCATTTCTAATGAAATTGATGAAGAAAAAATCTTCAAAATTATTAATGAAAATTTTAGTCAACTAGCACCTGCATATTATACGTTAGTTACTAATTGGCTTATAAATGCTTACAAAGTTCATAAGGGTATCGATAAGTTTATAATTTTAATATATCTCATTAATAAAGACTTTATATTCTATAGAAAAAATGGACTAATGGTTGATTATGATACGTTTTATAGGGATAAATCATTAGAAATTCCAAAGATTAATATTTCTGATATCGCAAAAGATCTTCTAATACCCAAAGAAAATGTAAGAAGAAAAATATCTGAATTAGAAGAAAAAGGTATTATTAAAAGAAAAGGGAAAAAAATCTTTATTGAAAGATCTGGTTTTATACAATCCAAGACTAATATAACTTTAAATGATTTTAGTGTTTTAGTTTCAAAATTTAGTGAAGTATTAAAAGATAAAAATATAACTGATAAATCTTTTGATACAGAAGAAATTTCAAAATCAATTAAAGAAAATTTTTCTTTTTGTTGGTATCAATTTTACAAGTTTATATTTATTTTTACTAACGGTTGGAAAGCAGGTACTAAAACTCAAGATTTAGAAACAATATGTGTGGGATTAATTGTTCTGATTAATACAGTTCAAAATAGAGACTTTAAAAATAAAAGTTTAGATAGAAAAAAATATCTTAAAGAAATTCAAAAACCTGATCATATTGGTATTAATGCATTTTCTATAGCTGAGATAACAGGAATTCCAAGGGCAACAGTTGTTAGAAAACTAGAATTTTTAATTAAAAACAAATTTCTAAATATTAGTGAAAAAAAACTTTATACTTTTGGTATGACTATGCAAAGTAAACAATTTAAAGTAATTTCTAAATTACAAGACAGAAATATGAATGCTTTAAGTAAATTTTTGTATAGGGTTTTTAACCAAATTAAAGTGATAAATTCTAATTAGATTTTCTTAAAATAAAAACAAAGATTACAGAGGTTGCCATCATTACCAAAGCATAAGCAGCGGTTGGCACCATATAAATAATATTATCAAACAATTGAGTTGAAACAAAAACTGCTAGAGTACCATTTTGCAAACCACACTCTAAAGAAATAGCTCTTTGTTGAGGAACACCTGATGCAAAAAATTTAGCAACATAAAATCCTATCACCATCATAGTTAGATTTAATATTAAGGCTATTAAACCTGCTCGAGTTAAAAAGCTTACAATTTTATCCCATTCTTCAATATATATTGCTGCAAAAACAAATAAAAATAATGTAATAGATAATCTTTGAATTAACTTCAAATTTCTAATCACTAAATCACCGGTAAAATGTCTGATAGTCATTCCAATTATTACTGGAACTGTGACTACAAAAAACATTTTTAAAGCTATAGCTGTCATTGTTATTTCTTTTTCAACATAGGTGATATCAAATATATTAATTGAATTGATCACAATGAATGGCACCGTAACTATACTTAATAAGCTCATAACTGCTGTCAGGGATATTGATAATGCTACATCACCATTTGCAAATTTTGTAAGAACATTTGAGGTTACACCCCCTGGAGCAGCTGCAATCAACATTACTCCTAAAGCCATTTCAATCGGTACACTTAAGGTAATGATAAGTAGATAAGCAACAATTGGTAAAACAATTAACTGACAAATAAAACCAATAAAAAAATCTTTAGGGTTTTTTACAACTCTTAAAAAATCATCTACTGTTAAAGAAGCTCCTAGGCCAAGCATAATAATGGCTAAAGCAATTGGGGCGATGTTAGTTACTATTTCCATTAATCTTATTTAGAATTTAAAAGCAACATCCACCCATTATGGTCAGTTGTCAACCCATTTTGATCAGTTGTAAATATGATAAGACAAACCCTCAAAAATGAAGTCTTAGCAATCTTTATAGATGTGATTAATTAGCTAAAATTAATAATAACTCTTAAAATTTCTTTAATAACTTATGTGTTATTTATGAATATCGATTGGTATGATTTCTTATTTACCAATTGCAATAATTGTTAAGTCATCATCAAGAATATCATTATCTTTTTTAACGCCATCTTCCACAATTTCTTTTTTTAAACTTTTTAAACGAATTTCTTCTGTCGCACTTGTTAGTTCTTTTTGTAATGAAGAGTTTGTGTGTTTTAGAATTAATTCTTTTACACCATCAATTCCTATTTCTTGTTTATTTTCATCCATACATTCTGAAAATCCATCGGTAAAACAGTAAATTCGTCCACCATTTAATTTAAAGCTTTCTAATTGATAAACACTTTCATCTTTATGCTTAATAACTGCCAAAGGCATTGAGCTTGACGGGTATTCTTTAAAATCTTTACCAACTTTTAATAATGTTGGCTGATGTCCTGCATTTGCAATTTCAACTAAATCTGTTTTCAAATTATATCTTCCAACAATTGAAGTAATAAAGGTACCAACAGGATTAGTTTCTTTCAAATCATTATTCATCTCTAATAAAATTTCGTTAGGCTTAAATTTTTGCTTAGCGAAGATCTTAAATAAAGTAATAGCTTTTGCCATAACCATTCCGGCATTCACCCCTTTTCCTGAGACATCAGATAGGGTAAAATACACCTCATCATCATGAAGATAAAAGTCATAAAAATCTCCTGAGATTTCTCTTGCAGGAATATTTAATCCAAATATTGGATAATTTTCTATATCTCTTTTTGGCATTAATCGTTGCTGAACATTCATTGCAAGTTTTATTTCTTTAGAAACTCTATTCTTCCATTTGTTTTTTTGCTTTTCACTTTGTTCTAATTTGTTCATTATTACATTGTATTGTGTGCCAATGATTCCACTGTCAGTAAAAGGATCTTGTGGTGCGCGGCTTGAATAATTATCTGATTTTGCTTGATTAGTTAATACTTCAAGTAATTCATGTGTGTCAGTTGATGCATTATGTTCTGAAATATTTAAACCAAGTTCTTCATGAATTTTACTTACTCTAAGTGGAAAAAAAGAATTAATAGTTTTTAATATTAAAAAAGAGCCAAAGAAACAAAAAGCACCAATTGAACCTATTCCAATTAGTTGAATATATATTTGCTCTAATCTTGTTTTTTCAACACCCATCACTTCAAAATTTCCAAACAAAGCAACTGCAATAGTTCCCCAAATTCCACACGCTAAGTGAACTGGTATTGCACTAACCACATCATCAATTTTAATTTTTTCAAGTAATACAATTGTTGAGCCTGAAATAATTCCACCAATGCTTCCTATTATGATTGCATGAGTGGGATCAACATAAGCACAAGAAGCAGTTATTGAAACTAGTCCTGCAAGGGGACCCGTGATCATAAATAATGGCTCTGGTTTTTTTAAAACAATGATACCCATAATACTTGAAAAAATAAGTCCAAAGGATGCTGATAAAAAAGTATTAATTAAAATTAATGGAATTTTTAAATCCATTGCACCATTAGCACCACCATTAAATCCAAACCACCCAAACCACAAAATTAAAGCACCTAAAGCTGCCATTGGTGTATTACTTCCTTGAAAAGATTTTTTTTTATCATCTTCTCTAAATCTTCCAGTACGATTACCAACTACCAGTAATACTGATAAAGCAATCCATCCTCCTACAGAGTGCACAACTGATGCACCTGCAAAATCTAAATATCCTAATTGACCTAACCAACCAAATTTTTCAGCAGGGTTATCAAAATTAAATGCCCAAGACCAATGACCTACAATTGGATAAAAGAAGCCAGAAACTAATAATGTAATAATTATATATGAGAAAAACTTTAATCTTTCTGCAACTGCGCCTGAGATAATAGTTGCAGCTGTTGCAACAAACATTGCTTGGAAGACAAAATATGTTTGATAGCCTGCAACCTTAGTGGTGAAGAAAAAAAATTTGTTACCAAACAGTCCTAATACACTAGTTCCATACATTAGCGCAAAACCAAACGCCCAGAAAACTACAACAGATATTCCAAAGTCTGCAACATTTTTAAGGGCAACGTTAATACTGTTCTTGTTCCGAGACAAACCAGTCTCTAAACACATAAAGCCTGCCTGCATTAAAAAAACAAGGATTGCACAAATTAAAAGCCAAAAGGTATCCAAATTTGATTGTAAGATTGCATCTAAACGAAATTCTAATGCATTTAAAGCTCCCTTATTAGTAAGCTCTAATTGATTTATGTTGGACTGCAGCTTATTGAGCAATATCTGAGTATCAGCTGCAGTCATAATTTTATTTTAATTAATCTACTAATTTTCTAGCTTCACCAGCATCAGTAATAATCTTATCAACACTAACTACTTTAATAACTTCAAAGCCTGTTCCAAGGATTGCTTTTTTATAATCTTCATTAGATAAATCAGATTTATCAGGGTAAGATGATACCGCAACACCTTCTGGCCATGAGACTTTAACAGTAGCAGATGGGCTAGCTGCTTGAAGTGCTTTAGTTACCATTTTTTGGCATTTAATACACATCATTCCATTTACTTGCGCAATTTGAGTTTGAGCTGCAAATAAATTGGTTGAAAATAAAATGAAACCTAAAAATATTATATATTTTTTTAACATAGTTTTTTCCTTTTTTAATTATAAGTCAAAGCTATCACGCATCAATTCATTTTAAAATTCGTCAATCGCCCAAAATGAGCCCTTTTGATTAAGATGAACTCAAATTCCTATATTTCTTGAATAGTTTATATATTATCTATGAATACTCATTGGATCAAAATAACAATCCATATGTTCTATAGTTTCAAAAAAAATTTCATTTAACTCACTAGAATGAACCGTTGGACAAATTTTTTCTACATTTAATTCATTAATATAATCTTTTTTAAATTTTTTCATTACTGAGGAGCCAGCATAAGACGCTGAAGCTTGTAAAATACTTCCAGAGTTCAACATAGTTAAACTTGGCCCAACTGCTGCAGAATATGGACCGCAATTATTTAATAACGGTATAAGCAAGAATATTAAAATAATTTTTTTCACGATATCAATTTATACAAGAATATTTAACTTAAAACTATAAATCTAACCATTATGGGTGGTTAGCTAATTTTTTTTAACAGTCGTCACCTCTGGTAAAATTACCGTTACGACTAAGTGTTAATTGGCAAGCTTTACTACTTTTAATTTCTTGAGCAATTATAATAAAGTTCGATGAACCTGTGCCAGTAGCAATGCAAATTTCATAACCCATGTCTTTAGCAATTTGATCTCCTCCTCCAAACAAGGTTGTTTCAATATTATCTGATGTTAATGAAGTTGGTGTACAGCTACTGTCAGCCTGAGTGTAATAACCTCCACTATTAGAATATTCTTCTGTTTGGGCTAGAGAAATTTGTTGCATCACATTTTGGGCAGACTTTTGCTTAGCCCCTGAAACATATCCACTGTAACTAACAACTCCTACAGCAGATAAAATTCCAATAATTGCTACAACAACTAAAAGCTCGACCAGGGAAAAACCTGGTGAGCTTTTAGATTTAATTTTAGTAAATGATTTTTTACTCAATCTCAACGTTGTTAGTAATAACCTCAACTGTAGCATCATCTGTATCTGCATCTGCAAATCTAGTCGAAACTTCGATTGTATCATCATCTGAATCTGCTGCCAAATTTGTAACACCTTTAGCAGCACTAGCTGCAGTACCAGCAAGTACTCCTGCACCAGCTACAAATGGATTTTTAAAATCACCTAACGCAATTGCAGCTTTAGCAATAATAGTTGCAGCAGAACCCATGTCATCTGCACATGTTAAATTTCCACTCATAGCAGTAGTTTCTGTTTGCATATTACATTTTTGAATCTCAGCTGCTATATACTTCACTACTGAAGCGTGATTAGATTTAGATGCGTTAATTTTTGCACTCTTAGTGTAACCGTTGTAAGCAACAACCCCAACAGCTGCTAAAATACCAATAATTGCTACAACAACTAGTAGCTCAATTAAAGTGAAACCTTTATTATTTTTCATAATTTCCTCTTTTATTAATTAGTTATGATTAAAATTTATAATAATTCTTTGTGAAGTAAACTAAGAAAATGTTTATTATCAATGATAGTTAAACATATATGATCAAATTGGGTTTTATTGTTACTTAATTTTGTTATTAGTTATATAAATAAAAAAAATTATGAAATTTAAAGTCTCTAACAATAAAAATGTAAGCACTGTTTTTCTTAATGGAGAAATAGATATGGATATTGCAGATGATGTAAGAGAAATTGTTTTTCCTTTAATTGATTCTGGCAAAGAAGTTCATTTAAATTTAAAAGATGTACAATATATGGACTCTTCTGGTATATCTGTAATAATAGAAAGTAATCAAAGAGCTCGAGAAAAAAATACTAAAGTTGAACTTAAAGAAGTTAGTCAACCTGTTGAAAAAGTTTTAGCAATGGCAAGAAAGTTTCTATGACATACAAAATTACAGAAGAAGATAATATAACTACCATATTTTTAGATGGTGAAATAGATATGGATAAAACAGAAGAAGTTAAGGAAGTTATCTTTCCAAAAATCGACTCTGGTAAAGATGTTGTTTTAAATTTAAGTAACGTTCAATACATGGACTCTTCAGGTATTTCGGTTTTAATAGAAAGTCATCAAAAAGCCCTAGAGAAGGGAACGAAGGTTATCATTAAAGATGTGAGTAAATCAGTTTTAAAAGTAATTATGATGGCAAAGTTAGAGCAAATTTTAAATTTGGAATAATTAAAACTCATGAGTATAGACAACTTAAATCAATCAGAAAAAAAAGATTTTTTAGTTTGTTCATCAAGTTTAAAAGACGTTAGAACTTTTTCTAGAGATGTTTTTGAAAAATTTAAAATTAATGAAGATTTAAGAGAAGAGTTAGTTTTGGCTATCGCTGAAGCTGCACAAAATATAGTTAAACATGCTTATAAAGATTTTCCTAACACTCAAGATAGAATGGTAGTAAGAATATCTTGTAATGATGAGGTTCTAGAGATTTCTTTCTTTGATAAAGGTAAACCGGTAGAAGAAAGTAAAGTTAAACATAGAGCAATAGACGATATTAAGCCAGGTGGACTAGGAACTTTTTTTATTCAAGAAATAATGGATTCAATTAAGTTTGAACCAGGAAAAGAGCCCTGGATTAATAATTTAGTTTTAACAAAAAAATTAAAAAATTAGTTAATTAAAGCACCAACGTTAAATATTGGTGAATACATGGCTATCATTAAGCCACCAATCATTACTCCCATAAAAACAATCATGATAGGCTCAATTAAAGTAGACATGTTGTCCACTGATGTATCAAATTCTTCTTCATAATAAGCAGATACTGAATTAAACATTTCATCTAATTGACCAGTTTGTTCACCGACAGAAATTAATTGACTAAAAGTTGGTGGGAATAATGGTTCTTTTAAAAAAAGCTTAGTTAATGTATCACCGGAGAAAACACCTTTTTTTACATTCTCAAGTGCCTCGCTAACAACATCATTATTACTAACTGATTTTGCAATTTCTAAACTTTCTAATAAATTAACACCAGCTGCACTTAAATTACCCATAATTAATGAAATTCTTGCTAGTAGAGATTTTAAAATCATATCTCCAAAAATTGGTAATTTTAAAATTTGTTTATGCCATTTATAACGAATTGCAGCATTTCTTTTTACAATAAATTTAAATCCAAAATATCCCCCTATTCCTCCAAAAAAAATTAACTTTCCACCTGTACCACTTAAAAAGTCACTCATTGCCATAATTGTTGCTGTTGCAGCTGGTAATTCTAGGCCCATTCCATCATACATCTTTGCAAATACTGGAACTACTTTAATCAACATAAAAGCACTTACCGTAATCGCTACACTAAACATAATCGCAGGATACATTAAAGCCCCTTTAATTTTTTTCTTAATCTTTTCTTTTTTCTCTAATGAATCTACTATTTTTAGTAAGAACACATCTAGCTTACCACTTGCTTCACCAGCTTTTATCAAGTTTACATAAACGTTATCAAAATATTGAGGGTATTTTTCAAAACATCTTGATAAGTTTACACCTCCCTCTAAACTCTTTCTGATATCTTCAATTATTTCTTTAATAGCAGGACTTTCTAACTGGTCTCTCAACATTACTAAGACCTGTAAAATAGGTAAACCCGCCTTAACCATCGTTGCAAATTGTTTTGAAAATATAAGAATTTCTTGTACTTTAACTTTTTTTTTCCCAAAGATAGAGGATCCACTTGATTTCTTTTTTACACCCTCTTTTTTTTTCTTAGACTTGTTTATATTGGTAATTATTATTTTTTTTTCTTTTAATAAATGTGAAGCTTCATCAAGATTTATTGCCTCAATGTCTCCTTCTATATACTTACCTTCAGATATTCCTTTGTAAGTAAAAGCTTCCATTTTTATTCGCTTGAAAGAACTCTCTCATATTCTCTAAAATTAAGTTCACCAGATGCAATCATTCTTCTACCCATATCTTGCATTGTTCTAAATCCTTCTTTAATAGCTATTTCTCTTAATTCAGGAGTCGTTGCTTGCTTTAAAATAGCTTCTTTGATTGGTTTTGATACCACTAAAATTTCATAAATACCTTGTCGGCCTTTATAACCAGTGTCGCTACATTTTCCACAACCCTTACCTTTTATAGCTTTAACTTTAGATGCCTCTTCTTCACTAAAACCTAAATCTTTAAGAACTTTAGGATTAACGTCATCATCTTGTACTCTACAATCTTTACAATTTTTTCTAGCTAGTCTTTGAGCTACCACAAGTTGGCAGGCAGCACTTATTAAATAATCGGGTGTACCCATGTTTTGTAATCTAGTAATAGTACTTGGAGCATCATTAGTGTGCAAAGTACTAAATACTAAGTGACCTGTAAGAGCAGCTTTTAACCCTATATCAACTGTTTCTTTGTCTCTCATCTCACCAACTAGAATAATTTCTGGGTCTTGTCTTAAGAAAGATCTTAAGGCCTTAGCAAAAGTAAAGCCAATATCATCTTTAATTTGCACTTGTCCTACACCTTCTAATTCATATTCCACAGGGTCTTCGGCTGTTAAAATATTTAAATGAGGACGACTTACTTCTTTTAAAATACTATATAATGTTGTCGACTTACCTGATCCTGTTGGTCCTGTAACTAGAATTAATCCCTGACTACTGTGAATTCCTTTTCTTAAACTTTCTAAATCTTGCTTTTCAAAATTTAATTGCTCAAGAGTGATATCTCCTGCGTCCTTATTAAGAATACGCATTACGATTCTCTCATTATTTGCTGTAGGCAATATTGACAAACGAAGATCCACTACCTTGTTACCAATTTTAAAATTAATGGCTCCATCTTGTGGCAATCTTCTTTCAGCAATATCTAGTTTACCCATAATTTTAAATCGAGTAACCACTGCCCCATAGTTATCATGTAAAAACTGTCTATAAGTTTCTTGCTCTTGAAGCATACCATCTAGTCGATATCTTACTCTTGAATTGAATCTGTAAGGCTCAATATGAATATCACTCACACCCATTTTTATTGCATCAGCCACAACTGCTGTACTAAATTTAATTACCTCTGACTCGTTTTCAATTGCTTCAATATCTTCTTCTGGTGCATTTTCTAAAACTTCTCCTGCATCTCCTAAATCTGTTTCAAAAGTTTTAGTTTTTTTTCTATTATCACTACGTATTGATGCAATTGTTACTTCATCTGTTTCATTTGATAATCTTTCAATATATTCAGAGATATCAGTTATTTTTGCAGCGTGTAGTTCAATGTCTTTTTTTGTAATAGCTTTTAAATTTCTCATCAATCCCAGTTTTGAACTATCTGGAATTGCCATGTGCAAAGTTTTTCCTTCAATTTTAAATGGTGCTACAAAATTTATCTTTATATAATTTGATGGTAAAACTGTTTTTATTTCATCTGTAATTTTAACTGTCTTTAAATCAATTATTTCTAAATTTTGTTCTTTAATTAATAGATCAATTATTTTTTTTTCATCAGTGAGTTTTAACTCAAATATTGCATCAATTTGAGACTTATTGTTTTCAGTACTTACTTTTTTAATATTTATTAAATCTTTTCCTGAAATAATGTCATTATCAATCAAGACATTAACTAAGTTAATTTCGCTTTCTCTACTAATTTTTAACATTATAAAACCCTTGGAGCGATAAATACTAGCAGCTCAGTCATTGTGTCAGAATCTGATTTTCCGCTCAATACTTTTCCTAGAACTGGTATTTTTTTCGTTCCTGGAACACCCTCTCTATTATTCGCTACATTATTTTTTTTGATACCCCCAATTACAACTATATCTCCATCCGCAACTAATAGTTTTGTGTTTATCTCCATTTTATTTACACCTGGTGTTCCTGGAGATGATCTGTTCGGAGTGTCATTATTTACTTGAATTGAAAGCATGACGTTTCCATCACCTATAATATTTGGGGTTACTATTAGTTTTAATGATGCATCAACTGGTTTATCTTCTCCATCTCCACCATCAATATAAATTGTTTCACCCTGATTAATACTTGCTTGATGATTGTCTAATGTAAATAATTTCGGATTAGATACCGTCTTTGATAAACCTTGAGACTCTAAAAAATCAAGTTCAACTTTTAAAACAGCTGAACCAGTTTTTTTCAATATTCCAATTCCACTTGTTGCAGCAGCAGATCCAAAGTTTACTAAGTTATCTGTTCCAGCTCCACTTGTAAAAGCTCCTGTAGAGTCAGATAATGCAGCCCCTGTTCCAGACGCAGCTCCTACACTGCTACCCCCTTGGGTACCACCGATTCTTACACTTTTTCTTGTGTAAGCAGCTCCAAGTCTTTTCCCTAAATTTTGTGCAAAAGTTGAAGTTGCTTCAACTATAAAAGCTTCTATTAAAACTTGTTTAGTTCTCTTATCAATTTCTCTAATTACTTTATCAACTATATCTAAATCCTTTTCTTTACCTCTAACAATAATTGATCTTGTAGTTACTTCTTCGGTTACTTGTATTGGTATATAATTTCCGCTAGTTCCAACAGTTGTAAATAATTCTGTGATTGTTGCTTTAGCTTCTGTGGGAGTTATATAATAAAGTCTAAAAATTTCTGAAATAATTGGCTCAACGGAATCTTCTAATTCAACTTTCTTCTTAACCGCCGATGCTCTAGCTGATTTATAACCTTCCTGTGAAGTTAAATTAGCAGGAGTTGAAACTCTAATAATATTACTTGCTACATCTATATCTGCTGCATAATTTTTTAAATCTAGCAATGCATTAAATGCTTTATCCCAAGGCACATTAACTAATTCTGCTGTTATTGCTCCTGCAACATCTTCACCTACTAAAATATTAATTTCTCCAATTTCAGACATTAATTTCATTGCTTCTTTAAAATCTAAAGCTTGAAATTTAAAAGATACATTTTGTTTTAAATTTTCGAATTCATCAGAAATTAATAAGTAATTTCTCTCTTTGACAGATGATATTTGTTTTCTTTTTTTTAGCTCAACAACATCACCTTCAACAGGGATTGGTCCCATCTCCACACTTTTATCTACTTCTTTTTGTCCAATTTTTTTAATATCAGTTTTGATTAGTGGTGTATCGTGTTTAAAAGACCCACTTTTTTTAGCAAGTTGTTCTGCACAACCTGTAAGAAAAATTAATACTAAAGGTAAAATTAAGAATAATATATTTTTTTTAAAGTTCATAATTATTTAGTACTTTCTGTAATTTGGTTGTTAAAATTTATCACTAAAAAAGAATTTCTATTTTTTTCAAATACTGCTTCATCATTTGTTACTCCAATGAATTTCACACCAGGACTTAATTCCTCAAACAGACTTAAAGTAGTCACATCTCCACTTGAATTAATTAGTGATACAAATCCATCATCATTTCCAGAAGTCATTATTCCTACTAATCTAAACTTATATAAACTCATTTCATTTGCGGCTTCTTCTGCACTATTTGCTATTAGTGTTGCACCACTTAAAGAGCTATCTCCAGCAAAAGGATCATTTAGTGGTAGTGGTTCCTCATCATTAATCTCTGTTGAAATATTTTTTTGTGAATTTGCTTGTTTTTCTTTAATCTTTTTATTTATCTCTTTTGCCTTTTCGATAATATTTTGCTCTTTATCATGACTATCTGCCATGGAAACTTTTGATAACAATATAAAGAATAATGAAATAATAATTATTTTAAAAAAATTCATCTGGTAACCCCACTATAGTTAATGTTCCTTTTACTTTTATCGCTCCAGTGTTATTTCCCTTTACCACCTGAATTGACTCTTTGTCAAAATTTAACATCTTGTTAGAAAGCGACAGAGATCTCTTAAATTTAATATAGCCCAAAAAATTACCGTCAATTTCGAAATCAACAGGGATTAAATAATAGGCAATATTTTTGATATTTTTAACTTGAGTCTTTTTCTTTTTTTTTACTTTTTTACCATCTGCTTTGGCCAAAGCTTGTGTTTTTAAAACTTCTTTAATTTCTTTTTTTTCTATACTTGTAATTACTAAATCATTTTGCCCAGCATATTCACTTAATGTCTGTAAAAGACCTTCTACTTCAGATTTGGAATGAAATAATTTAGAATATTTTTCGTATTCAGGTTTAAGTTTTTTAATTTTTGCCCTCATTGAATAAACATCACTTGTAAACTGTTCAGTTTCTTGTTTTTTTAAATTCATATCATTCAATTTAGCTTTTCTAGAATTAGCCATTGGGTTTAAAATTGCATAATAAATTATTAAGAAAAGAACAATTGCACCTGCAATTATTCCTATTTTTATAAGAGTTTTTTTATCAGCTAGTTTAGTAATCTGATCTTTAATGTCAGAAATATTAATATTTTTTAAATCTATATCCATTATTATATTCTACTTCTTTTAATTTTTACAAACACTCTAAAGCCTTTCATCGTAGCACTACCTGCTGAAGATTTTGGTAATCGCATTGATGATAAGGATGCTTGTTCAACTAGTTTTTGTTTACTTAAATTTTCTATAAATTTTAATATATCTTGATCAGTTGCAGCCAATCCTTGAATAGTTAATCTATTAGATCCATTAAACACAACTTGATCAAATTTTACTCTGTTGGGAACGCTTGAAGCTACTTGAGCTAGAATTCTATAAGTTAATTCTTTATTTGATTTAAGTGTTTTGCTTAGTTTTAAAGATGTATTAATCACTTTAAATTCTTTTGAAACTATTTTTTTCTGTTTTATAATTTTAGTATGATCTATTTTTACAGCCTCATATTGTTTCAGTTTATTGTTGTAAGAAATAATGTTCCAAAAAGATAAACCAAATAATACAACATAAATTGCAGCTACTGCAGCGGTAATTCCTTTGAATGCAAAACCTGAAATTGCTTTCATCTTTTTTTGCTTCATCACATTTGATCTATCTGGAAGAAGATTTATATTTTTAACTGCAGTAACAAATTTATAATAACCAAAGACATCAAGTTTTCTAAAAGCTAAACCAACAGAAGTTGATAGATAGGATCTATTTAACTTGTTATCTAAAATTTGCTGATTTTGGCTTGGAATCTTTAATCCTTCTGTAGGATCAAAAGTATTAAACCCAATATTCATTAAAGCTTTTCTAAAGCTTGCTAAATATTCATCTACATTTTTGATATCTGAAACAACTTTAATGTTTCTGATTCTCTTTTCATATTTAGTCTCAAAATCTTGAACAGCTTGCTTAACTTGAGTAATATATCTTCTAACTAATCCCTCTTTCTCTTCAGTATTTTGGGAATCTTGTAAGATTTTTCTATCTTGCCCTCTGATAAAAATATCAGTTATTATTGGATTATTATCATAGAGTATCATTAAATAATTTTCATCTAATCCAAATTCTAGAACAGCAGTTAAATTAGTATCTTCAGTTTTATTTGCTATTTGATTAACCTGGTCAACTGCTGATTTTAAAGCAAAACATTTAACATCAATGATTACAGGATTTAAACCTGCATTTTTAATTATTGAGGTATAGCTATTTATATCTGTTAATTTTGAAGCAACAAATAAAAGATCCATTGTATTTTCTTTTTCATTTCTATTAATGACTTGATGAAAAATAGAATAATCTTCTAAACTATCTGTTAACTGAACTAGGTTCTCCCATAATGAATTAGTTTCGATTGCTTTATTTAATTCCTCATCTTTCATTAAAGGTGCTGTAACTACTCTTATAATTGCACTAGTTACCGGAATAGCAATTGCTGCATTGGGTGAAGTTATTTTATATTTTTGAACTGCTAACATTAATTCTTCTGAAAATTTATCTGCATTATCAATTGGTGTACTATCATCTGTAATGTCAACTGGGTGAATATGTAGTTTTTCTAACACCCATTGATTAGCTTTGTTGCTTGAAACCTGAGCTATTCTTATTTCTTTGTTTGAAAGTTCTACACCAATTATTTCTTCACCCTGCACACTAGATTTACCTAATTTAGACTTAAAGAAATTTTCTAGTTTAGATTTATAATTAGCAACTTTAGATTTATTAAAAGATGATTTGTTTAAATTTTTTGCAAAATCTGGTTTTTTAATTTTAATCTCTTTAATTTTTCCAAAAATATTTGATAATTTATTTTTTATTTGTTCTTGAGTAGTTGTTTGTAAATTTTCGTTTAATGAAGTGGTAGTAGTTTGTTCTTGAGCCTGATTGTTAATTTGATTATTTGTTAAAGTATCAGTTGCTTCTTGATTATTATTTTTAGTTATATTATTTTCATTTTTTAATCTTTCACTTTCATCTTGAACATCATCAAACCATTTTTCTAAAATTTGTATTGCTTCATCTAAGTTTGTTGTGCCTGAAGATGAAATTTTTTGTTTACCATCAATATAAAGCCTACCAACCCAATTTTTTGATTTGAGTTCACCTTTATATTTATCCTGCCTTACATAAATATGTAATCTACCTTCTTTTTTATGAATAACTTGATGAGATGACTTGTTATTTTCATTTTTTATTTCATCTAAACTTTCTACAATTATTTTTTCTTCAACCTTTTGCTCGTTAACTTCTTCATTTAAATCAGTTTGTTGATTTTCATATTTGTTTTCATTCACAGTTTGATTACTTGAATCAACTATAGATTGATTTTTATTATCTGACTCAGTTTCGTTATTTTGGTTTTGATTTTCTTCGCTCTGGGGTTGATTATTTGAATCAACTTCTGATTGATTATTATTATCATTGTCTGATAATGTATTATCTAAATTTTTTTTATCGTCTTCTTGATCATTCATAATATTTAAATATATTTATTTAACTAAACTAGTGAATCTCTAACACCAAAAAGGATAAACTCTTACACAAGATAAAGATTATAGTGCTCAAAATGGGCATTATTTAAAAAACCAAGCAAAATCGATTTTTATGTCCATCATAAAATATGAAGATAAATATTTTTTTTATAAAATTTGAAACTACCTCTAACACAAATTATGGTCATTTCTTGAGTATTAGCTTTTGAGGAATTTAATTTATCTCAAAAAGCTTATAAAATTTCTACATATTAAAATTTATTGAACTTTTTAGAATCATTATAAGTTTATAAATTTTACTAAAAGCAATCATATTAAAAAAATAAAATCAAAAAAGTAATTTTTTTGTGTTAGAGATCTAAAAAACTATAAACAATATCAAAAAAATATTTTTTTTTGTGTTAGAGTTACAGTATTTTTCAAAAATCACAAATAAACTAATAAAATCAATGGTAATTGAAAAATAAGATCAAAAATTAGTTTTTTTGTGTTAGAGATTTAATAATAGACAAATAAATTAAAAAACACATTTTTTTGGTGTTAGAGTTATGGTATTTTTCTGAAATCTTAAATAAACCAGTAAAATCAACAATTATTGAAAAGTAAGATCAAAAATTAGTTTTTTTGTGTTAGAGATATGATATTTTTCCAAAATTGCAAATAAACCAATAAAATCAACGATAGTTGAATAATTAAGTGATTTAGGATTTTTGTGTTAGAAACTTTTTGATTTGTGTTAGAAATTTTTTGATTTGTGCTAGAGACAAATATAAATATTAGAAAAATTTGGATAATTGTAATATTACCCATTTCTCAAATATAATATTGATATATTTTGTAATTTTAAATTAAAAATCGATTATTACTCATGGTGACAATGTTTTTTGATAACAATTTATAAACGACATAATAGGACACTCATAAGTTGATATCAATTAAAGTCATTGAG
Source organism: Candidatus Pelagibacter giovannonii (assembly GCF_012276695.1). GTDB lineage: Bacteria > Pseudomonadota > Alphaproteobacteria > Pelagibacterales > Pelagibacteraceae > Pelagibacter > Pelagibacter giovannonii. The sequence continues at coordinate 1,094,658 of NZ_CP038852.1, read as the reverse complement.
TATGACGTATGAGAGATTTTTTGAGCATTTTTTTGTGATTTCAACCTAAAATAGAACCATGAAGGCAAATATTGGATTGAACTATTCTTTTCTACTCAAAATTACTCTTAAATCTATTTAGTTCTCTGTAAAAGAAGATAAATAAAAATATTTTTTAAATAATAACTAATTTACTAATAATTATTAAGCATCAACTGCTACAATTGTTAAATCATCCTTTTGTATACGACCAGATTTAATTATATCTTCAATAATCTTGTTTAATCTTTCGTGGTTTGGAATTTGTTGATACTTTTTAATATAATTTTTAAACCCATCTGCTTCTAGCATGTTTCCTTTGGCATCTCTTATTTCAGTAATGCCATCAGTGAAGATGTACATTGAACTATTTGAGAAACTAATTTTAGTTTCTTTAAATTTAAATTTAGGGGCTATGCCTAAAGGTGGTCCAGCTTCTTCAAAATTAGAAAAATTTCCATCATTAGAATAAATTAACGGAGGTTCGTGACCGGCATTTGCTAAAGTTAATTCTTTTTTGTTACTATCATAAATTCCAATCAACATTGTTACAAACATTCCTCTTGAAGTGGTTTCACAGATCTCTGTATTTAAAATATCCAAAAGACCTGCCGCAGAAAAATTTGTTTTACTTAAACATCTATAGAGACTTGATGCTTTTGACATTAGTAATGAAGATTTAATTCCTTTACCCGATACATCTGCAACTCCAAACCCATAAACTCCATTAGATAATTCTGAAAAATTATAAAAATCTCCAGAAACAACTTTTGCAGGAATATTTATTCCAGCAATAGGAAAATTTTCTTTTATATTTTGAGATAGTAATGTTTTTTGAATTTCACCAACAATTTCTATTTCTTTTTCCATTCTATTTTTATCAATCAAGTCTTTTGCCATCTTCGCATTTCTAATTGCTAATGCTGCAGGGCCAGATAAAGTTTCTAAAAGTTTTCTATCGCTTTCTTCAAAAAGTTTATTGTCTGTTTTTTTATTTAAGCAATGAATAACACCAATGCATTCATCTGAAACGATTAACGGAGAACATAAAACAGAATAAGTTGTAAAGTTTGTTTTATTATCTAAATCAAAATAGAACTCAGCAATTTCTCTTACATCTTTTCTAACATCGCCAACTCTTATACATTCTTTCATAAGTGCTGCTTTTCCCATTACACCTTGTGTAATTGGAATTTCAAAGTCTTCTAGGTAAGCTTGATGCTTTGATGCAATACATTGAAAATTTTGTTTATCATCATCTATTAAAAAAATGTTAGCAGCTTGAGCATTAATTCTTTTGATAATTACTTCCAATGAGGTTTGTAATGTTTCTTTTAAATCAAGAGTTTTTGCAAACTCTTGGCTCATTTTTGTAACTAATTCTAAGTCTTTAATACTCGTATTATCAACCTTGATTGTTTCTGTTTTTTTAGCACCAAAGAACATGTTATTTATAAATTGATATTCATTAAATTTTTGATAGTTTTGTGAGTGATGGAACTCATTATTCATACTCCCAACCTCTACTTACACCTTTCAGACGCAATGATGCTTTTACAATATTGCATTGATGGTTTCATAGAACTATCCTCTAAAATTACCTTATAAGTTGTGTTCTATCTTATAGCATTTATCTTTGGAAGTATATGGGGCAGCTTCAGTAACGTTTGCATTCATAGAATTCCTGATGATATAAGCGTTGTCACAGGACGATCACACTGCCCATCTTGTAAAGCTCAAATTAAATGGCACGATAACATTCCATTATTTTCTTATTTGTTTTTAAATGCAAAATGCAGACATTGTTCAACTAAAATTGATGTTAAATATTTTTTAGTAGAATTAGTATCGGCAATAAGTTTTGTTGTAATTTTTCATTTCTTTGGGGTTTCGTTAACCACTCTTCTCTTTTTTATTTTAAGCATCAGCTTTGTGATAATTTTTTTTATTGATTTTAAACATTTCATAATTCCAAATGAATTAACGTATCCTCTTATGATAATTGGCTTATTAAAATCATTTGATCCAAATTTAAATACAACATTGTTTCCAAATTTAGTTAGCTCCTTAGCAGGAGGTTTTTTTGGCTACACAATAATTTGGTTAATAATTTTTATATATAAAAAAATTAGAAATAAAGAAGGAATGGGTTTGGGAGATGCAAAATTATTATCTGCAATTGGTTTTTGGTTTGGATGGATGTCAATTCCTTTTATAATATTTTTTTCATCTATAGCAGCACTGATAAGTGTAATTCCAGATTTAATAACTAATAAAAAAAAACTATCTTCACAAATACCTTTTGGTCCATTTATAATTATCGGAACATTAATCTTTCTTTTTTCAAATGATTATATAAAAATATTTTTAAATTAGAGAATAAAATTAAAAAAAACAAAAAACTAATTACTTAAATGAATATTTTTTTATTTATAAACATTATCATTTCAGCTTTAAATATATTCATTTTAACTTACGCCTATTCATTAAAGTTTTTCCCATCTAAATGGAGAAAAAAAGTTGACCAAGATTCTATTGTGGGCTTAGCAATTATTTTTATATCCATGCTTAATATGTTTGTATGGATTGGTTATTTCTATATTAAAATATTTTGGTTTTAAAAAAATAGTATAAAAGACTTTTGATTTAAAATCCTACGTCTCTCCAACCACCCCTATTAGATAAAACTTCTCCTGCTAATGCCAATATTGAATAAAGTGTATTTTCATTATCACTTGGGCCCGCCACGTTTGCAAATAATTTGTCTCCAAATATTACTAATTCAGATAAAACCCCTTCTCTTACAAAGGTGCAATTTTTTCCATTAGCTTCCGAACCTTTAACTAAATTGTGTGAATTGTTAGTTCCACACTCATCGTCTGCAACACAAATATATGCATTTCCAATATTACATCTATTTGATCCTGGAGCTGGTTCGTATATTGGAAAATAAACTTGACCTTTAAATAAAGTTGGAGGTGCTGAAACTTTTCTGTGAGAATTGTTATCGTCTTGCTCATCTAAATGAATTACCCAAGCACTTTCTGAATTTTTTGGGCATTCGCTTCCATCTGTATCTGCTGTAACATCAGAACAGACGTCTGCATCCTCAATAGATCTAGCCTTATCTGCTCCTTGATGTGCTATTAATGTAAAAGATTCATCATTATATGATGGAACTACAACATCATTTAAATGTTTAAAATTAGGGAAATCAAAATCTCTAACACCATACAAAATGTTATCCATAAATTGTCCTTTATCTCCTAGCTGATTAAAGTCGCCAGTTCCTCCAAACAACCAAAAATCTCTTGTGGTAACTCCTACACCTGCATCCATTGAGAAAAATGTATATCTTTTGTTAGTAGAACTTGCATTTAATCTAAATAGTGTTGTTTGATCAAATAATCGCGCATCATTCACTTTAGAGTCTGTTAAGTTTATTTTTGTAATTTTCCCTTCTCTATCATTTATATAAACCATTGCTCCACGCCATGGAATTCCAAAGGCTGTATCTGGAGTGATGACAAGTGGGGAAGTTGGTATAGCATTGTTAATATCACTACCATTGGGTGTTGCAATTACATCATTTCCAAGAGCCACACCTTCTGGTGATGTATCAATAATTGTAATCGGTCCACCATTAGCTTCAGCACCATAAATTCTTCCAGGTTCATCTATGTTATCTAATTCAATTAAAAATAAAGCAGAGCCAGCACATAAATTGTTATTAGCCATTCCACCACCCATGATTGCTACATATTTATCATTTGCTGGGTCAGCACTATCACCTTCAATATCAGAGGGTAGCCTTGCAATTCTTGGTGTAGACCAAGTCTCACCTAATTTACTATAATCGAAAGTAGGGTCAATTCCTCTTTCTGCTGTACATGATGTTTGAACAAAAATATTGTTTGTTATTCTCTCTTCGTTTGAACTTTGACCTATATTAAAAATCTTATCTTCGTTAAAAGTAATCACCAACTCACCATTTAGCATTCTTGCATCAGAAAATGTAACTGGTAAAAATTCACCTCCAACCATCTCTGTAACATTTAACATATTAGGATCTATTGCTTGATTGTTTGGAGTGTTAAGTATTACATCATTAAAAGTTAAGGTTCGGCCTATATAACAAGAAGTGGTTCCATTAGTTGCAAAATTTCCACTCACCTCAGCATTAGACTGACACGCTGCATTTGCATCTCGATTTGTAAAAGTTGTTGAGTCGGCTCCTCCATCGTCTGCAACCAATTCATCAAAATTTGAAGTTGCTTTTTTAGCTTCAATTGAGCTACTAATATTGGCAGAACCTGAAGAATATTCTTCCTCACTAATATTTCCTTCATGATCCGCAATATAGACAATATTATTTATGTAATCATTATAAACAGTGAACATGTGTAATGGTCCTGCACCATCTCTTACTATTGGATTTGTAACATCTAATACTGAAAAACCTGCTCCACCTCTTCCAAACGGAACAAATAATATACTATGCCAACTTTTTGCTCCCTCAATATTACCCTCAGGAGTTAAGCCTTTCATAAATACATCATGGACAACTGGAGAACCGTCTACTCCAAATATTGCATTACTACCTCCATTAGACCCATTAACTCTTCCATCAAGGCTAGAGTTAATGATTGTAGGTAGTTTTCCAATTAATAATGGTGGAAGAAATGCCCATTCTTCGTCTCCCGTTTGAGCACTAAATGCATGAAGCAATCCACTATTTGAACCTGCATATAAAACATCTCTTCTAGATGCATATGAATTTTTAAAAGATTGATAATTGTTTGTTGCTCTAAAATAAGCTTCTTGGTTATTATCAGTAAATTTTAAATTGCCATCTGGTGCGCCAATTTCAATTAACTGAGAATGATATATGTCACCAAGTACATGATCTCTTAACTGAGTAATGTCACAATCCCCATTATAATCAAAAAAATCTTGGCCAGCTAAAAAGCGCAAAAGACCATTACGTTCCTCTGTTGTTGTATCATTTCCTGTGCATGTTGAGCTTGAAGTATAATAATTATTAATCTGATAACCCAACCTTTCCATCTCAGGTTCTAAAAGTGGTGCGTTTGTTTCATTAACATTATCCCAATTTCCAATATAATTTGCATCGCTATTTCCAATTGCTGTCCATATATTTCGACCATCTGTATTACCAGGATCAGCCGTTCCACCAGCTGATTGTAATTTTACACGTTTTGCTGCATCCCAATTTCCTGGACTGTTCTCACCATGATCAACTGTTCCGTCTGAGTTCAATGTTTTTCTTAAGATGGTTCCCTGCCATTCACCATGTTGTTCATAAGCAAATTGCGCTTGATACAATGAGCCTCCTTGTTGAATAGTTGCTGTAATTGATGGAGCAGTAAATGCCAAACGTTCAGCTAAGATTTGTCTAATTTTTTGTGCAAGTGTTGTTTGAAGTTCTAAAGGAGTTTTGGCTACAATTGTGGCCTCACAGTCTTGACCTCCAGCAGCATCGCATGAACCAACTACAGCTAATTGATCAAATTGCTCCATTCCAGCATCCTTTATTCCAGGTCCATAAGCAACCATTAAACTTTTGATACCTAAGTCAGTTCTTAATGTTGTAAGTCTATCTGCAGTCCTTCCCTGAGAACGATTTGAAGCTGTCCCTGTACCAGTCATCATACCATCACCAATAACAATTACATAATTCAACTGACAATCAGAATTTGGGTCGTGAGGAGAATTGGGACCAGTAAAATAATCAAAAGCAATTTGAGAAAAAGCTTCAGAGTCTGTGCCAAAGCTTGTGCCTATATTTTTAACTACTTGGATAGCTCTATTAGCACCCTCTGGACTAATACCAACATTTAAACAAGAATTTTCTGAACATACTCTACTATTACCTGCTGGATGAACTCCACTCCAACCTTCATAATATTCACAACTTGTACTATTTTTATGACAGTAGGCTCCACCCCCAGGGTTTTTGTTTCTGGTGTAGCCTTTTTCACCAGCATTCCAATGACCAAAACCAAAATTTGCACCACTGGTTAAGCTGCTATCAGACAAAACTGCAATAATCGCACTTTTGGCCCCATCCATTCTTGACTGCACCGTTCCCCCATATGCAATTTGCCAGGCATCATCTTTTCTATCTGAAGTAAAAAGGTTTTCAGTTAATTCATCAACATGACCATTGTGGGTAAATATAATTCTGCCCCCTACTATATTTAGAGCGTTCACACTATCTGTTATTCTAATATCTGCAGCATCTAAATTTCCTGCAGTTTCGTTACGGTTTGAATCTGGATTAGCAGTTCCTGCAGTGACTGTTGCTGTACAAACTTTATTTGAAGTCCATTCAACCCTTTGAACTCTATTGTTTCTACCTGCAACATACATTACATCATCATCGCTACTCGATATATCAAAATTCTGAATATCTCCTACTTGGGTTCCAGTAGCACCGGCAGATCCACTACACTTCCTGAATTCAAAAGAGCTGCTTTGAATTACTGGTACTCCATTAACTATTCTTGTTTGATAACCATATACATGGTTTTCATCAGAAACATACATGACAGTTGAATCGCTATTTAACCTAAAACGAGCTCCATCGTATAATCTTCCATATTGAGTGGTTCTACCTTTACCTCTGGCTGTTACTTTTCCACATTTTCCATCATTTAAATTACAAGTTTGTTGGTAAGCATTTTTACCCTCTCTACCATAGGCTGCTACAATAATATCTCCGTTAGCATTATTACTAATATCAAAACCCAATGGTTTATGGCCATTAGCATTAACACCATCTATATTCATAGCAAGTCTGCATCTATATTGTTCGTCGACAGCAATAATGGAACTACGACTATTTTTTGGTTGATATTGACCTATGAATAAAAGATTTTCATCACTAATATCGGTTCCACCAACAGTAACTCCAGTTACATAACGTACTTCATGCAACATTTTATTTTCTGTAACCAAATAATTGGTTCCTTTGCCTCTATGATTTATATTATTGTCACAAGTCCGGTCGGTATCATTATTAGCCCACCATACAGATCTTTGATAAGTATCTCCATTATCTTTTGTCCCTGAAAAGTTAATTCTCTCTCCTGAAGAATTAACCATATATAATCCCCCATCCTGCTTAGAAGCATTCGTAAAAACTCTATTGCCATTCCAATCAGTAGCTGCTGAAGTGAGGGCTGGAAAACCACCTCCAATTCTAGCAGTCATACTAGCAGAGCTATCTAATAAAATTAAAATATTAGCTGGCACATCACCCTCTCCAGAGCCTGGGGGTAACGGTTTTGCATTTGTAAATTGATTAAAATTTAAAATTAAAATCAACAAGCCTAATATTTTATATAATTTTTTCATAAATTAAAATTTTCTACTACATCATAATTTCTTGCACATTGGGTCCAAACAAAAATTGCTTAAACTCAGGTTTAGAGATGGTTAAAGTTTCATAATTTCCATCTATAAATTCAACTCGCCCATAAACTACATTCTCACCAAAAGATGATAAGGTTGTTCCTCCAGTCCATTTTTCATCAATTTTTTCCTCAGTTGAGTAGCCTAAATAAATTTTAGCAAAATTTAAAATCTTACCATTTTTGGCTTCACCATATGGGCCCTCAATTTCAGTTGCAATAATTTTTCCCTCTTTAACAAATACTTTTATCAATGTATTTTCTAATTCAGAGTTCTCACATAAGCTTAGGCTGTCGTATTCTTTAACTAAGGTAAAAGACTCGCTACCTTCATAAGTGGGGTCATCAAGATAATCATATTTTTCGATAATTTTTAAAATTGGAGTGCCAATCTCTTCTTTTAAAAATTCACATGCAACACCAACATTTGGTGCACTAAAATTTATTAAAAACAACATTAAACTTATTTTAAATAAAAATTTCATACAATTTTTTAAACAAATTAAGAATATTAATAAATCTAAATATCTTTCTTTGTCCCCATTTTAGGTCTTAACCTGATAATATAACTAATGTTTCTAGAGGTATTAAGATTTCAGGATCATCTATATCAGTAAGCGCTGATCCTTTTGGCATTAAATATCCACACCCATATAATTTATATGCATTCCCCTGCTGTTGAGCATTAGTTGATGTTTTTTTTAAACTAGTACCAGCACCCTTAAACGTTGATCTTCCAACATTGATCACAAAAAATTCCCATCCATATCTTTTCATATGCTCAATTTCTTTATCAGGAGCACTCTCAGCATTTAATATCGGTTCAATTAATTCTCCAAAATTCCAAAGAGTTTTATGAGCCGCAACTAATGTGTTGCCATCTCCGTCTTTAATTAGGTTTCTAAAACTATTAGAGCAAGGTGTACTCGATACATTAATAATATTTGTCGGTATGCCTCTACCATTTGGCCAAGGAGTGCTTGCATCTGTATGCCTAGCAAACCCACCATTGCTGGATGCTAAAGATTTTAATTGACTAACATAATCATTGTGTGCTTGTAATTCTTCAGCCGTTGCTCCAGCACCAGGAGATGTCAATGTAGCAGGATCTACCCAAGGGCCAATCATTTGATTAATAACATATTTCTCAGCTTCAATTAAAGCATGTTCCGCCACATAAAAAGTTTGTTGATATTCATCACTAGTATTATTGCTTTGATGGTCACTAGAAGAAATTACAATCAAGCTCCCTCCCATAAGAGACATCACTAATAAAAGTACAAGTGATAAAATAAGAGTAAAACCTTTTTGATTTTTTTTATTCATTAAAAAATTCCATCATCAATAATGTTTCTTGTATAAACTGTAACAACTACGTTATCCCTTAAATACCTATCTGAATATTTTTTAATTGCTCTTGAAAATCCGCTTAATTGTCTTTCATTACCCTCTCTTGCTTCAAACCTAAAAAATTCATTTTCAGATCTAAATGCTAATCTAATATCTACAGATCTAATCTTATATAAATTTTGTCTGGCACTATAATTAGATGGACTAGGGTCAGGAGAAAGTTTTCTTCCCTCTTGATCAAGGGCTATAAACTCCATATCTTCAACATAATCTTTAACTAATTGTTTGTGATAGCACTCAGTACAATCACTAACCCAGCTTCCTTCTGTAGGCCATGATGCAGTCTCTGAATCTTTTTTTTGTCTCCAACTGATCTTAGATTTATAGACGGCATATCTTTGATTGGTGCCATCTGCATCTTGTGTCGGTGAGGCAAAATAAGTTAATTTATATCTTTTATAAGGTTGAAGTTTGTCGTTTTGATTAAAATCATCAAAGACAATATGAATTTTATCACAACACAAATTTTCAGCATTATTTTTAGTAACTGCTGGGACGGTGTCATTAATACTGTGACCTAATTCATTTGCTACAATAACTATGGGATCATGACTTTCTATAATTGAAGTAGCACCCCCAATGAATTCTAAGTAACTTTGTTTAGGGTAATCTAATTCATTTGTTCCAAGATAATATTTAAATCCTGACATTCTAATATCTCGAATTAACAATTCTACTAAATCTCTTGATGATCTACTGATCTTTGCTTTGTCAACAACTTGATTGTAACTATTATTAACAATTGTGTAAGTTGAGTACATGGCAGCCATCATTAGTGACGAAACAACAATTCCAATTAAAATTTCAACCAAAGTAAGCCCTGCTATACTTTTTAGATATTTTTTTTTCATACTAATCTGAGGAGTCGCTTGTAGTTGTTTTTATATTGTAATCTGATTGAAAATATAAATATTTTCTTTTTTTTCCATTATTCAAAAGCATCTCAACTCTACTAATATAAATTGGGTCATCAAAAACTAAATCATTTTTATATGTACAGCTTCCCCATCTGCATACTTTAAATGTTTCTAGTTTTTTTGTTTCATTATTGCTTTTACATTTCAAAAATCTATTTTCATTAAATATCATGTCCCATTTTGCTTCTTTGTTTCTTGGGGCATCATTGTTTTGAGTTTGATAAATATTTTCAGTAGTAGTGTTACCTGAGCCTGTTGATGAATTTCCACAACTCAAACTTGCGTTCCAACCATTAATATTTAAATGTTCTGAAAATTTTTTTAAACCACTTGCATCACTTCCGTCTGCAAACGACATTGAGCCATCATTATCAAATACAATGTTTTCATTATCAGAATTAACACCGTACAAAGTGTTTTTGCTGCCTATAACATCTTCGGCTATCATTTCAGTTAAATAGTTTGCTTTCGTTCTGTCTCCTGAATTATCAATGGATTGTACTGAAAAATTTGTCATTTGCAGAATTGCTATAAAGCCAATTCCAACAATAGCGGTTGATACCAATGCTTCCAATATGGATAAACCAGAAATTTTAGATTTATTTTTTTTCATATTATTGCTCAATCCATTCTGAATCTCTTTTATTCCATTTCTCAAGTTTAATATTTCCAAATCTTGACCACTCTATAACATATAAATAATCATGTTCTGTTGTCGGTTCACCTGTCAGGTTATCTATATCACATTGAGATCTTGTATTTGATCTATTACAAATAAATAAATAGCTATCTACAATGACATCATCGCCTGATGATGAAACCAATTCACCGTTACCACTATACCATTGGTCATTTTTACCAAAACAAACTGCTCCTACATCGTCACGCCATGTAGTTGCAACATTGTCTAAAACTATCTGTCTTACTTCTATTTTATCTAAATCAATTATTTGATCTCTATTAGGGTCTGGATCTTCATCCCAGTATGCTTCATCAACAGCTTCATCAACAATGTTACATCGTTCATTTGGCTTCACCCACCAGCCACTTTCTCCATTATTAAGAAGTGTAGCAAGTGTTTTTGGTTTCATTCCTTTCGAAGTTACAATTAACCCATCATCTCCACTTAATAATCTAACTTCATTCACATCTACTTGGACAAATGCATATTGACCTCTTTGAACTTGTGCGTTTATTCCCTCGATTAAAGATTTTATTTTAACTACAGAATTTCTAGTCTCTCTATCTTTTCGCCAATCTGAAAAATTTGGATAAGCAACAGCGGAGAGGACGCCAATAATTGCTATGACAACAATTAATTCAAGGACATTAAATCCTTTAATCTTCTCGTCCTGCACTCGCATCTATCTTACCTGCCTTAACTAATTCTTCTAATGATTTAGTCATAGTAATCATGCCATCTCTCACAGAAGTTTGCATGATGCTAGGTATTTGATGAATTTTAGCTTCTCTAATTAAGTTTTGAATTGGAGGCGTACACTTCATCACTTCAAACGCTGCACAACGGCCTTGACCATCTTTAGTTTTAAGAAGTCTTTGAGTAACCACCATCTTTAAAGAAGAAGATATCTGTGCTCTTATTTGAGCTTGTTGCTCAGGTGGAAAAACGTCAATAATTCTATTTATTGTATTAGGAGCACCACTAGTGTGAAGGGTTCCAAAAACTAAGTGTCCTGTTTCAGCAGCAGTCAGTGCAAGAGAAACAGTTTCCAAGTCTCTCATCTCACCAACTAGAATTACATCTGGATCTTCTCTAAGTGCCGCTTTTAATGCACTAGAAAATGTTTTGGTTTGTTTGCCTACTTCTCTATGAGACACGATACTTTTTAAATCTTTATGAATAAATTCAACTGGATCTTCAACTGTAATAATATTTGCAGTTTTGGTTTTATTAATTTCATTTATAATAGCTGCAAGTGTTGTTGACTTACCAGACCCTGTAGGTCCAGTTACTAAAACTAATCCTTTATGCATATCTACAATATCATAAAGAACTTGTGGTAAATCAAATTGTTCCATTTCAGGAATTACACTCTCTACTCTTCTTAATACAGCGGCTGTTCCTTGAATAGTTTTGTAAAAATTAGCTCTAAATCTTAGTCCACTTAATGTAACTGATGAATCTAACTCATGAGTTTCACTAAACTTATTAATTTCAGTTTCATTACAATTAGTCGATAACAAATCTTGAAGATCTTGTTCTTTGACAATTATCTCTGGAATTTTATGTATTTCTCCAGTTTGTCTAAATGCTAATGGCCAGCCACTTCTAATGTGAAAATCTGAAATTTTTTTATTATTTTTTGCTAATTCTTCTAATTTTTCAAACATCTTAAATTTCTATATACAAATATTAATAGAAACAATGTTTACTTAGTTTTGTGTGCCCAAAACGAGTTATTTTTTTTATATTTGTAGGTGGTTACGTACTCAAAATAGATACTAGTAAAAAACTTTATTTAATTACAGAACTTTCCAATCTGTTTCAAAGGTAACATAGTTAACTTGAATGCATCGTCTTTCTTTAACTATTTTCTTTTTTTCCATACCATGCCAAGTGTTAGGCCCACTGGTAAACATATATCCGTAATTATTTTTGTAAGGAACTGTTTTTACTTTTTCTAATTTTTCATTATAAAAATCTGTTCCAAGCTCTTCAGACTCGTTAGCATTATTTACAAATATTAATCCAGACATCAGTTTTTCTTTAATATCACAATGAGGCTTTAACCAAAAACCCTCCCGATCACAAATAACTTCAACTCTAACATATGAGTTCGATAAATCTCTATCGATCATTTTTGAAATAGTTCCATGAACTTCCTTGGATTGAAGTTCATTAATAAATTTTACTAAGTTTGGAAATTTTTTTCCATTTTCATTTGTTACAAAGCATCTAAATTTTATTGCTTCACCACCAGAAGCTATTCCCTCTCTAAACTCTGCGGCACCCCCATCAATTGCTCTGGTGCCATCATAATTTAAATTATGCTTACTTACATCTGGAATATCAGCTTTAATAATTTCCTCAATGGCCCCATCAGATAGAGCATTATTATATTCCCAGTGATCAAATGGAAATTCATGTTTTTTTGACTGATTTTGAATTGAATTTAAAAATGACATTAAGAATTAATTTTTTGTTTAATAATATTTGCTACTCTATTCGTTTCGTCTAATTTTTGATAGTTCCAATTTTCAATCTCTTCACCTAAAATTCTAGTAATATTTAATTCTTTAAATAAATTTCTAAATTTTTGAAATCTTTTGTCATTTTTTTTAGGTGAAATATTAGCTACGTAGATTGGTTTTCCAGTTAAAGCAGCTTCTGATATCATGGAGCTAGAATCACATGTTACTACAATTTTTTCTGAAATTGCTAAAGCTGATAGATAGGCTTTCTTATCTATAGTTTCTATAACTGTATGATTTTCACCAAAATAATCTTTTGCATATTGAATTATATTTTTTGGTGTTCTCATTGATGGGATCACAACTAATTGAAAGTTGTTCTGTTTATTCAAGTTGTTTAAATTTTCAAAAATAGCTTTAATATTTTCTTTTGAATATTCATAATACTTTGTAGGACCACCCATTATTAAAGCCCAAATTTTTCTTTCATCTTTTTTAATAAATGAATTTAAATAATCTTTATTTTCATTTATTTCACTTTCAGTAAGGTAATGAATTGCACCTTTTGTACTGATAACATTTTGGCCTTCAATCCCATCATGTTCTGGAGCTACAATGAAATCAAAATGATTTAAATCTACTTTTGGATCTTGGATATGAATATTAAATACTTTTTTTTTAGCTGTATTTTTTAAATGGATTGATGGAATAACACTTTTACGCCCACAAGATATAATCACATCAAAATCATCATGATTAATTTTTTTATACACACTTTCAGAAATAGGTGTCAACTTTGGAGGAATTAATTTCCAAAAATGATTTAGTTCAATCTTCTCGTGTATAAAATCTAAATCAAGGGCCTTTGCTAAACCTTCTACTTGGCTGATCATACCATGCATGCCCTGAGTTAATAATATCCCTTTTAATTTTGTCATTTATCCTTATATAACTTCTGCATGAGTGAAAATCCAATTAAACACACAAAAGTGTTAATAATAGGGTCAGGTCCAGCTGGCTATACGGCCGCTGTATATGCAGCAAGAGCAATGTTAAGTCCTGTTTTAGTTTATGGTTCTGCACCTGGTGGACAATTAACTACAACAACAGATGTTGAAAATTATCCAGGATTTTCAGATGTAATTCAGGGTCCATGGTTAATGGATCAAATGAGAGATCAGGCTAAAGCTGTTGGAACAGAAATGATTGAAGATCACATCTCATCAGTAAATTTAAAATCTACACCTTTTGAAGCTATAGGTGATAGTGGTCAAAAATATACTGCAGATAGCATAATTATTTCTACAGGTGCTCAAGCAAGATGGTTAAATTTAGAATCTGAACAAAAATTTAGAGGCTTTGGTGTGTCTGCTTGTGCTACTTGTGATGGTTTTTTCTTTAAAGAGAAAGTTGTAGCAGTTGTTGGTGGTGGTAATGCTGCTGTTGAAGAAGCAATGTTTCTTACAAAATTTGCATCAAAGGTAAAACTAATTCATAGAAGAGATGAATTAAGAGCTGAAAAGATGCTTCAAAAGAAATTAATGGAAAATAAAAAAATTGAAATTATTTGGGATAGTGCTGTTGATGAAGTAATTGGCGATGGTGAACCTAAAAATGTTACAGGTATTAAAATTAAAAATCTTAAGACTAATAAAATTGATGAATTAAAAATAGATGGTTTATTTATTGCAATTGGTCATGATCCAGCAACAGCTTTATTTAAAGATCAATTAGATATGGATAAAGAAGGTTATTTATTAACTAAACCAGATTTAACAGAAACAAATATCCCTGGCGTTTATGCTGCGGGTGATGTTAAAGATAAAACCTTTAGACAAGCTGTAACTGCTGCTGGAATGGGTTGTATGGCTGCACTTGAAGCAGAAAAATTCTTATCTCACTAGTTCTTAAAAGTTTCAACTATTTCATTAGACTCAAAAGTAGTTTTTTGAATATCATTTTGAATAACAATTATCATTGCTCTTGCAACTGTTTCTGAATGAATTGGTCTCATTTTCTTTAAAGGTCCTAAAAGTAATGGTGATAATAGTTTAAATACAAAAATTCCTATTTTTTCGCCTACCCTCTTTTCTTTTCTATCTCCCATTAAAAAGGAAGGTCTCATTATTCCAAGTTTTGGAAAATTAAGTTGTTTTAACTCTTCTTCAACTAGTCCTTTAAATCTTACATAGTCTCCTGAACTCTTGGGGTTTGCATATAACGCAGAGACAAAAATAAATGATTTAACCAAATTTGATTTTGCAAATTGAGCAATTTCTTTAGGTACATCAAGTTCAATTCTTCGATATTCATCTTTATTAGGTGAATTTTGCTTAGTTGTACCAATACAAAAAAAGCAGTCATCTCCTTTGATATCTTCTTTGTGGTTTTGTAAGCTGTTAAAATCAGTCTTAATAATTTCTACTTTTGGATCGCTAATTTCAGGAACTGAACGAACAAATAATTTTATTTTTGAGTAATTAGTATTTTTAATTAATTGATTAAGAAGATGCCCTCCAACTAAACCAGATGACCCAAATAATAATGCTGTTTTCATTATAACTAGAACTACTTTAAGGAACCTTTCAATATATATTTCAATATACGAAAGGCTTGTTTTTGATCTGACGCAACAGCAGCAGCAGAGCCATCTACTTCTTTAAGGGCATGCTGGTGATCATCGGTATGAATAACAATCATAGATTTATTAAGTGCTGTAGCATAACCCGCATCAAAGGCTGCATTCCATTGCTTAAATTTTTCTCCAAACTTTACAATAATTACATCACAATCTTGAATAGATTTTTTGGTTCTAATAGAATTAATATTAGCGCCTTTTCTATCTTTCCAAAAATTTTTTTCTTCAGCTCCTAGAATTTCTACACCACAATTGTCAGATGCCTCATGATCAGTGATAGGAGATGTAAATTTTACATCTAATTTTTCTTTTTCACAAAGTTGAATGATTTCTTCTCGCCAATTACTATGAATTTCGCCTGCTAGATATACGTTTAACATTAGTTTAAACTTTTACAAAAAGTAGATATTTTTTCTAAAGCCTTTTTAAGATTTTCCATAGAAGTTGCATAAGATATTCTAAAAAAACCTTCTAAACCAAATGCAGAACCTTGAACAACTGCAACTCCACTATTTTCTAATAAAGACTGAACAAAATCTGTATCCGTTTTAAGCTCTTTACCACTTGTATCTTTTTTCCCCATCAAGCCTTTGCAGCTTGGAAAAACATAAAATGCACCATCTGGATTTAAACATTCAATCCCATCAATTTCATTTAATGCTTTAACAACAAAATTTCTTCTTTCTTGAAAAGATATTGCTCTCTCTTTAATAAAATCTTGAGTTCCATTTAATGCTTCAACTGCTGCAGCTTGACTAATTGAAGATGGATTTGTTGTTGATTGCGATTGTATTTTAGCAATTGCTTTAATAATTTCTTTTGGACCAGCTGCATACCCTATTCTCCAGCCAGTCATTGAGTAAGCTTTACTTACACCATTCATTGTAAGAACTCTTTCTTTCAAGCTATCAATCTGTGCAATAGTGAAAAATTTAAATCCTTCATATGTTACGTGCTCATAAATATCGTCACTTAAAATATGAACGTGAGGATGTTTAGCTAAAATATTTGCAATTTCTTTAATATCTCCTTCAGTATAACAAGCACCCGTTGGATTTGATGGTGAATTTAATATGATCCACTTTGTTTTTGGTGTTATAGATTTTTCTAATTCAACTGGATTAATTTTAAATCCTTGTTTTTCATTACACTCTAAAATAATTGGAGTTCCACCAGCTAATAAAACCATGTCAGGATAAGAAACCCAATAAGGAGCAGGAACAATAACCTCATCCCCCTCATTAAGAGTTGCCATCATGGCATTATAAATTACATGTTTTCCACCAGCACCAACTGTGATTTGATCAGTTGTGTAGTCTAGATTGTTTTCTCTTTTAAATTTTTTAACAATGGCATCTTTTAAAGCAGCAGTTCCATCAACGGCTGTATATTTGGTATCACCGTCATTAATGGCTTTTATAGCCGCTTGTTTGATGTTATCTGGTGTATCAAAGTCAGGCTCTCCTGCTCCTAAACCTATAACGTCTTTTCCAGCAGCTTTTAACTCTCTTGCCTTTTGAGTTACAGCAATAGTTGGTGATGGTTTAATCTTTTTTAGACTGTCTGATATAATGCTCATTGAAATATAATTTTATTCTAATAGTTTTATAGATAATGCAAAATACTTATCAAGATTTAATTACAGATATACAGAGTAAAAATCCAGAAATTCACCAGAAACTAGAAGGTGGACAAAAGTTTAAACTTGTAACAGATTTTAAACCAGCAGGAGATCAACCTGAGGCAATTAAACAATTAGTTAAGGGTGCAAATAAAGATGAGTTAAGCCAAGTTTTACTTGGTGTAACAGGTTCAGGGAAAACTTTTACAATGGCTCAAGTTATTGAAAGAACTAATCGGCCTGCTCTTATACTTGCCCCCAATAAAACATTAGCAGCTCAACTTTATGGAGAGATGAAATCATTTTTTCCAGAAAATGCAGTTGAGTATTTTGTGTCTTACTATGATTATTACACACCAGAAGCGTACGTTCCAAGATCTGATACCTATATTGAAAAAGAAGCATCTATTAATGAACAAATAGATCGAATGCGTCACTCAGCAACAAGGTCACTACTGGAAAGAGATGATGTGATTATTGTATCAAGTGTTTCTTGTATTTACGGATTAGGTTCGGTTGAAGCTTATAGTAAAATGACTCTAAGCTTAAAGACGGGTTATGATTATAACCGAGAACAATTAATAAAATCCCTAGTTGCTTTACAATATAAAAGGAATGATCAAAGTTTTTATAGAGGAACTTTTAGAGCTAGAGGAGAATATTTAGAGATCTTTCCATCTCACCTTGAGGACCGTGCTTGGAGATTAAGTTTATTTGGAGATAAACTAGAAAAACTTGAAGAATTTGATCCTTTAACAGGAGATTTATTAAAAGATTTAGATGTTATAAAAGTATATGCCAACAGTCACTACATCACTCCAAAGCCAACTATCGAGCAAGCAGTAATAAAAATTAAAAGAGAACTAGAATTAACTTTAAAAAAATTCAAAGAACAAAATAAATTATTAGAAGCTCAACGTTTAGAAGAAAGAACAAAGTTTGATTTAGAAATGATAGAAGCAACAGGGTCTTGTGCTGGTATTGAAAACTATTCTCGTTTTTTATCAGGACGAAAACCGGGAGAACCACCTCCTACTCTATTTGAATATTTTCCAGACAACACACTTATATTTGTAGATGAATGTCATGTTACTGTTCCACAATTAAATGGAATGTATAAAGGGGACAGATCTAGAAAAAGTAACCTTGCAGAATATGGTTTTAGGCTACCCTCTTGTATGGATAACAGGCCTCTTAAATTTGAAGAATGGGATGCAATGAGAACACAAACTGTTTTTGTATCAGCAACTCCTGGTCCATGGGAATTAGAGCAAGTTAAAGGTAAATTTGTAGAGCAAATAATAAGACCTACTGGCTTAATTGATCCACCAGTTGAGATAAAACCTGCCAAAAATCAAGTGGATGACTTAATGCATGAATGCAAAAAAACAATAGATAAAAATTTTAGAGTTTTAGTTACTACATTGACTAAGAAAATGGCTGAGGATTTAACAGAATATTTTCATGAAAATGGGATTAGGGTTAGATATTTACACTCAGACATCGACACACTTGAGAGAATAGAAATCATGAGAGATCTAAGACTTGGTGTATTTGATGTATTAGTTGGAATAAACCTATTAAGAGAAGGACTCGATATTCCTGAATGTGCATTAGTTGGAATTTTAGATGCTGATAAAGAAGGATTTTTAAGGTCTGAAACTTCTTTGGTTCAAACCATAGGTAGAGCAGCAAGAAACCTTGAAGGAAGGGTTATTCTTTATGCTGACAAAGAAACAAAGAGTATAAAAAAAGCAATTCAAGAAACAGACAGAAGAAGAGCAATTCAGGTTGCTTATAATAAAAAGCACAACATCGATGCAACCTCAATTAAAAAAGAAATTAGTGATGTTTTGGAAAGTGTTTATGAAAAAGACTACCTAAAAGTTGGGACGGGTGACAATATTGGTGGCAATTTAAAGAAACATTTAAAGCAATTAAATAAAAGAATGAAAGATGCTGCAACAAACCTAGAATTTGAAGAGGCTGCAAAAATTAGAGACGAAATAAGAAACCTTGAAGCATCAGAGTTAGAAATTGTATTAAATCCTAAGGTAAAACACTATAATCAAGAAAACAGAGTGTATCCAAAAGGTAGATCAAAGATGGGCTTACCTGGTACAAGAGCACAAAAAGGTAAGAAAAAATGGAAGCAAACAAAATAATTATCACAGGAGCCGCAACAAGAATGGGTGCTGCTATTGCAAAGAAACTCTCAGGCCCAGGAGTTGAAATGGTAATTCATTATAATAGATCTAAATCTGAAGCTGAAAAATTACGAAAAGAATTGTCAAAAAATAAAACAAAAGTTTATTTAGTAAAAGGTGATCTTGCCAAAGAACAAGATTTAAAAAAAATTATAAAATTCTCAAAATTAAAATTAAAATACTTTGATTGTTTAGTTAATAATGCTTCATTATTTGAAAATGACAGTCTTAGAAATTTTTCCTCTAAAAGCTGGAGCCAACATATTGATGTAAATTTAAAAGCACCCGCATATCTTACAAAAGAATTTTCAAAAAATGTTAAGGGTAAAAACAACAATATTATAAATATAATAGATCAAAGAGTTTTTAAGTTAACTCCCTTTTTCTTTTCTTACACTTTAAGTAAAACTGGCCTTTACACTCTAACAAAAACTAGTGCTATGGAATTAGCTCCAAATATAAGAGTTAATGGAATAGCTCCTGGTCCTACTATAAAAAATAAAAGACAAACTGAGATACATTTTAAAAAGCAGTACTTAGCAACACCTTTGAAGCAACAAGTAAATGTAAAAGATATATGTTCTGCTGTTGACTTTTTTATCAAAAACAGTTCAATTACAGGTCAAGTAATTGCAATTGATAGTGGGCAAAGTTTAAACTGGCAAACACCAGATGTAATTGGAAAAGAATGAAAAAGATATTTTTTATAACAATTTTTTTATTATCTCTAAATACTTTTGCTGAAGCAAGAGAATGTAAAAGTGGTCATATAAACGGTGATGCATTTATCTATAGTGATGGAAAAAAAGTTAAAGTAATAAAAGGCACTGATATTCCAAATCCTGCAAATAAGATTATAATAATCTTTAATAAAGGTGGCTGGAAAGTTAAACAAGGGCAGGACTCTGGAGAGTGCAAAAATCATATACCAAAACAATTAGGGCAAATATCTGGGACAAAAATAAAAGGTAAAGAACTAGTTTTGTTTATAAATGGTAGACTACACAAGGCAGGTGGTGCTGATGGGTATGCTTGTGGATGGAAATTTAAGGGTGCTTTTCATCAACCTTGGTATGATTGTATATTTGAAAACTGGGGTATCCCCAATAGGGTTAATGTTAATAAAGAAATTATTGACGAACTGGTTGCAAAAGGAACTCCCAGAAATCAAATATTTATGTCCGGTCTATCTTGTGGTGGAATTGATACGCTAAGACATAAAGGTTTGCATCCAGAGGACTTTAACGCAACCATTTCATTTATGCCTAATTGTTGGGATCGAAAACCAGACACACCATTACGTAAAATGCAAATTGATGAATTAAAAAGCTTTAAAAAAATTGATGCATTAGTGTTTACAAGTCCAGTTGATGGAGAACCTGATTGGCATAGTAACAGTGAATGGATGAAAAAAGATCTTAAAAATATACCTGGATTACAATGGGTGGATACACCTGGGCATACGGGCAAAGATATAACTATCAATGGGAAAAAATGTAAAATCGCAGATAAAATGAAAGGTGGCTGGGAAGAAGCTTGGCCAGAAGGTAAGGAGAAATTAACAAGTGACAAAAAATTTATTAAAGTTGATAAGAAATTATACAAAGAGATGAAAAAAAAAGCTGCTGGACATTACTTAATTTCCTACTCTTGTTTTAATTATTACCACCCAAAAATAATTGAATATATAAATTCAAAAATTTAGATATGAAAAAAAATAACCTTAGAGTTGTAAAAATAGATAAAAATAAAAGCCTATTTAATTATGAAAAAAAAATTTTAATTAAAGATCTAATTTTAGATTTAAAACTTGGTTATTATGATTTTGAGAAAGAAAAAACTCAAAAAGTAAAATTCAGTTTAGAGATTGATTATGAAGACAGAAAACCAACAAATGATAAGGATATTAAATCTATTGTTAATTATGGTCAGGTAGTAAAACTAATTACAAAGCTTGCAAAAAAGAAACACTACAATTTTTTAGAAACGCTTGCAGAAGATGTTTTTGATGTATTATTTAAGGATAAACGAATTGGAAAGATAATGCTTAAAATTGAAAAATTAGAAATTATAAAAGAATGTGCCTCTGTTGGTATCCAAATTACCAAAAAAAGAAGTCATGAAAAGCTCTGAATTAGGCAAAGACGTAATTAGAAAAGAGCTCCCATTAATTCCTAAAAGTCCTGGAGTTTATCGAATGCTTGATCATAAAGATGTGATTTTGTATGTAGGTAAAGCAAAAAACCTGCCTAATAGATTAAAAAGCTATGTAGCTGAAAAAAATCATATCATTAGAACAGCAAGGATGCTCTCTCAAACTTTTAAATTAGAGATAACGACTACTGCGAATGAAAGTGAAGCACTTCTTTTAGAAGCTAATTTAATCAAAAAATATAAACCTAAATTCAATATATTGCTTAAAGATGACAAGTCTTTTCCCTTTGTTTTTATCAGTAATAAAGACCAATGGGCACAAGTTACAAAACATAGGGGGAAAAAAGATAAAGAAGGATTTTACTTTGGACCGTTTGCTTCAGCAGGAACTGCAAATTGGACTATTAAAATGCTTCAAAAAATATTTCAAATTCGAGTTTGTGATGATGGTACTTTCAAGAATAGAAAAAGACCCTGCATACTTTATCAGATAAAAAGATGTTCAGGTCCTTGTGTCGATTATATTAATAAAGAAGATTATAAAAAATCAGTAGATCAAGCAATTCAGTTTGTATCTGGTAAATCAAGAGACATACAAAAAAATTTATCTAAACAAATGGAGGAAGCCAGTGGAAAGCTAGATTTTGAAAGAGCTTCTATTTTTAGAGATAGAATTAAATCTTTAAATATAATTCAATCGTCACAAAGAATTAATGAAGCCAATCTAGTTGATGCAGATGTAATTGCTGGCTATAAAGAGTCTGGCAAAACCTGTATTCAAGTATTTTTTTATAGGTCCAAACAAAATTGGGGCAACCAAGCTTATTTTCCAAAACATGATCCTGACCAAAATGTATCTGAAATAATGTCTTCTTTCTTGATGCAGTTTTATGAAAATAAAAATGTTCCAAAATTAATAATTATCAATACAGAAATTAAGGATAAGAAATTAATTGAAGAAACTTTAAGCAAAAAAGAAAATAGTACAATTTCTATTAATTTAGCAAAAAAAGGGACTAAAGCTAAAGTGATCGCTATGGCAGAAAAAAATGCCAAAGAGTCACTTAATAGAAAAATTTATGAAACAAATAACAACAAAAATTTATTTGATGGTGTGGCTAAAAAATTTGATCTTAAAGATGGCCTAAACTTAGTTGAGGTTTATGATAATAGCCATATTTCAGGAACTAATAGTGTAGGTGCTATGATTACTTTTGGAAATGAAGGATTTATTAAAAAAAGATATAGAAAATTTGATATTAAGACAGAAGGTGCTGAACAAGATGATTTTGCAATGTTAAAAGAAGTTCTTACAAGAAGATTTAAAAGGGCAATGTTAGAGAAAGGAAATTATTTAACTCTTCCTGATTTAATTTTAATTGATGGTGGTAAAGGTCAGTATTCATCTGCCAAAGAAGTATTAGATGAATTTGGTTTACAAGACCTTCCTATGATTGCAATTGCTAAGGGTAAATTAAGAAATAGTGGTGATGAAACTTTTTTCTACAAAGGGAAATCTTTTAAATTTGATAAAAATGACCCCACTCTCTTCTTTATGCAAAGACTGCGTGATGAAGCGCATAGATTTGCCATCACCTCTCATAGAGCAAAAAGAGCAAAAGGAATTACAAAATCTTTACTGGATCAAATTGATGGTATTGGATCTATTAGAAAAAGGGCTCTATTGAACCATTTTGGCTCTGCTAGAGCAGTAGAATCTGCAAGTTTTGATGAGATTAAATCAGTTGAAGGTGTTGAGGAAAAAGTTGCAAAAAAGATATATAACTTTTTTCACGAATAATTATGCTTAAAAAAATTCCAAATATTTTAACAATCGGTAGGATAATAATTGTACCTTTTTTTGTTCTAGCATTTTATTTACCAGGTTTTTATGGTGATTTAACTGCGTGCGTATTGTTTGTAATTGCTTCATTTACTGATTTTTTGGATGGAATGTTGGCAAGAATGATGGGTGAAGAGTCTAAGTTAGGTGAATTACTTGACCCTATAGCAGATAAAATTATTGTTGCTACTGCACTTATATTGCTTGTCATGAGTGGAACAATTAAACATTACGAGGTTATTGCCGCAATTATAATACTTACAAGAGAAATACTAATTTCAGGCTTAAGAGAATTTTTAGCTAGAGGACAAATTAAATTACCAGTAACTAATTTAGCAAAATTAAAAACTTTTTTACAAATGGTTGCTATAGCTCTTTTACTAACTGGTGAAACTGGTAATAAAATTTTAAATTTTCAAGATTATAATGCTCAAACTATTGGCATAATCCTTCTTTGGCTTTCTGCATTTTTAACTCTATATACTGGTTATGAATATTTAAGAAAAGGTATTGACCATGCAATTTCTGAAGATAATAAAAGGTAAATAATTTATTTTTTTCTAACTAAGGCTTGATAGCTTTCATTTAAATCAATTATAGTTTCACAAACTTTGAATTGATTATCTGCAATACATGATACAGGTGTTACTTCAGCAGCTGACCCAGTTAAAAAACAGCCAACAAAATTTTTTAACTCTTCTGGTTTAATTTTTCTCTCATTTATTTTAATTCCTTTAGATTTTGCAATCTCAATAACTGTTCTTCTTGTTATTCCATCTAAAAAACAATCTGGAATTGGAGTGTGTATTTCTCCATTTTTATCTTTAAAAAAAACATTTGCTCCAGTTGCCTCTGCAACATTTCCTTCATGATCTAGCATTAATGAATCTGTATAACCTTGCTGTTCTGCTTCATGTTTTGACAATGTGTTAATCATGTATAAGCCTGATGCTTTTGTATCCCACGGTATTGTATTTGGTGCTGGTTTTCTCCAGTTTGAAATATTTAATTTAATTCCATTAACTTTTAATTTTGGATCAAAATAAGAACCCCAATCCCAGGTTGCAACAGCAACATGAATTTTTGTTTGTTGTGCAGAGATTGCCATCATTTCACTACCTCTCCATGCCATTGGTCTTACATAGCCATCTTTTATATTTTGAACTGAAATAATTTTATTACATGCATCATTTATTTCAGTTTCTGAATATGGCATTGTAATTCCCATTCTTTTAGCTGAATAAAAAAGTCTTGTAGTGTGCTCTTCTAATTTGAATATTGATCCATCATAAACTCTTTCTCCTTCAAATACACAGCTAGCATAATGCAATCCATGATTTAAAATATGAATTTTTGCATCAGCCCAATCAACGAGCTCTTTATTATACCAGATTTTACCAGATCTTTTATCGTAGGGTATCATGTAAGAAATAATTTAAATTTTTTCATAAAATTATCTTTGTATCTATAATATGTCAATATAACTTACCCATAATGAAAGAACTTTTATATTTAAAGGACACTCAGTTAAAGCAGTTGATTGAAAAGTTATTTACAAGTTATCGTGAATCTTTTTCAGATGCCAAGAAAACCTTAGATAAATACTCTATAGGTATAGCTCACCACAAAGTTTTACATCTATTATCAATGTATAAGGGAATTACAATTTCTGATCTATTAAAGAAGTTAAAGGTTACTAAGCAGAGTTTGAATAGAGTTTTAAAAGATTTAATTAAACTTGATGTTGTTTTTTTTCAAAAAGACCAGCAAGACACAAGAGTAAAACACATTTTTTTAAATGAAAAAGGAGAAAAAATTTTTGACGAAATATTTTCAACACAAAAGAAAAGAATTTATAATGCTCTTTTAAATTCAAGTTCAGATCAAGTCCTAAACTTTGACAATGTTTTAAAGAAGATAATTAATGAATGATTTTGTAGCCCATATTTTAGTTGTAGATGATGATGAAGGAATTAGATCTCTAATTAAGCAATATTTAAATGAAAACAACTTTCTAGTTACTACATCAGATAGTGCAGAAAATGCTGAAGAAAAAATTTCAATAATTAAATTTGATTTAATTGTCCTAGATGTAATGATGACAGGCAAAAGTGGCCTTGATTTTATCAAGCAAAATAAATCTAAGATTGATACCCCTATAATTTTATTAACAGCTAAAGTGGAAACTGAAAATAGAGTTGAAGGCCTAGAGATAGGTGCTGATGATTATTTACCAAAACCCTTTGAGCCAAAAGAACTTATTTTAAGAATAAAAAATATTTTGAATAAAACAAAAAGAAATGATGAAAAAAGAATTATAACCTTTGATAATATTAAAATTGATCTTAACAAACTTTTAATCATCAAAAATGATATTGAATATAAAATAAATAGTACTGAAAAAATTATATTAGAAAAAATGATTAACAATCCAGGCAAAACTTTTTCAAGAGAAGCTATTGGTAAACTAACTGATCTTGATAAAGAAAGATCAATAGATGTAATAATTACAAGACTTAGAAGAAAAATAGAAATAGACCCAAAAAATCCAAAATACTTACAAACTTTAAGAGGTGCTGGTTATGTTTTATGGATTGAATAGTTTTATAAAAAATTTACTACCTAAAAGATTATTTTATAGAGCTTTATTAATCGTAGCAGTACCAATAATTGTTCTTCAAGTAGTCATAACAATTGTTTTTTTTGATAGTCTTTGGATTAAAACAAATAAAGGTATGACAAGGGCATTGATCGGTGAGATGAAAACATTGATAGCGGCTCATGATAACGGAAAATATAATAATAACGACCTGTCGGGCTTATTTTCAAATTATTTAAATCTTAATGTTGAGTTTAAAAAAGATGATCTATTTGAAAAACCTCAAAAAGAAAGATGGTTTAGCCCAATAGATAGAACGCTGAGAAGAGAGCTGAAGTCTAATATGGGTACTACAAATTACTGGTTCGATACAACCAGTTATGAAAAACTTATTCATATAAATATTAAACATAACGACGGTTACTTCGAATTTTTTATTCCAAAAGATAGAGTGGCAAATTCATCAGCTAGAATATTTGCTTTATGGATCACTCTACCAGCTCTACTAATGATAACCATAGCTATACTATTTCTAAAAAATCAAACCAGACCAATTATAAACCTGGCTAAAGCTGCAGAAAAATTTGGTAAAGGAGAAAATATTGATGAGTACAGACCATCAGGAGCCTTAGAGATTAGGCAAGCAGGTTTGGAATTTGATAAAATGAGAAAAAGAATAATGAGACACCTAAATCAACGATCTGAAATGTTATCTGGTATAAGTCACGATTTAAGAACACCCTTAACAAGACTAAAACTTCAACTATCTTTTATGAAAGATAAAGATTTATCAAAAAAAATGTCTTTAGATATAGATGAAATGGAAAAAATGCTTAATGAATATCTGCAGTTTACAAGTTCGTCTTATTTAGAAAAAGATGAAACCTTTAATATTTCTGAATTAATAGAAATCACAATAGATAAATATAATAATAATAAAATAACTAAAGAAATAATTCCAAGAGTTTATATGAATGGAAGAAAGAATTTAATACAAAGATCTTTAAATAATTTAATTGATAATTCAATTAAATATGCTGAAAATATAAATTTTCATCTATCTAAAAAAGACAGTAGCATAATAATTACAATTGATGATGATGGAGTCGGAATTCCTAAAGAAGAGTTAGAGAATGTTTTTAAACCATTTTATAAAGTAGATAAAAGTAGAGGAGATTCTAAATCTAGTGTTGGCCTTGGGTTATCAATTACATCTGACATAATCAAATCCCATGGAGGAAATATTTTGTTAGAAAAATCTCCTTTAAACGGCCTTAGAGTTAAGATTTTTTTACCTTTATAGATTTTTTTTTTGGAATTTTTTTTTCTAAATTGTTGATTTTTTTTTCTAAATTTTCAACTCTTTTAACTAATATATCAGTTTCTTCTTTACTGGTAAGTTTCATTTTAAAAATGATTTCATCCCTTTTAGATCTTAAAACATTTATGATTTCAGAGCTCAAATCTTTATAAGAAATAAGTCCCTGTTCAAATAGTTTTGTTAATTTATCAATTACAAATTTTGATTTTGTCATATATTCGTTTATAAAATTAATATACTTTATACGTAGTTTTTTAAAAATGTTTATTAATAATTTTGACCCAGTTGCTTTTCAAATATTTTCATTAGAAATCAGATGGTATTCCTTGGCTTATATTATCGGTATTGCACTTGGTTGGCTTTATTGTAAAAAAAGATTAATTAAAGACCCTCACATTCTTCAACTATTTGACGACTTCATAACCTATCTCATTATAGGTATGATTTTGGGTGGTCGGCTTGGATATACATTATTTTATAATCTAAAATATTACTTTGATAACCCTATTGAAATATTGATGGTTTGGAATGGAGGAATGTCATTTCATGGTGCTTTAATTGGAGTTATAATTGCATCATTATTATTTTCAAAAAAACACAATACAAATTCTTTTATATTTTTAGACTTAGTTGCCCTATCTGCTCCAATTGGAATTTTTTTTGGCAGAATTGCCAATTTCATAAACTCAGAGCTTTATGGGAGAGCCACGGACCTTCCTTGGTCAGTTCAATTTGTTCTAATAGACAATATCAAAAGACACCCCTCTCAATTATATGAGGCCTTCTTTGAAGGAATAATTCTTTTCTTTATACTTGGGTATTTTTTCAAAAAAGATTATTTAGAAGTACCTGGAAAAATCTCTGCTTTATTCCTAATCTTTTATTCTCTATTTAGATTTTTTATAGAATTTTTCAGATCTCCAGATCCACAAATTGGTTACTTGGTTTTAAATCTAACATTAGGCCAATTGACAAGTATTCTTTTTTTCATGACTGGGTCTTACCTTTTATCCATAAAAAAATGAAAATTAAGGACAATGACTCATTTACTCTAGATAAGTTTATAGAGGAATCTCTTTATAACAAAACATCTGGATACTACATGAAAAAAGATCCTTTTGGCAAAAAGGGTGATTTCATAACTTCACCCAATATATCTGTATTATTTTCAGAAATGATTGCAATTTGGGTCGTTTCATTTTGGCAAAATCTAGGTTGCCCTGAAAAGTTTAATTTAATTGAGTTGGGTGCTGGTAATGGTGAAATGATGAAAGTTTTAGTCAATACCTTTAATAAATTTCCAATATTTAAAAATTCTTGTCACATTAAAATTTTAGAAAAAAGCAAATTACTTAAAAAAAAACAAAAGGCTAATATCAATAAAAAAAACATTCAATGGTTAAATGATCTAAGCGAATTAGATAATTTACCATGTATCTTTTTGGCAAACGAATTTTTTGACGCCTTGCCTATTAAGCAATTCATAAAAAAAGAAAGAAAATGGTTAGAAAGACATGTCAAATTCTCCAATAAAAAATTTGAATATTTCGATGTTCCTTTTGATATGGAAAAATTTGAAAATAAAATTAAATTTAAAATTGCAAAACAACAGAACTTTATTGAGTATTCACCACAATCAACTGAATACTTAAAAAGTATTAACAATAAGATTAAACGTAATAATGGTGGAATTTTAATAATAGATTATGCTTATATTGATAAAAAAATGAAAAATACCCTGCAGGCTGTATCGAAACATAAATATTGTGATGTGTTAGAGGGGTTTGGTGATTCTGATATTACTTATAATTTAAGTTTCAATTTGATAAATAATATAGTTAAAAAATTAAGTTCACTTACCACAATGAATACTACCCAAGGTGAGTTTTTAACAAAACTTGGTATTCTTGAAAGAGCAGAAATACTGTCCAAGAAAATGTTATTTAGTGAAAAAGCTGATATTTATTTTAGAATAAAAAGACTTATAGATAAAAATCAAATGGGGGAATTATTTAAAGTAATGCTAATAACAAAAGATAAAAATAAATTTAAATTGGGGTTTTAAATTGATTAAGTCAAAGAAACTCAGCAAATTTAAAAACTTACAGCACGCTTTCTTTAATAGAAAGGGTGGAAAATCTCTAGGTATTTTTAAGAGTTTAAATTGTGGTCCTGGATCTTCAGATAATAAACAAAATATTTTAAAAAATCTTCAAATCGTACAAAGGAAAATTAAAACTAAGCTCAAAAAAATTATCTTACTCAAACAAATTCACAGTAATAAATTTCATTTTGTAGATAAAAATCTAAAACTTAAAAATTATAATTTTGAGGGAGATGCGCTAATCACAAATAAAAAGGAATTTCCTATAGCTATATTGACTGCTGATTGTGCTCCAATACTAATTTATGATGAGAGAGAAAAGATGATTGCAGCAATCCATGCTGGCTGGAAAGGTGCTTTCAAAGGGATAATTAAAAGAACCTTAAATTTTATGATAAAAAAAGGCTGTGCTCCTAAGAATATTACTGCTGTTATCGGGCCATGTATTTCATTAAATAATTATGAGGTAAAAAAAGATTTTATTAAAAAACTCATTAAAAAAGATGGAAAAAATAAAAAATTTTTTAAGAAAATTAAAAATAAAGATTTCTTTAATTTAAAGAAATATGTCCATTCTCAATTAAAAGCCTTAAATATAAAGAAAATTGATATAATCAATAAAGACACATTTAATCCTAAAAATAATTTTTTTAGTGCTCGAAGATCTATTAGTCGTAATGAGAATGATTATGGTAGAAATATTTCTGTAATTATGATTAATTGATAATATCTCATGAAATTATTAACTGGAAACAGCAATAAACCTCTAAGTAAGAATATTGCAAAATATTTAAAATCTAAGCTTGTAAACTCAAGTATAAAAAAATTTTCTGATGGAGAAATTTATATAGAAATTAATGAAAATATTAGAGGTAATAGTATATTTATAATTCAGTCTATTTCATCACCTGCAAATGACAACTTAATGGAGTTGCTACTTTGTATTGATGCTTTAAAAAGATCTTCAGCAAAAAATATTACAGCTGTAATTCCTTATTTTGGATATGCGCGACAAGATCGAAAAGTAGTACCTCGAACTTCTATTTCTGCAAAACTTGTTTCTAATTTAATTACTAAAGCTGGTGCTGATAGAGTTGTTACTGTTGACCTTCATGCTGGACAAATTCAAGGTTTTTTTGATATTCCTGTAGACAACTTATTTGCTACACCGATTTTTGCAAGACATGCTAAAAAAAATATTAAAAGCAAAAATATTATTTGTGTTGCACCAGATGTTGGTGGGACTGAAAGAGCAAGAGCACTTGGTAAAATTTTAAATGTGGAACTTGCTATTGTGGATAAAAGAAGACCTAAACCAGGTCAATCCAAGGTTATGAATGTTATAGGAGATGTTAAAGGGAAAACTTGCATAATAGTTGATGATATAATTGATTCAGGTGGAACCATAATTAATGCCGCTAAAGCATTAAAAGAAAGAGGTGCTAAAGAAGTTTATGTTTATATTACTCACGGAGTTTTAAGTGGAGAAGCAGTAGATAAAATTAAAAAATCAGTTATTAGAAAATTGGTAATAACGGATACAATTGATAATCAAGACAAAATAAAAAATGTTAAAAATATAGAAGTTTTGCCTATTTCTACCCTTATGGGTGAAGCAATTAAAAGGATCTCTAATTCAACATCTGTATCTGATTTATTTAAATAATTATCTTGAGTTATTAAGAAACTTGGGCTAAAAGCCATCTTTTTATGAATTCACTTGATGCAAATACTAGAAACACTAAATCTAAAGGAGAAATTCGATCTCTTAGGTTATCTGGAGATATCCCTGGTATAATTTATGGGGGACCAGAGAAAAATCAAAAAGTAGCTGTATTAAAAAAAACATTAAAATCTCTAATACAAAAAGGAAGCTTTTTATCAAATATAATAACTCTTAATTTAGATGGAAAGCCTCAAAATGTTTTACCAAGAGAAATTACTTATAACGTAATATCAGATGAGCCAACTCATATTGACTTTCTAAGAGTTGTCCCAGGTGTAAAAATTAGAATAGAAGTGCCTGTAGTATTTATTAACCACGAAACTTCACCAGGCTTAAAAAGAGGTGGAGTATTAAACATTGTTAGAAGAGAAATAGAACTAAAATGTCCAAGTGAAAAAATACCATCTGCAATAACTATTGATTTAGATGGAGTAGATATTGGGGAAAGTTTCAAAATATCTTCAGTTAAACTAGAAGAAGGTGTTACACCAACTATTATTGGAAGAGATTTTGTGATTGCAACATTGGCAGCACCTACAGTTATGAAAGAGCCAGAAAAACCAGCTGAAGCTGAAGAAACAGCTGCAACGACAGAAGATGGCAAAGAAGCAGCACCAGTAGCTGAAGGTGATAAAAAAGATGGCGAAGAAAAAAAAGCCACTGAAGAAAAAAAATAATCAACTTATTATAGTGAAGACTCCTAGATACGATTTAAAAAAAATATGCTTTTATTTGTAGGCTTAGGAAATCCAACACCCGATAGCGAAAACAACAGACACAATATTGGTTTCAAATTAATTGATGCTCTTAATCGAAAATTTGGTTTGTCTAAACAAAAACCAAAATTTAAAGGGTTACTAACCACAGGTAATATTGAAGATAAAAAAGTTTATGCAATAAAACCATTAACCTTTATGAATAACTCTGGAATTTGCATAAGAGAATTAATTGAATACTTTAAAATTGACCCTGAAGATGTGATTGTCTTCCATGATGATCTTGACCTTGAGTTTGGAAAAGTAAAAGCAAAATTTGCAGGATCTAGTGCGGGACATAATGGTATTGAGTCTATTGATAAATTTATTGGTAAAGATTATTCAAGAGTAAGAATAGGAATCGGAAAACCAAAAACTAAGGCTGATGTTTCAGACCATGTATTAAAAGATTTTGATGAAGATGAAATGATACAACTAGAAAAAATTACTAAAAATATTATTGATTCAATGACTGTATTAATTGATAAAAAATTAGATTTATTCTCAAGCACTGTAAATAATAAGTAATGAGTTTTAAGTGTGGAATTGTTGGCTTACCTAATGTTGGTAAATCTACATTATTTAATGCACTTACAAATTCTAGCAAGGCACAAGCTGCGAATTTCCCTTTTTGTACGATAGAACCAAATGTTGGAGTAGTTCCTGTACCCGATGAAAGACTAGATAAATTAGTAGAAATATCAAAATCAAAAAAAAAAATTAATACCACTATTGAGTTTGTGGATATAGCTGGACTGGTAGAAGGTGCCTCTAAAGGTGAAGGCTTAGGAAATAAATTCTTATCTCATATAAGAGAAGTTGATGCGGTCATACATATGATCAGATGTTTTGACTCTGATGATATTCAAAATGTAAACCCAACTGTTGATCCAATTAGAGATTTGGAAATTATTGAAACAGAAATGATGCTTGCAGATCTTGAATCAATACAAAAAAGATTAGAAAAAAATAATAAAAAAAATGTGGATGAGGAACAATTAAAAATATTAGAAATTGCATCTGACTGTATAAATAATTCTAAAGATATTGAGGTACTTTACGAGCAATTTGAAAAAAAATTAATAAACCAAAGTGGTTTATTGTCTTTAAAGCCTAAAATTTTTGTATGTAACGTTGATGAAGCAAGTGTTCAAAATGGAAATAAATACACACAAGTCTTTATTGATAAATTTAGTGAAAAAAATACCTTAATAGTTTCAGCTGATATTGAAAACCAAATAAATCAGTTAGAAAATGAAGAAAAAGAAAATTATATGGAAATGATTGGATTAAAAAGAACTGGTTTAAATATGTTAATTCAAAAAGGTTATAATATTTTAGAGCTAGACACTTATTTTACATCTGGACCTGAAGAAACTAGAGCTTGGACTATTCAAAAAAATTGTACAGCACCAAAAGCAGCTGGTGAAATACACACTGATTTTGAGAAAGGTTTTATAAGAGCTGAAACGATTGCTTATGAAGACTTCATAGCTAATGATGGTTGGGTCAATTCAAAAACAAATGGAAAAATGAGACTTGAAGGAAAAGATTATATTGTCAAAGATGGCGATATATTAAACTTCAGATTCAATACGTGACCAAATTTTCTTCATACTAAAGTAAACCAGAATAGTTAAAATAATTAAATATAAGATGGCTTTAAAGCCCATCTTGTGTCTACTTTCTAAATGAGGCTCAGCTGTCCACATTAAAAATGTTGTAACGTCTTTTGCCATTTGCTCTTCTGTAGCTTTTGTACCATCGCTATATTCTACCGCATCATCCATTAAAGGTTGTGACATCTTAATTTTATTACCATACATATATTTATTATAGTAAACCCCCTCATCAAGAGTTACGCCGCTTGGTGGATCTTCATAACCTAAAAGTAATGAATAAATATAATCAACCCCACCACTTCTAGCTTTAGCTAATACTGACATATCAGGTGGATAGGCTCCTCCATTTGCTGCTTGAGCGGCCTTAACATTTTCAAAAGGCATGACAAATTTATCAGATAATTTTGCTGATCTGACAAACATTTCACCATCATTATTTGGTCCATCTGTAACTTCAAAACTTGCAGCTATAGCTTTCGCTTGCTCTTCAGTAAATTCTGGTCCACCTGGTTCAAATAAGTTTCTATAACTTACGTATTTCATTGAATGACAGCCAGCACAAACTTCTGAATAAACCTGGTACCCTCTTTGTAAAGCACCCCTATCAAATTTTCCAAATAATCCCTTAAAACTCCAATCTGTTTTTAAAAGATCAACTTTTTCTGCAGCATTAACTGTAAGAGTACCTATTAATAAAAAAATGATTGAATAACTAATTTTGAAAATATTTTTCACTTAATTAATCTAAACTTTCTTTTTTTTTAACAGCTGATGCCATTGGCATCCCTCCAAGTACTGGCTCTGTAATACTTAAAGGTATGGGTATAGTTTTTTCTTTAAATCCTAATACCGGTAAGATTATTAAAAAATGAATAAAGTAGTAAGCTGTGGCAACCCTAGCAATCAATAAGTAAAGTCCTTCGGCTGGCATCGCACCCACGTAACCTAAAACCAATACATCCACTACCAATATCCAATAAAATTGCTTGTAAAGAGGTCTAAATACTGCTGATCTAATTTTTGAAGTATCTAACCAAGGCAGTGCTGCTAAAATTAAAATTGCTGACAGCATCGCAACTACTCCCATCAATTTATCAGGAACTGACCTTAGGATTGCATAAAAAGGTAATAGATACCACTCAGGAACTATATGAGCTGGTGTAACCATTGGGTTTGCTTCTATATAATTATCCGCATGTCCTAGAATATTTGGTGAATAAAAAACAAAAAATGCAAATACAATCATAAACATTAATAATGCAAAGGCATCCTTGATTACAATATATGGATGGAATGGTACGGTATCCTTAGAAGGCTTTTTAACATCTATTCCTACTGGGTTATTGTTTCCAGGAACATGCAAAGCCCAAATATGAAGAACTACTAAGCCCAAGATTAAGAATGGTATTAAGTAATGTAACGTAAAAAACCTTGTTAAAGTTGGGTTATCTACAGAATAACCTCCCCACAACCAATTTACTATTCCTTCACCCACTAAAGGTATTGCACTAAAAAGATTTGTAATAACTGTTGCTCCCCAAAAACTCATCTGACCCCATGGTAAAACATAACCCATAAACGCTGCTGCCATCATTAAAAGATAAATTATTATTCCAATAATCCAGATTATTTCTCTTGGAGATTTATATGACCCATAAAACAAAGATCTAAATATATGGATATAGACTGCTAGGAAAAACATTGAAGCACCGTTTGCGTGAATATATCTTATTAACCAACCATAGTTTACATCTCTCATGATATGTTCAACACTTTCAAAAGCCATATCAGCATGAGCAATGTAGTGCATTGCTAAAGTTAAACCTGTAACGATTTGTGTAATTAAACAAAAAGTTAAAATTCCACCAAATGTCCACCAATAATTTAAATTCTTAGGTGTTGGGTAATCAGTTAAATGACTAGCTAATGATAAAAGTGGAAGCCTGTCATTAAACCATTTTCCAAATTTCGAACTGGGAACGTACTCGTGATCACTCATAATTATTTATTATCCAATTTTAATTGTGTTACTGTTGACAAATTCATATTTTGGAACCTCCATGTTTGTTGGAGCAGGACCTTTTCTAATTCTTCCAGAAATATCGTAATGTGAACCATGACAAGGGCAAAACCATCCATTATAATCACCTTTATCATTTAAGGGTACACATCCTAAATGTGTACATACGCCAAGCATTACTAACCATTCTGGATCTTTCGCTCTATCCTCATCTTTTTGAGGATCTTTTAAATCTTCCATCTTAACAGCTCTCGCTTCTGCTACTTCATCAGGAGTTCTTCTTTTAATGAAAACTGGTTTTCCTCTCCAAAGTACAGTGATTGTTTTCCCGGGCTGAACTGAACTAACATCAACTTCTGTGCTAGCCAATGCTTTAACCGAAGCATCCGGGTTCATTTGATCAACTAAAGGCCAAACAACAGCTCCTACCCCAACAGCTCCTACAGCATAGGAGGCGGTAAATAAAAATTCTCTTCTTTCAGGTTTTTTTTCAGACATCTATAATTTTTTGTATATTGTTATCTAATATATGATTTCATATAAGAAAAAAGTTTTTTTTCCACTGAAACAATGACACATAATACATGAATTTGAGACCCAAAATTGCCTTATATGAACCTGATATTCCTCAAAATACAGCAGCTATTATCAGAACATGCGCATGTTTAGGTGCTGATTTAGAAATAATTGAACCTTGTGGTTTTTTATTCAGCGATAAAAGATTTAAAAGGGTTGTAATGGATTACATGGATGAAAAAATGATAAAATTCTATCAAAGTTCAGAAGAGTTTTTTAAATCAAAAAAGAATGAAAGGGTAATATTATTAACAACAAAATCAGCAGATTCTTATACTGCATTCAAATTTGAGAGTAACGATACACTGCTATTTGGAAGAGAGAGTGCTGGTGTACCAGATCATGTTCATAATTCTATTAAGTATAGGTTAAAAATACCCATGATGGACAATAAAAGATCTTTAAATATAGCCTCCTCAGTTGCTATAATTCTTTCAGAAAATTTAAGACAAATTAACTTTAATAAATAATGGATAAAGAAATTAAAAAAAAACTTGCTTCTAATTGGTTTAAGTTGCTGCAGAACACAATTTGTAACGATATTGAAAAACTAGAAGGAAAAAAAATAAAATTTAAATCTAATACTTGGAATAGAAATAAAATTAAAGAAGAAGGTGGCGGAGAGTTTAGAATTTTAAAAAATGGTAAGATTTTTGAAAAAGTTGGTGTAAATTTTTCAGAAGTGCATGGAAAGTTTTCAAAAGAAATGAGTAAAAAAATCCCAGGTACTTCTAAAGATCGAAATTTTTGGGCATCAGGAATTTCTATTGTAATGCATATGAAAAATCCTCACGTTCCAGCAATTCATTTTAACACAAGGTTTATCTACACAACACATGGATGGTTTGGTGGTGGTACGGATGTGACACCCTGCATTCCAGATATTAAAGAAAAAAGATTCCTTCATAGAGAATTAAAAAAAATGTGTGATCGACATGATAAAAAATTTTATAAAAATTACAAAAAGTGGTGTGATGAATATTTTTATTTACCACATAGAAAGGAAACAAGAGGAATTGGTGGTATTTTTTTTGATTACAAAAAAAATGATTGGGAGAAAGACTTTAAATTTGTAACAGACCTTGGAGTTACTTTTCAAATGATATTCAACTCAATAATACAATTAAAGCATAAAAAAAAATGGACTGTAAAGCAGAAGGAGATACAATATATTAAAAGAGGTAGATATGCTGAGTTTAACTTACTATATGATAGAGGGACAAAATTTGGTTTACAAACTGGTGGTAATGTTGAGGGAATATTAATGTCTTTGCCTCCAATAGCAAAATGGAATTAAAATGGATAAAGAACCAATAACAATAGATGGTCTTGAAAGCTTAAAGGAAGAGTTAATTATTCTTAAAGAAAAAAAAAGACCTCAAATAGTTGCTGCAATATCTGAAGCAAGATCTCATGGAGATCTAAAAGAAAATGCTGAATATCATGCTGCAAAAGAAGAACAGTCTCATAACGAAGGAAGAATTACAGAAATAAATGATATTATTGCAAGAGCAAATGTTATCGATGTAACTAAAATAAGTAATGATGGAAAAGTTATCTTCGGCTCAACTGTAGATTTAGAAAATTTAGATACTGGAGAAAAAATTACTTATAAAATAGTTGGAAAAGATGAGGCTGATCTTCAAAAAAAACTGATATTTTTTCAATCCCCAATTGGTAGAGGTCTAATTGGGAAAAACAAAAATGATTTAGTTGAAATTAAAACTCCCGCAGGTGTAAAAAACTTTGAAATTAAAGATGTAAAGTACGTTTAATTACTTACTATTTTTTTAACTTCTTTATCTGAAATTTTGAAGTTATTACTAGTCCAGACTTCTTCTATCGCTTTTAACTTCTGTCCCAATTCTCTTCCCTCAGGAACTTGATATTTTTCCATCAAAGTACTAGCTTTAAATGGCATGACAGGCATTTCTTTTTTTTTAAAAATTTCAATAAATTTAGTTAACTTATTGTCTGCTTTTTTAGATTTAAAAATTTTAAAATAAAGAATATCTAACAATGCCTCCCTACCATTAAGATAAAAAATTTTATTTAGGTTTTTTTCTGAAAAAGTTTGACTAGTATTTTTTTCTAAATAAAACTTGTTTAAAAATACAAGTCTTTTTTGATCTTTTTTGGATAAATTGAATTTATAAATAAAGTAATCTACATTATCAGTTCCATCAATAATCATTAAAGATAATAGGAAAATAAAGTTCACTTGTGAAAAGTTTTTTTTGGCAAAAACATTCATTTTATTAAATAAAGAAATATTTTTTATTTGGGGAAAAATAAGATTTATAATCTCTAAACAATCCTTATCCTTGGTTAACTTCAAGAAACCATCTGATTTTAATAACTTTTGGAATTCATCTATTAATCTTTCTGAGGAAATACTTGAAACACCACTTAGGTTTTTTTTAATTGCTTTAATGACTTTTGGATCATGACTATGTTTAGAATAACTAAGAAAGAATCTAACATATCTTAACACCCTTAAATAATCTTCTTTAATTCTTGTTTCTACATTTCCAATGAAATTAATTTTTCCATTTTCTAAATCTTTCTTTCCATCAAATGGGTCAAATAAATTTCCTTCAATATCAGCATAAATAGAATTGATAGTAAAATCTCTTCTAGAAGCATCATCTTTCCAACTATCAGAAAACTCTACTTTTGCGTGTCGTCCATCTGTATCAACGTCTTTTCTTAATGATGTAATTTCAAACTTTATGTCATTAATTAACGCTGTAATTGTTCCATGTTCTATTCCACTCTCGTAATACTTTATGCCTTTTATAGTAAGGGCCTCACATACCTCTTTTGGATTTAGATTTACTGCTAAATCTATATCGTCATATCTTTCTTTATTGATAATCTTTCTTACACATCCACCAACATAACGGATTTCACTATTGCTAGTGTATGAATGAATTGCTTCAAATATTTTTGAAGCCTCTGTTTCTTTTTTAATATTTTTGAAGCCTAAATTTATGTGATTAAGGTTTTGAGATCTAAAAAAAATTTTATCTAATAAGTTATTCATATATGGCTGGCCCACAAGGATTCGAACCTCGGATCTCTGTACCAAAAACAGATGTGATACCACTTCACCATGGGCCAATATTAGTTGCATATATCACAAAAAAAAAAATTATATAGTTTTTGATTCAATACACCAGTGGCTATTAAATTTTCGTTTATATTGACTGCAGGCTTTTTTGCAGGCCTTTTTGGAATGAAAATAAGCCACTATTGAGGATCCTGATCCAGACATTCTAGCAAATAGAGTATCATGTAAACCGCTGAGGTAAGATTTAATTATTTTAAGTTCCGGATATTTATTTAAGGCAACCTTTTCAAGATGATTGTCTAAATTTTTTAAATATTTTGCTTCAAATAGTTTCTGTTTAGGAGGATTGAATTGTGGTTTGGAGAATGAATTAACTTTAGAATAAATATATTTTGTAGAACATCCAAAGTTAGGTTTCGCAACTAATATATAAAATTTAATTTTATTTTTATATTTTTTAATATCTCCATTAGATAAAAGAATAGCAAATGATGGCTTTATACCTAAGATAACATCTGATCCTATTTCATTACTTATTTTTCTTATCTCACTTTTTTTTAATTTAATTATTTTTTTTTCAATAAAAAAATTTAATAGACTGGCAGCATTCATGGATCCACCTCCCATTCCTGCTTTTTGGGGTATATTTTTTATAACTTTAATTTCATATTTTTTATTATTTAAAAGGTTTTTATTATCTAAAATTTTTAGCAATTTTGAAATGGTATTAATTTTACTAATATTTTTAGAAAACTTTCCAAAAAAATTTATTTTATGCTGTTTTATTTTGCTTTCTCTTAGTGTGATTGAATCATGTAAATCAATAAAAGAAATTAAACTTTCAATATTATGAAGCTTTGATTTTTTTCCAGTAACGTTCAGAGCTAAATTTATCTTTGCATAAGACTTTATCTTAAAACTATTCATAATTTAGGAATTTTTTAATCCCTCTATTAATTTATTTTTAATAGTTTCTTTCATGGTATCTTCTGTTTCATCTAAATTTAAAACAGCTTGCCAAAAATATCTTGCTTGAATTTTTCTATCCAACTGCCAAAGAATATCACCATAATGATCGTTAACTATTGGATCCTGAGGCATTAATTCAACCGCTCTTTTAAGAAAATTTTCTGCCTTCTCATATTCTTCAACCAAGTAATATGCCCAACCAATTGAATCAATAATATATGGATCGTTGCTTCTGGCTGCATAAGCTTTTTCAAGCATCTTAAGAGCTGTTTCAATTTTATGTTCTCTTTCCAGCCATGAATAAGCTAAATAATTTAAAACATAAGCATCATCTGGGTTGGCTTCTAGAGATTTTAATAAATCTTTATCTGCTTTTATATAATCTCCAGATCTTTCATAACTTCCTCCACGCCTATATAATATTTCAGCGTATAAGTCTGAATTAACGTCCATTTTTAAAAGTATTTGATCGTAAAAACTTATCGCTTCAATATATCTTTTTGCATTTTTATGCGTATTTGCGATATCAAATAAAAATTTTTTATTTGGGTTTTTAATTTCTTTAAATTTTTCATTGATAAAATTTAGAGATGTTTCTTGATCAGACTTTTTTAAAATAATTTGAGACTCTTTTTTTAACTTAAACCAATAATAAAATTCATGCTTTTTATCAAATACTTTGAGAGTTTTTAATGTATTGGAATAATCATCATTCAAATAATAATTTTCAGCTAA
Source organism: Candidatus Pelagibacter giovannonii (assembly GCF_012276695.1). GTDB lineage: Bacteria > Pseudomonadota > Alphaproteobacteria > Pelagibacterales > Pelagibacteraceae > Pelagibacter > Pelagibacter giovannonii. The sequence goes on along the minus strand of NZ_CP038852.1, from coordinate 1,053,761 downwards.
TAGAGACAAATTGAAAATAAATTTAGGATTTAAATAGTTTGCTATGTTTAAGTAAAAATTTGATTTCTCATAATCATTTTGAGATGAATAGAGATTTGCTATTAGAAAAAAAAGCTCACTAACGATATCATTCGCATTAGTGCATAAGAAAATATCTTGAAAATTACCTAAGTTTTTATCCTCTATCCATTTTTTACCTTGAGAAATTAATACTGATGAATTTAAATAATCAAAATTATTAGTAATTTTTTTTGCCTTATCATAATTGTCATTCTCGATTAAATAACTGATCAAAAAAAATGTATATCTTGAATAATCAGCATCGTTTTGTGAATTAATTAATGTATTAAAATACCTCTCAGTATCTTTATCATTCAAATAACATCGTTGAAAAACTTCGTTAATAAATGAAAAATTTCCAAACGTATTTTTTTGCTTCATTAATTTTTTTTCTTCAAAAACTGATAAATATTGTTTGAAGGTTTCTGCAATGATTAGAGAAAGCCTATCGTTGTTAATAAATTCATATGATCTATCGATATAAACTTTACTTTTTTTAAAGTTTTTTTTCTTTAAACTATCAACTGCCAGTAACAGGTTAGCCTGAAAAAAGTCAGAGTTGTTTTTTGTTGAGTTCTGTTTAACTTGATTAATTGCTTTCTTAACTTTACCATCAAGCACTAAAGAAAAAACATACCTCTCAAGATAGGCATCATGCTGTTTTATTAATATTTTTGATGAATTAAAAAATTTTAAAGCTTCCGTATTATCTAGATTTTCATAAGCTACAATTCCTGAAAAATAATTAGACAAATACCTCGCATTAAAATCGTTTAAACTGTTATTTTTTGAGTATAATGGACTCTGATAAAGTAATAATATTAAAAATAATTTAAAAAACTTTAGCAACATTTGGCTATTCTATGTCTAAAAAATTAATAAATCAAAAAACGAATTTTGACTCTGAGTTTTTAAACTCTACTGGATCTGACTTTATTTTTGATGAAAACCCAATCAATAGACTAAAAAATACTAGTAATGATTTAAAAAAAGATCTGAATATTCAAAAAATAGATAAAGTTAAAGAGCTTATGGATCTTAAAGAACAAATAAACTCAATTAGCGATTGTAATTTAAAGAATAATTCAAAAAAGATGGTTTTAGGAGATGGAAATATTAATAGCCCAATAATGATAATCGGTGAGGCCCCAGGTGTTGAAGAAGATAACTCCGGATTAACTTTTATGGGTGAGGTAGGAGATCTTTTAAAAAAAATGCTAATTGCAATAAATATTGAAAAACAAAATATTTATACAACATATGCTGTAAACTTTAGGCCCCCTGAAGATCGAAAGCCAAACTCTACAGAAATTAAAAGATATTCTCAATTTGTACAAAAACATATTTCAATAATAAATCCTAAAATAATAATTCTTATGGGTAGTACTGCTATGGAATCTTTAACAGGTTTAAATAGTAAAATTTCCATTGAGAGAGGAAAATGGAAAGAAGTAATTGTCAAGAATACAAACTACAATGTTATCATAACATTTAACCCCTCTTATCTTTTAAGAGCTCCTGAAAACAAAAAATATTCATGGGATGACTTAAAAAAAATTAAGCAAAGAATCTTTGAACTAAAACTATCCATTTAATGAAAATCTTAGCAGGTGTTGATGAAGTTGGTAGAGGATGCTTAATCGGACCCGTTTATGCAGCAGCTGTCATATTAAATAACTCTATTGATAAAAAATTATTAAAAGATTCAAAAACTTTAACAAAAGACAAAAGAGAAGAGCTTGAAAAATATATTAAAAAAAATTCTATATGGGCTATAGGTCAGGCGTCGACTAAAGAAATTGAAAAAATTAATATATTGCATGCAAGTTTACTTGCAATGAAAAGAGCTATTCTTAAGTTAAAAACAAAACCTTCACTTGTTTTAATTGATGGCAACAAACTGCCTGACCTAAAAAACTATAAATTAAAATATATAATTAAAGGAGATCAAAAAATTCCAAGCATTTCTGCTGCATCAATTATTGCAAAAGTCAGTAGAGATAAATTTATTACAAAACTTTCAAAAGAATTTAATAATTATGGATGGGATACAAACTCTGGTTATGGAACCAAAGAACATTTAAAAGCAATTAAGCAATTTGGTATTACCAAATATCACCGTAAAACATTTTCACCTATTAGTGATCTGATATAAATCCTAATAATAACGACACAAGATCTGGTTGTTTGATAAATAATAAACACACATTGAATGAATTTAATTCAATCACAAGTTGACCGTGGAATCTGTTTGGAGTCTAATTGTTTTATAGAAAATGGAAAATAATTATAAAAATAAGATTATTAATGGTGACAGTCTTGAGGAATTAAAAAAAATTCCAAGCGAAACCTTTGATCTTGTTTTTGCTGATCCACCATACAATTTACAATTAAAAAATTCCCTTACAAGACCAGACAGAAGCAAAGTCAGTGCTGTTAATGATAAATGGGATCAGTTTGAAAGCTTTAAAAAATATGACGACTTTACAGTTGCTTGGCTTTCAGAATGTAGAAGAATATTAAAAAAAGATGGAGCCATCTGGGTCATAGGAAGTTATCATAATATTTTTAGAGTAGGAACTGCAATACAGAATTTAGGTTTTTGGATTTTAAACGATGTTATCTGGAATAAGAATAACCCGATGCCTAATTTTAGAGGAACAAGATTTACGAATGCTCATGAAACTTTAATTTGGGCTTCTAAAAGCGAAAAGTCAAAATATACTTTTAACTATCAATCTTTGAAATGTTTAAATGATGATCTTCAAATGAGATCTGATTGGAATTTACCTATTTGTAACGGAGCAGAGCGACTTAAAAAAAATGGGAAAAAAGTTCACTCTACTCAAAAACCAGAATCTTTATTACATAGAGTTTTATTAGCATCATCAAATAAGGACGATTTAATTTTAGATCCATTCTTAGGATCTGGAACAACTGCAACTGTTGCAAAAAAATTAGGTAGAAAGTATTATGGTATAGAAAAAGAGAAGATCTATTTTAAAGCAGCAGTAGAAAGGTTAAAGAATACAAAACCTTTGGAAGATAATTTCTTAGACACTCTAAAAAATAATAGATCCAAACCTAGAATACCTTTTGGATCTTTGGTAGAGCTTGGAATAATAAAGCCTGGAACAAGTATCTTTGATCAAAAAAAAAAGATAGTTGCAAAGATTATGGCAGATGGAAGCATCAAACATAATCAAGCTGAAGGATCGATTCATAAAGTTGCAGCAACAATACTTGGCTCTGAAAGCTGTAATGGATGGACTTATTGGCATTGCACAGTGAATGGTGTTTCTGTGCCAATTGATAATTTAAGACAAAGATTAATTTCTAAAAATTAGTCTTTATAAATTTTACCAAGATAGCTGTTAATAAATTTTTTATTTTTTACTAATTTTTGTATTATTAAATTTCTAATCCAAATTGTTAACGGGTTAGATAAATGAAAAGCAAAATAATTGAGTTTTGATTTCATATCAATCATCTTTACCCTTTTAACTCTTTCAGAGTTAAATTGAGTCTTTTCATTTTCTAAATTTTTATACAGTTCATGTGAAACCTCTATTGATTGAGATGCACCTTGCGCAAATGTTGGAGGTAAAGCAAAAAAAGCATCACCAATAATAAAAGTATTTTTATTTTTTAGTTCAAACACCTCGGAACTCACAAATATAGGGAAGCATTTAATACCTTTTAGATTTTTAATTGTTTCAGGAGCTACTTGCTTTGATATTTCGGATATAATAGAAGCAGTAAAATCTTTGTTCTCAAATAAAAAATAGTCGGATAACTCTTTAGTACTAAGCTTTTTTCTAAGAATGCTAATAAAATTAAACTGTCCTTTGCTATTAATTGGATAAAGAACTGAGTGTAAATTAGATCCTAAAAATAAAGATATATTCTCTGGGTTAATACCCTTAAGGGCATCCTGGTCTATTGTTGCTCTTAAGGCAATAGAGTTAAAGTACTTTGGTTTAATTTCTTTATTGGCAATTAATGATTTTGTTTTTGAAAAAGTTCCATCGGAGATAATTAAGTAATCACATTTAATAGATGAACCATCCTCAAAAGAAACTTCTTTATTTTCAGCTTCTTCATTAATCTTTATAACTTTTTTATTATAATGAATAATATTTTCATGAAGCCCATCTTTTAAGAAATTAATTAAAGTAGAGCGTTGTAAGGTAGTATATTTTGTATCAGCGCTGTTAAACATGGATATATCAAAATCACATATTTTCTTATTATTTTTTAAAGAATAGAAGTCTAGTTTATTGGGGTGAAATTTATCTTCTATCCTGATTTTTTTAAAATTTATTTGATTTAATAGTTTGATGCTATTAACTGAAAGTTGAATTCCATATCCTTTTTTTAAATTAACAGAACCATTTTTCTCATAAATTGTGACTTGATAATTTGAGTTTTGGATTAAAAGATTTGCAATATACAGACCTGAAATACCCGCTCCTATTATTGCTATATTTTTCATTAAATATTTTTTAAATAATTAAAAATTTTTTTAGTAAATGTGGGCAAAGTATAATCTTCAAGCTTAGAGCTATCAATCCAAGAAGAGTTAGAAATTACACCCTTTAACTTGGAAAACTTGATTATTACATTCATATTCATATTTGATATCTTGAAGTTTAAAGTTTTTGCTAAATTATTAGGTTTGGATATTTGCTTCATGGGAAATATTTGTAAATTCTTTAAAAAATTAAATTTAGTATTTTTTATCAGTAAAAATTTATTACTCTTTTTGTAAACTTCTAACAAATAAAATTTATCAATCTTCTTTTTTCTTTCTTTTATTATTTCAAAATCTTTTTTTTTAAAAGACTTACAATTTTTAATTAAAGGGCATTGGTGACATAATGGATTTTTAGGTCGACAAATCAATGAACCTAGCTCCATTAGCGCTTGCGCATAATCACTTGCTCTAGTTGAATTACCTAATATTTTTTTACTCTTAACAAGATTATCTTTTGTAACTTCTTTGGGTAATTTTAAATTTAATAATCTTTTAATTACTCTTTCAATATTTCCATCTAAGGGAATAAATGGCTTGTTAAAGGCAATTGCCATTATTGCATTAGAAGTGTAGTCACCTATTCCAGGTAATAATTTTAATTGGTCAATCGTGCCTGGTAATCTTCTATTAAAATTTTTTTCTAATATTTGTGCAGTCTTTTTTAAGTTTTTTACTCTTGAATAATAACCAAGGCCCTCCCAATACTTTAAAAGCTTATGCTCTTTAATTTTTGATAGAGATTTAATATCTGGAATATCTTTTATAAAATTATTGAAATATGGAATTACAGTTGCAACCTGTGTTTGCTGCAACATAAATTCACTTACTAACGTGTAATATTCTCGCTTAACTTGTGATAGCTTTTTTCTCCATGGGAGTGATCTTTTATTATTATCGTACCAATAAAGAATTTTTTTTGTTAGTATGAATTTGGTCATATGCAATTTAAAAATAATACTAAGCAGAGGTTTAAAACTATTCAAGGCTTAAGGTCTTTTAAAGACACTTTGCCAAAAAACATTAAAAAAATTATCAAAAAAAAGGGTCATATATTTTCTGAAACACTTAATAACTGGAAGTACATAGTTGGAGATGATCTTTTTCAGATATGCTATCCCAAATCCTTTAAAAATTCGAATAGATTTGGAGTAAGCACTCTTCAAATAATGGTAAAGAGAGGACATGAAATTGATTTGGAGTATTCAAAAAAAATAATAATGGATAAAATGAATAGTTTTTTTGGTTATGCAGTTGTTGAGAAATTGAAATTCATAAGCTTTGATGACACTCAAACAAATTTCAAAAAATTAGATACTAATGAAAATCATGTGACAAATATTAAATATGCAGATAGGATAAATAGTATTAAGAATGATAAAATTAAAAAATCATTACTTGAATTAACAAAACTATTTAAACAACGATGAAAAAATTGACGTCGACATTATTTATAATATTTTTTATCTTCTTCCCTAAAGCGTTTGCTGCAGATAATGAAATGGTCAAAAGAATTTCTGAAGGAGAAGAAAGTGCTAAAATAACAATAATTGCTTACGAGTCATTGACCTGTGGTCACTGTGCAAATTTTCATAAAGATGTATATCCTGAACTTAAAAAAGACTTTATTGATAAAGGATTAGTAAAAATTGAATTTAGACATTTTCCATTAGATTTAGCAGCTTTTAATGCATCAAAAATTGCTCAGTGTAATAATGATGGTAGTTCAAATATTTTGAATATTTTATACTCTGGGCAAAAAAAATGGGCTAGAGGAAAAACACCAAAAGAAGCAACAGGTTATTTAAAAACATTCCTAGCAAGTGAAAGTGTAAACGTAGATTTTGAAAAATGCTTGAGTGATAAAGCTATAGAAGATTACGTTTTAAATGATCGAATCGATGGGGTAAAAAAATTTGAAGTTAATGCTACTCCTACGATAATAATTAATGATAAAAAGTTTGATAAAGCCCTAAATTATAAGAATTTAAAAAAATATCTGGAAAAACTGATATAAGTTAGTCCATGGAGTTTAAAAAAATCCAGTTAAATGGATTTAAATCATTTGCTGAAAAAACAAATTTTCTAATAGAGCACGGCTTAACTGGCATCGTTGGTCCAAACGGTTGTGGAAAATCTAATATCGTAGAATCCTTAAGATGGGTTATGGGTGAAACCTCAGCTAAGAGTATGCGTGGCTCAGGCATGGAAGATGTCATCTTTAATGGTACATCTAATAAGTCTTCTAAAAATATAGCAGAAGTTTCTATTAGTGTGGATAATGCAAGTCATGATGGCCCAATGCAATATAAAGATTTAGATCATGTAGAAGTTAGAAGAAAAATTGAAAAAGACAAAGGCTCAAAATTTTATATAAATGATAAAGAAGTTAGAGCTAGAGATGCTCAAATGTTTTTTGCAGATTTATCTACGGGTGCTCATTCACCATCAATGATTAGCCAGGGACGTATTGGAGCCTTAGTAACTGCTAAGCCTACAGACAGACGTGCAATTTTAGAGGAGGCAGCTAATATTTCAGGATTGCATGTTAGAAGGCATGAAGCTGAACTTAGATTAAATGCTGCAGATACAAACTTGAAAAGAGCTGATGAATTAAGAAGGCAACAAGAAAAACAATTGGCAAACCTTCAGAAACAAGCTGAAGAAGCAACAAAATACAAACTTATATCTGATGAAATAAAAAAAATTGAAGCAGGATTATATTATTTAAGATTATTAGACATTGATAATGAAATTAGAATAGAGAATGAAATCAACAATGAGGCTGAAGGAGAAGTGATTAACTTCAATCAACAGATTTCTCAATTTGAGAGTTTAATTAAAACTGAAACTGATAAAGTTTCTCCATTAAGAGAGAAAAATATAGAAAACTTATCCAAAATTCAAAGATTAAATTTAGAGCTACAAAATTTAGATGAAGAAAATGTTAGAACTCAAGATGAAATTGAAAATATTAAAAAATCCCTAAAAACTATCGAGGAAGATATAGACAGAGAAAAAGGGATTGTAATTGATGCCAATTCAAATGAAAGACGACTTAAAGAGGAGAAAGCTGAATTAATAGAAATAGATTCTAAATATTTTGAAACAGAAAAATTATCAAACGAAGATCTTGAAAAGGCAAAAAACCTATTAAAAGATGAGCAAAAATCTGTTGATGAAATTATTAACATTTTTGCTGATGGAAATATCAATATTGCTATTGGACCAATTCAAAATGTTAAAAATACAATTACCAGAGCAAAAGAATTGATCAATAAAAATGAGATTAATCAAGCGATTACTCTACTTGATCGATGTCAGATAGAAATAGATAGTTTTTTAAATAATCTTGAAGATGAGGATAGCAAGAAGAAGCTTACTAACATTAATGAAAAAAATGAAAACATTAAATTATTGCAAGAAAAATATGCTGATAGTTTTAGTAAAAATCAGTCAATAAAAAAAGAGTCTGTAAAAAGAAACGAAAGAATTAAAGCCATAGAGTCAGAAGTTGAAAGTTGGAAAAACTTACTCTCTAATTCTGAAAAAATGGTTTCTGAGCTAACTGAAAGAAAAAATAAATTACTATCACAGTTAAATGAGCGTGATCAACAACCCAAAGCCCAAGCAGAAAGAAAAGGACAAATTACTGAGGGTCTGAGAATTTCACAAAATGAAAAAATTGAGAATGAAAAAATAATCGAAGAAACAGATAAAAAGATAAACTCTTTAAGACTTGAGTTAAATGACGTTCAAGAAAGATCTATTCAAATAAGAGAAAGAAAAGCAAGCTCAGGAGCTACTGTTGAAGGTTTAAAAAAACGTAAAGAAGATCTGTTAGAAAGAGTTAGTTCTGAACTTAATCTTGAAGAAAATGATATTTTAGAAAATTCTAATTTAAATGGTGTTGTAGAGTTACCCAATTCCGTTGATCAAGAAGAAGCTCTTGATGAAAAAAAAAGAGAAAGAGAAAAATTGGGATCTGTCAACCTTAGAGCAGATGAAGAAACCAGCAAATATGAAATAGAAATTAAAAAAATGGAACAAGATAGAGAAGATCTTGTGTCTGCTATTATAAAATTAAAAGAAAGTATTAATGAATTAAATCAAAAAGGAAGAGAAAGATTATTAGAAGCCTTTGAAAAAGTTAATAGAAAATTTAATGAAGTTTATACAAAGCTATTTAATGGTGGAAATGCAAAACTAGAGTTAGTGGACTCTGATGATCCACTTGAAGCTGGTTTGGAAATGCTGGTAAGTCCTCCTGGTAAAAGGCTTCAGTCTATAACTTTACTATCTGGTGGAGAACAAGCTTTAACAGCCTTGTCTCTTATTTTTGCTGTGTTCCTTACCAACCCATCTCCAATCTGTGTGTTGGATGAAGTTGATGCTCCGCTAGATGATGCTAACGTAACAAGATTTTGTGGTCTTCTTGATGATTTAACTAAAATAACTGACACTAAATTTATTATCGTAACTCACCATGCTCTAACTATGTCAAAAATGAATAGACTTTATGGAGTTACAATGCCTGAAAAAGGTATTAGCCAACTTGTTGCTGTAGATTTACAAAAAGCAGAGAGCATGGTTGCGTAATAATTTAAATGCCAAAAGATAGCCTTAAAACTCGCTTGGAGATTGCAAAAAATAAGCTTTCAAAGAAAAATCTATATAAAAATGAAGAAGTACCCTCTTCTATTGGCACTGCCTTTAAATTAAGTACAGAATTAGTGTCTGCAGTGGCAGTTGGGACAATTATAGGGTTTATTTTAGATAAGACCTTTGGTACTAAGCCCTGGTTAATATTAATATTTTTTTTTGTAGGTGTTGTTGCTGGAATTATAAACGTATTCAGATCTGCAAAAAATATGCAAAAATAGACTTAAAAAATTATGGCTACAAACCCAATGAACCAATTCGAAGTTTATAGAATTGGACCAGAGATTAAATTAGGGGCAATAGATATTTCTTTCACAAACGCAAGTTTGTTTATGGTGATTAGTTCACTTGCAATCTTATTAGTTTTTAATTTAGGGTCAAAAAAAAATTCCTTACTACCAAGCAAGATGCAACTTCTTTCTGAATTAAGCTATACTTTTGTTTCCAAAATGATTAGCGATACCGCAGGATCAAAAGCAAAACCTTACTTTGCGTTTATCTTCTCAATATTTATGTTTGTGCTATTCTGTAACATGTTTGGGATGATCCCTTATGCTTTTACAGTAACTAGCCATATCATTGTTACTTTTATCTTGGCTTCATTTATTTTTGTGGGTGTAACAATTATTGGATTTATGAAACATGGATTAGGATATTTAAAATTATTTGTACCTAGTGGAGTGCCTGCTGTACTATTGCCGCTAATAGTTGTTATAGAAATAATTTCTTACTTAAGTAGACCAGTTAGTCTTTCAGTTCGTTTGTTTGCAAACATGATGGCTGGTCATACTATGATGAAAGTTTTCGGAGGCTTTGTAATAAGCCTTGGAATAGTTGGTGGATGGCTTCCACTGAGTTTTTCGGTTGCGCTAACTGGCTTGGAAATACTAGTTGCTTTTCTTCAAGCATATGTTTTCGCAATCTTAACCTGCATCTACTTAAATGATGCATTAAATTTACACCATTAACTAACATAAGGAGGATATAATGGAATTAGAAGCAGCAAAAATGATCGGAGCAGGACTAGCAGCAATAGCTCTAGCGGGCGCCGGAGTTGGAATTGGAATTATCTTTGGTAATTACCTTTCTGGTGCAATGAGAAACCCGTCTGCAGCTCAAAAACAATTTCCTAATCTTTTATTAGGTTTTGCTTTAGCTGAGGCAACTGGTCTATTTGGATTGGTTGTAGCATTAATTATTTTATTTGCATTTTAAATTTAATGATTAAAAAAATATTTTTTCAGTCGATATTTTTAAGCTTCCTGTTTTTTATGGAAGCTTTTGCAGCTGAAAGCGGTGGGATGCCTCAATTAAATCCTGAGTTTTGGGTTTCTCAAATTTTTTGGTTAATTATTACTTTTGGAATTTTATATGTTGTTTTATCTAAACTTATACTTCCAAAAATAAGTGCCAATTTAGAAACTAGAAAATCTCAAATTTTAGAAAACATTGAGGCTGCTGAGAAGAAAAGAGAAGAGAGTGAGCAAAAAATTGAAGAATACGAAAAGATAGTACAGGATAGTAAAAATGAGGCGAAAAACTATTTTAAACAAGCTAGAGAAAAAGTACTGAAAGATATTGGTATAAAAAAAGAAGTACTAGATAAAGAAATTGATGAAGAGGTTAATAAAACAGAGATTGAGATAAAAACTTTTAGAAATAATGCACCAGAAAAAATCAAAAAGATTGCTGAAGAAACTTCTTCAGACTTACTGCAGCAACTAATAGGAGCTGAAGTTAACAGTAGTAGTATTTCTGCAATAGTAGAAGATTTTTCAAGAAAAAAAATGGATGAATATTATGGTAATTGATGCAACTTTCTGGGTAGCAATATCCTTTTTGATATTTATAGGGGCTTTAGTTTATTTAAAAATACCTCAAAAAATTAATGAACTTTTAAATAAGCTTATCCTTGATATTAAAAATGAAATAGACGAAAGTGAAAAGCTAAGACAGGAAGCAAAGGTTTTACTAGATAATGCTCAAAATAAACTTAATACCGCACAAACAGTAAGCAATGATATTTTGCAACAAGCTAAAAAAGATAGTGACCACCTTATTATTGAAATGAATGATAAATTTCATAAATTTTCAGAAATTAAAAAGAATTTAGCAGAAAATAAAATTTCACAAATGAAAGAGGCAGCACTTAAAGAAATAAAAGATGTTTCAATTAGAATTGCTGTCGATTCAGTAAAAAAAATTATTAATACTTCTGTTGATAAATCAAAGCTTGATGGTCTTTTTGAAAAAAACCTTGAAGAAACAAAAATAGCTTTAAAAAAAATAAGCTCATAATTACCTTACAATTTTTTAAAAAAACTATAAATTAACTCAATGAAATCTATTGTCATTGGTTCTGGATTTGGTGGTATAGCCGCAGCACTAAGATTAAGGGCCAAAAATCATAAAGTAACTTTAATTGAAAAACACCCTGACTTAGGTGGTAGAGCTAGAGTGTTTAAAAAAAATGGTTTTACTTTTGATGCTGGACCAACAGTAATTACTGCACCATATCTAATTGAAGAACTTTTCACTTTATTTAATAAAAAATCTCAAGATTACATAAAACTTACTCCTTTGAAAACTTGGTATAGATTTATTTATGAAGATGGAGGTGTATTTGATTATTCTGGTGATGAAGATCAAATGAAAAAGCAAATTGAAAAAATAAATAAAGAGGATGTTAAAGGTTATGAGCAGCTTGTAAAATTCACAAAAAAGATATTTGATAAAGGCTTCACAGAACTAGCTGATGTTCCATTTGATAAACCACTTGTGATGATGAAACAATTGCCTTCTTTACTAAAACTTAAAAGCTATAAATCAGTTTATTCATTAGTTTCTTCATACATAAAAAATGAGAAATTAAGACGTATGCTAAGTATGCATCCTTTATTGGTTGGTGGAAACCCCTTTACAACAACATCAATATACGGATTAATTCTATATCTTGAAAAAAAGTGGGGCATACATTACTCAATGGGAGGAACTGGAAATATAATCAATGGCTTAGAAAAATTAATGATTGAACAAGAAATTGAATTAATCAAAGGACATGAAGTAACTGAAATAATTTCAAACAATGGAAAAATTAGTGGAGTAAAATTAGATAATCAAAAAGAAATACTTTCAAATAATGTAATATGTAATGCTGATCCTCCTGCTGTATATGAAAAGCTTCTAAACTTAAATAAAACAAGTTCTCTTTTTAAATGGAAGCAGAATCGAATGCAGTATTCTATGGGTCTGTTTGTTTACTATTTTGGAACAAAAAAAAAATACCCAGATGTTGAACATCACACAATCAAATTTGGTGATAAATATAAAGAGCACCTGAGTGATATTTTTGATAATAAGAAATTAAATGATGACATAAGCTATTACCTTCACAGACCATCAGCTACAGATAAATCAATGGCACCTGAAGGAAATGATTGTTTTTATGTTCTTGTGCCTGTCCCAAATAATCAATCAAACATTGATTGGAAAATTGAGGGTGAAAAAATGAGGAATTTAGTAATAGATAAAATGGAAAAAGCATTACTTCCTAATCTAAGAGAAAATATTATTGAAGATTTCTATTTAACACCAGATTATTTTGAGAATGAATTAAATACAAAATTTGGATCAGGTTTTTCGATACAGCCTAAATTTACACAGTCTGCATATTTTAGATTTCATAATAAATCAGAAATTTATGATGGTTTGTATTTTGTTGGGGCAGGAACACATCCTGGCGCAGGTGTTCCTGGTGTGCTATCCTCTGCAAAAGTTCTAGATAAGATTATATAATGTCTAACAAAAACTATCTGTCTATTTATGCAAAGTCATTTAATTGGGCTGGTTTCTTTTTACCTCAAAAAACCTATCAAAAATGTTCATCTTTATATGATTTTTGTAGAACTGTAGATAATATTGCAGACGACGATGGTGAACTAGATAGTAAAAAAAAAAATCTATTAATTTTCAAGAATGATTTTTTTAATAAAAACTTCAATAATATAATAATTAAGAATATGTGGGATCTCATGGATCGTCATTTAATTTCAATAAAAATTGTTGAGGACTTATTTGATGGCGTTGAATCAGATTTAAATAAAAAAGTTCAATTAAATAATAAAAAAGATTTGTTAATTTATTCTTATAGAGTTGCTGGTACAGTAGGTCTGATGATGGCAAAAATTTTAGATGTTAAAGATGATAATTCAATGAAAGCTGCCATAGATTTAGGAATTGCAATGCAACTAACAAATATATCTAGAGATGTTGTGGAGGACTCAAAGATTAATAGATTTTATATTAAGAATAATTTTGATACAATAAGAGATACATTGGCTTTAGCTGATATATTCTATAAAAGTTCATTTGTAGCAATAAAGGAAATACCTTTTAAATTTAGATTTGCAATACTTGTAGCAAGAAGAGTTTACAAAAAAATAGGTGATAGGATTTTAAAAACAGGGAATATGGAGAATTACAATAAAGCTGGTAAGATTTATATAAATAGTATTACAAAAGTTTATGAGACCATTTTTTCTATATTTGATTTAGTAACACTTTTTTTAACAAAACAAAAAAGTAGCTATATGAATAATGAACACCTTTTAATTAATGAAGAAATAGATCTAAATGAGAGAATTTGACTATATAATTATTGGTGGTGGTTGTGCTGGCCTATCTTTGGCATACGAATTGGAAACTCATAATAAACTTAAAGATAAAACATTAGCAATTATTGAGCCTAGATTAGAATATAAAAGAGATAAAACTTGGTCTTTCTGGAAAACAATAAATCATAATTTTGAAGATTGTGTAAAAAAAAGTTGGGATAATTTTTCTATAAATATACCTAATAAAATTAAATTTTTAGAGTGTAATGAGCTACCTTATCAATCTATTGATAGTGGGCTATTCTATAAAAAGATAAACTCCATACTAAAGCAAAATCTGAATATCAAATTTTATAAAGATATTAATGAGGTAAACTTAAATAACTCCCTTGTTTTCAATAGTGTTCCATCAATAGAGTCTGAAGAAAACCAGCTTTGGCAACATTTCAAGGGTATTGAGATCGAGACTACTAAAGATTTTTTTGATGAAAAGATGATGAATTTAATGGACTTTGATTGTCAGCAATATGACAGTGTTCATTTCTTTTATACGCTGCCTTATAGTAAAAATAAGGCTTTAGTTGAGACTACTTGGTTATCTAAAATGAATAATGATTTGGAAAAAGATTATGACGAACAATTAAAGAATTATATTGAAAATCATCTAAATATTAAAAATTACAAAATTAATTATAAAGAAAATGGTGCCATACCACTATTTTATCCATCAAATGTTAATGAAAAAAATAAAATAAATATAGGTACCGCAGGACATATGACTAGATTAAGCACTGGATATACTTTTTTGAATATTCAAGACCACAGCAGATATATAAGGAAAAACATTGATAATATTGATAAAATAAAAAAATATGGAATTAAAAAAAAATATCAATTTCTAGATAAAATATTTTTAAGAGTTTTAACTAATCACACCAACCAAATGCCAAATATATTTTTTAAAATGTTTGATAACTCCCCTAAAACTGTAATTAAATTTCTTTCAAATAAAAGTAATATTTTTCAAGACTTATTAATAATTCTTAAAATGCCTAAATGGTTATTTATTAAAGCACTTTTAAAATAAAATGCATAGTCTGATAAATAAAATTAATTTCTATCATTCAATTATTTTTTTTCTTTTTTCATGTTTTGTTGTCTTGATTGTTAATCAATTTGAAAACTTAATTATCTCTCCAGTGATATGTTTATTTCTTATTCTTTCAATTGGAATTTCTCATGGTGCATTAGATAATCAAAAAGGTAAAAAACTTAGCCAATTATATAATATAAAAAGATCTTATCTTTTTTATATTATATATTCTCTCATAGGGATTGGTATCATTATATTTTGGTTATTTTTTCCAACTGTGTCTCTTATTTTATTTTTAGTTGTTGCCTCGTATCATTTTGGCAAAGAAGATACAGAATTTTTGATAAATAATAAAAATATATTAAATCTAATTTTTTATTTCTTAAAAGGGTCTCTAATTATCATTGCACCATTAATATTTCACTTTGTTGAAACAATTAATATTTTTAAACTACTTTTAATAGAAAATGAAAAGTTTTATTTATTCTTAAACTTTATTGAAGATAAAAGTATATTAATTTTTGCTTTATCTATTTCTTTACTATCAAGTATTTATTACTTTTTGAAAGATTTTAAAATTGTTAATATTTTGATATTTTTAGATTTTTTTTCAATTATTGTTCTGAATTATTTTTTAACTCCGCTAGTAGCCTTTACAGTATACTTTTGCTTCCTACATTCCTTCAGACATTCAATTTCACTAATAACAGAACTTGATAAAAATAGTTTTAAAATTGGTGCTATCACTTTTATAAAAAAAGCTATGCCGCTTACTGTTTTAACTGCTATTTTATATGTTTTAAGCTTATATTTTCTATCTAATTTCTATCAATTAAATGATGCAATATTAAAAGTTATATTTATTGGTTTGGCGTCTTTAACCTTTCCCCATATATTGCTTGAGTATCTTTTAGAAAAAAATGAAAAATAAAGAAATTAAATTATTGTTATCTGCTCCAAGAGGTTTTTGTGCTGGAGTAGAAAGAGCAATAGAAATAGTTAAACAAAGTATAAAAAAATATGGTGCACCAGTTTATGTACGACATGAAATAGTTCACAATAAACATGTAGTGGATAATCTTAAGGCAATAGGTGCAATTTTTGTTGAAGAGTTAGAGGAGATTAAAGATAAGACTAGACCAGTAATTTTTTCTGCACATGGTGTACCAAAATCAGTTCCAATAGAAGCTAATAGCTATAACATGGAATATATAGATGCTACCTGTCCTCTGGTCTCAAAAGTTCATAGAGAAGCAGAAAACCTTCACAAAGCTGGTTATCATATTATTCTTATAGGACATAACAATCATCCAGAAGTTATTGGTACTATGGGCCAGTTACCACGAGATACAATTGATTTAATTCAAGATGAACATGATGTTGAATTATATGAATTAGATAATAATAAAAAAATTGCATATGTTACTCAAACAACTCTGTCTGTTGATGACACTAAAAATATAATAAAAGCTCTTAAAAAAAAATTTCCACAGATTAAAGAACCATTTAAAGAGGATATTTGCTATGCAACTACCAATCGGCAATCAGCTGTTAAAAACATTGCCAAACAGTGTGATATGTTTTTTGTTTTAGGAAGTAGAAATTCCTCAAATTCAGTTCGTTTAGTTGAGGTAGCAGAACAAACTGGGTGCCGACATGCTGAACTAATTCATTCCGAGAGTGTAATTCCTTTTGAAAAAATACAAAATTGTAAAACAATTGGTGTTTCATCTGGCGCATCAGCACCTGAGGTTTTAGTTGAAGATTTCATTAATAGATTAAAAGTAAAGTTTAAAATAAAAATTGAGGAAGTTGAAATTATCAAAGAAAATATAGTCTTTAAAGTTCCTGCAAAATTAAATTAGATGGCTGTATATACTAGAATAAACAGTAAAGACCTTCTATCACTAAGTAGAGATTATAACTTAGGAAAAATAATCAAATCTGAAGGAATTAAAAAAGGAATAGAAAATACAAACTACTTATTAAAAACAAATAAAAAAAGATTTATTTTAACAATTTTTGAAAAAAGAGTTCAGAAAAAAGATTTACCTTTCTTTATGAACTTAATGGAACAACTTAATCAAAAAAAAATTATTTGTCCAAAACCATTAAGGAATAGTGGTGGTAAGCACTTAAGTAAAATTCAAAATAAACCTGCAAGTATAGTGAGTTTTTTAAAAGGGAAAGATAAGACTACACTTAATTATAAAAATTGTTTTGATATTGGAAAAAACATTGCAAAATTCCACAAGGCTGGAACTAAAATAAAGCTATATAGACAAAACTCTATGTCTATTAGTAAATTAAATGGTTTATTAAAAAGTATAAGATTTACATCAAATAAAATAGCTCCAAAACTAAAACCAGTTCTTAATGTATGTTTAAGAGATATTAAAAATCAATGGCCAAAAAAATTACCAAGTGGAATTATTCATGGAGATTTATTTATAGATAATATTTTCTTTAATAAAAATAGTTTTTCTGGATTTATTGATTTTTATTTTTCAAGCAACGATTTTCTTATGTATGAGATTGCAATTTGTATAAATGCTTTATGTTTTGATAAAAAAAGAAATTCTTTTGTAATGAATAATAAAAAAATTAAACACTTAATTAATGGATATGAAACTATAAGAGCTATTTCAAAAAAAGAGAAAGACTCATTAAATATATTATGTAGAGGTGCAGCTTTAAGATACCTACTAACCAGAATTTATGATTATTATAACACTCCTAAAACTGCACTAATTCAGATCAAAGAACCTAACGAATATTTTCAAAAACTAATTATCCATAACAATCTGAATAACTACAAAGATTATTATAAATAATGATAAAAATTTATACTGATGGTTCTTGTTTAAAAAATCCTGGGAATGGAGGTTGGGCTGCAATCATCAATATTAATGATGAAATAAAAAAAATTAGTGGAAATGTTAAAGATACAACTAACAATAAAATGGAGTTAATGGCTCCAATAAAAGCACTTCAAGAAATAAAAGAGCCACAACCTATTGAAATTTATACAGACTCACAATATGTGAAGCTAGGGATTACTGATTGGGTGCATAAATGGATTAAAAACAATTGGTTAACCTCTAAAAAAGAACCAGTAAAAAACAAAGAGCTTTGGATGCAGCTATATGAATTAAATAAATCTCATGAAATTAAATGGATATGGGTTAAGGCTCATGCTGGGAATATTCTTAATGAAGAGGTTGATTTATTAGCTAAGCAAGCTGCTGAATTAAACTAAATCTAAAAAGTTTTGGGCTGCCGAAATTTCACACGCACCAGTATTTTCTTCTTCTTGTAATTTAATTACTTTTAGATTGTCTATTAACATTGTGTATCTATTTGATCTTATACCTAAGCCTCTAGCACTCTTATCTACATCAGCACCTATTGCTTTCGTAAAACTTAAAAATGGATCTGCCATCATCAAAATTTTATCTTTAACATTATGGCTTTTACCCCAAGCCTCCATTACAAATGGATCATTTACTGAAATGCAGGCTATTAAATCTACACCTTTTACTTTGTATTTATCATGACTATCAACGTATCCAGGTAAATGTTTAGCTGAACAAACTGATGTGTAAGCACCAGGTAAACCAAATAAAACTATCTTCTTATCTTTAAAAAACTCAAAAGTACTTTTCTTAATTGGATCTCCATCTTCCATTATAAAAAGTTCAGAATTAGGTATTGTTTCATTTTCTTTTAATTTCATTATATTTTTTCCTTAATGTATTGTTGAGTTTTACTTAGATTATTAGATATAATATCATAGTTTTCTTTTTCATCCATAATATACCTTAGTTCACCAGGTAAATCAGGTTTGATCCCAATTGATTTATCTATAGCCTCAGGGAACTTGCAGGGATGTGCGGTTGCTAGAACAATATTATTACCTTCTAAATTTACTTTATCTAAAGATCCAAACCCTATTGCAGTATGTGGATCCAGAATAGTATCATATTTAGCTTGGACTTCTTTAATAGTATCTAAAATTTCCTTCTCACTCATACTTGCTGATAAAAAATCTTTATTTATTTTTGCTATTTTATCTCTTGGAATAGTATATTTACCATTCTCTTTAATTCCATGCATGATTTTTTTAGTTTCGTTATCATCACAGTTGTTTAAATCATAAATTAATCTTTCAAAATTACTAGCAATTTGAATATCCATACTTGGTGTGTTTGTTTGAGACACACTTTCTGCTTCATAATTTCCATTAGAGATTGCTCTATGCAAAATATCATTTTTATTAGTTGCAACTATAAATTTGTTTATTGGTAAACCCATTTTTTTTGATAGATAGCCAGCATAGACATCTCCAAAATTTCCTGTCGGTACTGAAAAATTAATAGGACTTTTGTCATGTACTTGGAAGTATGTATAAAAATAATATACAGTTTGTGCAATAATTCTTGCCCAGTTTATTGAATTTACTCCAGACATATTAATTGAATTAGAAAATTCCTTATCTGCAAACATTGACTTAACTAAATTTTGACAATCATCAAAGTTACCTTCAATTGCTATATTAAATACATTCTTTTCTTTGACTGTCGACATTAGTTTTCTTTGAACGAGTGAAACTTTTTCATGAGGGTGAAGAACAAATATATTCATATTCTTTTTTCCCTTGATTGCATCGATTGCAGCAGCACCGGTATCTCCAGATGTTGCAACTACAACATTTATATCTTTGTTATTTTTTTTTAAGTAATGCTCATAGAAGTTTCCTAGTAATTGCATTGCTATATCTTTAAAGGCTAGCGTTGGACCATGAAACAGCTCTAAAATAAAAGTATCACCTAATTTAATTAAATCTATGACGTTATCTTTTCTGAATACAGAATATGATTTATCAACGATATCTGACAGCTCATTTACTGTCATAAAATCACCTATAAATGGGTATATTATTTCTTTTGCTAAATTTTGATAACTCAATTTACTTAGTGCATGTATTTTTTTAGTGCTGTATTTTTTAACTTCTTTTGGAACAAACAAACCTCCATCATCTGCAAGACCTTTGATAAATACCTGTTCAAAGCTATATTCTTTTGAGTTATTTCTGGTGCTTATGTATTTCATTTAATAATTTTTTTTTCTAAAATATAAATATAGTAAAAAAATTGAAATCGCTAACGAAAACCAAGTCATTGCATACTTTTTGTGGTTATTTGAAATGTTTGCAGTAATCAATTTTGGTTTTGGTAATTCATTATTTCCAGAAAGATAAATTACATATGGAGAAAACTTTTTACCTGTGAATTTAAAAATATCATCCCTATCAAGTGTAAACCAATAATTATTTAAAAGATCATTTTTGGGCTTAAATCTATTGGGCTTTATTTGTTTTTTTAAAATTCCAGTTATATTATTTTCATCGAAAACATTAAGAATTTTATTATCTTTTTTATCAAATGGTACCCAACCTCTATTTAGCAAATAATCTTTGTTTCCGATTTTTATTGGACTAACTACTTCAAAGCCTGGTTTTCCTTTTTCATTCAAATTATATAGATAAATTTGTTTTTCAAAATTAATTGATCCATTAGTTTTAATTCTTAAATAGTTTTTTTGAGTGGAAGTTGTAAGATTAACAGGATTATTTTTGAGTGAAGTTTCTATCTGGTTGATTAGATCTAATTTCCAATTAAGCCTAACAATCTGCCAGCTACCAAGAGAAATAAAGACAGAAATAAAAAAAAATACAAAAATAGAAAATAAAAATTTATATCTCAAGGGCTAAAAATTAACTTCCCCAAATGTAAATGGCAGCAAATAAGAATAGCCACACAACATCTACAAAATGCCAGTAC
This sequence comes from Candidatus Pelagibacter giovannonii, assembly GCF_012276695.1. Taxonomy (GTDB): domain Bacteria; phylum Pseudomonadota; class Alphaproteobacteria; order Pelagibacterales; family Pelagibacteraceae; genus Pelagibacter; species Pelagibacter giovannonii. Next base: position 1,032,956 of record NZ_CP038852.1, on the reverse strand, counting down.
CAAGCAGCTGCCTCAAATCCAAAGTGATGTTCTTCGGTAAAGTGACCCTTTCTTGCTCTCATTAAACATACTGCTAGAAATATGGTACCAATAATTACATGGAAACCGTGAAAGCCTGTTGCCATATAAAATACTGAACCATATATATTTCCTGCAAAATCAAAAGTTGCATGCTGGTATTCATAAACTTGCAATAGTGAAAAAGAGAAACCAAGTATTACTGTAAGAACTAATCCTTGAATAAAACTTTTTCTATCACCCTCAAGTAAAGCATGGTGAGACCATGTTACTGTCGTTCCAGATAAAAGTAAAATTAATGTATTAATTAGTGGAATATCCCATGGGTCAAAGGTTACAATATCTTCGGGCGGCCATATTCCCCCAATTGCTAAAGATGGAAATAAACTTGCATCAAAATATGCCCAAAACCAAGCCACGAAGAACATAACTTCTGAAGCAATAAATAATGTCATTCCATATCTATGATGAATTTGTACCACTGGTGTGTGGTGACCTTGATGTTCTGCTTCAATAACAACATCTCTAAACCACATATATGTCCCATAAAGTAGTAATGCTAAACCTAGATACATTCCCCAAGAAACTTCGCTATGAAGATAATAAACCGAACCTATTGCTAAAACTAAACATGAAAATGAGACGTATATAGGCCAAGGACTTGGGTCTACTAAATGATAATCGTGTTTTTTTTCTGCGGTCATTTCTATAATTTTGACTGGTTATAGTAATCTGATGAAAAAAAAGTATAGGACATAGTTACATCTTTAATATTTTTAGTATTGGGATCATTTACCATTTCTGGGTCCAAATAAAAAGTCATTATATAAGTTGCTTTTTCACCAGCTTTTAAAGCCTGCTTTTCAAAACAAAAACACCCTAATTTACTATAATATTTACCAAATGATGAAGGGGATACATTAAAGGCAGCAACTCCATAAGTGGTTTCATTCCCGTAATTTTCAACCTCAAATTCAATTCGATTCACTTGACCAATCTTTACATTAAGTACATTTTTTTTTGCTTTAAAATTCCAAGGAAGTTTATTTACATTTGTATCAAAACGAACACTAACCTTTTGGTCTAAAACTATTTGTGGTGCTTCTTTTGATATTTGAGTTGTTCCACCAAATCCTGTTACTTTGCAAAATATATCATATAAAGGTACTGCAGCAAATGAAAGGCCCAGCATAAGAAAAAAGATTCCAGCTAAAAGAATTGGAGTTAAGGTTTTTTTTTGCATTATATTGATCTATCAAAAACGCCTGTATTATAAAGTGTGAAGAAAAATAGAAATACCATAAAACCTATTATTGCCAACGCTGTTAAAATATTTTTTCGTTTGGTTTTTTTGTCTGGTATCATCATACTATTTTATCTATCAAAAAAATAACGAATATCAAAAATAAATATAAAATTGAATATCCAAATAATGTTTTTGCCTTCTTAGGGTTAAATTTATTTTTTCTAAATCTATAGAGTTCAAGACATAAAAAGTTATAATATAATGTAAGCATCAAAGCTGGTATTAAAAATACTAGCCCCACAAAATCTATTGCATAAGGCAAAATAACCATTGGCAGCATTAATAACGAATAAACTAAAATATTTATTTTTGTACTCTCTATCCCATTCGTTAATGGAAGCATTGGAATTTTTGCTTTCTTGTAATCATCTGATTTATAAAGGCTTAACGCCCAAAAGTGAGATGGGGTCCAAAAAAATATAATTAAAAAAAAAGTTATTGGCTCTAAAGAAAGTGAGTTAGTTGCAATAGTCCATCCAATTACTGGTGGTAATGCTCCTGCAGCACCTCCAATTACAATGTTTTGGGGCGTTTTTCTCTTTAGCCAGATTGTGTAAACAAACACATAAAATAAAATTGTAAACAGCAACAATGCTGCTGAAATTGTATTTGCAAAATAATCTAATGCAATCACAGAAAAAAATGAAAGTGATGTTCCAAAAATTAGAGCTTGTTTCTTATTAACCTTTCCCATTGGAATTGGTCTCAAGCAAGTTCTGGTCATTAATGCATCAAGATCAGACTCATACCACATATTTAGAGCACCAGCGGCTCCTGCTCCAATTGAAACTAAAAGAATTGCAAACATTGCATCCTTTGTTGAAATTGCATTAGGTGCCATTAAAAGTCCTACGGCACAGGTAAAAATAACCAAAGACATAACTCTTGGTTTCATCAATTTAAACAATTCAGAAAAATTAAAAACATTTTCCTGGCTTAAGTTTCTATTTTTTGATTTAGAGTTAATCATTAATATTTAATCTAGAATAAGTTAAAAATTTACTAACTAGTAGCTTTTTCAACACCTTCTGGATCTTCAAACTTTGGTAATTCTTCAAAAGTATGAAAATTTGGTGGCGATGGTACAGTCCATTCTAAGGTTGTAGCTCCTTCTCCCCAAGGGTTTTGGGCTGCAACTTTTTTCTTAGAAAAGGAATAAATTAAGTTTGCAAAAAATACCAATAAACCAGCAACTGCTATATATGAACCAACTGATGAAACATAATTCCATCCAGCAAATGCATCAGGATAATCAGCATATCTTCTCGGCATTCCTGCTAAACCTAAAAAGTGTTGTGGAAAAAATACTAAATTAACTCCAATAAAAGTTAACCAAAAATGTAATTTACCCATCCATTCTGAATACTCATAGCCAGACATTTTACCAAACCAATAATAAAATCCTGCAAAGATTGCAAACACCGCTCCTAAAGATAACACATAATGAAAGTGAGCAACTACATAATAAGTATCATGCATTGCAGTATCAACACCTGCGTTTGCAAGAACAACACCTGTTACACCACCTACTGTAAATAAAAATATAAATCCTAATGCCCATAACATTGGAGTTTTAAATGAAATTGACCCACCCCACATTGTTGCAATCCAGGAAAATATTTTAATCCCTGTTGGAACTGCAATAATCATTGTTGCGGCTAAAAAATATGCTTTAGTATCTGTGCTTAAGCCTACTGTGTACATGTGGTGAGCCCAAACTACAAAGCCAACAATACCAATTGAGACCATTGCATAAGCCATACCCAAGTATCCAAATACAGGTTTTTTAGAAAAAGTTGAAACGATATGACTTATCATTCCAAAACCAGGTAAAATTAAAATATAAACTTCAGGGTGACCAAAGAACCAAAATAAATGTTGGTATAAAACTGGATCTCCTCCAGTTTGAGCATCGAAAAATGCAGTTCCAAAATTTCTATCTGTTAAAAGCATTGTAATTGCACCAGCTAAAACAGGTAGTGATAGTAATAATAAAAATGCTGTAACTAAAACAGACCAAGCAAATAAAGGCATTTTATGCAAAGTCATGCCTGGCGTTCTCATGTTTAAAATTGTTGTAATAAAATTAACTGCTCCTAAAATTGAAGATGCTCCAGCTAAGTGCAAACTTAGAATAGCAAAATCCATAGCAGGTCCTGGTTGTCCAGCTTTAGAAGACAAAGGTGGGTATAAAGTCCATCCTCCGCCAACACCTTGTTGGCCTGGAGGGCCATCTACAAATATTGAAAGTAATAGTAAAATAAATGAGGCTGGTAATAACCAAAATGAAATATTATTCATTCTTGGAAAGGCCATATCAGGCGCACCAATCATAATTGGAACAAACCAATTACCAAATCCACCAATCATTGCAGGCATTACCATAAAGAAAATCATTATTAATCCATGGCCTGTAACTAGCACATTATATAAGTGATAGTTACCACCTAAAATTCCATCGCCAGGATGCATCAATTCAATTCTCATTAATACTGAAAAAGCTGTACCAATAATTCCTGCAACAATTGCAAAAATTAAATACATCGTACCAATATCTTTATGGTTAGTTGAATAGGCCCATCGTTTCCAGCCTGTTGGTGTATGATGATCGTCGTGTGATGCTATTTGTGTATACATTTTTATTTACTCGCTAGTTTTTTATATTCATTTTTTTTAATTGGCTCTTTTGCAAATTTCATTTTAGCTTCTGCTAACCATGTTGCATATTCTTCATCTGTCACAACTCTTACTGTGATCGGCATAAAAGCATGTTGTATTCCACATAACTCAGAGCATTGACCATAATATGTTCCTACTTTTTCAGCTTTAAACCAAGTTTCATTTATTCTTCCTGGAACTGCATCCCTTTTAACTCCAAAAGATGGTAATGCCCAAGCATGCAATACATCATTTGCAGTAATTAAAACTTTAACCACTTTATTTACTGGAACAACAACTTCGTTATCAACAGTTAGTAATCTAGGTTGATTTTCTTTTAATTCATCTTCTTTAATCATATACGACTCAAATATAATATTCTCATCAGGATATTCGTATCCCCAATACCACTGATACCCGATAGCCTTAACTGTAATGTCAGCTTTTGGAATTGTGTCTTGTTTATATAAAATTTTAAAAGATGGAACAGCCATTACAATTAAAATCAAACAAGGGATTAATGTCCATAAAACTTCTACTGCAACATTGTGAGTAGTTTTTGATGGGTTTGGGTTTTTTGATTCTCTAAATCTTATGCAAACATAAATCATAAGAAATAAAACGAAAACACTAATAGCAATAATTATAGGAAGAAGAATATCATTATGAAAACTAACAATTTCAGTCATTCCTTGAGATGCAGAATCTTGGAAACCCAACTGCCAATTTTTAGGCTGATTGGCCCATGCATGAGATGATGAAATTAAAGCCAGAACTGTAAATAAAATTTTTTTCATTTGTTACACACTATATAAAGTGTCTTTTTAAAAATTACACTTTTGTTTTAGCGACAAAATATCAATTTATACAGTAATTTACAATTGATAGAGCTGAAATAACTGCAGTTTCAGACCTTAATATGTTTTTATTTATATTAATTGGCTGAACATCCTTAAATCTAAGAATCTGCTCTCTTTCTTCTTCTGAAAAATCACCCTCTGGACCAATAATTACACAAGTTGGATTGCTAGTTAATTTGGCTAAATCTAATTTTTTATTTTGAGAATTTAAATCAGTAAATATTAAGTCCATCTTTTCATTATTTAAAAAAAATTTTAATAACTGAGGATCTTCAATAAATGGAACATTGATACGATTAGACTGTTCGGCAGCTTCTGTAATTACTTTTTCTAATCTTTCTTTATTTATTTTTCTAACAATTGTTCTATCAAATATTATTGGTAAAAATTTTGTAACACCAAGCTCTGTTGCTTTTTGAATCATGAAATTAAAGTAGTTTGATTTGATGGGTGAAAAAGCTAACCACAATTCTTTTATGTTTTCTTTTTGCCTTAATTGTTTTGTAATATTAAATTCAACTATACCTTTTGAAATAGTTAAAATTTTTGCCTCCCACTCACCACTGCTATTAAATAATGAAAAAACCTCACTCACTTTAACTCTCATCACTTTATTTACATAGTGAGATTGTGATTTATCAAGCCTAGCAATTAAATTAAGTGATAAACTTTCTTTAAAAAATAATCTAATATTACTCATTAATGTTAAGTTAATTTATGAAAAATATTAAAGCAATAATTTTTGATGCATATGGCACTTTATTTGATGTCAATTCTGCTGCAGAAAAATGTAAAGATAAAATTGGTGATAAGTGGGAAGGTTTTGCAAATTACTGGCGAACTACTCAATTAGAATACACTTGGCTAAGAAGTCTAATGGATAGACATAAAGATTTTTGGCAGGTGACAGAAGACAGTTTAGATAAATCAATGAAGAAATTTGAAATAGATGCTTCTATGAAGAATGAATTATTAAATCTTTATAAGGTGCTCTCACCTTTTCCTGAGGTACCTGAGGTTTTAAAAAGATTAAAAGAAAAAAATTATAAATTAGGTATTCTTTCAAATGGAACGCCCTCTCTTCTTAATGAATTAGTAAAGAGTAATAATCTAGATAGTATATTTGATGATATTTTTTCAATTGAAGAAGTTGGCATTTATAAACCAGACTCTAAAGTTTATGACATACCAATTAAAAAATACAAAATACAAAAAGAAGAAGTTGCATTTTTAAGTGCTAATACTTGGGATGTTTCTGGTGGTGGAAATTATGGTTACGGTTCTATTTGGGTAAACAGAAATAATAATATTTTTGATAACCTTGATTATAAACCTAAAGATGAAGTTAAAAACTTAAAACAGCTGCTGGATATTATCTAATTCTATTTTCTTCAAAATTCTTATTTAGCTTTACTGAAATAGTTCGAGTATTTCTTTTATTCCACTCTGAAAAAGATCTTAAGATAGGCATAACCGAAAGGCCAAATTCAGTAAGTGAATACTCAACTTTTGGTGGCATTATTCGAATTACTTTTCTATTAATTATTCCATCTCCTTCTAACTCCTTAAGCTGTTTGGATAGCATTTGTTGTGTAATAGTTTTTAAACCTTTTTTGAGTTCACCAAATCTTATTCTTTTACTTTTTAGTAAACTAAATAAAATTCTAATTTTCCATTTACCTCCAAGAAAGTAAACGGCTCTTTCGGCTGGACAATCTATTAAGTTTTTCAAGGTATGTTTTTGTATACTAGTATGATTATTTTGCGTTATTGCATTACCATTAACAAAGCTCTATGAACAAGTCAATTAAATTGAAAGGGTAAAAATGATTAAAGGACAAAACGCAGGCAACGGACCAATTGCAGTAGATGTAGAGAAAGATAAATCTTATTACTGGTGCTCTTGTGGAAAAAGTTCAAAACAACCATTTTGTGATGGATCACATAAAGGTTCAGAATTTACTCCTCTAGCCTATAAAGCAGAAGAAACAAAAAAAGTATTTTTTTGTGCTTGTAAACAAACTAATAACCAGCCTCTTTGTGATGGTTCACATAACAAAAAGTAACATTGAACTTTATAAATTATTGAATAGTCTTTAATTATGAAAAGTATTGAAGTAGAAAAAATAATAGAACCAGTTGTAGCATCAGATGGTGCTGGTGTTAAATTAAAAAGAAGCATTGGCACTTACCATATTGATTACCACGATCCTTTTTTAATGTTGGATGAATTTGGTTCTGAAAATAAAGATGATTACATTGGAGGCTTCCCTCCTCACCCTCACAGAGGAATTGAAACAGTAACATATATGCTTGCTGGTGACTTTGAACATAAAGACAGTACGGGTGGCGAAGGAATAATGACTGCTGGAGATGTTCAGTGGATGAAAACTGGGAGTGGTATCATTCATTCAGAAATGCCCGCAATGAAAGAAGGTAAGCTTCATGGGTTTCAATTATGGGTAAACATGCCTGCTAAATTGAAAATGACTAAACCTGAATATATTTACATTGATGCAGATAAAATGAGCACTCATAAAGACGATGATAAAACTGTCAAAGTGATTGCTGGAAAATTTCAAGATGCAGAAGGACCTGTTAAAGGTCACAATGTTGAACCTGTTTATTTTGATGTAGAGCTTGAAAAAGGAAGAGAATTTAATTTTGATCTTCCCTCAACTCACAATTCATTAATATATTTGGTTGAAGGTAAAATTAAAGTTGGTAATCAAGATCATAATGCCGTTAAAGATTCCACTTTAATTATTCTAACTAGGGGAGAAAAATTAAAAGTCTCTAGCTTAACTAAAGCCAAGTTTTTATTGATATCTGGAAAGCCAATTGGTGAGCCTATTGCTAGAGGGGGTCCATTTGTAATGAATACTAAAGCAGAGATATTGCAAGCAGTTCAAGATTATCATAATGATACATTTGTAAAATAATGAAAACTATTAAAATAGAAAAATTTGGTGGTCCTGAAACTTTAGAGGTTAAAGATATTGAAATCGGTAAACCAGGTCCAAAAGAAGTTTTGATAAAAAATTTATCAATCGGTCTTAACTATATCGATGTTTATCACCGAACAGGTTTGTACCCTATTCCTCTACCAAGTGGAATTGGTTTGGAAGCATGTGGAATAATAGAAGAAGTTGGTTCTGAAGTTGATCTATTTAAAGTTGGAGATAGAGTGGCTCACTCTTCAATGCCTATTGGAAGTTATTCGGAAAAACAATTATTTCCTCAAGAGAAACTAGTTTTAGTTCCAGAAGGTATCTCGGATGAAATTGCATCATGCATTATGCTTAAAGGGATTACTGCTGAATATTTATTACACAGAGCTTATCCAATTAAAAAAGGGGATAAAGTTTTATACCATGCAGCAGCTGGTGGTGTTGGCCAAATATTATGTCAGTGGGCTAATGCATTAGGAGCAGAGGTTATTGGAACTGTTGGCTCTAAAAAAAAAGAAGCTATTGCTAAAAAAAATGGATGTCATCATGTAATAAATTATACAGATACAAACTTTGTTGAAGAAGTGGAAAAAATTGTAGGTAAAAATGGAGTTGATGTTGTCTATGATGGTGTTGGTATTAAAACATTTGATGGATCGATTGAAACCTTAAAAGTTAGAGGCATGATGGTCGCTTTTGGTAATGCATCAGGTTATGTTGATACTATAGATGTTAAAAAACATATTAATGCAAAAGGATTATTTTTTACTCGTCCTTCTATTGCACATTATACAATGACAAGAGAAGAATTAGTTGAGTCTGCTAAAAAAGTTTTTGATGGAATCTTATCTGGAAAATTTAAAGTTGAAATTTCAAAAAAATATTCGCTTGATGATGCTAAAAAAGCTCATGAAGAATTAGAAGCAAGACTATTAGTTGGCCCTGCGGTTATTATTCCTAATTAATCTAAATCAACATCCATATCGGACATATGCAATTTTAATGCATTTGTTGATACTTGAATTTCTCTCATAAAAACAACAATTGAAATCATCATCGATAAACAACAAGATCCAAAGATTATTCTTGCAGCAAAAATTTCATTTAAATAAAGGGCAAACACAGTCAACATATTAAATAAGAAACCAAATGCAGCAAACATAATAGTCCATTTTAAAAGAACAATTCTTCCACTTAAATTTATAAACTGTTTTTTCCACTCTGGTGGAATGTGACTTTCATATACATGTTCATCATGAAGTTGTCTAATAAGCTTACTTAAAGAATGAAATCTGTTGCTATATACGCTCATCAATAAAGGAATGGCTGGAAACATCAATGCTGTAACTGTGTAATCTATATTCATACGAATCAATTTGATTATGAAACTAGCCTTTGTTATTTACAAGTAAATTATTATGAAAAATTTAAATCTTTTTATCGAACTAACAAGATTGAAAAGGCCTATTGGCTATATATTATTATTTTGGCCTTGTGCATGGGGACTGACTCTTGCTTATGATTTTTCAAAAAGCCTAAATGATTATTTCTTTTACTTATCATTATTTTTTTTAGGATCGGTTCTAATGCGTTCTGCAGGATGTATTGTGAATGATATTTCTGACAAAGAATTTGATAAAAAAGTTTCAAGAACAAAAAAAAGGCCTATTGCATCTAATCAAGTTTCAGTAAAATTAGGAATATTTTATACTTTGATTTTATGTCTACTTGCATTTTTGGTTTTAATTAATTTTAATAACTTAACAATCTTACTTGCCCTAGGATCTATGCCTCTAGCATTCACATATCCTTTAATGAAAAGATTTACTTATTGGCCTCAATTATTTTTAGGAATAACATTTAATTATGGTTTGATTTTAGGGTGGACAGCAATACATGGAGGAATAAATGCTGTTGCTATTATCTTTTATCTTGGAGCCATATTTTGGACACTAGGATACGACACAATATACGGATTTCAAGATATTAAAGATGACGAAATTATAGGTGTAAAATCAACTTCAATAAAATTTAAAAAAAAACCAAAAAACTTTATATCTACATGTTATATTTTTCTAATTTTCTCTATTTTAATTGTGGGCTATTTAATGAATTATAATTACTTTTTTTATATAAGCTTGTTAATAACAATTGCTCACTTATTTTTTTACCAAATTAAAATTTTTAATTCAAAAAAACCATCCATATGTTTGAAAGTTTTTAAAAGTAATAATTTAGTTGGTCTTCTTATTTTTTGTAATATTTTAATTGGAAAATTTTGATGAAAAATTCAGAAATTTATAAAAGACTTTTTAAAGATTATTCAAAAAAATATATTAATAAAATATTAATATCAGTTTTTTTTGGAGTTCTTGTTGCAGCAAGTACCTCTGCAATAGCCTGGCTTTTGGATCCTGCTATAAAAAAAATATTTGTTGAAAAAGACCAGTCTTTAATAGTTATCATACCTTCATTAATAATTGTAGCATTTACAATTAAAGGTTTTGCCCTCTATTTTGCAAAAGCGATTATGATTAGAGTTGCAGAGGAGATTAAAAAAATGCTCCAATCACAAATGGTAAAATCTTTAATTAAAGCAGATACTCAATTAATTGACCAAAAACATTCTGGAAAATTCATCTCAAACCTGACATATGATGTAAGTCATATTACAACATTGCTTAGTACTGCTGTTTTAAATTTATTTAAAGATAGCTTAACTCTATTTGGGTTGTTATTTGTGATGTTTTATCAGAATTGGAAATTATCATTGATTGCAATAATAATGATTCCTATTGCTGGTATAGCGTCTAAGACCCTTGGTAAGAGAATGGGAAAAGTCGTTACTGAAGCTCAAGAAAAATCAGGTTTTTTAAACACGCACTTAATTGAATTATTTAAAAACCACAAATTAGTAAAAATATTTCAAAGAGAAGAATATGAAAGCAAAAGAAGTGACGAACATTTAAATCAATTAAAAGATAAAAATATTAAAATAAATACAGTATATATAAGAATATCTCCAATCATGGAAACCTTAACGGGAATAATGATTGCAATTTTAATATTCTATTCAGGAAAATTGGCTCTAAAGAGCGAAATTGAAATAGGTAATTTTTTCTCTTTTTTAGCAGCAATGATGCTCGCTTATCAACCTGTTAGATCTTTATCAACAATCAATATAACTTTAAACCAAGGGTTATCAGCGGCTAATAGAATTCTACCTATTATTGATCATAAAAATAAAATTTTAGATCGTGAAAATTCTAAAGACATCAACATCACTAATGCATCAATTAAATTTAATAAATTAAACTTTAAATATAATTCTAATGAAGAAAATGTCTTAAAGAATATTGATATTAATATAGCTGGTGGTAAAATGACATCTTTAGTTGGACACAGTGGTTCTGGAAAATCAACAATTTTAAACTTAATACCTAGATTTTATGATGCACAATCTGGGGATATCCTGATTGATAATCAATCTATATATAAAGTAAAAATACAATCTTTAAGAGATAAGATCTCACTTGTAAGTCAAGATACAACTTTGTTTGATGATACTATAAAAAATAATATCAAATATGCAAAAGATGATGTTACTGATGAAGAGGTAATTTCAGCAGCAAAATTTTCATACGCAAGTGAATTTATAGAGCAATTGCCCCACAAGTATGAGACCATAATAGGTGAAAATGGAGTTAGACTATCTGGTGGAGAAAAACAAAGACTATCAATTGCAAGAGCTATGATCAAGAAAAGTCCAATAATTCTTTTAGATGAAGCAACTTCATCATTAGACTCTGAAACTGAAAGTAAAATTCAAGATGCATTAAAAATATTAACTAAAGATAAGACAACCATTGTAATAGCCCATAGACTATCAACAATTTTAAGCTCTGATCAAATTTATATTATTGATTCTGGGAATGTTGTTGCAAACGGCAAACATGACGAATTATTAAATAATTCAGAACTTTATAAAAATTTCTATGAGAAACAAATTCGTAAAGAATAATGTTTTTTTTATATCAAACAATAATAACCATAACTTTAGCATTTTCTCCATTAATTATATTTTTTAGAATTTTAAAAAAAAAAGAAGATAAAAAAAGATATAAAGAAAAATTTTGTTTCCCATCAAAAAAACGTATTTGTGGTAATTTAATTTGGTTTCATGGATCAAGTGTAGGTGAACTTTTAAGTATTTTACCTCTAGTTCAAGAGCTCGAAAAAAATAAGTCTATAAACCAAATTTTAATAACTACTTCAACTTTGAGTTCTGCTCAAATATTTAAAAAATTTAATTTTAAAAAAACTGTGCATCAATTTTTTCCAATAGACTCAATATTTTTTTCTTATAAATTTTTGAATTACTGGAGGCCAACTATTGCAATATTTGTTGAGTCCGAGATTTGGCCTAGTATCTTTAAGATTCTTAATAAAAAAAAAATTCCATTAAAACTTCTTAATGCAAGAATTACAAAAAAAACTTTTAATAAATGGAGACGTGTAAAAAAATTCTCAGACTCAATTTTTCAAAATATTTCAATTGCCTACCCTCAAAATGATGAAACAATTAATTATCTTAAAAAATTAAATGTCTCAAAAATTAAGAAAATAGGGAATCTTAAGTTTTTTAATAATCAACAATCTAAGTTTAGTAAATTAGATAATATTTTTTTAAAAAATATGAAACGTAAAAAAATTTGGTGTGCTTCAAGTACACACCCAGGTGAGGAGATCATTTGTGCAGATACTCATATAAAACTTAAGAAAAAATATAAAAATTTATTAACAATAATAATACCAAGGCATATTCATCGTGTTAGTAAAATAGTTGATGAAATTAAAAGTTTAGATTTAAATATAGTTTTGCACAGCTCAAGACCAAAAAAATTAGATAATACAGATATTTATTTGGTGGACACATATGGGGAGACAAAGAAATTTTATCAATCCTCTAATATAGTTTTTATGGGTAAATCAATATTGGGAAAAGGTGGTCAAAACCCTCTTGAACCTACCAACTTAGGTTCTACTGTTTTGTATGGACCAAATGTAGATAACTTTAAAGATACCTATAAATTGCTCAATAAACTAAAGGTTGCTTATAAAGTTAATGGAGTAAAAAGCTTAACTCACTCAATAGACAAATTAATTGCTAATCCCAACAACAAAAAAAACTATTTAAAAATTGCAAAAATAGGGAAAAAAATACTTAATGAAACTAAAGATGAGATAAATAGTTTATTTGATAATGAAATTAAAAAAACCTAAATTCTGGGATTATAAAAAACCATCCTTTCTTTCCTATCTATTATTACCTTTTTCAATAATTTTAGGTTTAATTGCTAAAATAAAATCAAAACCTAAATTTTTTAATTCAAAAATTAAAACAATCTGTATTGGAAACATCTATATTGGAGGAACTGGAAAAACATCACTTACCATCAAGATAAAAGAAATTTTAGATAAAAATAATATCAAAGCTTGTTTTATTAAAAAATTTTATCCAAACCAAACTGATGAGCAAAAACTACTTAGTAAAAATGGGACCTTATTTACTAATTTAAAAAGAATTACTGCACTAGATGAGGCTATCGCAAAAGATTTTGAAGTTGCCATCTTTGATGATGGGCTTCAAGATAGTTCTATCAAATATGACTTAGAAATTGTTTGTTTTAATAATCTAAATTGGATTGGAAATGGACTTACATTACCATCAGGACCTTTAAGAGAAAATATTAATAATCTAAAATTTTATGAAAACGTTTTTTTAAATGGAAATGAAGAAAGTCTAATTGCCATTAAAGAACAGATTAAGAAAATTAATCCATATATTGATATTAATTCTGGAAAATATATTCCTCTAAACATAAATGAATTTGACGAAAATCAAAGTTATTTAGTTTTTTCTGGTATTGGCAATCATAAAACTTTTGTAGAAATGTTGAAAAATAATAAATTAAAAATTGTAAGTGATTTAGAATATCCAGATCATTATCAATATTCAAAAAAAGATTTTGATGAAATAATGATTAATGCAAAAAAATACAATGCCCATATTTTAACTACAGAAAAAGATTACTTAAGACTTGAAAACTTTAATAGAAATGAAATTTTTTATGTCAAATCAAGTCTTGATTTATCAGATGAGAAAAGTCTCACAAACAAACTAATTAAATTAAATGAAAAAAATTAAATATTTTTTTGAGTTTTTAATCATATCCTTTCTTTTTATTATTTATAAATTTTTAGGATTAAAAATTTCATCTTATATCAGTGGAAAATTATTTGAAATTTTTGGTCCCATTTTTAGATCAAAAAATATCATTAAAACTAATATTCAAAGAGCTATTCCAAAAATTAATACCTCAAAAATTAATATCATTACAAAAGATATGTGGAATAATTATGGAAGAACATTGTCTGAGTATATGTTCCTTAAAGGTTTTAGAAATGGTCAATTTAAATCAAATATAAATTTAGAAGGTAAAGAAATTCTTCAAAAAATAAAATTTGAAAAAAATCCAGTAATTTTTATCTCTGGTCATTTTAGTAATTTTGAATTAATGGCAATGGAGATAGAAAAATCTGGTGTAAATCTCTCAGCAATATATCGACCATTAAATAATATTTTCTTAAATGTACTTATGGAAAGAATTAGGAAAAAATATATTTGCAAAAATCAAATTAAAAAAGGAACTCGTGGTGTTAGAGAATTATTAAGATTATATAAAAAAGGCTACTCTATAGCCTTAATGATAGATCAGAGAGTCTCTCAAGGGATAAAATCTAAATTCTTTGATGAAGAAGCATTCACCACAACTATTCCGGCACAATTTATAAAAAAATTTAATTGTAAAGTGATACCAATTTATATTGAGAGGCATAATGGTATAAACTTTAATATTAAAGTTGAAAAACCAATTGAATTTTCAAAGAACCTCTCAGCTGAAAAAATTACTAGAGAGCTAAACATTTGGCTGGAGAAAACAATTTTAAAAAATCCAGGTGAATGGATATGGTCTCATGATAGATGGAAGTAAAAATTTAGTGTGTCTCTTTTTTTTTATGAGCTTCTACATATGAAAAATATGGTTCTTGAAGCTCAACATTCCAATAATTAAGATTTTCTAAAATAATTAATTTTCCTGATACAGCACAAACAACATGATCACCATTTTCAATTATTTCAAAGTTATTTGGTAAATATTTTAATTTTGCTAATTTTTTATTCATTTTTAGTTTATATACATCTATATGAAAGTTGGAATAATTGGAAGTGGTGGAAGAGAGCATGCTCTATGTTTATCAATCAAAAAATCACCTAAGGTTGATAGGATATACTGTTTTCCTGGTAATGCTGGAACCTCAGATATAGCAGAAAATATTGAAATTGATTTTTTAGACTTTAATAAAATTAAAGAATTTTCAATCAAAAATAAAATTAGTTTATTAATAGTTGGACCAGAAAAACCATTAGTTGATGGAATAGTAGATTTTTTTAAGGATACAGAAATAAATATTTTTGGCCCTGATAAAATTTCTTCTCAATTGGAAGGCTCAAAAATATTTACAAAAAAAATATGTGAAAAGTACAATATACCAACAGCTAAGTTTGGTATTTTTAAAAATACTAATGATGCAATATCTTTTCTGGACAAAACCCAGTTTCCACTTGTTGTTAAAGCTGATGGTCTTGCATCCGGGAAAGGTGTTTATATTTGTGAAAATAAGGATGATGCAAATTTAGCAATAAAAGATGTTTTTGATGGAAAGTTTGGATTAGCAAACAACATTTTAATTGAAGAGTTTCTTGTTGGTGAAGAGATGAGCTATTTTATTATAAGTGATGGTAAAGAAATCAAAGGCTTTGAAACAGCACAAGATCATAAGAGAGTTCTTGAGGGTGATAAGGGTGCAAACACAGGTGGAATGGG
This sequence comes from Candidatus Pelagibacter giovannonii, assembly GCF_012276695.1. Classification (GTDB taxonomy): domain Bacteria; phylum Pseudomonadota; class Alphaproteobacteria; order Pelagibacterales; family Pelagibacteraceae; genus Pelagibacter; species Pelagibacter giovannonii. Next base: position 1,017,214 of record NZ_CP038852.1, on the reverse strand, counting down.
TTCGTATTCACCATCAAGACTACTGGATCAACCTTTAGAAGAAAAAATATTAAATAAAATAATCAAACCTACCGTTAAAGCCCTGAAAGAAATGGGATCTAATTATAAAGGATTTTTGTACGCAGGCTTAATGATAGTAAGAAATGAACCTTATTTGATTGAGTATAATGTTAGAATGGGAGATCCAGAATGTCAGACAATCTTGCCTAAGTTAAAAACAGATTTATTTGAGATTATAGATGCTTGCTGCAATAAAAACCTAAAAAATATAAATATAGAGTGGCATGATAAAAAAAGTTTATGCATTGTTTTGTGCTCGAAAGGCTATCCTGATAAATATAATAATGAAATTTTAATAGAAAATATTGAAAACCTAAAATTAGGTGAAGATGATTACTTTTTTCATGCTGGTACAAAAAAAATTAACAATAAGATTTATTCAAATGGTGGACGGGTAATTAATTTTGTGAGTCTTTCACCAAATTTTAAAAATAGTAGAGATAAAGCTATAAGCTTAATTAAAAATCTTAATTGGAAAGATGGGTTTTACAGAAAAGATATAGGTCATAAGGTGATTGATGAATGAGAATAATTTCAGGAAACCTTAAAGGGAAAAAAATTCTTCTACCTAAAGATAAACTTACAAGACCTCTTAAAGATTTAACGAAAGAATCAATTTTTAACATTTTAAAGCATTCTAAATTATTGAATGTAGAGTTAGAAAATTCTAATATTTTGGATTTATTTTCAGGCGTTGGATCATTTGGTCTCGAATGTTTATCTGGAGGTGCTAAAAATGTTACCTTCTTAGAAAATTACACGGAAGTATTAAATATTTTGAAGAAAAATATAAATAATTTAAATCAGCAAAATCAGACAAAAATAATTGAAAATGATATTTTTTCTAAAAATACATTTAAAATATTAAACGAGAAATTTGATATTATTTTCATGGATCCTCCCTATAAAGAGAAAAAATTACCATTTCTGTTGAATGCAATAACTGAATTAAAACTACTCAATACTAATGGAGTCATAATTATTCACAGACATAAAAAAGAAAAAGATGATTTACCAAAAGAGTTTAATCTAATTTTAGAAAAAAGTTATGGTATTTCAAAAATTATATTTGGAAATATTTTAAATTAATATTTTAAATTAATATTTTTTTTGTTTCTATTTTTATCAACTCAACAGAAGGTTGATCAAATGGATTAACATTTAAAGCTCGACCAAGTAAAATGGTCTCTAATATAAAGAAACAGAACAGTTCGCCAAGAGACTGTTCGTTTCTTTTTAAAATTCTAAAGCTTCTAAAAGGTATTTTTTTTGAAATAAAGACTTTCTCTGTAGCAATCATTTGAGATTGTTTTATTTTTTCTATTGATAGGTTTTTTAAAAACTTATGAGTATTTAACACACCATCATTCTTAATTTTTATATTTCTATTTTCTAGAACATTAAAAAATGTATAAAAATATTTATTTGGGCCGTCTAGATAAAGCTGCATTAAACTATGATTGTCTTTTGGCATCGAAGAAACAACGGGCAATAATCCAAGTGATTTTTTTCCTAAACTTTCAGCTATCAGTTGCTGATACCATTTGAATAAATTTTCAGATTGTTCATCATAATTTAAAATTATAGATGTTTGCTTTCCACTCTTAATTAAGCTTAACGTAGTTGACACATTATTTACTAGGTTATTAATAAAATTTTTATTTTTAATAAGATTGTTAAATTGCTTAAATTTTCTTTCATTCAAATTCATTAATTCCGCAGGTAACATTCCAACTTCAGACAATACAGAATATCTACCTCCTACATAATTTTTATGCTCAAATATTTCTGCCTTGAGTTTTGATGCTAAATTAGTTAAGTAACTATTTTTTGCATCTGTAACAATAATATTTTTTTCTTTTTTATCAATTAATGTATTGGCATTTGCTATTGTCTCTAATGTATTTCCTGATTTAGAAATAATTAAATTCAAATTTATATTCTTATTATCAAAATAATCTGCATTGCTATTTAAATTACTAACAAAAGTAATCTTTTTTTTAATTTTAGGTTTTAAAAAATTATAAATAGCTTCTGATCCAAGAACAGATCCGCCCATACCAATTATTCTTAAATTTGAAAATTTTTTATATTTTTTAATAATTTTTTTTGAATAACTATATTTATATGTAGGCTTTAAAGTTTCAAATAATATTGGTTGATCTTTTAATAATCTTAAAAAATCTTTTTTTACTGTTTTGGATTTTTTGATATTTAAAAAATTTTTAAATATCATTCTTCTAATTATCAGATTTATTAAATTTATTTTTTAGCTTTTTAAAAAACCCTTTTTTTTTTGGTTTTTCATTTTCTTTTACTATAATTTCATCTAAATTTATTTCTCTAGCTTCTTTTAGGTTAATCTTTTTTATGATTGATTCTTCAATAGAATTTTTTGCAGTATTATTTTCACCCGTGTTTGTCGAAGAACTTTGATTGATTATATCTTCAATATTTGAGGTATCTTTTTTATCTGATATTATATTTTCCTCAGGTTCTTTTCCAGGTTCGGGTAATTCTCCAAAGTTAGGTGGTAGCACTAATGGAGCTTTTTTTTCAACTAAAAACTCCTCACTTCCTTTTTTTTTACTTGCTCCCAATCCTTCAGCAATTGTTCCACAGGAATTTAAAAAAAGAAGTATCAATAAAGAAGCTATTAACAGATTATTTTTTTTCATTTATATTTTTATTATTAAAGAAAAGTTCTACTAAAATAAGGCAAAAAACTCCAATAGTAATAAATATGTCAGCCACATTAAAAACAAACCAATGAAAACCATAAAAATGTAAATCAATAAAATCTGGAACAGCTGTATAAACTACTCTATCATAAAAATTTCCAAAGGCGCCACCTGCAATTAATGCAAAAAAGTACCGCTGAATATTATTATTTTTTAACATCATAAACAAAATAGCAATAATGATAAGACCAATTAAGATTGTAATAGAATTATAAATAACACTTGCGTCTATAGAAAATAAACCAAAAGCTATTCCTTTGTTCCAGATTAAAAATAAGTTCAAATAGGGAGTGATATAAATATCAACTGAAGCTTCTACTTCTACAACTTTTAAGATGTATAGTTTTGTTATACGATCAGAAATAAAAACTATTAATATAATTACTAAATTTAGATAAAGATTTTTTAAGTTAATTTTGTTCATCAACTTTTTTGGTTAATCTGAATGCCTTTCACATTTGACTTTATTGATTTTCCAACATACTGGACATTTATTTCCCTCAGCCTTTACCGTTTCAATAATAGTTTTATCTTCGTTTGAGTGATGAACTGAAGCAGAAGACGTAATGCATATTTCTGAAAAATCTACATTTTTTGAAATTTCGAATAATTTTTTATTTAGATTAATAACTAGGCTAGCTTCTAAACTTGATCCTATTTCTTTACTAGCTCTTTTTGCTTCAATACTTATATTGCAGATATCTCTAATTTTTTTTAATTCTATCCATTTTTCATGTAGTTCTTTATCTTGGAATGACTCTGGATATTTCATGAATTGTTCTAGATGAATGCTTTTTTGCTCTTTGTTTATAAGGGTAAAAATTTCTTCTGTTGTAAATGAAAGTATTGGTGCAAACCATTTAACCAAAGATTCCAAAATAATATTTAAAACAATTATACTGCTCTTTCTTCTATCAGAATTTTTGAAATCACAATATAAAGCATCCTTCCTAATATCAAAATAAAATGATGATAGGTCTACTGTACAAAAATTTAAAAGTTCTTTATAAAGATTATGAAAATCATAAGATTTGAAATAATTTTTAAAATTATTATTTAACTCATACACTCTATGAAGCATATATCTCTCTAATTCTGGTAATTGTTTGATGTCTAAATTTTCTAAATCAATTTTTTGGAAGTCGTCATTTAGGTTACCTAGCAAATATCTAAATGTATTTCTAATTTTTCTATATGAGTCAGCGTGTTGTTCTAAAATAGAATAGTCAATTCTTAAATCTTCAGCATAATTAGATGATGCAACCCATATTCTTAAAATATCTGCACCATATTTTTTCAAAATATCCTCAGGTGCAATTACGTTTCCTACAGATTTTGACATTTTGAGACCTTTGCCATCTACAACAAATCCATGTGATAATATTGACTCGTAAGGCGCTCTACCTCTTGTTCCGCAAGATTCTAAGAGTGACGAATGAAACCAGCCTCTATGCTGGTCAGAACCTTCTAGATACATTGATGCTGGCCATTGAAGATCTTCTCTTTTTTCCAAAACAAATGCATGAGTACAACCACTATCAAACCAAACTTCAACAATATCACTTATTTTTTCGTAATCTTCTGCTTTATATTTGTCCCCTAAAAATCTTTGAGGATTATCTGAAAACCAACAATCAGAACCTTCTTTTTCATAAATGCTCGCAATATTTTCATTTACATTGTCATCTACTAAAATTTCTTTAGTAGTTTTATGAACAAATATTGGAAGCGGAACTCCCCAAACTCTTTGTCTTGAAACACACCAATCTGGCCTTGTTTCAATCATTGCTTTTATTCTTTCTCTGCCTTTGTCTGGATAGAATTTAGTTTCATCAAGAGCTTTTAACGCTTTTTTTCTCAAGCCATGACTTTCCATTGAAATAAACCATTGTGGAGTTGCTCTATGAACAAGGGGTGCTTTTGATCTCCATGAATGCGGATATGAATGAACTAGTTCCCCATTAGATAACAGCTTTTTTTGTTCTTTTAACTTTTCAATAACAATTGGGTTAGCTTTAAAAATATGAGTTCCCTCAAATAAAGGAAGATTTTTAGTGTATTTACCATCACCATCTACAGTTTCTATGGCTTTAATCCCATGCTTTAAACAAAGATTAAAATCATCAGGGCCATGGCTGGGTGCACAATGAACAATACCTGTTCCCTGTTCCGTTGTAACAAACCTTGCTTCAAGCATTGGTATATCATAATCATAACCAAGCTCTAAAAAAGGATGACTACAAATTGTATCTTTAAAATCTTTACCCTTAAATTTTTTTATTTCTTTGTAATTTTTTATTTCACAATCCTTGATAACAGACTCTAGTAGAGCTTCTGCAACTACTACTTTTTTATTCTTAAAATCTCCATCATCACTTAATTCAATTATTAAATAATCTAAGGCCTCATTATAAGCTAATGCTTTATTTGCAGGTATAGTCCATGGAGTAGTTGTCCATATAATGACTTCTGTATTTTCTAATTCTTTTATATTTGTTTTTTTAACTGGGAAAGCTGTATAAATTGTATCTGATTTATGATCTTGATACTCAACTTCAGCATCTGCTAAAGCAGTTTTTTCTACAGTTGACCAAAGAACAGGTTTAAAACCTCTATAAAGGCTTCCTTCTTTTAAAAATTTTCCTAATTCTCTTACAATTTGGGCCTCTGCTTCAAAGTTCATTGTTGCGTAATGATTATCCCAATCTCCCACAACGCCTAATCGTTTAAATTGTGTTTTATGAACTTCAATCCATTTTTCTGCAAATTCTCTACACTCTTTTCTAAATTCTGTTATTGGAACTTCGTTTTTATTTTTTTTATTTTTTTTATATTGTTCTTCAATTTTCCACTCAATAGGTAGACCATGACAATCCCACCCCGGAACATATACAGAATCTTTACCATCCATTTGATGAAATTTAACAATGATATCTTTCAAAATTTTATTTAAAGCTGTACCCATGTGAATATTACCATTCGCATATGGTGGACCATCGTGAAGTATGAATTTCTCTTTACCCTTATTGAATTTTCTCAACTCTTTATAAAGATCAATTTTTTTCCAATATTCTAAAATTTCAGGTTCTTTATTCTGTAAATTTGCCTTCATAGAGAAAGCTGTTTTGGGTAAATTTATATTTTCTTTGCTCATATTAACTTTTTTTAGCAACTTTTAAGTCACTTTGAATTTGTTTTTTTAATTGATCAACGTTTTTGAATTTTTTCTCTTTTCTTATAAACTTTGTGAACTGTACTGATAAATACTTATTATAAAGATTTCCAGAAAAATTAAAAATATGTACTTCTAATAAAATTTTTTTTTGATTAAAAGTTGGTCTATAACCTAGGTTGGCAATCCCTTTTAGTGATTTATTGGAGTTTTTTTGCTTTACTTTTACAGCATACACTCCAGGCATCGCAATCACATAATCCTTAATATCAATATTACAGGTTGGAAAACCAATTTTTTTTCCTTGTTGTCTTCCTTTTTGAACAATTCCTTCAATAGACCAATTTCGACTTAATAGCTTATTAGTTTTTTTTAAATGTCCTTTTTCTAGAAGAGAACGGATATAAGTTGAGGAGATTACTTTTTTATTTAAGATTAGTGGTTGAGGTTTTACTATTTTGTAACGATATTTTTCTTCATTTTTAATTAATTCTTTAACATCTCCCTCTCTTTTATTGCCAAATCTAAAATTATTACTAACAAATATGTATTGAGCTCTTATTTTTTTTGATAAAATTTCCTTGATAAAAAAATCAGACTTAACTGCAGAAAATTTTTTATCAAATTTTTTAGTAATTATAAAATCAACTCCTAAGTAATCTAAAATTATTTTTTTTTGATTTACATTTGAAATTCGAAAGTTTTTAAAGTTTTTATTAAAAAACATTTTAGGCATTGGCTCAAATGTTAAAACTCCAATTTTTAAATTAAATTTTTTTTTGTAAGTATTTGCTAATTTAAATAATTTTTGATGACCCAAATGAACACCATCAAAATTACCAATCAAAATAATTGATTTTTTATGATTTTTTGAAATATTAAAGTCTTTATATAGCTTCATATTTTACCACTTTAATTCTGTTTGAATAAAGTTTACAACAACTTCATATTTCTTTGAAACCACATCTATACCCTCTTTTTTAATTTCATCTCTATGAACACCATTTGAAATAATTAAAGAATTAAAATTTAGAAGATTGGCTCCTTTAATATCTGTGTTTAAATTATCACCGATAGATAAAACTCTTTTTCCTTTATTAATAATTGCTTGATTATAAACTTCAGGAAACGGTTTTCCAAAATAAATAACTTCTCCTCCTATTTTTTCAAAAACAAGAGCTACCGACCCTGCACACAATTCTCTTTTTTCACCTCTATCAACAATCAAATCAGGGTTAGTGCATATCATTTTTTTATTAATATGATCTTTAAATAAATCTTTGTAATAATTTAAATCCTCACCTTGTTCTTCAAATAAGCCCGTACAAAGTAAATATGAACTTTCTTTAATATCATTAGTCTTATTCTTTTTAAAATCTAAAAATAAATCAAAATCTCTTGGTGGTCCTACATGATAAAATTTTTTTTCTAGAGAATTTTTTCTTAAATAATTAAGTGCTGCTTCTCCTGAAGAATAAACTTTTTCTCTAATTTCTTTATTCATACTCATTTTTTCTAAAAAGTTATTTACTGTTTTATTGGGTCTTGGTGCGTTGGTTAAAAGAACATATTCTTTATTTGCTTTAGAGATTTCTTCTAAAGCTTCAATTGCATTTTTATGAAGAGTTATCCCATTATGAACAACACCCCATAAATCAATATAAAAAATATCATAATTCTCTACAATCGATCTTAATCCATCGTTATCTAAATTCTTAGTCATTATGGGAGGTATAACTTATAAAAAACACAATTTCTCTGGTTTTTTACCCTACATATTTTTCTTAACATCTCTTGAAATAGCTAGCCTAATAGCTATATGAGTCGCATAATAAAAGGAGATTTTATGAAATTTAAACCGTTACACGATAGAGTTTTGATAGAAGTTTTAAACAGTAGTGAAAAAACTGCTGGAGGAATAATCATCCCCGATACAGCTCAAGAAAAACCTCAAGAAGGTAAAGTTATAGCTGTTGGTGGTGGTGCAAAAACTGAAGATGGAAAACTAATTCCAATGGATGTAAAAGTTGGAGATAAAGTTCTTTTTGGCAAATGGTCGGGAACTGAAATCAAAATAGACAGCAAAGAATACAGCATAATGAAAGAGTCTGACATTATGGGTATTTCGGGTAAATAATTTAATTTAAAGGAGAAAATAAAATGGCAAAAGTTGTAAAATTCGACTCTGAAGCAAGGGCGGCAATGATAAGAGGTGTTGATATCCTTGCTAACACAGTAAAAGTTACTCTTGGACCTAAAGGTAGAAATGTTGTTATCGACAAATCTTATGGTGCACCAAGAATTACTAAAGATGGTGTTTCTGTTGCTAAGGAAATAGATCTTGAAGATAAATTTGAAAACATGGGTGCTCAAATGGTTAAGGAAGTTGCTAGTAAAACAAATGAAGAAGCTGGTGATGGAACAACTACAGCAACTATTTTAGCACAAGCAATCGTTAAAGAAGGTGTAAAATATGTAACAGCTGGCATGAACCCTATGGATGTTAAAAGAGGAATAGATGCAGCAGTAGATCATGTTAAAGCAAGTTTAATTGCTTCAGCAAAAAAAGTTAAAGATACTGATGAGATTGCTCAAGTAGGAACTATTTCAGCTAATGGTGATAAAGAAATTGGCAACATGATTGCAAAAGCTATGCAAAAAGTTGGCAATGAAGGTGTTATTACTGTTGAAGAAGCTAAGGGAGTAGAAACTGAGTTAGATGTTGTTGAAGGTATGCAGTTTGATAGGGGTTATTTATCACCATACTTTATTACTAACGCCGATAAAATGACTACAGAGTTAGAAAACCCTTTCATCTTATTGCATGAAAAGAAATTAACTAACTTGCAACCAATGGTTCCACTTTTAGAAGCTGTTGTACAAGCTGGTAGACCTTTAATGATTATTTCTGAAGATGTTGAGGGTGAAGCTCTTGCAACTCTTGTTGTAAATAAACTTAGAGGTGGTTTAAAAGTTGTTGCGGTTAAAGCACCTGGTTTTGGTGATAGAAGAAAATCAATGCTTGATGATATTGCAATTTTAACTGGTGGTCAGGTTATTTCTGAAGACATTGGAGTTAAACTTGAAAATGTTAAACTTACAGATCTTGGGTCTTGTAAAAGAGTTAAAGTTGATAAAGATAATAGTACAATTATTAGCGGCAGTGGTAAAAAATCTGAAATTGAAGCTAGATGTACTCAAATCAAACAACAAGTAGGTGAAACAACTTCTGATTATGACAGGGAAAAACTTCAAGAAAGATTAGCAAAACTTGCTGGTGGAGTTGCTGTAATCAAAGTTGGTGGTGCAACTGAAGTAGAAGTTAAAGAAAGAAAAGATAGAGTTGAAGATGCTCTTAACGCAACTAGAGCTGCTGCTGAAGAAGGAATAGTAGTTGGTGGTGGTTGTGCTCTTTTATACGCTTCACAAAGTCTAACTACACTTAAAGTTAAAGGTGATGATCAAAAAGCTGGTGTTGCATTAGTGGCTAAAGCTTTACAGGCTCCTATTAGACAAATAACTTTAAATGCTGGAGTTGATGGTTCAGTTGTAGTTGGAAAACTACTGGAACAAAATAAAAAGAACCAAGGTTATGATGCGCAGAATGAAGAGTACGTTGATATGTTTACAAAAGGTATCATTGATCCTGTTAAAGTTGTAAGAACAGCTTTACAAGATGCTGCTTCAATTGCTGGGTTGCTTGTAACCACTGAAGCTATGATTGCTGACAAACCAGATGACAAAGATGCTGGTGGTGCTGGTGGAATGCCTGGAGGAATGCCTGGTGGAATGGGCGGCATGGGTGGCATGGGTGGAATGGGAATGTAATCCCACTCTCTTTAAAAAAGAATTCAAAGGCCATCTTTTTAGGTGGCCTTTTTTTTTATTAAGCTGTTATAAGATTAAGATATGTCAAAAAGATACAGTGGAAAATCATTTAAAGACTCTAGCACTGCTAAAAAACCAAAATTAAGCCTAAAAGAAAAAAGAAAAAATAAAAAAGAGAAATCTAAAAAATCTTAGACTTTAGCTCTTTTTTGACTATGTTTTTTGAAGGTAAAGGTTTTAGGTCTATCACTTCTACTCTTAAACTTCTTCTTTCCATTAAAACTAGAGCTTTTTTTCTCTCCACTAGTAAATGAACTTTCAGATGTTTTTTTTCCAAAGTATTTTGGATTATTTGTGAATCCTGTAGGTTTCGAGTTATCTTTTTTTGTAAAACTAGATTTTCCTTTGTAACCGAAACTTTTTTTCTCTCCATCTCTTGATGATGAACTAGATCTTCCATAACTAGAAGGTTTTGATTTATCGCCAAAACTAGATTTTCCTTTGTAACCGAAACTTTTTTTCTCTCCATCTCTTGATGATGAACTAGATCTTCCATAACTAGAAGGTTTTGATTTATCGCCAAAACTAGATTTTCCTTTGTAACCGAAACTTTTTTTCTCTCCATCTCTTGATGATGAACTAGATCTTCCATAACTAGAAGGTTTTGATTTATCGCCAAAACTAGATTTTCCTTTGTAACCGAAACTTTTTTTCTCTCCATCTCTTGATGATGAACTGGATCTTCCATAACTAGAAGGTTTTGATTTATCGCCAAAACTAGATTTTCCTTTGTAACCGAAACTTTTTTTCTCTCCATCTCTTGATGATCTGTCAGGTCTTCCTTTGCCAAAAGATTTTTTTTCATCTCTAAATTTTCTTTTTTTATTGTAAGGAGCTTTTCCTCTTTTTCCTCCTCTTGAGTCTCCTCTTGCACCACGTGGTGCAGGTTTAAAATTTGGATCAATTAATTTACTAATTTCATTCCACATCGATCTATCATCTGGAGTAAGAAAAGTTAAAGCAGAACCTTCTGTTCCAGCTCTAGCTGTTCTTCCAATTCTGTGAACATAATCTTCTGGAACTTGTGGAAGATCAAAATTAATTACGTGCTGGATTAATGGAATATCTAGTCCTCTTGCAGCAACATCAGTTGCTATTAATATTCTTTTAAGGCCTTTTCTAAATGAAGTGATTACACGATCTCTTTTACTTTGACGAAGATCTCCATGAATAGCATCAGCTGAATGACCCTCTTCTTTAAGGCGTTTAACCATTTTATCAGCACCCCTTTTAGTTTTAACAAAAACTAATATTGATCCTTTTCTTGTTATAAATTGATCTACTAGTTGATCATATTTATTTTCTTTAAAAACTTGAAGAGTTTCCTGTTTAATTTTTGCAATCGGCACTGATGTTGACCCTGTTGAAATTCTTTGAGGCTTATTAAGATATCTTTCAGAAATTCTAACAATATTCTGAGGTAGTGTTGCAGAAAATAATAAAGTTTGATGATCTTTTGGAACAAATTTTAAAATTAATTCTATTTGAGGGGTAAAACCCATATCTAACATTCTGTCAGTTTCATCTAGTACTAGATATTTAGTAGCCGATAGATTTAAACTTTTTCTTTTTAAGTGGTCATTAATTCTCCCAGGAGTGCCAACTATTATTCTTGATCTATTACCCAATTGTCTAAGCTGTTTTTGCATTGCCTCTCCACCAATAAGCAAAGCAGTTTTAATATTAATTTTATCACTAATAATGCTTTTAATTGCAGCCATTACTTGAGTTGCAAGCTCTCTAGTTGGACACATAACTAATGCAAATGCATTTTTATCTAATATTAATTTATTAATTAAAGGAACACTAAAAGCTAAGGTTTTTCCTGTTCCTGTTTGTGCTGTTCCTAAAATATCTTTTCCCTCTAAAGCAACAGGTATTGCCATAGCCTGAATTGGAGTTGGTTTCGTAAACTTCATTTTTTCCAATGAATTCTTTAACGAATCTTCTATTTTTAGTAACTTAAAATTTTCCATTTAGGTATTTAGATTTTTTAAAATTTAAGGAGATATGTTCTTAATCCTTTAATACGTCTAATTTATATAGCGATATCTATACGTTTTTATAACAATCACAAGAAGTGAATTTTTAGAATAATTAAATTTAGTGAGTAAATATTGATTTTTTTTAAGTTTTCAAATGACTCAATTAATGTATAAGAGCCTCAAATTATGAGTAACAATATTCGAAACATCACAATTATTGCTCACGTCGACCATGGTAAGACAACCATGATTGACAATCTAATGAAACAAAGTGGTTCATTTAGAGAAAATGAAGTTGTAGATGAAAGATTGATGGACTCTGGAGAGTTAGAAAAAGAAAGAGGAATAACTATTCTAGCTAAGCCAGCCTCTATTGATTGGCAAGATACAAGAGTTAATATTATCGATACACCCGGTCACAGAGATTTTGCGGCCGAAGTAGAGCGTGTTTTAAGTATGGCTGATGGTGCTTTATTATTGATTGACTCTGCCGAAGGTGTAATGCCACAAACAAAATTTGTACTAGCAAAAGCTCTTAAGCAAGGGTTAAAACCAATTGTTGTAATTAACAAACTAGATAAAGCTGATCAAAGAGCTAACGAAGTTTTAGATGAAACATTTGACTTATTTGTAAGTTTAGATGCAAACGAGGAACAATTAGACTTTCCAGTTATGTACGCAAGTGGAAGATCTGGATGGGCAAGTAAAGAGGTGGATGGCCCAAGAGAAAATTTACACCCATTATTAGATTTAATTATAGAACATGTTAAGCCAGCAGAACTTGATAAGACAAAACCTTTCGCAATGTTATCTACTTTATTATATGCAGACAGTTTCTTAGGCAGAAGTTTGGTTGGAAAAATATCTCAAGGAACAGCAAAAGCTAACCAACCTATTAAAGCAATAAATCTTAAAGGTGAGAAAGTTGACGAAGGTAGATTAACTAAAATTTTTAGATACGAAGGAACAAAGAAAGTACCAATTGAAGTTGGTGAAGCAGGAGATATTGTTGTAATTGCAGGTTTAGAAAAAGCTAACGTAGCAGATACAATTTGTGATCTTGAAGTAAATGATCCACTTCCTGCAACTCCGATAGATCCTCCAACGATGTCTATTACAATAAGTGTAAATAGTTCACCTTTAGCTGGAACAGAAGGTAAAAAATTAACAAGTACTCAAATTAGAGATAGATTGGTCACTGAAGCACAAAACAATGTTGGAATTTCTTTTTCTCAAAATGCAAATGTAGATGCTTTTGTAATTAGTGGTCGTGGTGAGCTAATGCTTGAAATATTATTAACACAAATGAGACGTGAAGGTTTTGAAATGACAGTAAGTCCTCCAAAAGTTTTATACCAAAAAGATGAGGGTGGAAATAGAATGGAACCGATTGAAGAAATTACCGTTGATGTAGATGAAGAGTTTTCGTCAAAAATCATAGACTCTATGAATAGAAGAAAAGGTAAATTACTTGATCTTAAAGATACAGGAAAAGATAAAAAAAGATTAATTTTTCATGCACCAACAAGGGGCTTGATGGGTTACACAAGTAGATTTTTAACTTTAACAAAAGGTACTGGTGTAATTAACAGAATCTTCCATGGTTATGGAAAATTTGAAGGTGAAATGGATGGCAGAAAAAATGGTGCTTTAATTTCAATGGCAAACGGAAAAGCTGTTGCATTTGCAATATTTAACCTACAGGCGAGAGGTGAAATGTTTGTAACTCATAATGATCCGGTTTATGAAGGAATGATTGTTGGATTAGCCCCAAAAGCTGGTGATATGATTATTAACGTTATGAAGGGTAAACAGTTAACCAATATGAGAACTCAAGGAACTGACGAAAATGTTGTACTTACTCCAGTTAGACAAATGTCAATTGCAGAACAGCTAAGCATGCTAAACACTGATGAAGCATTAGAAATTACCCCTAAATCTCTTAGATTAAGAAAAGCAATTCTTAATCCTAATGATAGAAAAAAGAACGAAAAATCGTCAACACCTCTTTAATTAAAAGACTTTCCAACAATAAATAAACTAAGAGCAACAGAAGGTCCTATTCCAAGAGCGAATAATAAAGTTCCAACTCCTACAGTTCCTCCAAGATACCAACCTATAGACATCGCTGTAATTTCAAGAAAAGCTCTAACAGTAGCAATTGGTAAATTTGTTTTTTTTTGTAAGCCCACCATTAGTCCATCTCTTGGTCCAGCTCCTAAATTAGCAACTAAATAAATACCCCCACCAAGTCCTACAGTGAGTACTGCTATAATTGCCAAAAGTATTTGAGAAATATAATTATCAGGAGTTGGCACAAATTTTATACAGACATCAATCATTAACCCAATAATTATTGCATTTAAGATTGTTCCAATTCCAGGTTTTTGTTTTAATGGCACCCATAGGAGCAAAACACCTATACTCACAAATATAGTTATTATTCCAGTAGAGAAATCAACATTCAATGCAATACCTTGTGCAAGAACAGACCAAGGCGAAGCTCCAGCAAAAGAGACTATCAATAATCCTTCGCCCAGCCCAAATAAAGTTAATCCAAGACACAAAAAAAAGAAAGTTGAAATTTTTGGTTTAAGATTTAATGGTTTTTCAGAACTCCAATATACTTTGGGAATATTTTTTATTTTTAAGAACATATTTTTCAATAAATTACTTCTTTTAAAACTAAAGTCTATTATTGTTAATACTTTATGAAAAAATTTTTTATACTAATATTTTTCTTAACATATTCATTCAGCTCTAATGCTCATATGGCGCATTATAATAAATTTAATAAAATTGAAATGGAGATTTTAAAAGATGGTGAAGTTATTGGTTATAATTATTATTTTTTCAAAAAAGATGGAGATAAGACAACAGTTACAAATCAAATTAAATTTACAGTAAAATTATTTGGCGCAACAATTTTTAAAATTGAAGGTTATGGAGAGGAAAAATATATTAAAGATCAATTAATTTCTTTTAACTCTAAAACACTTCAAAATGATAAAAAAAAATATGTAAATTTAGAATTTAATGAACAAACAAATAAATTTGATATTCAAGGTTCTTCCTATAATGGTATAGCATCAACAAATAACATAGTTGGTAATTGGTGGAGCCACAAAATTTTACAAACTGATAGTCAAATTAGTCCTGTATCAGGTAGTATCAAAGAACAAGTAGTAACCTTTATTGCTAAAGAAAAAATCAAACTCTATGGTAAAACTTACGACGTAGATCATTTTAAATTAACCTCAAAAGACATGTCTTTACCAAAAGACAAAAGACTTAATTTTGATATATGGTTTGATAAAAAAAATTCGTTAATTTTAAAAGTTACTTATTCAAGATTGGGAAATTGGGAATATAAGGTTAAAAAGTTTGAATAAAACTATCTATTTATTTTATTAAAAAGATCTTGAGCGCTTACCCATCCCGACTCAAGTCTAGGTCCAACAAACCAATCTGCACAAACTCCAAGTTTTAAAGAAGAATTCCAATAACTTTTAATTTTCAAGGGTTTTGGGTTGGATGAATATTTCCAGCCATGGTTTAATGAAAATAAAACTTTAGTTTTTTTGATGCCTGTAAGTTTAAAAAACTGTTCAATCATAATCTTGTTGTTCAATTTTTTATTTTCTCGATTTTTATCAATTTTTTTATTTGCCCATAGGTAAGTACTTTGCAAGGTCCAAAGATCATTTTTACTTTTAAAACGCATTTTACTATTTTCATTTCCAGCCCAACCTAAAATTTTATCATTAAAAAAATAACTACTTATATTAAGCTTGCTTTTTTTAATAGTCATCATGACTGTTATATTTGCATCCATTTTTATTCTTTGATTAATAAATGAATGTTTAATATATTTTTTTGAAAGTTTTTTTAATTGAGGAAATGGACAGGTTAATATTAATGATTTATATAATTTTTTTGACCCGTCAGAAAAATATATTTCCCACACTTTATTTTTATTTAAAATTTTAATAACTTCACTATTAAAATTGCAGTTGATATCTTTTAATAGATATTTGCTGATTGCGTTATTACCCCTTTTTCCAATTATCTTAATATGTTTTTTATCTTCCTTCTTATCGGTATTTAAAAATAAATGTTTTCCTGGCCATTTTTTAACAATTTTTTTGGTGATTAAATTTTTTATAAATTTTTTAAATTCATCACTTTTTGGTGAAATATATTGGACACCATGATCAAAACTTTCATTCATATTAAGCTTTTTATTGGCTGATCTTCCTCCGGCTCCTCTTGCTTTATCGTAAACATCTAGTGAAAATTTTTTACTGAGTGCTTTAGCAATTGTTGCACCAGAAATACCTGAGCCAATAATACAGAAATTTTTCATTTACCAGCAACAACCATACCTTCTATTAACATTGTTGGCGCATTCGTTGAGTATTTAAACTCAAGATCATCTGCCAGTGTTATGTTCTTAAATATATCTTTAAAATTTCCAGCTATTGTAATTTCACTAACGGGATATTTAAATATTCCATCTTCAACCATAAATCCATTAGCACCAACTGAATAATCTCCTGTAACCAAATTACTTCCATGACCAATTGTTTCAGTAATATAAAGAATTCTTGAATTTAGTTTTAAAAGATTTTTATATGAGATAGACCCTTTTTCAAAAAATAAATTACTTGTTCCGCCACTTCTACCATTTGACTTAAGCTTTAACTTTTTTCCATTATAAGTATCTACTAAATAATGTTTTAAAATACCTTGATCTACCAATTTTAATTCATCAGTATTCACTCCTTCAGAATCAAAATATCTTGACCCTAATCCTTTAACTATATTCGGTTTATCAAAAATATTTATTGAAGACGTAAAAATCTCTTCATTAATTTTATTTTTTAAAAAAGATGTACCCCTTGCTATAGATGAAGCAGATATTGCACTCGCAAAAGCACTTAATATTCCTTTTGAAATTCTTCTATCAAAGACAATGCTAATTTTTTCACTTTCTATTTTTCTTGGATCTAATTTTTGTAGTGTTTTTTTTGCTGCCATGTCACCAATTTGGCTAGGTTTTAACATGTCATTTAGATGACAGGTGCTGGTAAATTCATAATCTCTCTCCATTTTATTATTAGAATCTTTTGCTACAGCAACACATGAGGCTGAAAAAGAAGACGACTTATAACCATTTAAAAACCCATCACTGCTTGCTAATATAAAATTTGATTTTGACTCGGAGAAACCAGTTTCTGTATTAATAATTTCTTTTTTTTGAAATGCAGCCTCTTCTACTTCTTTTAAATATTCAATTTTTTCATCATTCTCTATATGGTCATCATCATATAAATTTAGATCATTTATTTTATTACCCAGTAAGTCTTTATCTGGTAATGAATTATATTCATCTTCTGGAGTAATTTTTGTTGTCTCAATACATCTTTCTACCAATTTCTTGATATTTTCTTCTGTAAGATTTGAAGAAGAAATACTAGATTTTTTTTTGCCAATATAAGTTGTAAGACTAACGCCTAGGCTATCCGATCTATCAGATTCATCTAATTTTTTATTTCTGAAATTTACTGTTTCTGAAATGGAATGCATAACAGCTGCGCTTGAATCTGTTGCTCCAAGTTTTTTTGCTAAATCTATGCAAAAAGAAGCTGTCTTTTTTAAATAATCTTGATCTTTAACCATATGATTTATAATTGAGTTCCACCAACCGTCATTTTATCAATTAGGATCGATGGTTGCGCTACACCTACTGGAACACCCTGCCCAGCTTTTCCACAAGTTCCAATACCTGGATCAAGCATCATATTATTTCCAACTAATGAAACCTCTTTTAAAATTGAGGGACCATCGCCAATTAACGTTGCCCCCTTTATAGGTGATCCAATTTTACCGTTAATAATTTCGTAAGCCTCTGTGCAGTTAAATACAAATTTTCCTGAAGTAATATCAACTTGTCCACCTCCAAAACTTACCGCAAATATTCCTTTATCAACTGATTTAATCATCTCTTCTTGAGAATAGTTTCCATTTAACATCATGGTATTTCTCATTCTTGGAAGAACAACATGTTTGTAACTTTCTCGTCTTCCACTACCTGTGGATCTTGTATTCATTAATCTAGCGTTAAGTCGATCCTGCATAAAATTTTTTAATATACCATTTTCTATTAAAACAGTTTTTTCAGTTGGTGTACCCTCATCATCGATTGTTAAACTTCCTCTTCTGTTGTGAAGAGTACCATCATCAACAATAGTAACTCCTTCGCTGGCAACTCTTTGACCCATTAAATTATGAAAAGCAGATGTTTTTTTTCTATTAAAATCACCTTCAAGACCATGTCCAATAGCTTCATGGATGAGTATTGCTGGCCAACCTGATCCTAAAACAACTTTCATTTCTCCTGCTGGAGCAGCTTTGCTTTCAAGGTTTACTGAAGCAATTCTAAATGCTTCATCACATACTTTTTTCCAATTATCATCTTTAAGATATTCATCATAGGATTGTCTTCCACCAATTCCATAAACTCCTGTTTCTTTTTTTCCATCTTTCTCAAGCATGACTGAAACATTAAAACGAATTAAAGGCCTAACATCTGTTAACACTTCGCCTCCAGATCTTATAATTTCTATAGATTTATGCTCACCTGCAAAACTAGCAGTGACTTGTTGCACCATTCCACCTTTGGCTCTCGTATAGTTATTAACTTCTTTTAAAAGATCTAATTTAGATTGTAGTGATTTTTCTTCTATCGGGTTAACATCTTTATAAAATTTTTCATTAGTTTGTGGAATTTCATGATTATAAATACCTTTTTGAGATTTCAATGTTGAGCTTAGATTGCTAGCTGATTGTTTTAATGATTTTTTTGAAATTTCATTTGAATGAGAATAAGCTACCACTTCACCTGTTACAGCTCTTAAGCCATATCCTAGGTCAGAACTATAACTAGAACTCTTTATTTTATTATCATCAAGTACAATAGATTCACTTTTAGAATTTTCTAAATAAAGCTCGCCATCGTCACAATTATTTAATGTTTCTGATATAATACTTTCAGCATCTTTTCTTGATAAATCTGTTTTAGTAAAAAATTCACTCATATATAACTAATAATCGTTAAAATTATTTTTTCAATTGTCGTATTTCGCACATATACAATCTATCGGATTCTATATAATTTTAGGAATAAATTAAAAAAAAGGACAATATAATGAAAAAATTTGATGAATTAATGAACGTTTCTAAGGAGATAAAAAATATTTCGGTTGATGAAGCTAAAGAAAAACTAAATGATCCAAATGTTCAATTTATAGACGTAAGAGATAAAAATAGCTTCGAATCAGAGACTATTGGTAATGCCATAAATTTAGAAAGAGGCTTATTAGAATTTTATCTGGCTGATGGTAGTCCTTTAGAAAATGAATTGTTTAAAAAAAATCCTAACAAAGAATATATAGTTTTTTGTGGTCTTGGGGGTCAAAGCACACTTGCAACAAAAACTATGCAGGAAATGGGAATAAAAAATGTGAAAAATATGACTGGTGGAATGACAGCTTGGAAAGATAAAAAATAGATTGTGAAGGTTTATTTTAATAATTCCTGTAAAATTTGTCGTGCTGAAATAAATTTATATAAAAAGGAAAATATTAAAGACATAGAATGGGTGGATATTACAAATAATAAATCAGCAGAAATAGAAACTCAAAGAAATGCCAAGAACCTTCTACGTAGACTTCATATTAAAGACGGGGAGAAAGTGATAGGAGGAGCAGAAGCTTTTTTATTAGTATGGAAAAAAATTCCTAAATATAAGTTTCTTTATAGTTTTTTTAAAACTCCTATAATTTTTACTTTATTTTCATTTTTTTATGAAATTATTGCTTTTTTTTTATTTTTAAAAAATAAAAAACAACTTTTAAAATAAGTTTTTAATGTTGAGATGAGGTACTGAATAAAATATATTTTGGTTATGAAAGTTTTTATACTATTCTTATTTATATTTAATTTTGTTTCTTCTGCTCAGTCTTCTCAAAAAGTTATTTTAAATAATCTTTTTGACCAACTTCAAACTATTAATAATTCAAAAAGTGCTGCTCTATTGGAGCAAAAAATTTGGTCTATCTGGAATGAGCATCCTAGTGATTTTAAATTAACTGAAAAGTTAGAGTTTGGAACGGAGCTGATGCAATATGGGGATTATAATTATGCATTAAAGGTTTTCAGCAATATATTGGAGAATGACCCTAAATGGTCTGAAGCTTGGAATAAAAGAGCAACTGTATATTTTTTAATGAGTCAGTTTAAAAATTCATTAAACGATATTGATAAAGTTTTAGATATAGAGCCTAGACACTTTGGGGCTATATCAGGACAAGCAAGAATTTATATAAAACTGCAAGAATATGAAAAAGCAATTAAGAGTATTGAGAACGCATTAAAATTCTACCCATCATTTAAAAATCGTGAACTGATACCTGAAATTGAAAGATTAATTAAAGAAGATAGTATCTAATTTAATCTTTTTTAGCTCTTTTTCTTGAAATTAACTGCGTTAACGAGTCGACCATTAGGTCTGATGCTTTAAATATTTCATTTGATTTGAATTCATGAGATGAGTTTTTTTCGGGGTTTGATTTATCTTCAATAACTATTCCTTCGTCAGGAGAGTTATTTTTTATGTAAATTAACAGTAACCATTCTTCATCTGGTGCTTCATCCCATTTGATAAATATTTCACCAGTTTCAAATCTTTGGTCAATACATCTAAAAATGGACATATGTCTAGTAATGTGTCTTTTATTTAGTTGAAAAACTAAACTACTTGCACTTCTATAAAAACTTTCAAGAGAAAGTTCAATTTTTTGTCTTGCAATTTTATAGTCTTTCTCTTTTTGAAGTAAAGTTTCTCTATCTTCACCACCTTGAATTTTTACTCCTAGAGCCTCTACTCTTTCCCTAATTTTTTGATCTCGTATAATTCTATATTTATCTTTTAACTTTTCTATTCTTGCTTGAAGACCAGCATAATCATCTCTTTTTTCTTTTAATGAAATCTTTTCAAGTTTTTCTAATTCTTTAATCTCTCTTATCCTAAATTTTTGTATCTGTTTTTCTAATTGTAATTGTTTAAGAAATTGTTTTTGTCTTTCAGCATGTTCAGTTCTAAGTAAGGCTTGCTCCTTTCGCAAAAATAATTTTATGTCTCTTACTCTTTCTTTTTCAAGTTTAATTTCTTCTTTTAGCGCTTTTTCCTTAAATTTAGTTTGCTCCTCTTCTTCTTTTACTTTTTGTTTTTGAATTTGTAATTTTTCTTTTTCTTTTTTTTCAATTTCCTCAAGTTGTCTTCTTCTTTTTTCTTCAATTTTTAATATCTTATACTCAGTTATTCTATTGGCGATACTATCAAAAAAAGCTTGAATATATTTTTCTAAACTAAAATTGACTTTAATATTTAAATCTGGTTTTAAAGAATGCTGAAGTTCAATTATTTTTGATATTAAGCCTGCACTTTTTTTAAGTGGCTTTTTTTTAGCTGGTATTTTTTTATCTGTCTTTTTTTTAAGTGGCTTTTTTTTAGCTGGTATTTTTTTATCTGTCTTTTTTTTAAGTGGCTTTTTTTTAGCTGGTATTTTTTTAGCTGGTATTTTTTTAGCTGTCTTTTTTTTAAGTGGCTTTTTTTTAAGTGGCTTTTTTTTAGCTGGTATTTTTTTAGCTGGTATTTTTTTAGCTGTCTTTTTTTTAAGTGGCTTTTTTTTAAGTGGCTTTTTTTTTATTTTTTTCATACCTAAAGAGATTATGATTTATCAACATATTAATGATAAATATAGTCTCTTGTAATAGGTGTGGATGTATAACTCTTTGTTAGCTGGAATTGATAAACAACCTGATCACCCCATTTAAAAGCAATTTCGCATCCAGCAAGGTAAAATTCCCACATTCTAAAAAACCTCTCATCATACATTTTAATAATCTTTTCTTTATTTTTTATGCAGTTTTCCTTCCAATGTCTTAATGTGTGTGAATAATGTAGCTTAAGGACTTCAATATCAGATACTACTAATCCTGCTTTTTCAATTGGCGTGGTTACTTCACTTAAGCTTGGTGTGTACCCACCTGGAAAAATATACTTTGTTATCCACGGATGTGGGTCTCTTGGTGGATTAACAGAACCAATAGTATGTATTAAAGAAATACCATTATTGTTAAGTAATTTTTCTACTTGCTTAAAAAATCTTTTATAAAATTTTCTCCCAACATGTTCGAACATTCCAACACTAACTATCCTATCGAATTTTTCATCTAATTCTCGATAATCCATAAGCTTAAATGTAACTTGATTCTCTAAATTAAGTTCTTTAGCTTTTTTTAGACAATAGTCTAATTGGTTCTGTGACAAAGTAATTCCTGTTACTTCACACTTTGCAGATTTAGCAATATCTATAGCTAATGATCCCCACCCACACCCTATATCAAGAACTTTTTGATTTGATTGTATATTCAATTTTTTAATTATGTGCTGTATTTTATTATTTTGAGCATTTTCCAGATCATCATTCTTATTTTTAAAATATCCACAAGAATATTGTCTTTTTTTATCTAAAAATAAATCATATAGATCATCTGATAGATCATAATGGTGAGAAACATTCATTTTAGATTTTTTTATGAAATTAAAATTTGTGAGATATCTATATGAACCACTCAGTTTATTTATAAGTTGACTGAAAAAATTTATTTCTCCTCTTCCAATATTCATAAGTGCTAAATCTAAAAATTGTGTGAGTGTTCCATTTTCAATAACAATATCTCCATCAGAATAGGCTTCTCCAAAGTATAGATCAGGGCGATATAGTAATTTATAATGAAGTTTCTTGTTTAAAATCTTAAGTGTAATTGGAGTTTTTTTTTTAGGAGAACCTATAATATAATTTTTTGAATTAGCATCAACTAGTATGAAGCCATCATTTTTAAATATGTTATTTAAAAATCTTGCTAATTGCATTTAAGCCGCCTTTAAGGATCCTAATTTAAAGTTTAGTTTATTAAGTTCTTCTATTAATAGAAGTTTATCTTTTTCATTCAAAATACTGACTGGGGGCAGAACATTTGCGTAAATTTTATTTTCATCAGACATAAAAGAATGTAACCCTGAAATTAGATTAAACTTTTCAAAAGTATTTCTAACATCGCATAGCATTTCATTTTTTGTTTGTACTTTTTTTTCAATAAAGTCATCATAAACCTGTCGCGATAAAACTGCTGTTACATTGCAAGTTGCCGTAATAATGCCATCACATCCAAGTTCAAGACCTTTTAAAAGTTTTGACTCTGATCCTGGCATAACCGAGAAATTATCAATTTTTAAATTTTCATATAAGTTATAAGAGCTATCTTTCACTCCCACTATATTCTTTGGAAATTTCCTAACAAGCTCTTCAACACATTGAATACTAAACTTATAACCACATAACTTTTCAAAGTTATATAAAACGATCCTACTGTCTGGTACAGCGTCAACTACTCTTGAATAAAATTCTATTACCTCACTATCACCATACTTATAATAAGCAGGTGGCATTATTAGAAAATCACTAAAATTTAAGGATTTTGCAACATTCATTAAATTTATAGTTTCGTTTAAAGAATTAAGCCCAGTTCCAATTAAATATTTTTTGCTATATTTGCTTTTTGATAATTCATTTAATAAGCTGATTTTTTCACTGATAGATATAAGCTGTGCTTGCCCAGTGCTTCCAAAAATAGCAACACCGTGACAGCCCTGATCTATTATTCTTTCGGCGTGATTTATTGTTTTTACTATATTTAGGCTTAGATCGTCATTAAAAACTGACATTCCAGCTGCATAAATACCTTTAATTTTTTTCATATTAATTATTATAATGATTGTTTGTATTATTTAAATAACTAAAAATTAAAAATAATTTATCAATATGAAAAGCTGTATTTATCTAAGCTATAAAGGACTGGGTGCAAATTTACTTCACCTTGCATATTGTCATGAAATAGCAAAAAAATATGGCCCTGTTACAATTATAACATTATGTGGAAATTTAGAAGCAGCCCTGAAAGATGATCCGCTGATTGAAAAAATTATTTTTATTAGTAAATATCACAAGCGTTTTATTGATATTCTAAAACTTAAAAAATTACTAGATACTTTTAACTTTGATCAAATATTCATTTTCTACCCCAGTTTAAGAATATATTTAGCTTCAATTTTATCTAATATTAAAAAAGTTTTTTGCTATCCATTGTTAAAAAAAAATAAATTACATTTGGTTGAAGCTGCAAAAAAATTTACTGAAAAATCTTTGGAAATAAATAGCTCTTCCACAGAAACTGATTTTTTTATTCATAAAGAAAAAATTGAAAATATTAACAACAACATAGATAATAAAAAATTTAAAATTGTTATTGGAGCTGGATCTTCTGGACCAACGACAAAATGGGGAGCTAAAAACTTTTACAACTTAATAAATAGGCTCAACAATAATGGAAATTATTATTTTTTCATCCTTTGTGGGCCAAATGATAAGAGTTTGTCTGAAGAAATTACAAATAATATTAACAATAATAATTATGTTTCATTATATAATAAAAAAATAGAAGAAGTTATTCCATTTCTATGTTCGGCCAACATGTACGTCGGAAACGATTCATTTGGATCTCATATAACAGCTCAATCAGGAATAAGAAGTTTAGTAATACTCCTAGACTCACCTAAAGCATACACAGATTATAGTAAAAATTATCAGAGAATATTTCCTGAAAATACTAAAATTGAAAATATAACCCATGGATCAAATTTAAACCCAGACGATGTGTCTGTCGAGAAAGTCTATCAAGAAATTCTCAATAATAAATTTTAGACAATATTTTTTAAAACTACTTCCTTTGCTTCATTTACAATCATTGATAGTCTTGTTGTTTCTGGTGAAATATCAGGATGTATTTTTTTTTGAATTTTAATATGTGCTTTTTGAACATCTTTTTTGGTAATTTTTTTTTTAATATCTAAATTTAAGATCTTATAAGCCTCTTCTAAAGTTATTGTGGAAGAATTTTTTATATTTTGATTTTGATTAAATGAAAATCTCCCAGAGCTTCTAAGTGTTTGTATGAGTCTAAATAATCCAATTAATTGAAATATTGAAAATCCCTTTAGCTTAACTAAAGCTAAACTTAGCAACGTTAGTGGTATACTTAATAAAAACTTACCTGCGACTACAAACAATATTGCCAAGATTATCATGCCTAAGAAAATTAATTTTCTTAAATGTTTGGATATTTTTTTAGATGAGGTGTTGGCTACTAATTTAAGTAAAAAGTAAGTAATTCCCAAAAAAACTAGTGTATAAATGATAATATTCATATATTTAATTTCTATCTATGAAAATACCACATCTCAGAAAAAAATCAGAAATAAAAACTTGTCACAATGTTAGTTGGGAAGATGATTATAGTTGGATACATCAAGATAACATCTTAGATGTTTTAAAGGATAATAAAAAATTAAACCCTGAGGTTAGAAAATATCTTGAAGAAGAAAATTCTTATACGGATTTTCACTTATCAGATACCAAGAACATTCAAAAAAAATTATTTGATGAAATCAAAGCAAGAATAAAATTAGATGACGAATCTCTACCCTTTAAAGATTTTGATTATGAATATTGGTCAAAAACAACCGCTAAAGGAAATTATTCCATAAAACTAAGGAAAAAAATTGGAACTAATAATATTGAAGAAATTTGGAATGGAGATGAAGAAAAAGAAAAACTAAAAGTAGAATACTTTGGTGTTGGTGATTTGGAGGTTAGTTTTAATGACAAATATTTAGGATACTCTTTAGATACAAAAGGTTCTGAGTATTACACAATATATATCAGAGACATAAATGCAAAAAAATTAGTTACTGACAAGATAGAAGAAACATCAGGTGGTATAACTTTTAGTTTAGATGATCAGCATGTTTTTTATTCAAAACTTGATGAAAATCATAGACCAAGAAAAATTTATAGACATAAATTAGGGACTAAAGTTAGCGAAGATCAATTAATTTTTGAAGAAAAAAGTGAAGCTTTTACAGTTGGAATCGGTTTAAGTTCAGATGATAAATATTTCTTTATCACTTCTTCAGACCATAATACTTCTGAACAATATTACTTTGAGGTTAATGAAAGAGATCCCAAACCTAAATTAATAAAAAAAAGACAAAGAGGAATTCTTTATTCGGTCAATTCTTGGGATGGTAAATTTTACAATCATACTAATGAAAATGCTGAGGATTTTAAAATAGACATTAGTGATAGCTTGAAAAAACCAGAATGGAAAACCTTTATTGCTGCAAAAGATGAAGTTCTAATTGGAGGGCTAACCTTTTTAAAAAATTGGATCATAAGGTCTGAAACTTCAGATGCTTTAGATAAATTATTTGTAAAAAATATTGCAACTGGAATTGAAGAAGAGCTAATTTTTTCTGATGAAAACGTTTATGTTCCTGGTGCATCTTTAATGCAAAGAGATAAAAATACAGATGAGATATACATAAGTTATTCTTCACCTAAAACACAATCTAGGGTTTACTCTTATAACTTAAGCACAAAAGAAAAAAAATTAGTTAAAGAGCAAGAGATCCCTTCTGGTCATAATCCTGATGATTATATTGTGGAGAGAGTTGAGTGTAAATCACACGATGGCAGATTAGTACCTCTTACTATTACAAGACATAAAAATACTAAACTGGATGGAAGTGCTCAATTATTACTTTATGGTTATGGCTCATACGGAAGTTCTATGAACCCTAGTTTTTCCACTACTAGATTAAGTTTAATTAATAGAGATATCATCTGGGTTACAGCTCATATTAGAGGTGGTATGGAAAGAGGTATGAAGTGGTGGAAAGAAGGAAAACTGCTTAATAAAAAAAATACCTTTGAGGACTATATTGCTTCTGCAAAATACTTAATTAAGAATAAATATACTTCAAAAAATAAGATAATAGGCATGGGTGGCTCTGCGGGTGGTCTTCTTATGGGTGCCGTAGTTAATCAGGCCCCTGAATTATTTTTAGGAATTATAATGGCGGTACCGTTTGTTGACTCTTTGACAACTAATTTAGATCACTCTCTACCTTTAACAATCGGGGAATTTGATGAGTTTGGAAATGCAAAAGATAAAAAGGAGCACTTTGATTATATTTATTCTTATGCTCCCTATAACAATATAAAAAAAATGGACTATCCTCATATGTTAATCACAACAAGTTTAAGTGACAACAGAGTATTGTTTGATGAGCCAGCAAAATTTACTGCTAAACTTAGAGAATATAAAACTGATAATAATTTATTACTTTTAAAAACTGAAATGAACGCAGGTCATGGTGGAAAATCTGGTAGAGATGGAGCTATAGAAGAAATTGCACTTGATTATGCTTTTGCATTAAAAATTTCTAAAAAAATTTAATCTTTAATTTTTAGAAACAACCATTTGAAACAAAACCAATCACAATAGAATTAGAATCTACTTCAAATCTTCTTTCACAAAGTATTCCATATTTCTTAGTATTATAAATAAGTTCTAAATTGCCCTTATTATTTTTAAAATCTTCATCTGGCTTACCTAATTCCATTTGTAAATTACTTGAAGTTTTGCCAATATATTCACTTAACTTAGCATTTTCTTTTTCAACAATTGCATCTGTTTTATCCTTAATTGTTTGACAGCCAGCAACAAGAGTTAAAAAAAATAAGCTCACTAAAATAAATTTTAATTTTTTCATATTCAATGTTAACACTCAAAATATGACTTAAATATAAACTTATAAGTTGTAATATGTTGATAAACCTAGATTTTTAAGAGTATTTTCCTAATTAATCTAATATTAGTTCATCATAATATTAGGAGGATCTATGTTGGAAAAATATTTCGACTATAAAAAACACAAGACTGATTTTAAAACAGAAGTAATAGCTGGTGTAACAACATTTTTGACAATGGCTTACATTATGTTTTTAAATCCATTTATACTATCGGGTGAATTTGCTGGACCAGAAAAAGGGTTCTTTGAATTTGGAGCAGTATACACGGCAACAATTGTTGCTACAGCACTTGCTTGTTTCATAATGGCATTTTATGGAAAAACATGGCCAATTGGATTGGCACCAGGCATGGGAATTAATGCATTCGTTGCATTCGGTGTTTGTGCTGGAATGGGCTATACGCCTCAAGAGGCTTTAGGAGCTGTACTAGTTGCTGGAGTTTTGTTCTTAATCATTTCATTAACACCTATCAGAGCGTGGTTAATTAATTCAATTCCAAGAAGTTTAAAATTAGGAATTGGTGCTGGTATAGGACTATTCCTAGCAATAATTGGACTTCAAATCATGGAAGTTGTTGTTGATAATCCAGTAACATTAGTTCAATTAGGTGACTTAAGCGATCCACTTGTTCTATTGGGTTGTGCTGCATTTATTTTAATGGTTGTTCTTGAAAAAATGAAAGTTAAAGGAAATATCATTATTGGTATTTTGTTATTCAGTATTATTGCATGGGCTACTGGACTTGCTAAATTCAATGGAATTGCAAGCTCACCACCTCCAATGACTTACCTATTTGATTTTGATTTATCAGCTGCATTAACAGCTGGTATGACAACTGTCGTATTTACATTATTGTTTGTTGATTTTTTTGATACTGCAGGAACATTAACTTCAGTAGCAAACGTTGCTGGCAAGGTTGGTAAAGATGGTAAAGTTAAAGACATTGAAAAAGCGATGATGGCTGACAGTGTTGGAACTGTAGCAGGTGCAATGATGGGAACAACAACAGTAACAAGTTATGTTGAATCTGGTGCTGGTGTAAAAGCTGGTGGAAAAACAGGAATGACCTCTTTAGTAATTGGTCTACTATTTTTAGCTTGTATTTTCTTTGCTCCTTTAGCAACAAGTTTACCTAAGCAAATTGATGGTGCAGCTTTAGTATTTGTTTCTGTTCTTTTCGTTAGAAACATAACTGATATTGAATGGGATGATATTGGTGAAGCAGCTCCTGCTATTCTTGCAATGATCGCTATGCCGTTAACATATAGTATTAGTAATGGTATTGCTTTAGCATTTGTATCATACGCATTAATTAGATTATTTACTGGTAAGTTTTCTTCAACTTCGCCAGCAATATGGGTTATTGCAATCTTAAGTGTTGTTAGTTTTGCAGTTGCTTAAAATATAATTTTTAGGGCTGGAATTATGCCAGCCCTATTTATTTCTCTTAATTATTTCTTCCATAGACATCTCTTCATAATGTTCAGTAGGTTGAACAATCCATGGGTCTGAATCTAGTTTTACTGGACAAAAATCTGGCTCAAATGTAGATGATTTTTTTTTCCATAAACATGCAGTTTTAACTTCATTTATATAATCTTTAGTTGGCTCATAATTTTTTAACCACTCAATACTTTTATTTAAAGTTAATCCAGTATCAGATAAATCATCTACTAATAAAACTTTATCAAAATCTTTATTTTCAGCTAAAGAACTAATTTCCCTTGCAAACATTAATTGACCTTGTTTATCTTGCATTCCTTTTCCTGAGTAACTTTGAATAACTATATAAGCTATAGGTAATTTTAAAATTCTAGAAAGAATATCCAATATAGGAGCTGCTCCTCTCATAATACCCACTAATACTGTTGGCTTATAACTATTGTGAATTTCTATTGCTAGTTTTTCTACAATTTTTGTATACTGATCAAAAGTGATAATTAATTTCTCTGCCATAAAATTCATTATCATATAAAAAATTATTTAAAAAGGAGAAATAATGAAAGCCTACTGGATTGCTTTGTACAAAAGAATAGATAGCCAAGAAAATTTAAAAAATTATGGTTCAAAAGTTACCGAAATAATAAAAAGTTATGGAGGAAAGCCTCTTGTGAGAGGTGGAAAATTTGAAATTTTAGAGGGTGAAACTTTCCCAAGAACTGTAATCTGGGAATTTCCAAGTCATGAACAGGCAATAAAATGCCATGATTCTAAAGAGTATCAGGATGGTTGGGCTATAGCGAAAGATACTACTGAACGAAACCTACAAATTGTAGAAGGTTTTAATACTGAATAGGCTCTGGGTCTATACTTCTCCAAAGATACCAAGTTGCAACTGAGCAGTATGGACTAAACCTTTTGTTTAATAATTTTACATAAGACTCCGGTGGTAAATATTTTTTTTTATAATTTTTTGAAATTCCTCTTAAAAGACCAATATCTTGTATAGGCCAAATATTTGAACGATTATAAGTAAACAATAAAATCATTTCAGCTGACCATCTTCCAATTTGTCTTAATTGAGATAAATAAATAATAGCGTCTTCATCTGACATTTTAGGAATTAATCTAGGGTTAAATGATTTATCTAATATTTGTTTAGCTAAATTTTTTATTCCTTTAACTTTTTGTTTAGTTAATCCGCAACTTTTTATCTGAGAAGTGGATAATGCAGAAACAGTTTTAGCATTTATTTTATTCTTACATTTTTTTTGAAATTTTGAAAATATAGAATTAGCAGCAGCAACACTAATTTGTTGTCCAATGATACTTTTACACAATGAAAAAAATATATCCTTTCTAGAAGTAAGCACAGCCTCTGAAGGGGATTTATATTTACCAATTAATAGAGACATCACTTTATCTTTATTAGATAAATATTTTTTTGCAGTATTCCAATATTTTGGCTTTTCACTCATGTCTAGTCGTGGATGGTATTTCTTTCTTATGGTAAATTTCTCTTCTAAGAATAATTAAAGAGGAAGCAACAACTAATAATGCACCAAGTAATGTTTTTATCGTAGGGATCTCATCCCAAATTAAATATCCAAAAAATATTCCAAAAACTAATGCTAGATATTTTAATGGTGATACTAGAGAGACTTCAGATAGTTTAAAAGATTGACTAAGCCATAAATTTGCAAAACCACCTAAGAATCCAATCATAGATAATAAAATTAAATCTTGAGCACTCGGCATCACCCAGCCAAAAGGCATTGTAAATAAACTTGCTAAAGTGATAACAATTGAAAAATTGAGAGCAATGAGCCAAACAGGCTCTGTTGTAGATAATTGTCTGATTGCAATTGCAACATAAGACAAACCTAAGCAGAAAATAATTGGGTAAATATAGTATATGTTTAGAGCCCCAAAACCAGGCTCTGTTATTACAATAATTCCTATAAAACCAATTGATACAGCAAGCCATCTATAGAACCCAACTTTCTCACTTAAAAAAAAAATTGAAAAAATGGTAGTAAATATTGGTGCAGCAAAGGAAATGCTAACCACTGTAGCTAATGGTAAATTTCTTAATGCAATAAATATTGCAATTAAAGCTATTAAACCAAACAAGCATCTTAAAAAATGCAGACCTGCTCTTTTTGTAGAATAAAAGTTTTTAATTCTATTTCTGGGCATTATAAAAAAGTATATAATTACACCAACAAAACCTCTAAAGAATAACACTTGCCCTAAAGGATAATCCTCAGACCATTTAACTATTAAATCCATGAAAGAAAATGCACATACTGACATAAACATGTACAAAAAGCCTGATTGATTTTTAGTTAACATAATAATAATTTGTAGATTAAATAAATGGATAAGCAATGGAAATAGCAGTTTTAGGATTGGGGTGTTTTTGGGGGCCAGAAATCAAATTCAGTAAACTCGAAGGGGTTATTAAAACAGAAGTTGGCTATTGTGGAGGTGAAAGTAAAACAGTCACTTACAAAGAGGTGTGTACTGGTAACACAAATCATGCAGAAGTAGTCAAATTAGATTTTGATCCTGAAATAATTTCTTATGAAAAGATTTTAGATTTCTTCTTTAAAATTCATGACCCCACAACCTTAAATTCACAAGGACCAGATTTTGGGACACAATATAGAAGTGAAATTTTTTACTTAAGTGACAGACAAAAAGAAATTGCTGAAAATGTTTTAAAAAAAATGAATTCAAGTTTGTCTGGACAGGTTGTAACAAAATCTTCCTTATTAAAAAATTACTGCCCGGCAGAAGAATATCATCAGAGATATTTAGAAAAAAGATAATATGTCTTTAGTTAATATAGGCTGGTTAGAAGAAAATTTAGATAAAGTAAAAATTATTGATTGCTCATGGCACATGCCTCAGACAGAACGCAATGGTTTTGCTGAATACAAAAATAAACATATTAAAAATGCAATTTTTTTTGATTTAGATAAAAACTCTAAAAAAGATACAGACCTACCTCACATGTTGGTAAATGCTAAGTCATGGAAAAATATTGTTTCTAATATGGGAATTAAAAATGATGATCAGATAGTCATCTATGACAATTCAGATGTAATTAGTTCATGTAGATGTTGGTATAATTTTATCTATTTTGGTCACAATCCAGAATCAGTTCATGTATTAGATGGTGGTTTAAAAAAATGGATTGAAGAAGACAAACCAACCACTAGTGATATAATTAAGATTAGTCCTTCTGACTATACTGTGCATGAAAAAAAAGAATTAGTAAAAGATATAAACCAAGTTAACAAAAATATTTTTGAAAATGAATTTAATATTATCGACGCAAGAAGTTTAGAAAGATTTGAAGGTAAGGTTCCTGAGCCAAGAAAAGGACTGAGAAGTGGATCTATTAAAAACTCCTTTTGTCTTCCTTTCTCTGAAATTGTAAATCAAGATCACACATTTATTAGTAAAAAACAAATTCATGAAAAGTTTAAATCAACTGGATATGAAATTGACAAAAATATAGTATTTACATGTGGTTCTGGAGTTACAGCTTCAGTTTTGGCTCTTGCTTATTCCTTAATAGATAATAAATATATGCCTACAATTTATGATGGATCATGGAGTGAATATGGAAAGAATTAAAATATGAAAAGATCTACAAAAATTGGAACTGCAATCCTTGTCTTCTTTTTGATTATTACAATAGTAATAGTTGGAAGAACAATGATAGGAAATCATTTTAAGAAAAAATTTAGCAAAAGACCCCCTCCAGGGATAATAGTAACAGAAGTCAAAGCTAAAGATTTCTCTCAAAAAGTTTCAACTTATGGAACTGCAATCCCATTTAGAACTAAATCATATAAAATTGAGAAATATGAAATAGTTGATCCAATAGAATTTAATAAAAGATTAAAAAAAGGTGATTTAATAACAAAATTAAAGACTAGAAATCTAATAGCAGCCTTTGATGGAATAGTGACAAAAAGAGACTTCTCAAATGATATTAAAGTATCTGAAAGCTCTCTCTTAATTCAGCTAGAAGATACTTCAATAATTTATGTAGATGTTGATATCCCTGAGCTTTACGCAAGTTTCATCAAAGAAAATTTGAATGTTGATGTGAAATTTTCTGGTAATAATGATAAAATTTATACTGGAATTATAGACTCTACATCAGGAAGAATTGATATTGAAAAAAGATCTTTAGCTACAAGAATAAAGTTGCAGAATGATAATTTTGATATTTTACCAGGATCTCTTTTAGAGATCACAATTAAGTATAATGAAAAGAATTCACTAGGTATACCTGACACTAGCTTGATGATGGAGGGTGATAAAACCTACGTTTATAAAGTTTCAGAAAAAAATATTACTAACAAAGCTGAAGTTGTGATTGGAATAAGAGATAATGGATTTATTGAAATAGTTTCAGGGTTATCACAAGGAAATAAAATTGTTGCTGAAGGGCTTAAAAAAGTGAGACCAAGACTTGAAATAAAACCAATTAAAAAAGGTGAAAAAAAAGCTGAATCCAATTGGGAAAAAAAAGACAACAAAAATTAATAATTAAATGTATATAACAGATGTTAGTATAAGAAGACCTGTTGTTGCTTGGGTAATGTCTCTTATATTAATTGTTTTTGGAATATTTGTTTTTTCAAAATTGCCAGTAAGAGAATTACCTGATGGTTTACAGCCTCCAGTAGTTCAAATTAAAGTAGATTATAAATCTGCATCTGCACCTATAATTGATCAAGAGGTAACTCAAATTATAGAAGATGTTGTAGGTGGTGCTGAAGGGATTAAAAATATTGACTCAAAATCGGAAAATGGAAGCAGCACAATAAATGTAGAGTTTAATACTGATATTGATTTAGATAATGCAGCAAATGATATTAGAGAAAGAGTTGCCAGAATTGTTGGTCGATTACCAAGTGAAGCTGATGCTCCTCAAATACTTAAGCAATCAGCTGGTTTTACAACCACTATGTGGCTTTCAGTAACTTCTGCAACTTGGGATGATTTAGAGCTTGGAGACTATGTTGAAAGAAATCTAGTTGATAAATTTTCTAGTGTTAAAAATGTTGGAACTATTAGGACTGGTGGTTTAAGAGATTTAAGTGTTAGAGTTTGGATAGATCCAATTAAGTTAGCGGCAAATAATTTAACTATTCAAGAAGTTGAGCAATCTTTAAGAAAAGAAAATATTAGTCTTCCAGCAGGCACTTTAGAAGCCAATAATATTGACTTAACTTTAAATTTAGAAAAATCTTATGATAATTTAGAAAAATTAAAATTAATACCTATAAAAAAAATTCAAAATAATATTGTAAGACTTTCTGATATTGCCAACATCGAATTTGGACCAGTTTCAGAAAAAAATCTTTTCAAAGCGCAAAGGAAAGGTGCTTTAGATTTGACTACAGTTGGGATTGGTATTTATGCAAAAAGTGGTGCTTCGACAGTAGAGCTGTCAAAAGAGATTAAAAAAAAAATCATAGAAGTTAAGAAAACACTACCTGGAGATCTAAATATAGAAGTAGCCTTCAATAGAGCAACCTATGTAGGTACTGCTATTGAAGAAGTTTATAAGACATTAATAATCGCTTTTATTCTCGTAGTAATAATTATTTATTTATTTTTAGGCAATTTAAAAGCAGTAATTGTTCCAGCTGTTGCTTTGCCTGTAAGTTTAATAGCATCTTTTTTAGGTATCTATTTATTTGGATTATCAATAAATATTTTTGTTCTATTAAGTTTTATCCTAGCTATTGGAATAATTACTGATGATTCAGTAATAATGACAGATGCAATTTATAGAAGAATTGAAAATGGAGAGAGCCCTTTAGTTGCAGCTTATAAAGGCTCAAAGCAAATTAGCTTTGCAATTATTGCTACAACTTTAATTTTAGTAGCTGTTTTTCTTCCTTTAATTTTTATAGATGGTATCGCAGGAACATTATTCAGAGAGACTGCTATAGCACTGTCATTTTCAGTTGTGGTATCTTCTTTTGTGGCTCTTACTTTGTCACCGATGCTTGGTAGTAAATTTTTAAAAAAAGAACCAAAACAAAATTTTGTAGTAAGACATTTTGATAGATTTTTTCAAGCATTCTCAAGATTCTATCAAGAAACTTTGATTTTTTGGTTAAATAAAAAGAAAACCATAATTTCATTCATGATTTTAATTATTATTGGATCTGGAATATTATTTACAATAACAAAAAAAGAATTGATGCCAATGGAAGACCGTGGTGTTTACCTTGTGCTTGGTTTTACGGATGAAGGAAGTTCTTTTGAATACACTGAAAAAAGAGCTGAAGATGTTGAAAAGAGATTAATTCCTCTACTTCAAGCAGATAATAGCCCTTATAAAAGGTTTATTATGCGAGTTCCTGGATTTGGGAGTAATAAGAATTCATTTAATAGTTTCATAATAATTGCACTATTGGATGATTGGAAAAATCGAAAAGAAGGCTCTCTAAGTGTAATGAGAAAAGCTATAGGCAAAATAGTGTCTGTGCCAGAGACAGTTGCATTCCCAATATCACCTCAATCAATCAGGGTATCAAGTTATAATAAGCCAGTTCAAATGGTAATATTAGGAAGTACTTATGAAGAATTAGAGGAAATACAGTCTAAGGTCATTAACAAATTAAGAAAAAATAGAAATTTATCAAGACTAGAATCAGACTATTCAAGAAATAAACCTGAAATAAAGCTACAAATAAATAAAAATAAAGCTAAAGATCTGGGTGTATCCACTGAGGCAATTGGTAAGACACTAGAGACTCTTTATGGTGGAAAAACGGTAACTAAATTTAATAAACTTGGTAAAGAATATCCAATTATTCTTCAACAATATTTAACTGATCGAAGATCCCAAGAGGGACTTTCAAAAATATTTGTTAGGTCAGAAACTACTGGAAAATTAATTTCTTTGGCAAATTTAGTTGAATTTAATGAAAGTGGGTCTGCAAAAAAATTAGCTAGATATAACAGACAAAGAGCTGTCACTATATCTGCAAATATATCTCCAGATTATACTCTAACTGAAGCAATAAAATATTTAGAAAAAACTATTGAAGAAGTAAGTCCCGCTAATCAAATTGCTTGGAAGGGTAAATCAGAAGAAATAAAAGAAACTAGTAATGAACTGTTTATTATTTTTGGATTAGCATTTCTAACTGCCTATCTAGTAATGGCTGCAACCTTTAATTCATTTATTCATCCATTTATTATTATGTTAACTGTTCCACTAGCTTTGTTTGGAGGTTTGGTCTTCATCCTCTTTTTGAATAGTTCTATAAATATCTTCTCACAAATAGCACTTGTCA
Organism: Candidatus Pelagibacter giovannonii; assembly: GCF_012276695.1. Classification (GTDB taxonomy): domain Bacteria; phylum Pseudomonadota; class Alphaproteobacteria; order Pelagibacterales; family Pelagibacteraceae; genus Pelagibacter; species Pelagibacter giovannonii. Next base: position 980,743 of record NZ_CP038852.1, on the reverse strand, counting down.
TTCTGATTGGAATATCGACTAAAAATAGTATTCTAATTGTTGATTATGCTAATCAGTTAAGAACAGCTGGAAAAAATATAGAAACGTCTGTTAAAGAAGCTTGCCAATTAAGATTTAGACCCATAATGATGACGTCAATAAGTACAATGATCGCAATGATGCCTTTAGTTATAGGAAATATTGGACCGGGTGCTGGTGAGGCTTCAAGACTAGCTGTGGGCGCTACTATTCTAGGTGGAATGATTATATCAACATTCTTTACACTATATGTAACTCCAACCATGTATTTAATATTAGCAAAGAATACAAAACGAATAGATGCTGTTGATATTGAGTTAAAGAAACAACTTCGTTAGAATATAATAAATTTATTTTTATTTAATCTTTTCTGACAATCTTCTAATTGCGACTTATATTTATTAGATTGTTTTTCTACTTTTTTGGCTAAGCCTATAACTTTCTGATTATTCTTATAATTTTTATAACCACCCCACCCTTCATGATATGCAAGGTATTGCCTAAAAGCATCTTTCTTAGAAATCTTTAAAAGAGATTCGGTTTTGTCTGTGTACCAACCAATAAAGTCTACACTATCTTTAAACCTTGTTCTTGTTGCTAACTTATTTCCAGTTTCTTTTTTATATTGTTCCCAGGTTCCCTTAACTGCTTGTGAATATCCAAATGAACTAGAGGGTCTCTTAAATGGTATAATCTTAAATAGTTTTTGTCTTGGTGGTTTAGCTAACCAATCAAAGTCTGATTCCATCTTAATTATAGCTAACTGAATATAAATTGGGGTTCCCCATTTTTTTTCTGTATTCTTTGCATGTTTATACCAGAGATATCTTTCATTAAAAATTGAGCAACTATTCGAGGTGTTTTGAGGTATTGAGGAGCAGCCAGTAATAAAATTAACTAATAAAATTAAAAAATAACTTTTAAATTTTGACATACCTAATTACAATCTTATAGATAAGTATTACCAATATTACACCCACAATATTTCCAAATAAATCACTCATCTCAAATCCACGATTTGGGATAATAATATGAAATAATTCTAAAATGATTGATAATAGAAATAAATAAACACTTAAAAAATTAATTTTATTTGTATTATAAAAAGAAAATACTCCTAAGCTTGAAAGTAGAATAAAAGCATAAACATGATTTGACGAAATAATAAAATCTTTGGTAATTTGAGGCTGCATATAACAATCATTGTATAAAAAGCAACCAAGAATACTACCTGGAAACAAATATAAAATTATCAATATAATATTTGCAGAATAAAACCCTATTTTAAAAAAGTTTTTCATTTTTCATAATAATCTTATTTATTTTATTTCTTTTATCAGTTATCAGAATATATCAAATGGCTCATTTAATTTTAGTAAGACATGGTCAAAGTGAATGGAATCTTGAGAAAAGATTTACAGGCTGGGTTGATGTTGATCTCACTGGACAAGGAAAATTGGAAGCCTGCAAAGCTGGCGAATATATTAAGGAAATTAAAATTGATATTAATCATTTTTATTCATCATTTCAGTTAAGAGCTATCAACACACTAAAATTTATCCAAGACACATTAAGAGATAAAAGAGAACCAGTTAGAGCCTGGCAATTAAATGAGAGGCATTACGGAGCTTTAACAGGGCTAAATAAAGACGAAATGAAAGAAAAACTTGGCGAAGATAAAATTCATGCTTTTAGAAGATCTTGGGATATTAAGCCAGATCCATTAAGTAGAAACAACCCATATCACCCATTAAATATAGATGTTTATAAAAGTATTCCAAAAGAAAATATTCCTGACACCGAATCTCTTAAAGATACCTACGAAAGAGTAATGAAATTTTATGTTGAAGAAATTCAAGATAAAATAAAGAATGATGAAAATATTTTAATTTCAGCTCACGGTAATTCTATAAGAGCACTATGCAAATTCTTATTCAAATTAGATAAACAAAAGATATCATTACTTGAAATACCGACAGGTAATCCACTTTTGATAAATTTAGATTCAAAGCAAAATGTTAAAGAATGCTCTTACCTAGATCGAGATAGGGCTAAGGACTTATTAGTTTTTTAATAATTGTTTATAGATATTAAGATCTGTTAAATGTCTAAAGTCTTCTAAACTCTCAAAACCATATAACTCATCTTTATTAATTAATTTATTCCAAATATTTGAAATTGAAAAATTGCCTACCTCATATGAGGTAAATAAACTCTTACTCAGGATCTGGCATCCAGTATAAATTAAACGATTAAGTTCATCTTTTTTTATTATATTTTTTTTAAGATTAAAATCACCTTTCAAATTTTTGTCAAAACTCAATTTTTCATTAGCTAATAAAAGTATATTTTTAGCTTTGTTTAAAAAATAAAACTTCTCCATATCTTTAATATATTTCTTATAATTTTCGTTCCATAAAGTATCTGGATTAAATGTAATAAAATCTGTTTCATTAGATGAATTTATCATATTCAAAATACCACCCCCCGTATTTAAAATCTCTGAACCATCATTTATTATTTTAATTTCTAAATTAAATTTCTTATCTTTAAGAAATTGTTCAATTTTTTCACTTAGGTAAAATGTGTTAATTAATATTTTATTAATTCCCAAAGAGTGGATTAAGTTAATACAATTTTCTAATAAAGTTATTTCATTTATCTCTAGTAGAGGTTTAGGAATTTTCAGTGTTATTGGATTTAAGCGCTTACCGTATCCAGCGCATAAAATTAATGCAGTTTTAATTTTCATTTCTGATTTCTTACTTTTTTTGAAAAATTAAGGTCTAGTAAGCTTTTGAGCACAGAAAATTTCTTATTATTAGAAATTCTTAATTCTATTAATTTCCAAGCATAAGGAATTAATTTTAAATATTGCTTTTTTTTATCTCGCATGGCCAATCTTGTAAATATTCCAATGATCTTCATATTTCTTAAAATGGATAATATTTCAAAATCACTCAATAACGTAGCCTTGTTAACTCTTTTTTTATTTAATTTTAGATAATAACGATAAATTTTGTCTTTAAATATTCTATCTGTTTTAAATCTAACATCATCGATTAGGGAGGCTAAATCATAAGCCTTGTTTCCAATTAAAGCATCCTGCGAATCGATAACTCCCATTTTATTTTTAAACTTCATTAAATTTGACACATGAAAGTCCCTATGAACAAAAACTTTTTCTTTTGATTGAAGGTGCATTAGTAAAAATTGAATTTGTTTTTTTATATCAATTTTAAATTTGGTTAATCTATTTTTTTTTACAAATTTTTTTGCATACCATTCACAGAATAAATTTGCCTCATTAAATAATTTAACATTGTTATAAATTGGAATTTTATAAGTTTTACCTTTAAAGTTTTTAGATCGATTTTGTTTAATTTTTTGAATCACACTAAGCAAATCAACAGATTTTTTGTATAGGGTTTCTTGTTGGTTTTTATTTTTTTTTAATAGACTAAAAACTGAGTCGTCTCCAAAATCTTCAATTTCTATATAACTTTTTTTATAATTCTCACTATAAAGCGCAGGTGCTAAAACATTATTTTTAATTAGAAGGCTATTTATTGCATCATATATTAACAAATTTTTTTCTTTTTCCTTAGAAGCAAAAACTACAATTGATTTTTTGTTCGATGATGACTTTCTATAAAAAGATCTAAATGATGCATCACCTTTAATTTTTTTTAATTTATTAGTAGTTTGAAGCATCTATTTTTTATTTTTAACTCCTTTAATTGTTAAATACCTTTTATTTAAGTCATCATTATATTCAAAAAATAAATCAATTTTGTTATCAATAGTTTCTTTTATTTTCTCAGGCCATTCAACTAGTGTCACAATTTCTTCTTTATTTTCAAATAAACCAATATTCTTTATCTCCTTATAGTTAGTTAACCTGTACAAATCATAATGCTGTATTATAAAATTTCCAACATCATATTCATTTACCAAATTAAATGTTGGGCTAGTAACTTCAGTTAAATTGATTTTGTTTAATTGTTGAAGATTATTAATGAGGTGTCTTATAAATGTTGTTTTTCCTACTCCTATTTCTCCATTAAAATAAACTACATCTCCTTTATGCAGTGTTCTTGAAAAACTTTTAGCTAGCTCAGATGTTTTATCTTCTAAGGAGATGTCTATTTTTTCGCTATTAGTAGCGATAAGCATCTGGCTTGAATGGACCTTCTGTTTCAACGCTTATATAGTCAGCTTGGTCTTTTGATAGTTTTGTAAGTTTTGCTCCTACTTTTTTTAAGTGAAGCATTGCTACTTTTTCATCTAGTGATTTTGGTAACACATAAACTTTATTTTTATAATTTTTATGATTATCCCAAAGCTCAATTTGTGCCATTACTTGATTTGTAAATGATGCACTCATTACAAAACTTGGATGCCCTGTCGCACAACCTAAATTTACTAGTCTACCTTTGGCTAAAAGAATAATTCTCTTTCCACCAACTAATTCTATTTCGTCAACTTCTGGTTTTACCTCTGTCCATTTATAATTTTTTAAGGCTTCTACTTGAATCTCATTATCAAAATGACCAATATTACAAAGTATTGCTCTGTCTTTCATGTTTCTCATATGATCTGCAGTAACAATGTCTATATTACCTGTGGCTGTAACAACAATATCTGCTTTACTTATTGCTTCATCCATTAAAACTACTTCATAGCCTTCCATTGCTGCTTGGAGTGCACAAATTGGATCTGCTTCTGTAACCATAACTCTTGCACCACTTTGTCTTAAAGATGCAGCACTACCCTTTCCAACATCACCAAAGCCTGCAACAATTGCAACTTTACCAGACATCATGACATCTGTGGCTCTTCTAATTCCATCTACTAAACTTTCTCTACAACCATATAGGTTATCAAATTTTGATTTTGTAACTGAGTCGTTAACATTAATTGCTGGAATCATTAATGTTCCATCTTTTTCCATTTTGTTTAATGCTTTAATTCCAGTAGTTGTTTCTTCTGAAACACCTTTTACTTCCTTTAACAAATCTTTGTAATCGCTATGCATCATTGCAGTTAAATCACCACCATCATCTAGTAGCATATTTGCTTTCCAGTCTTTTTTACCTTCTATTGTTTGTCTTATGCACCATATAGCTTCCTCTTCAGTTTCACCTTTCCAAGCAAAAACTGGTATTCCTGCTTTAGCTATTGCTGCAGCAGCATGATCTTGTGTTGAAAAAATATTACAAGAAGACCATCTAACTTCTGCTCCAAGTTCTACTAAAGTTTCAATTAAAACTGCCGTTTGAATTGTCATATGAAGGCATCCCAATATTCTTGCTCCTTTTAAAGGTGCTTTTCCTGAATATTCTTCTCTTAATGCCATTAGGCCAGGCATTTCACTTTCAGCTATTGAAATTTCTTTTCTTCCAAAGCCTGCTAGCGATATGTCTTTAACTTTAAAATCATCCATTGCTCAGTTTTATATAATAAAAATTTAATTAATCAACTTATGATTAGATTTTAGGGAAGACAATCTCAACATTTGCTCCTTCTTGTGTTGCATTATTTGAGGCATTAATAGTTGCACTATGAAGGTCAACAAGGTTTTTTACTATATTCAGACCTAAACCAGAGTGTTCGCCAAAAGTATCTGGTCTATTACTATAGAATCTATTAAATATTTTTTTAGTATCTGTCTCCTTAAACCCTTTACCTTCATCAATAACTTTTAAAATAATTTTATCTTTATCTCCTTTGTAAATTTCAACTAAGATTTTTTTGTTATCTTCACTAAATGAAATTGAATTATCTAATAAATTTGCAATAATTTGTTCAATTCTATTCTCAATTCCATTGATAAAATATTTTTCTTGATCATCTTGATCATTTAGCATTATTTTAATCCCTCTTTTTGCTTCATAAATATTATTAAAATCATCTACTACAGATCTTGCAATTAACTTGAGATTAATTTTTTTCATTTTTTCTTTACTTAATGCAACCTCATCTTTTAGTATTTGAGAATAATCAGTGATCAATCTTTCAATTCTTTGAACATCATGATTGAGAATATCAATTAATTTGCTTCTTTGAGATTGATCATTAGTCTCGTTCAATATTTCTGAAGCACTTTTTAATGATGTTAGGGGGTTTCTTATCTCATGAACAAGATCAGTTGAAAAATTTTCTGCATGTGAAATTCTTTTTTGAAGTTCGCTTGTCATATCATCTAACGAATTTGACAAAGTTCCTAACTCGTCATTTCTACTTTTAAGTTCATTAATATTTGTTTTTTTTTTACTCTTTTCTTTTATAATTTTTGTATACGCTACTAAGTTCTTTATAGGCTTAAGAAAATATCTATTTAAAACAAAAGAGAATATAAATATTACTATAATTATAAATATTGCAGTTCTTAGAATAAATGTTTTTCTTTCATCAATAGCAGATTTTACATCATTAGCATTTTCTGAAATTGCTAGGTATCCGATATTAACTCCATTCAATGTTATATTTTTAACTGTTGTTAGTAAAAACTGATCATAACCTTCCTGAGTAAAGGTAAAGGGTTTTCCATAATCTTTTGACCATGAATAATTTGTAAGAATATCTTTGAGTGAAACTGTTTTTTCTTTATTTATATTTTTCGTTTCTACAATTTTTTTGCTTTTTTCTTTATCTAATATTTCTAGCTCAACTATATCCAGTCTACTAGAAAAGGATCTTGGGTCTAAATCTAGCGTATCAGTATCACCTACTAAATTAAATTGATTATCAAATAAGATAACTCTATCTAAGTTTTGAAATAAAAATCTTGTTGAAAATAAAAATCTTCTAATATCTTCTTCTTCAAATTTTATATTTAACCTTAAAATATGCTCAATTGTATTGTTAATTATCTGAATATGTTTGGATGTTTTATTTTTTATTAAATTAGGTTTTGCATTGCTAATGTAAAGAGCTGTTAAACACCCTATAATTAAAAAAATGACCAAATTAATAAATAAAAATTTTTTTAATATAGATAAACTTTTTAGAAAATTACTGAACATTAACTAACGTTCCATCTGTATCCACTGCCATATCTTGTTTCTATAGCTGTAAAATCAGGGTCAACTTTCTTAAATTTTTTTCTAATTCTTTTAACATGACTATCAATAGTTCTATCTTCAATATCTGTATCTTCTCGATAAGCAATGTCCATAAGTTGAGCTCTTTCTTTTATTATTCCTGGTCTCTTTGCTAATTCTTTAACTATTAAAAATTCTGTAGTGGTAAGTTTATCTGGTAATTGCTTATTATCCCATTCGCATTCAAGTTGTGAAGGGTCAAGTTTTAACTTCCCGTGTGAAATAATATTTTTTGTATCTTCAAGATTGTTACTAATATCTTTTTTTCTAAGTTGAATTCTTATTCTTTCTATTAAAACTTTAATAGAAAAACCTCCTGATTTTTTTATAAAATCATCCGCACCCAACTTTAAGCCTAATAGTTCATCTATCTCATCATCTTTTGAAGTTAAAAAAATTACAGGTAAGGAAGTTTTTTTTCTTAATTTTTGTAAAAGTTCTTCACCATCCATTTTTGGCATTTTTATATCAATAACGGCAAGATCTGGTGGATTTCTAGTTAACCCAATTAAAGCACCTTCCCCATCAATATATGTTTGAACTTTAAAACCTTCTTTTTCAAGGGCTATACTTATACTTGTAAGTATATTTCTATCATCATCAATAAGAGCTATTGTTTGTGTTTGCATAATCTACTTTAAAAATACTAAATTGTTCTAATTTAGGCAATGGAGATAAATTAATGAAGTATCCCCCAATTGTCCCCTGTATTCACATCTACCGTCAATGGTGTCGAAAAAGTGTGTAAATCACTTTCTGTAACACTTGTCATTTCATCCTTAATTATTTCAGTTATATTTTTAACTTCTTTTACTGGAACCTCAAAAATTAGTTCATCATGAATTTGTAATAATATTTTTGATTTATTATTTTTAATACTTTTAAATTTTTGATTAAGTCTAATCATTGCAAGTCGCATGATTTCAGATGCTGAACCTTGAATGGGAGCATTAATAGCTGCTCTTTCTTGAAAATTTCTTACATTGAAATTTTTATCATTAATTCCATTAAAGTGAGATCTTCGGCCAAAAATATTATTTACATAGCCACTTTTTCTACAAAACTTAATTGTATTATCCATATAAATTTTTATTTCAGGAAATTTTAAGAAATAAGCATTTAAAAATTCATCTGCTTCGTGATTTGAAACGTTGATTTGTTTTGCAAGTCCGTATTGTGAAATACCATAAATTATCCCAAAATTAATAGCCTTGGCCTTCCTTCTCATATCTTGGTCTACTTTTTTAATATCAACATTAAATACTTGGCTTGCTGTAAGTGAGTGAATATCTTCATTGTTACTAAACGCTTTTTTCAATTCTTTAACTTCTGCCAAGTCAGCTAAAATTCTCATTTCTATCTGGTTATAATCTGCAGATATCAATGTGAACTCTTTTTCTGCTATAAAAGCTTTTCTTATATTCTTTCCATCCTCTGATTTAATGGGAATATTTTGTAGATTTGGATCACTGGAAGCTAATCTTCCTGTTGTTGTTGCTGCCAACAAGAATGAGGTATGCACTCTTTTAGTTATTGGATTAATATGTTCAGGTAAAGCATCTGAATAAGTATTTTTAAGTTTAGATACTTGTCGCCAATCTAAAATTAATTTAGGAAATTCATGCCCTTTAAATGCTAAATCTTCCAATACACTTGCATTTGTGGCAAAGCTTCCTTTTCTAGTTTTTTTAAGTACAGCAATCTTTAAATCATTGTAAATAATTTCACCTAATTGTTTTGGTGAGGCAATATTAAATTCTTTTTTTGAAATTTTAAAAACTTCTTTTTCTAGCTTATTGATCTTTTTTTCAAATTTTTTAGATAATACCTTTAGAAATTTATTATCAATCTTTATTCCTTCAATCTCCATAAATGATAATATCTTAATTAAAGGTTTTTCAAAAATCTCATAAATGTTAGTTAATTTTTCTAATTTTAAATTTTTACTAAATATTTTATATAATCTATAAGTAATATCAGCATCTTCAGCAGCGTACTCCATTGCTTTATCTAGCTCTACATCACTAAAATTTATTTCTTTCTTGCCTGTGCCAACAATTTCTTTAAATGAAATTGTTTTATGCTGTAGATGAATCTCAGACAAGGTATCCATGTTATGTCTATTTTTTCCAGCATCTAATACATAAGACATCAACATTGTGTCTTCCATTGAATTCATATTTATTCCCTGTTTAAACAGGACAATAAAATCAAACTTAATATTTTGACCAATCTTTTTTACACTCTTATCTTCTAAAAGTGGTTTTAGTTTTTTAATTACAGCTTCTTTTTTCAAACATCCTTTAAATTTATGACCAATTGGAATGTAACAAGCCTTACCAATTTTAGTACTTAATGAGATTCCTACTAGATCAGCCTGATGTGCATCTAATGAACTAGTTTCAGTATCAATTGCTAGTTCTCCAGCTTCTTCTGCTTCGTTAATCCACTCATCTATTTCTTTTTCATTAGTGATGAGATGATAATTTTTTTTATTTATATTTTGTTGTTTTTTTTCAGGTTTTGTCTCTTTTATGATTTCTCCTAGCTCAGGTTCTCCATATGCAGAAATGACAGAGCTAAGTAGCCTATTAAACTCCATTTCTCTTAAAAATTTATATAGCATATCTTTATCAATCCCCTTTAAATGAAATTCTTCTATCTTTCTTTCTACTGGGGCATCCTTCATCAGTGTCACTAATTTTTTACTAATTATCGCTTTATCTTTGTTTTCTATAAGTGTTTCTCTTCGTTTATTTTGTTTTATTTCTTGAGCGTTATCTAATAACTTTTCTAAAGTTCCATACTTATTAATCAGTTCTGCTGCAGTTTTAACCCCTATACCTGGAACTCCAGGAACATTATCACTACTATCTCCAGCTAAAGATTGAACATCAATAACTTTTTCAGGACCAACTCCAAATTTGGTTACTATATCCTCGGGTGTTATGAATTTATTTTTCATTGGATCGAATATACGAACATCTTTTCTATACAGTTGCATCAAGTCTTTATCTGAAGAGACTATTGTTACCTTCGCACCCTTTGCTAAAATTTGCTCTGCATATGTAGCTATTAGATCATCTGCCTCATAATTTGGAAGATCTACAGATGGTAAATTAAAAGCAACCACAGACTTTCTTATATATTCAAACTGTGGTGCCAAATCATCTGGGGCTTCTGATCTATTAGCTTTGTAGTCTGAATAAATTTCATTTCTAAAAGTTTTTCTAGCTGCATCAAATATTACAGCAAAGTGGGTGGGTTTTTGAAGATTTTCATTTGATTTTGAATCCTCCAATAGTTTAAATAGCATACTACAAAATCCACTAACTGCACCAACTGGAAGACCATCACTTTTTCTAGTTAGGGGTGGCAATGCGTAATAAGCTCTAAAAATATAACCTGAACCATCTATTAAATAAAAATGGTCTGTTTTTTTTATTTTATCCATTAAATAATATTATCTTAATAATTTTAAATACTATAAATGTATTAACACGCATGGAGCAAAAAAATATACTTTCTATTAAAAACTTAAAAAAAATTTATTCAAATAAACAGGCTAGGGACAACCTTGCATTAAATGATTTAAACTTGGACGTGAAAGAAGGAGAAATTTTTGGGCTTCTTGGTCCCAATGGTGCTGGGAAGACGACATTTATAAACATTTTAGCTGGAACAGTGGTAAAAACAGCTGGACAAGTAAATGTCTGGGGTTTTGACTTAGATAAAAATCCAAGACAAGTTAGAGCTTCGGTTGGAATAGTTCCACAAGAAGTAAATCTTGATCCATTTTTTAGCCCAAGAAAATTATTAGAATTACAGGCTGGTCTCTATGGAATTAAAGAAAAAGATAGAATTACAGATACGATACTAAAATTGGTATCCCTAGAAAAACAAGCTGACAGCTATGCTAGAAGTTTATCTGGTGGAATGAAAAGAAGATTACTAGTGGCTAAAGCTCTAGTTCATCAACCACCAATAGTTATTTTAGATGAGCCCACGGCTGGCGTTGATGTTGAGTTAAGACAAAATTTATGGAAAAATGTAAAATTACTCAATGAACTTGGTGTAACCATCATTCTAACAACTCATTATCTTGAGGAGGCTGAGAAAATGTGTGGAAGAATAGCTATATTAAATAAAGGAAATATTGTTGCTCTAGACAGCACTAAGAATTTATTAAATAGAATTCAAACCAAAAAAGTAACTTTTAAAACTGACACAAAGATTAATATTAATGATGATGATCTAGAATCTTTAAAAATAGTTTCACACATAGATAATGAGGTTTGTGTTTCTTATGAAAAAAGTAAAATTAATATAGATGAATTAATTAATTTAATTAAGAAAAATAACGTCAAAATTATAGACATTTCAACTGATGATGGTGATTTAGAGGATGTTTTTTTAAGACTAATAAAAAACTAGATTATCACATTAATAAATAGTAATTTGTAAATATGGATCTATTAAAAACTAATTCAATTCAAAAAGTATTAAAAACATTTATTCTAATTTTTATAGGAACAATGGTTTTAACTATTTCAGCTAAATTAAAAATACCATTTTATCCTGTGCCTATGACAATGCAAACCTTTGTAGTTCTTTTTTTGGGAATTGCTTTTGGATATAAAATTGGCCTGGCATCTGTAGCTGTTTATCTTCTAGAGGGTATTCTAGGAATGCCTGTATTTTCTAACTCACCAGAAAAAGGTGTTGGAATAGTTTATTTTACTGGTCCAACAATGGGATACTTAATTGGATTTTTATTTGCTTCTTTTTTTGCAGGCTATTTAAATTTTAACAAAAACATTTTTATAATTTTTGGAAAATTAATATTTTCTGTTTCTGTAATCTATATATTTGGTGCTATTTGGTTGGGAATTTTAATTGGATGGGACAAGCCAATTCTTCAATTAGGAGTTACACCATTTTTATTAGCTGAATTATTCAAGATTTGTTTATTAACTATATTGGCTAAAAAAATTATTAAATTTAGAAAATTTATCTAGGCGATCTTTTAGATAAAATTCTTTGCAATGTTCTTCTGTGCATTTTAAGTCTTCTAGCAGTTTCAGATACATTTCTATTACATAGTTCAAAAACTCTATGAATGTGCTCCCATTTAACTCTATCAGCTGACATGGGGTTTTCTGGTGGTTCAGCTTTTTTCTCTGGATCGGCTAATAATGCTTTCTCAACATCATCTGCGTCTGCTGGTTTTGCAAGGTAATCAATTGCACCTTCTTTAATCGCAGCTACAGCCGTTGGAATATTTCCATATCCTGTTAACATTATAATTCTACTTCTTGGATTAGAAATTTGAATTTGCTTTACTACTTCAAGCCCATTTCCATCGGCTAGTCTTAGGTCAACAACTGCAAACGCTGGTTTTTTTTCTTTAACAGACAGTATTCCTTTTTGTACACCCTCAGCTTGAAAAACCTCAAACCCTTTTTTTTCCATTGCTCTTGCAAGCCTATCTCTAAAAGGATTGTCATCATCAACGATTAATAAGGATTTATTATCAAAATCACTTAATTTTTTTAAATTAGTTAGTCCAACCATGTTATTAATATGGTGCCTTATCTTATAATTTCAACACCTATTATTTGCTTTACATTAATTAAGTATTGCCTTAATTGCATAATTTATATGAAAGTTTTTATGTATTTAAAAACTTTTTTTTATTAAATTTTTTTTGGGGACATATGAAATGCAAAAATTTAAAACAGTTGATGAGCTTATAAATCAACTAAAACCAGAAAAGCCTATTTATTGTATTAGGAAAAAATCAATACATTCAGCTTCCACTTATTTTAGAAATAAATTTTCAGGCAAAGTGCTATATGCTGTCAAAACCAACTCACATCCTGAGGTTTTAAAAACAATAGTAGAGAGTGGGATAGAAAACTTTGATGTGGCCTCTATTCAAGAAATTAAAGACATAAGAGCGATCTCCCCAGATGCAAAATGTTCATATATGCATACTGTTAAAAGTAGAGAAAATATTAAAGAGGCTTACTTTAATTATAATATTAAAGCTTTTTCTTTAGACACTAAAGATGAATTGATAAAGATTATCGAAGCAACTAATCAAGCAAAAGACCTTGAGTTATTTGTAAGAGTAGCTGTTTCAAATGAACATGCTGAAATAGATTTATCTAAAAAATTTGGAGCATTAATATCTGAAGCAATTGGTTTGTTAAGATTAACAAAGCAATATGCAAAAAAAGTAGGGTTAAGTTTTCATGTAGGGTCTCAATGTATGCATCCAATTTCTTATTCAAAAGGAATTGCAGATATTGGAAATATAATAAGAAAAACAAAAATTATTCCAGATTATATTAATATTGGTGGTGGATTTCCCGCTATATATCCAGATCTTGTACCTCAATCTTTGGACAGTTATTTTGAAGAAATAAAAAAAGGTTTATTAAACTTAAAATTGGAAAAACTTCCTAAAATATTATGTGAACCCGGAAGGGCATTAGTTGCTGAAAGTGGATCAACAATCGTACGAGTAAATCTTAAAAAAAAACAAAAACTTTATATAAATGATGGAACGTATGGAACTCTTTTTGATGCTGGTACACCAAACATAGTTTACCCTTCTCGATTAATTAAAAATGGAAAAATAATATCAAAAAAATTAACTGCTTTTAATTTTTATGGGCCTACTTGTGATAGCATGGACTATATGAAGGGACCTTTTCTACTTCCAAACAATATTAAGGAAAATGATTATATTGAACTAGGTCAGCTTGGGGCCTACGGTCTAACTTTTAGAACTCAATTTAATGGTTTTTATTCTAATGAAATTTATGAAGTGGAAGACGAACCTATAATGACGTTATATGGTAAAGAGAGCAATAAAGGTATATTAGTTGCTTAATGTCAGAAAACAAAAATTTTATTCATAATAGCAAAAAAAGCTTCTTACAAAGTCCAGTTGAACACATCGATATTACTTCGTTTGATGCAAGAAAGATAATTTCCTCAATGGAAAAAATGTCTTTTGTTTCAAGAGAAACAGCGAATGCGGCCAATATTTTTAATGAAATGATTCAAGATAAGGATTGCACAATTTTTTTAACACTTGCTGGGTCAACTTCTGCTGCAGGATGTATGAATATTTATAAAGATTTAGTTAAATATAATATGGTTGATGCAATTATTGCTACAGGAGCTTCAATAGTTGATATGGATTTTTTTGAAGCTTTAGGCTTTAAACATTACCAAGGTTCACAGTTTCAAGATGATACTGAATTAAGAAAAAATTATATAGATAGGATTTATGATACATATATTGATGAAGAAGAATTGCAGGAATGTGATCAAAAAATATGTGAAATAGCAGATACACTTGATCCAAGAAGTTACACATCAAGAGAATTCATCTATGAAATGGGAAAATATTTAAAGAAAAATTCTAAAAAAAAAGATTCTTTGATTGAAACCGCATATGACAATAATGTTCCCATTTTTTGTCCTGCATTTACAGACTCAAGTGCTGGTTTTGGATTGGTCACACACCAAGAAAATAATCCTAAAAATCATATTACAATAGATTCTATTAGAGAGCTTCGTGAATTAACTGAAATAAAGATTCAATCAAAAGGATCTGGCTTATTTATGATTGGTGGAGGAGTACCAAAAAACTTTGTTCAAGATACAGTTATCTGTGCTGAACTTTTAGGAAAAGAGGTTGAGATGCATAAGTATGCAGTACAAATTACAGTAGCAGATTCTAGAGATGGTGCTTGCAGCAGCTCTACATTAAAAGAAGCAAGCTCTTGGGGTAAGGTAGATATTGCAAAAGAACAAATGGTTTTTGCAGAAGCAACTAGTGTCCTTCCTTTGATTGCAAGTGATGCTTATCATAAAGGTGACTGGAAAAATAGAACAAGAAAAAACTTCTCAAAAATATTTAAATAAAATTGAAATATCTTTCTAATAAAAACGGGTTTCTAGGAATTGACAATGATGTTAATTTTAAAGAAAAAGTAGTAGTTGTTCCATTTGGTTTAGAAAAAACTGTAAGCTATGGTGGTGGCACTCGTAATGGCCCTAAAGAAATCATTAAAGCATCACATCAGGTTGAACTATATGATGAAGAATTACACTGTGAGCCTTACAAAAAAATTGGGATTAAAACTTTAAAACCATTTAAAATAGATAAAAATATTAAAAAAGCTCTTAAAAAGATGTCTGATATAAATCAGGAAATATTAGATAAAAAATTATTTCCAATTACTTTTGGTGGGGAGCACTCAATAACACCTGGATGTATTGCTCCATTTGTAAAAAAACACAAAGAAATATGCTTACTACATTTTGATGCACATGCAGATTTAAGAGAGAGTTATAATGGAGAAAAATTTTCTCATGCCTCAGCTATTAGGAGGTGTCTTGATCATAAAAATGTTTCAATAATATCATTTGGGATCAGAAATATATCTCAAAGTGAAATACCATTCTTAAAAAAAAACTCCTCTAGAATTGATATCTTTTGGGCAAAAGATAAAAGTAAATGGGACCTAAAAAAATTTAAAAAAATGATAAAGAATAAAACAGTTTATTTAACATTTGACGTTGATGGTTTGGATTCAAGTATTATGCCTGCAACAGGTACGCCTGAACCAGGTGGACTATTATGGGATGAAACTTTAAATATTATACGGATAGCTGCTAAAAACTCTAATATTGTTGGTGCGGATATAAATGAACTTTCACCTATTAAAGGTTTTAATTCTTACAATTTTCTTGTAGCAAAACTTGCTTATAAAATTTTATCGTACAAATTTTTATACTAAGCTTTTGAGGCTTTAAGAGTTCCTAATAATAATCTAAATGGAATTAACATTGCTAAAGCAACAAATATTTTAACAGCTAAGTCACCTAGAGATAAAGTAAACCATGGTATTCCAGTTGCATAAAATGAGATGGAGAAAAATAAAAATGTGTCAACTGTAGACCCAATTAATGATGAAGTTAATGGAGCAACAAACCATTTCTTTTTTCTTAAATAGTCAAAAATTTGAACATCTAACAACTGTGCAACCATAAATGCTGTACCTGAACCTATAGCAATTCTGATTGAAATTAAGTCTGCAAAATTTGTTGAAAAAAAAAGAGTAAATATAATTCCTATAATAAAACCAACATAAACAATTTTTCTAGCTACAACCTTGCCATAAGATCTATTTGCTAGATCCGTAATTAAAAAAGCAACTGGATAGCTAAAAGCCCCATAAGTTAATATTTTTTCTAAACCATAATGGTTGATTGGAAATTGTACTAAATAATTAGAAGTTAAGACAACAACTCCCATTATAAATGCGAGTAGTATAAAAAACTTTTTCATTAAGCGGATTTACTAGGAGATGCTTTTGGTATCTTTTTAATAAAAGGTGATTTAATTAGTATGCTTTTTTTTAATTTTTTTAGTCTAGGTGAAATATTTTTATTTTTTACAGTCTTTAAGAACTGATCAAAAGTGCCTTTTTTATCTACACATCTAACACCAGCATTGCTAACAGTTAAAGTTAGGCTTCTTTTTAGAATGTCACTTGTAAATTTCGCTTTTTTTAAATTAGGTAAAAATCTTCTTTTAGTCTTATTGTTAGCATGACTAACATTGTGACCTTTCATAGGAATTTTACCAGTTAATTCACATTTCTTAGACATAATATTTAGTGACTATATAAGATGTGTTAATGATCTCGTCAAGTTTATTAGGATCAATTAGTATGCTTCTTTCCTATTATTTCTTTAAAATTCTTAATACCTTCATCAATTAATATTTCTTTAAGCTCTTTTTTTATCTTTACTACAACGTTTGGTCCTTGAAAAACCATTCCTGTATATAATTGAACATAGCTAGCTCCTGCCTGAAATTTTTTATAAGCGCTTTCTCCTGAGTCCACACCTCCTACACCTATAATTTCAATCTTACCTTTAAGCAGTTTATAAAACTTACTTATTAGCTTATTAGCCTCTTCTTCTAGTGGCTTGCCTGATAGCCCACCTTTTTGATGCTTTAAAATATTATTTAATTTTTCTCTATTTTTAGCTGTTGTATTTGAAACAATTATTGCACTAACCTTATGTTTAATTAAAATTTTACTTATTAATTCAATTTGTTCCTCAAAGATATCTGGAGAAATTTTTACTACAATTGGTATTTTTGATTTAAGTTTAACTTTTTCTTTTTCTATTGCATTCAACAATTCATCAAATTTAGTTTCATCATGAAAAGCTCTTAAATTTTCTGTGTTGGGAGAAGAAATGTTAACTGTAATATAATCAGCAATGTCATAAAAGTTTCTAAGTCCAATTAAATAATCATTTAATCTATCTTCACTATCTTTATTGGGGCCTATGTTAATTCCTAATAAACCTTTATGTGAGTTAGATTTAATTCTATGGCTAACATTTTCTGCTCCTAAATTATTAAAACCTAGCCTATTTATAAGGGCCTGATCCTCAACTAACCTAAAAACTCTTGGCTTTGGATTTCCGTATTGTTCAAGTGGTGTAACTGTTCCCACTTCCACAAAACCAAACCCAAGTTTAAACAGTGAATTATAAACTTCGGCATTTTTATCAAACCCAGCAGCCATTCCTATTGGATTATCTATATTTTTACCAAATAAACTAGTCTCAAATATTGGGTCTCCTTTATTTTGATCAGTTATGCTTGGTAATATGTTTAGTTTTAAAGACTTAATTGCTAAATTATGAGCAGTTTCAGGATCAATTTTAAAAATTAGTGATCTTAATTTTGAGAACATTATTTTATTTTTTCTTTAATTAATTCTTTTGTTTCGTTTACTCCAAAAAAACTTATAAAAAATCCCATTCTTGGTCCATTTTCATCTCCAAAAACAACCTCATAAATTAATTTAAACCAATCACGCAAGTTTTCTGTGTAGCCATTTTCTTTTCCCGTTGAATAAATTAATGTCTGAATATCCTCAGGCAACATCTTATCATTGCAACCACCAAGAGACTTAACCAGTGCTTCTAATGCAACTTTTTCACTTGCGTTAGGGGTTTTGTATTTTTTTTTCAATTTTATTACATCATTAAAATACTTAATCGCATAACCAATTAGATTATCAAAAATTGGGTGTTCTTTTTCTAAAAGATTTTTTTTATATTTTTTTACAAACTTCCAAAGTAACTCCTTAGAATCTGCATTGCTGGTTTCTACTAAATTTAATAGCATTGAAAAGCTCATAATAGTATCTTCTTTAGGAATTAATCCATTATGTACATGCCAAACTGGATTCATTAATAATTGCAGCTCATTTTGATTTTTAGCTTTCTCTATAAGGTCCAAGTATTCGTCAACTGTTTTAGGAACTATTTCTTTATATAGTTTTTTTGCTCTTTTTGGATTTTGATACATGTACAATGAAAGACTCTCAGGTGATGCATACTCCAACCACTGATCAATCGTAATTCCATTTCCTTTTGATTTAGATATTTTTTCTCCTCTTTCATCTAAAAAAAGCTCATAAGCAAACCCAGATGGGTTTGTTTTTCCAATTAACTTGATTATTCTTGATGATAGTATTGCACTTTCAATTAGATCTTTTCCATACATTTCAAAATCTACATCAAGGGCATACCATCTCATTGCCCAATCTACTTTCCATTGTAATTTACAATTTCCATCTAAGATACTTACCTCAAGTTTTTTTCCATTATTATCAAATATAATTTTAGATTTTTCTTTTAGTATTTCTAAAACTGGAATTTCTAAAACCTTGCCAGTGTCCGGACTAATTGGTAAAAATGGACTGTAAGTTTTTTGTCTTTCTTTTCCTAGTGTTGGAAGAATTATATCCATAATACCTTGATAATTTTCTAGGATTATCTGTAATGTGGGATTAAAAAAACCACCCTTATAAAGAACTGAAGAACTTTGAAAATTATATTCAAAATTAAATTTATTTAAAAAATCTTTTAACATTTCGTTATTGTGTTCGCCAAAACTTGAAAATTTTTCAAATGGGTCTGGCACTTGAGTTAGAGGCTTATGAAGATTGTTATTTAAGAGCTCTTGATTTGGAACGTTTTCTGGAACTTTTCTAAGACCATCCATATCATCAGAAAAAGTTATGATTTCTGTTGGTGTATCGGTGAGTTGTCTTAGAGCATTAACCATCATCGATGTTCTTGCAACTTCACCAAATGTACCTATATGAGGCAACCCACTTGGACCATAACCAGTTTGTAAAATTATTTTACCTTTTTTAGTAATAAAGGACTTTCTTTCACGCAGTAATTTTTTCGCCTCAACAAAGGGCCATGCGTTAGTTTTATCTAAATTATCTTTTTCAATCACTTTGTTTAATAACAAATATCTTATATTTGGTGTTTTTATTAATTCTTATAGAGTTGAAATTTATTTACCATAAAATAATGTTCTTTCAAAATGTCTAATTATAAAACTGTTTTTTTTACCTTGGGTGTTTTGCAAATTATTCTTGGAATTTCCATGATGATTCCAATTATAGCTCAGTTTATATATTCTGAAGTTGATTCTTCTTTTATTGGAGGCTCTATAATTTCTATAATATTTGGTGTTTTATTTTTTTTAACAAATTTAAATCATGATAAAAAATTAAATTTACAGCAAGCATTCTTATTAACTGCTCTATCTTGGTTAAGCATTGCAATATTTGGCTCTTTACCTTTTATTTTTTCTACTCTTGAACTTTCAATTACAGACTCTTTTTTTGAAAGTATGTCAGGGATTACCACGACAGGGTCAACAATTATTTCCAACTTAGAGGGTGCTCCTAGATCGATACTTTTGTGGCGAGCAATGCTTCAATGGTTAGGTGGAATTGGTATTATTGTAATGGCAATAACCTTAATGCCGATAATGAATGTTGGTGGAATGCAATTATTTAAAATTTCGAGTAACGATTCTTCTGAAAAACTATTACCAAAATCAAAAGAAATTTCACTTAGGCTAATTTATGTTTATTTAGGTCTAACAGTACTTTGTGCATCTACATATAAAATTTTTGGTATGAATATTTTTGATAGCTTAACCCATTCAATGACTACGATAGCAACTGGTGGCTTTTCAAACTACAACGAATCTATTGGATATTTTAATAGTCTACCTATCGAAATATCATCCATGGTTTTCATCATATTGGGGAGTTTACCTTTTATTGCCTATATAAAATTTTTAAATGGAGACAGAAAAATTCTTATCTCTGATGTTCAAATTAAGTCATTTTTAAAAATTATTATTTTTTCAATTATTATACTTTTTATTTATTTACTTTTTCACAACAAAGATTTTTCTCAAATAAATATTAGGACTATTTGTTTTAATGTTATCTCTATATTAAGTGGAACAGGATATGTTACTGGAGAATTTGATGGATGGGGAAACTTTCCACTTATTTTCTTTCTAACTTTAATGTTCATTGGTGGGTGTGCCGGTTCTACAACATGTGGAATTAAAATTTTTAGAATTCAAATTCTGTACATTTTTATTATCAATCAATTAAAGAAGATTATTTATCCAAAAGGCATATTTATAATAAAATATGATAAAAATAATGTCGATGATAAATTTATGGCTTCCATCATTTCTTTTATTTTTCTTTACTTAGTTATATTTTTTTTAATAACTGCATTTTTATCTTTAAGTGGTTTGGATTTTGTTACTTCAATTTCTGGTGCTGCAACCTCAATCTCAAATGTTGGTCCAGGATTAGGCTCTACAATTGGCCCTAATAGCAATTTTTCAAGCTTACCGGAAATATCTAAATGGATTTTAAGTCTTGGAATGATATTGGGTAGGTTAGAATTATTTGCTATACTTGTATTGTTTCTTCCATCATTTTGGAGAAATTAACTATGATTGAAATTAAAAAACAATCCTTATCAGAAACTTTTGCTGTCTACTTTGATAAGAGAATGCTCAGAATATTATTACTAGGTGCTATCTCTGGTTTTCCATGGGTTTTAATTGGGAGTAGTTTAAGTCTATGGCTCAAAGAAGAAGGATTAAGTAGATCAACAATTGGTTGGGCAGGACTAATATTTGCTGTTTATGCTTTTAATTATTTATGGGCACCACTTATTGATAGATTTCAAATACCCTACCTAACAAAAAAACTTGGCCATAGAAGAGGATGGATAGTTTTAATGCAAATTGTAATTTTAGCTTGTCTTGTTACTTGGAGTTTCATTAATCCTACCGAAAACCTTTCGCTACTAATTACAGTTGGTTTAATTATTGCTATAGCGTCAGCCACACAAGATATCACAGTTGATGCTTTAAGAATTGAACAAATAGGCGAACATGAAAGTAAATCAATGGCAGCTGGTGCTGCAATGGCTGTTGTTGGATGGTGGAGTGGATACAAATTAGGTGGTGTAATAGCTTTATTTACTGCAGAATATTTAGAGAATATCGGTGTTAATAATTACTGGCAAATTACATTTTTAATTTTAGGAGTTGTAGTAATTTTGATGAACATAGGTTTGATGTTTGTTCATGAGCCTCTTTTTACTGATAGACAAAATAAACAAAAAGAAACTGATAAACTTATAGAAAGTAAACTTGGATCAAAAAATGTTATAACTAATTTTATAACATGGATAAGCAGCACATTAGGTGGCCCCATAATAAGCTTTTTTAAGAAAAATGGTTTTACAATTGCTATTGGAATTTTAAGCTTTATTTTTTTATTTAAAATTGGTGAAGCCTTTCTTGGACGTATGTCGATAGTTTTTTACAAAGAAATGGGCTTTTCTAAGGGTGATATTGCAATTTACTCTAAAACTTTAGGATGGATAACTACAGTTATGTTTACATTACTGGGAGGACTTTTTGTAATTAGATCTGGTGTTTTAAAAGCAATGTTTGTTGCAGGAATATTAATGGCAGCAACTAACTTATTATTCACAGTCTTGGCGTGGAGTGATAAATCTGAGTTATTATTCGCAGTAGCAGTCATATTTGATGATATAGCAGCAGCATTTGCAACGGTTGCATTTGTAGCATTTATTTCACTACTAGTAGACAGAACATATACCGCAACTCAATACGCGTTACTTGCATCAATAGGGACTGCTGGTAGAACTACACTTGCATCATCATCTGGAGCATTAGTAGATTGGCTTAATGGAGATTGGGGAGTTTTTTTTATCATTACAGCCATCATGGTAATACCTTCTTTGATTTGTTTGTGGTTTATAAAAGATAAATTAAAACTTCGTGAAAAATAATTACTTTTACAAAAAACCATTATCAAATATCTATAAAAAACCCAATGTGGTTTCTGAGGTTACCTCGCAAATTTTGTATGGGGAAAAATTCAAGATTATATCTAAGAATAAAAGTTGGATAAAAATAAAGATTTTATTTGATAATTATGTTGGATACATAAAAAATAAAGATTACACAAAAGATCACAAACCAACCCATAAAATATTTATTCTAAAAGCAAATATTTACAATAAACAAAAAAATAGAACAAAATACTTTTTGCCTTTTGCATCAAGGATTTCCATGATTCATGAAAATAAAAAATTTATAGAGTTTGAAAAAAATAAATGGATTAAAAAAAGTGATATAAAAAAAATTAATCATATAGAAAAAGATTATTTAAAAATATTAAAAATTTTTTTAAATATTAAATATCTATGGGGTGGTAAAAGTTATAAAGGTATAGACTGTTCTGCTATTTTACAATTATTTTTTTACTATAATAATAAATTTTATCCGAGAGATACAAAAGACCAAAAAAAATATTCAGTAAAAAAAAATGTAAATAAAGTTTTTAAAAAAGGTGATATTATTTTTTGGAAAGGCCATGTTGCTGTTTGTATTAACACTCAAAAATTAATTCATGCATATGGTCCTGAAAAGAAAGTTTTGATTATGAATATAACAGAGACAATAAATAGAATTGAAAGAACGGCAAAATTAATAGTAAAAAAAATATCCTCTATAAAATACTAATTTCTTCCAAAGTCTGGCTTATTGATATCTTGTTTTAATTTAATTATTTTTTTTCTAACTTTTTTAGTATTAACTAATTTTTTAATAATAGACTTATTATTTTTAAATTGAATATCTCTTTTAAATGAACGTAAATTTTGAATAAACAGATCAATAACTTTTGAAATATTTTTTTGATTATTAAAAAAAATATCTCTCCACATAATTTCATTAGATGCAGCAATTCTTGAAAAATCTCTCAAACCACCTGCACTAAATTTTATTAATTCATATCTTTGTCGTTTTTCAAAGTCTGTAGCTGTTTTAACCAAATTATATGCAATTAAATGAGGCAAATGACTTGTCATAGAAAAAACCGTATCATGTTTTTTTGAGTCCATAATTGCAACATTTGAACCAATTTTTTTCCAAAACTTGGTAAGTATCAGAAGGTGTTTTCTATTGGTATTTTTTTCTTTTATTAATATGCACCATTTATTAAGAAATAAATCTTTTAATCCATTTTCTGGGCCACTAACTTCTGAACCTGCAATAGGGTGACTGGATGTCCAAAAAATTCCTTTTTTTAATTTTCTTTTAATTAAATCCATAGACTTTTCTTTAGATGACCCAACATCTGTAATGATAGTTTTGGGTAATAAATATCTGTTTATCTTTAAAATTATTTTTTCATATTCTCCTAGTGGAGTGCAAAATATTATCAAATCTAAGTTTGGGATAATTTGCTTTAAATCATTTTTAATTTCACATGGTAATTTTAATTTTTTAATTTTTAAAATATTTGATTTTGATTTTTCATAGACAAATATTTTTTTAGCTATTTTTTTTTCAGATATTGCCCTTAATAATGAAGAACCAATTAAACCACAGCCTATAATTAAAATATTTTTCATATTTAATTAAAGATAGCCTTGATTGTTGTTATGAATCTCATATTCTCTTTTTTTGACCCAATTGTTAATCTTAATTTGTTTTTAATATTATATCCATCCTCTGTAGATCTTAATATAATTCCTTTTAACTGCAGTTTGTTAAAAATATAATTAGCTGAAAATTTACATTTATCAAAATTTAATAGTAAAAAATTAGCCGTTACTTCATTTGAAAAAATTTTTAGTTTTTCTAAAACATTTCTAACTTTATTTGCTTCCGTAATATTGTGTTTCACAGATAAATTAATAAATTTTCTATCTTTTAAAGCTTCTATTGCTGCCATCTGTGCAACTTGATTTACATTAAATGGAGG
The DNA here is from genome assembly GCF_012276695.1 of Candidatus Pelagibacter giovannonii. Taxonomy (GTDB): domain Bacteria; phylum Pseudomonadota; class Alphaproteobacteria; order Pelagibacterales; family Pelagibacteraceae; genus Pelagibacter; species Pelagibacter giovannonii. The sequence continues at coordinate 956,358 of NZ_CP038852.1, read as the reverse complement.
TCTAATTAAATTCATTGCAGATATAATTTTTTTTGGCCCATGACCCCAGCCAACTCTTAAGGAGGCCAGTCCATATATTTTTGAAAATGTTCTTATCACAACAACATTATCCTTATTTTTAAATAAGTCTAAACCAGATTTATAATCTTTATTTTTCATATATTCAAAATATGCATCATCTAAAACTAGTAAAATTTTTTTATTTAATTTCATTCTTAGGTCTATTAATTCTGCTCTAGTTAAGTATGTTCCTGTTGGGTTATTAGGATTAGCAATAAATACGAGCTTGGTTTTTCTTGTTACTTTCTTGATAATTTCATTTATCGAAGCTTTAAAATTTTTTTCCTTAGAAAAAACAACTTTTGCCCCCACTATTTGTGCGTATATCCTGTACATTAAAAAGCTATATTGAGGAACGATCACTTCATCAGAGGGTTTTAAGTATAACTGACAAATCATTTGAATAATTTCATCTGACCCTGCACCACAAATTATCCTCTCTAAATCACACTTAAATTTCTTTGAAATTTCTTTTCTTAAGTTTTTTGCTTTGCTGTCTGGATACTTCGATATTAACAATTCTTTATTCTGTAAAATTTTCTTTACTCTTGGACTTACACCAAGGGCTGACTCATTTGCTGATAATTTTATAATATTACGTATTTTTGCTATATTTGACTTACCTGGTTTATAAGCCTCTATCTTGAATTTTTTAAATTTTGGAACTGTCATTTTATTAATTTAATTTACCTTATAAATAAAATATTATCCTTTCATATAGAATAAGTCATTTTTTAAAAAAATTGACATAAGAAATGCTATCTAGTACAAAAAATATGCGCTGATTTAACTGAATTGCGAGCGCTTAAAAAAAACCGCTAAATAAGTTTTTTTGTCTCACAATTCAAATTTAGCTAATACTTATGAATAAAAATGTGAATATAAAAAATGTTATAATTGATAAACCATTAAAATTAGATTGTGGCCAAACTATCAATAATTATTCTCTTGCTTATGAGACTTATGGCTCTCTAAATGAGAATAAAGATAATGCTATTCTTATTTTTCATGCTTTGACTGGTGATCAATTTGTATCTGGAATAAATCCAATAACTAAAAAAGAAGGTTGGTGGTCCTATGCTGTTGGGTCTGGTAAAGCTATTGATACTGATAAATACTTTGTAATTTGTGCTAATGTTATTGGTGGGTGCATGGGTTCATTTGGTCCTAGTGATATTAATCCTGATACCAATAAAAAATATGGTACCACTTTTCCAGTCATTACTATTAATGATATGGTTAATGCACAATTTAATCTCTTAAATTTTTTTAATATTGATAAATTATTTGCTGTTATGGGTGGATCAATGGGTGGCATGCAGACACTTCAGTTCGTTAATAACTTCCCTGATAAAGCAAAAGTTGCTATTCCAATAGCTTGTACAGCTAGTCATTCAGCACAAAACATTGCTTTTAATGAACTTGGTAGACAATCAATTATGGCTGATGCTAATTGGGAAAATGGTGATTATTCCAATCAAAATAAAAATCCTAATAAAGGATTGTCTGTTGCAAGAATGGCTGCACATATAACTTATTTATCTAAAAACGGTCTTCAGGAAAAATTTGGAAGGAAGTTGCAAGAAAGAGATGATCTGAAATTTGGTTTTGATGCTGACTTTCAAATAGAAAGCTATTTAAGATATCAAGGATCTGTATTTGTTGATAGATTTGATGCCAATAGCTACCTATATATAACTAGAGCCATGGACTATTTTGATCTAATCAAAGAACATCACGGTAATTTATCTAAAGCATTCGAAAAAACTAAAACTAAGTTTCTTATTATATCTTTTACTTCTGATTGGCTTTATCCAACATCAGAAAACAAAGAGATTGTTATAGCCTTAAATGCCATAGGTGCTGATGTCGGATTTGTTGAAATTGAATCTGACAAAGGACACGATTCATTCCTTTTAAAAGTTCCTAAGTTTTTAAATACTCTAGGTGATTATATTAAAACAGCTTATTCTAAAAATTAAACATGAAACAAGAATTCAAAATAATCTCTGATCTAATTGAAAAAAATACTAGAGTTTTAGATGTGGGATGTGGAGATGGCATATTAATGGAATATCTTAAGTATAATAAAAAAATAGACATAAGAGGAATAGAAATATCAAAAGACAATGTTCAAAAATGTTTATCAAAAGGACTAACAGTTATTGAAGGGGATGCAGAAAAAGATCTATTGCAATTTCCTGACAGTTCCTTTGATTTTGTTATTTTAAGTCAAACATTACAAGCATTTTTAAATCCTGAAATAGTTATCAAAGAGCTATTGAGAGTTGGCAAAAAAGCAATTGTTACAATACCTAATTTTGGTTTTTGGAAGGTTAGACTTCACCTATTAATTAAAGGAACCATGCCAATTACAAAAAATCTACCTGATGAGTGGTATAATACTCCCAATCTTCATATGTGTACCATAAAAGATTTTTATAATTTTTGTGAAAATAGAAAAATTAAATTAGATAAGTCATCAGCTCTGCATAATGAAAAAATATCTTCTATTAATAAACTTAATCTAAATACTAAAAATTTATCAGCAGAGCTGGGTATTTTTTTAATTGAGAGTTAAATGGAAATTCAAATAATACCCTGTCTACAAGATAATTATTCTTATCTAATTATTGATAATGCTAAAAATATTGCATGTGTGATAGATCCAAGTGAAGCAAAACCTGTTATCAAATATTTGGAAGATAGAAATATACATTTAAAATATATATTAAATACACATCATCATTATGATCACGTGGGGGGCAATAAAGAATTAAAAGAAAGATATGGAGCTAGTGTTATTGGATATAAAGGAGACAAAGATAGAATTCCAGAAATAGATATACTTGTTGACGATCAGGACATGTGGCACGAAGAAAATTTCCAAGCTAAAATATTTCATATACCTGGTCATACTCTTGGTCATATATGTTTTTATTTTTATAATGAAGAGTCTATTTTTACCGGAGACACTCTCTTTTCACTTGGTTGTGGCAAGATTTTTGAGGGAACATGCTCACAGATGTATAATTCATTAATGAAAATAAAAGCTATGCCAGAAAAAACTAAGATCTATTGTGGACATGAATATACCAAACAAAACTCTAAATTTTGTATTACTCATGACGGAGATAATGAAAAGCTAAAAATTAAGATTAAGCAAATAGATGAAAAATTAAAAAAAAACCTACCTACTATTCCATCTACGATTAAAGAGGAATTGGAGTGCAATATTTTTCTTAGATCTAGTACAGAGGAAAACTTTTCAAAATTGAGAGATTTAAAGGACAATTTTTAGCTTATTCGCACTTGACTATAATAGGTCCCCGACTATATTGCTGATTATAAAAACAGATTAAACAATGTCATACGCAATAATACAAACAGGTGGAAAACAGTACAAAGTAAAAGCTGGTGAAATCCTTAAAATTGAGAGATTAGAGGATTCTAAACCTGAAACTAAAATTGAATTCAAAGAAATCCTAGCTTATGGAGATGATAAAACTATTGAGGTTGGCTCTCCAGTAGTTGAAGGTGCAAAAGTTGAAGCTGACCTTGTAGAAAATGGTAAAAATAGAACTGTTTTAATATTTAAAAAAAGAAGAAGACAAAACTCAAGAAGAAAAAATGGTCATAGACAACAGTACTCATTAATTAGAATTAGCAAAATTTTTTCAAAAGATGGTAAAGTTTTATCAGAAGCAGAAAAAATGGTAAAACCAACTAAAAAAATTGAAAAAGTTAAGGCTGAAGTAGCAAGTAAATAAACTAGGTAATTATGGCAACAAAAAAAGCTGGTGGATCATCGAGAAACGGACGAGATAGTGCTGGGCGTAGACTTGGCGTTAAAAAATATGGTGGTGAAGTAGTAATTCCTGGAAACATAATTGTAAGACAAAGAGGCACAAAAATTTTCCCTGGAGAGAACGTGGGTATGGGTAAAGATCATTCAATTTTTTCTGTTGTTGAGGGAAAAGTTGTTTTTAAAAAGGGTAAATCAGATAGAACATTCGTTTCAGTAAAGCCCAATTAGTAGTACAACTAAAAAACTAAGAGTTGTATTATGAAGTTTCTAGATCAAGTTAAAATTTATGTAAAAGCAGGTAATGGAGGACATGGGTCTCCTAGCTTTCGTAGAGAAAAATTTATTGAATACGGAGGACCTGATGGTGGCGATGGAGGTAAAGGTGGCACCATATTTCTAAGATCAGAAAGAAACTTAAATACTCTTATCGATTATAGATTTCAACAACACCATAAAGCAGGAAGAGGAGTAAATGGTTCAGGACAAAATCGTACAGGTCATAGTGGAGAAGATTTATTTTTAAAAGTTCCAATAGGTACACAAGTTTTTGAAGAGGATAATAAAACCTTAATTTATGATTTTAAAAAAGAAGGTGAAGAATTTATTGTAGCTAATGGTGGTAAAGGTGGTCTTGGAAATACTAGATTTAAAAGTTCCACTAATAGGGCTCCAAAGAAATTTACTAAAGGTGCGCCTGGTGAAGAGTATGTAATCTGGCTTCAGTTAAAAACTATTGCTGATGTTGGTATTGTTGGATTGCCTAACGCAGGTAAATCAAGCTTACTAGCTTCCATTACAAATGCGATGCCTAAAATTGCTAACTATAAATTTACAACACTAAATCCAAATCTTGGTGTTGCAAGTTATGACGATAAGGAAATAACTCTAGCTGATATCCCTGGATTGGTTGAAGGTGCTCATGAAGGTATAGGTCTTGGTATTCAATTTTTAAAACACATAGAAAGATGCAAAACTTTAATGCATTTAATAGATATTACTGATGAAGACCTTGAAAATACGTATAAACAAGTTCGAAATGAGTTGGGGAGTTACAGTAAAGATTTACTAGAAAAAAAAGAGATAATTGTATTAAATAAGACAGACTTATTAGAGGAAGAAGAAGTGAAAGAAATTTTAAAAAATTTTTCTAAAAATAGAGATTCTGAGGTAGTTACGCTCTCAACATTAGACAAAGGGTCAATATCCAAAATTAAAGCTAAATTACTATCCTATGTATCTTAAAGATTCTAAAATAATTATTATTAAGATTGGCTCGTCTTTATTGATAGATGATAAAAAGAAGGTAAGAAAAAAATGGCTGACTGAATTTGCTAAAGATATACAGGAATTAATAAAACAGAATAAAAAAATTATTATTGTAAGCTCTGGAGCGATAGCGATGGGTTGCAAAAAACTAAATATTAGCAAAAAAAACCTTAAGATTGATAAAAGTCAGGCTGTTGCATCTATTGGGCAAATTGAACTAATGAATTTATTTTCAGAAACATTTGTTAAATTAAAAATTAATATTTCCCAAATTCTTCTCACTCTAGAAGATACGGAACAAAGAAGAAGAGCCCTTAATGCAAAAAGAACTTTTGATAATTTATTTAAACTAGGCTTTGTACCAATAGTAAATGAAAATGACACTATCGCTACTTCAGAAATTAAGTATGGTGATAATGATAGACTAGCATCTCGTGTTGCACAAATATCAGGCGCAGACTCTCTTATATTACTTTCTGATGTAGACGGTCTTTATACACATAATCCAAAAATATATAAAAATGCAAAATTAATAAAAGAAATAAGAAATATAGATAAAGATATAGAAAAAATAGCCACTAAAAGTATTAGTGAGCATGGCACTGGTGGTATGAGAACTAAAATAGATGCTGCTAAAATCTGTCAATTATCAGGATGCCAAATGGTAATTGCAAATGGCTTGTTAAACCGACCCATTAAAAAAATAACAGATGAAAATAATTGTACATGGTTTTTACCTAAAGTTTCAAAATTAGATGCTAGAAAAAAATGGATTATCAGCTCTATTTCTCCTAAAGGTGCGCTGATTATTGATGATGGTGCAAAACAAGCGCTTTCAAATGGTAAAAGTTTATTAGCAGCAGGAATAAAAAAAGTATCTGGCCGATTTAGTAAAGGAGATCATATTAAAGTTTTAGATAAAAATAATTACGAATGCGCAAGAGGGCTTAGCTCTTTTTCATCTGATGAAATAGAAAAAATAATGGGTCACCACTCAAAAGAAATAGAAAAATTATTAGGATATATTTCAAAATCAGAAGTAATTCATAAAGATGATATAGTAGAGGTATAAAATGAGTAGATATATGAGTTTAATAGGTCAAAATGCAAGAAAAGCTTCACTTGATAGAGTTAATTCAAAAACTAAAAATAAAATTTTAAAAAGGTATGCTTTCTTATTAGACAAAGAAAAAAAAACCATACTTAAAGCTAATCAAAAAGATATTCAATTTGCTTTTAGCATGGGCTTAAAAAGTAATCTAATAGAAAGATTAACTATTAATGAAAAAAAATTAATAGGTATAAAAAATTCTATAGATAAAATTGCTAACTTAAAAGATCCAGTTAATGCCACTTTAGAAAAATGGCGTAGACCAAATGGTTTAACAATTAGCAGGGTGTCTATACCTATTGGTGTCATAGGTGTTATTTACGAAAGTAGACCCAACGTTACATCTGATGTTGCAAGTTTATGCTTCAAATCTGGAAATGCTGTAATTTTAAAGGGTGGCTCTGAGGCTATAAATACTAATAAGATTTTAGCAAAACTATTTCGAAAGTCACTTAAGGAAAATAGAGTGAATGAAAACTTTATTCAATTTATAGACTCTAAAGACAGAAAAATGGTCGACTTTATGCTTTCAAAAATGAAAGATTATATTGATGTAATAATACCTCGTGGTGGAAAAAATTTAGTAAAAAGAGTTCAACAATTTTCTAACGTCCCTATTATCGGTCACTTGGAAGGTGTTTGTCATACTTTTATTGATAAGGATGCCAATCTAAAGATGGCTACAAACGTTACCTATAATGCCAAACTAAGAAATACTAGTATTTGTGGGGCTACGGAAACAATTTTGATGCATGAAAAAATTGTTAAGAAATTCTGTAACCCAATTTTAAAAAAGTTAGAAGAAAATAACTGCAAAATTTATGGAGATCGTTTTTTTAAAAAATATTACAAAGGAAAAATTTATCCAGCAAAAGAAAAAGATTGGTCTACTGAATATTTATCAGCAGCAGTTTCTGTAAAAACAGTTAAAGATTGTGACGATGCCATTAGCCATATTAACAAATATGGAACTATGCACACTGACTCTATCATTACTAAAAATAGAAAAACTGCAAATAAATTCTTAAAAAATGTTAAAAGTTCAATAGCAATGCATAATACATCTACTCAATTTGCTGATGGTGGTGAATTCGGTTTTGGTGGTGAGGTTGGCATTTCGACAAATACTTTACCTCCACGAGGACCTGTTGGATTAGAGCAGCTCATTTCATACAAATACGAAATTATTAGTAATGGCAAAACCAGAAAATAACTTAAAACAGAAAAAGACAAAAATTGGAATCTTAGGGGGAACTTTTGATCCTGCCCACAAAGGTCATTTAGAAATCTCTAAACAGGCTAAAAAAATATTAGAATTAAAAAATATTATATGGGCAATTACTAAACAAAACCCATTTAAAAATACAAGTAAAACAAATCTAAAAAGTAGAATAAAATTTGCAAAAAAATTCATTGGTAAAAATAATTTTATTAAAGTAAAATTTTATGAAGAAAAAGTTCTCTCCAATAAAACAATCGACCTCATCAATTATTTAGATAAAGATAAAAAATTTGAGATCTATTTTATTATGGGTGCAGATAATCTAATCAATTTTCATAAATGGTATAAATGGAAATCCATTATAAAAAAATGCAATCTGCTTGTATTTGATCGACAGGGATATAAAGCTAAATCGCTAAAGTCTGTGACCTTTAATGGTATAAATAAAAATAAATTATCTTTTATTAATTTTAAAAAGGTTAATATTTCATCTTCTCAATTAAGAAAAATTTGATAAGGTTAAATGTATTAATGGAAAAAAACATAGACCTTAAAGATTTAATCCTAAACACCTTAGATTCCAATAAAGCCCTAGATATTATTTCAATAGATCTTAAAAATAAAAGTTCAATGGCTGACTATATGATTATAGCAAGTGGAACTTCTTCTAGACATATTCAAGCTTTATCTGAAATGGTGCTAGAAAAATTAAAGACCAATGGAGTAAAAAATTCTAAGATTGAAGGAAAAGAAAGTAGTGACTGGAAATTAGTTGATGGTATAGACTTGATTGTTCACATATTTCATCCTGATAAAAGAAAATTTTATGAATTAGAAAAAATATGGTCAGAAATCATTCCTAAAGAAAAAGTAATGATATGATTTTGACCAAAAGATTTTTTATTTTTTTTATAATACTATTATTTACTTTTCAAAAAAGTTTTTCTGAAAATACTGACTTATATAAAAAAATTGATTTGTTTGGTGAGGTGCTTGAAAAAATTAGCAAAGAATATGTTGATGAGGTAGATCAATCAAAAAGTATGGATTCAGCCATAAATGGTTTATTGCAATCTCTTGATCCCTATTCCGCATATATGACGCCAGAAAGTTTTGAGGGTATGCAAACTGAAACTAGTGGAGAGTTTGGTGGGCTTGGTATTGAAGTTGGTATGGAAGCAGGTGTTGTAAAAGTGATATCACCAATAGATAATACTCCAGCATCAAAAGCAGGATTAAAAGCTGGTGATTATATTGTAAAAATTAATAATACTCAGGTTCAAGGCAAAACATTAATGCAAGCAGTAGACTTAATGAGGGGACCTGTTGGATCGAGTATTGAAATAACAGTTAGAAGAAGAGGTGTAAAAAAAGCATTAACCTTTAATATAACGAGAGAGGTTATTCAGGTTCAATCTGTAAAATCTGAACTTATAGATAATAACATTGGCTATATAAGACTAACTTCCTTCAACGAAAATAGTAGTGAACAAATTAAAGAAAAGATTAATAAATTAAATAAAAATAAAGATCTAAAGGGATATATCTTAGATTTAAGAAATAACCCTGGTGGCTTGCTTTCTCAGGCAATTAAAATTTCAGACTTTTTTTTAGATAATGGTGAGATTGTATCGACAAGAAGTCGACAAGCCTCAGAAAATCGAAAATGGTTTGCTAAAAAAGGTGATCTAACAAATGGTAAAACACTAATTATACTTATTAACTATGGATCAGCGTCGGCATCAGAAATAGTAGCAGGTGCATTAAAAGATCATAAAAGAGCTATTATACTTGGAGAAAATAGTTATGGAAAAGGTTCTGTACAATCAATAATCCCTTTAAAAAATAGAGGTGCTATTAGATTAACAATTGCAAAATATTATCTCCCTTCAGGAAAATCTATTTCCGAAGTAGGTGTAACACCTGATATAGAAGTTACAGAAGGTTCAGATGATTTTAAATTTAATTCTGAAACCGATAATCAACTGAATTTTGCAATAAAATTACTCAACGGATAAATGTCAAATAGTAAAGTAAATTTACCTCTTAGAAGTGGAGTTGGAATTGTTGTGCTAAACAAAGATAATAAAGTTTTTGTTGCAAGAAGAATTGATAATAAAAAAAATTTTTGGCAGATGCCCCAAGGTGGTGTTGATAAGGGTGAGGACTACTTAACTGCTGCTTACAGAGAGTTAGAAGAAGAAACTAGTATAAAAAATGTTGAACTAATTAAAGAGTGTGATGGATTAATCTCTTATGAATTACCAAAAAACTTATTAGGCATAATTTGGAATGGTAAGTATAGGGGTCAGGAACAAAAGTGGTTTATAATGAAATTCTTAGGGCAAGATAACGAGATTGATATTAAGACTAAACATCCTGAATTTTGTGAATGGAAATGGATTGATCTTGAGAATATAACTGACCTAGTTGTAGACTTTAAGCTGCATGTGTACAAAGATGTTAAAGAAAAAGTAAAAGAAATTCTTAATTAAGAGTTTTTAGGACATCAATTTTTTGATCAACTAAGTATTTATTTTGATCCGTAATGTCACTATTTTTTGAATTTTCTTCTGCTTGAGCAAGTAATTCGCTAATTTTATCTTTATCAATATCTTTAATATTAAAAATAGAACTTGTTAGAACTGATAAATTATTATTTTTAAATTCAACAATTCCATCCTCAACATAGTAATTATCCTCTCCTGATTTAGAAAAGATTTTAATAATCCCTGGCTTTAGGAATGAAATAATTGAGATATGGTCCTTTAAAATCCCCATTTCTCCCTCAAAAGCAGGTACAACAACTTCTGTTACATCTTCTTTTGAAAGAAAAGATTTTTCTGGGTTTACAATTTCTATTTTGAACTCTTCACTCATTATGCGGCAGCATCTTTCGCCATTTTTCCTGCTTTTTCTACAGCTTCTTCAATTGTACCCACCATATAGAATGCAGCTTCTGGTAAATGATCATACTCACCATTACATATTGCAGCAAAACCTTTAATTGTAGATTCTAAATCTACTAATTTTCCTGGAGAACCAGTAAAGACTTCAGCAACAAAGAAAGGTTGTGATAAAAATCTTTGTATTTTACGCGCTCTAGCTACCGTTAATTTATCTTCTTCAGATAATTCATCCATTCCTAAAATCGCAATAATATCTTGTAGTGATTTGTAAGTTTGAAGAATTTTTTGCACTTCTCTGGCAACTCTGTAATGCTCATCTCCAACTATTCTAGGATCTAAAATTCTAGAAGTAGAATCTAGAGGGTCAACTGCTGGATAAATTCCAATTTCAGCTATCTGTCTTGATAATACAGTTGTCGCATCTAAGTGAGCAAAAGATGTAGCGGGTGCCGGGTCAGTTAAGTCATCTGCTGGTACATAAATCGCTTGCACAGATGTAATGGAACCCTTGTTGGTAGTTGTAATTCTTTCTTGAAGGTTACCCATGTCTGTTGCAAGTGTAGGCTGATATCCAACTGCTGAAGGAATTCTTCCTAATAGTGCAGAAACTTCTGAGCCTGCTTGAGTAAATCTAAAGATGTTATCAACAAAGAATAATACATCTTGTCCTTCTTGATCTCTGAAATATTCAGCCACAGTTAAGCCTGTTAAGGCAACTCTTGCTCTAGCTCCTGGGGGTTCATTCATTTGACCATACACTAGTGCAGCTTTTGATCCTGGACCTTCTGGCTTAATAACACCTGAGTCTATCATTTCGTGATAAAGATCATTTCCTTCTCTAGTTCTTTCACCAACACCAGCAAAGACAGAAAATCCACCATGAGCTTTTGCTACGTTATTAATTAATTCCATAATAAGTACTGTCTTACCAACACCCGCACCTCCAAATAAACCAATTTTTCCTCCTTTGGCGTATGGTGCTAATAGATCAACTACTTTGATTCCTGTAACTAGAATTTCTGTCTCTGTTGACTGATCACTAAATTCAGGTGCAGATCTATGAATTGGCCATTTTTCTTTTGTTTTAACTTCACCTTTTTCATCGATAGGTTCACCTATTACATTTATAATTCTTCCTAAAGTTTCTGGACCAACTGGAACTTGAATAGGAGCACCTGTTGCAGTTACCTCGTCTCCTCTTTTTAATCCTTCAGTAGCATCCATTGCAATTGTTCTTACACTTGATTCACCAAGGTGCTGGGCAACTTCTAAAACTAGTCTGTTGTCTCCATTTTTACATTCTAATGCTGATAAAATTTCTGGTAATTCTCCATCAAATTTTACGTCTACTACTGCTCCAATGATCTGTGTGATTTTTCCTTTGCTCATAATTATAAACTTTCCGCTCCTGATATGATTTCAATTAGTTCTTTTGTAATAGCTGCTTGACGACTTCTATTATACTCAATAGTTAGCTTGTCAACCATTTCACCTGCGTTACGGGTTGCATTATCCATAGCACTCATTCTTGAGCCCTGTTCGCTAGCTGAATTTTCTAACATCGCTTTAAAAATCTGAGTAGATATATTTTTAGGCAATAAATTGCTTAAAATTTCATCTTCATCTGGTTCAAATTCATAATTATCCTCAGAAGAATTTTCTTCTGCTTCAGATGTTTTTAAAGGAATTATTTGTTGTTCTTGAGGTATCTGAGTGATTACATTTTTAAATTTATTATAAAAAATTGTACACACATCAAATTCTTCTTTTTCAAAGTTTTCAATTATCATTTTTCCTACTTTTTCAGCATCTAGATAATTGATAGTTTTTGAGTCTTTAAAAGATATTCTCTCTACGATATCATCTTTATAAACTCTTTTTAATTGATCATACCCTTTAGATCCAACGGTTATAATTTTTAAAGTTTTTCCCTCATCAGATATTTTTTGAAAATATGCTTTGGCTTTTTTAATAATATTTGTATTAAAACCACCACATAGACCACGATCAGATGTTAACACAATACATAAATGCACCTTATCTTCACCTGTTCCAGAAAGAAGTTTAGGAGCATTTTCCTTATCAGAAATACCACTAGATAAATTAAGAATAATGTTATTCATTTTTTCAGAATAAGGTCTTCCCTTTTCGGCATTTTCTTGTGCTCTTCTAAGTTTAGCAGCCGCAACCATTTTCATGGCTTTGGTAATTTTTTGTGTAGACTTTACACTCGCTATTCTTTTTTTTAAGTCGTCTAGTGTTGCCATATTTTAAGAATTAAAGTTCTTCTTAAGTTCCATGATAGTTTCAACTAACAATTTTTCAGTATCTTCTTCAAGTTTACCTGTACTTAAAACAGACTCTAAAATTTCTGGTTTTTCAGATTTACATTTTTCAATAATCTTAGATTCAAACTCAGCAATATCTTTAAGCTCTACATCATCTAAATAACCTTTAACTCCACAGAAAACTGAAATTACTTGCTCAGCAACTGTCATAGGGGAATATTGTTTTTGTTTTAAAAGTTCAGTAAGTTTTGAACCTCTATTTAAAAGTTTTTGTGTTGATGCATCTAAATCAGATCCAAATTGTGCAAAGGCAGCCATCTCTCTATATTGAGCAAGCTCCAGCTTCATGGAGCCAGAAACTTTTTTCATTGCTTTTGTTTGGGCTGCAGATCCAACTCTAGAAACTGATAGACCTACGTTAATCGCTGGTCTAATTCCTTGGTTAAATAATTCTGTTTCAAGAAATATTTGACCATCTGTAATTGAAATAACGTTAGTTGGAATAAAGGCTGATACGTCTCCACCTTGCGTTTCAATTATAGGAAGAGCGGTTAACGAACCTCCGCCATGCTCATCACTAAGCTTGGCTGCTCTCTCAAGTAATCTACTGTGTAAATAAAATACATCTCCCGGATAAGCTTCTCTTCCTGGAGGTCTTCTTAATAAAAGTGACATTTGTCTATAAGCTACAGCCTGTTTAGATAAATCATCATAAATGATTAATGCATGCATACCATTATCTCTATAGTATTCACCCATAGTGCAGCCTGTATATGGTGCTAAAAACTGAAGCGGCGCTGCATCTGAAGCAGTAGCAGCAACAATAGTTGTATATTCCATTGCACCAGCTTCTTCTAAGGTTTTTTGAATTTGTCTAACTGTAGATCTTTTTTGACCTATAGCGACATAGATACAGTAAAGTTTTTGCTTCTCATCACCAGATTCATTTATTTTTTTCTGGTTAATGATTGCATCGATAGCAACTGCAGTTTTTCCAGTTTGTCTATCCCCAATAATTAATTCACGCTGTCCTCTTCCAACTGGAACTAGACTGTCAATTGATTTTAAGCCTGTTTGCATTGGTTCACTAACAGATTGTCTTGGAATAATTCCAGGAGCTTTTACCTCAACTCTACTTCTTTTAGTTGCTTTATCTAAAGCACCTTTGCCATCTATTGGATTTCCTAATCCATCAACAACTCTTCCTAATAATTCTTTTCCGACAGGTGTATCAACGATACTTCCTGTTCTTTTAACAACGTCACCTTCTTTAATTTTTCTATCATCTCCAAAAATTACAACTCCAACATTTTCGCTTTCTAAGTTTAGAGCCATTCCTTTTGATCCATCAGAAAATTCTACCATCTCTCCAGCTTGAACATTATCTAATCCGTACACTCTAGCAATACCATCTCCTACTGACAAAACTTGACCAACTTCAGTCACTTCTGCTTTATCGCCAAATTTTTTAATTTGCTCTTTTAATATTTTTGTTACTTCTGATGGGTTTATATCCATTTATGCCTCTATCATCCTATTTTCGATTTGTTGTAATTTATTTTTAATGGAAGTGTCCACCATTGTGCTTCCGACTTGCACAATCAAACCCCCAATTAAACTTGCATCGTGTTTGTAGTTTAATTTTATTTTTGAACTAAAGTTTTTAGTCAATTCTTCTTTTATATTGTTAATTTCATTTTCAGTAAGATCTTTTGCAGACGTTAATTCTGCTTTTAATTCACCTCTTTTAACTGAACATGTCTCAACAAAGCTTTTTAGAATTTTATCCACATAAAAGAATCTTCTTTTAGATATTAGAAAGCTTAAAAATTTAGTTAATAATTCATTTATTTTATATTGTTCTGAAATTTTACTTAGAGCATTCAATTGGTCTTCTTTGTTATTCGTTGGATCCTTAATTAAAGATTTAAAATCTTTACTTGAAGCAATTAAATTAATAATTGAAGCAGAATGAACCTCGATCTCACTTAAATTATTAGCTTCTACAGCTAATTCATAAAGTGCCAGGGAATACCTACCTGCCGATGTTTCAGAAAAACCTTTATTTTTGCTCAATTTATTGTTCCTTATAAATATTAGAAGATTTATTAAAATTTTGTTTTAATTAACATATGACTCCTAGCTCTTCAAGTCACACATTGTCTAAAAGTCTTGTTTTTTCTTTGTTAATTGAAGTTTATTGGGTCAACATCAACTGTTAGTTTCATTCCACCTGGAAATTTGAATTTTTCAATGATTTTTGAAAGGGAATTTTGAACTTTTAAAGATTTTCGACCCCTAATCAAAAGTCTTACTCTAAATCTTCTTTTTAATCTAAATATAGGAGCATTTACAGGACCAAGCACTCTACCATCAACAGCATTTTCTATAAAACTTTTAAATTTATAAGCTTCTTTTTCAAGTTCTTTTTCATTGTTACCAGTAATTATTAAGGCAATAAATCTTTGAAACGGTGGAAGATTATTTTTTCTTCTAATTTCAAGTTCTTTATCTAAAAATATATCAGGATCTTTATTAGTAATATCAGTAATCATTTTGGTATTTAGATTGTAAGTTTGAAAATAAACAGTTGCTGGTTTTCCTGTCCTACCTGCTCTTCCTGAAAGTTGATGATATAATTGTAGGTTTTTTTCAGCACCTCTTAAGTCGTGACCTTGTGATGATAAATCAATATCAACTACTACTATGCAATTTAAGCTTGGAAAATGAAATCCTTTAGAAATTAATTGAGTCCCAATTAAAATTTGGATTTCATTATTTATAATTTTTTCCAAAATATTTGAAGAACTTTTTTTATTCATTGTGTCACTGGAAAATATAGTTATTTCCTTAGTAGGAAAAATTTTTTTTACTTCTTCAGATATCCTTTCAACTCCAGGACCGCTAAAAATAAAATCACATTTACCCTCTTTAGAACAATCTCTATTTAGTAAAGCTTTGTATCCACAGTAGTGACACAATAAATTTTGTTTGTTTTTATGATATACCAAATTTATTGAACAATTTGGACATGAATAACTAGTAAAGCATTTTTTACATAATACATGTGGAGAAAATCCTCTTCTATTTAAAAAAAACAATACTTGGTCTTTTTTTTCAAGATGTAAGTTTACTTTTTCAATTGTTTCTTTAGATATCCAGGATTGAGACTCAAGTTTGAAATTATTTAGATTAATTATTTCATATTTTGGCAAAGATGCATTTAAATATCTTTGATCAAGTTTTGATAAAGTATATTTACCTTTTTTAATATTGTCATAGGTTTCAATAGATGGAACTGCAGTTATTAAATTGATTGGAATATTTTCAAAAGATGCTCTTGAAATTGCCATATCTCTTGCATTATAAGCTACACCCTCATCTTGTTTGTAAGATTGATCATGTTCTTCATCAACAATAATTAATCCTAGTTTTTTAAAAGGTAAAAATAATGAAGATCGAGCACCAATTACAACTTTAATTTTGTCATTTGCTATTCCACTCCAAATAATTTCTTTATTTTTTTTGGTAATGCCTGAATGCCATACGGCAGGCTTGAAACCAAAAAATTCTATAAATTTATTTTGAAATTGTCCTGTTAATCCAATTTCTGGTAATAGAATTAACCCTTGAAAACCTTTATTAATTATCTCTTTTAAAGCCTCAAAATAGACCATTGTTTTACCTGAACCTGTAGTGCCTTGTAAAACATGAACTCTAAATTTTTGATTTAATACATTCATTTTTTTTAATGAATTTTTTTGCTCTTTAGAAAGTTTTATTTCATTTTCTTTGATATCAATTTTGAATGCTTCATAAGCTTCAATTGGTAACTTTTCTATGGCACCACTACTTAATAATAATAATTTTAACGCCATACCTTTAGGTGTCATATTGTATTCTGAAAACCAGTTTAGGAATTTAACTATATTTTTCTTTAAAGGTGGAACATCTAATTTCCTCAAAACTTTTTTAATTGCAAAATTTTTATTTGTTTTTTTTTCAAAGTCATCCCACACGACTCCTGTTACCTCTGACTTTCCAAAGGGTACCACCACGTAGTCACCAACTTTTAAAGTTAAATCAGAATTGTAGGTGAAAGGATGATTAAAAATATTTGGTATAAGAATCGGTACTTTCATATCTTTATAATATGAAAATATTCTAAGAGTGTATTGCTCTTTTATCTACTGATAACGCTGCTTCTTTTACTGCTTCAGAAAATGTTGGGTGCGCATGACATGTTCTTGCAATATCTTCAGCGCTAGCACCAAACTCCATTGCAACTCCAATTTCCCCAATTAATTCACCTGCATGAGGTCCAATAATATGTGCTCCTAGAACTCTATCTGTTTTTTCATCAGCTAGAATTTTAACAAAGCCTTCTGCTTCATCAATTGCTTTGGCTCTTGAATTTGCCATAAATGAAAATTTACCAATTTTATATTTAGTATTTGCTTCTTTTAATTGTTCTTCTGTTTTCCCAATTGAAGCAACTTCTGGTGTTGTATAAACAACTCCAGGAATAATATCATAATTAACATGTCCTGATTGTCCTGCAATATTTTCTGCAACAGCAATACCTTCATCTTCAGCTTTGTGCGCTAACATTGGTCCTTCAATTACATCTCCAATAGCATACACATTCTTAATATTTGTTTGAAATGTTTTGTTAGTTTTAATTCTTTTCTTTTCATCTAGTTCAACACCAACTGCTTCTAAGTTTAAGTTGGTTGTGTTAGGTTTTCTACCAACAGATATAAGAACCACATCACAATCAAAATCTACTTTTTTTCCATCTTTATCTGATGTTGTCACTATAGCACCATTAGCATTTTTTTTAATTCCTTCTACTTTTGTCTGCATATGAAAATTAATTCCTTGTTTCTTTAATATTTTCATAAACTCTGTAGATATTTCTCTATCCATACCAGGAGTAATATGCTCTAAAAATTCAACTACATGTACTTCTGCACCTAATCTAGACCAAACAGACCCCATCTCTAATCCTATATAACCACCACCAACTACAACCATTTTTCTTGGAACCGATTGCAGAGTTAATGCACCTGTTGAAGATACAATTATTTTTTCATCAAATTCAATACCTGGTAATGCGACTGGAACTGACCCTGTACTAATTACTATTTTATCTGTTTCAATTATGGTTTCTTTTTTTTGATCATCTAATATTGAGATTTTATTTGCTGATTTAAAGCTTCCAGTGCCTTTAAAATAAGTGACTTTATTTTTTTTAAATAAAAACTCTACACCCTTAGTCAAAATTGTTACTGCTTTATCCTTATTTTGCATCATTTTTTGAAGATTAAGTTTTACCTCACCCACCTCAATGCCAAGTTTAGAGAAATTCTGTGCCTTATGATAATTTTCAGAAATATTTAATAAATTTTTAGAAGGTATACACCCAACATTTAAACAAGTTCCACCTAATGAGCCTCTTGATTCTATACATGCAGTTTTAAGTCCCAATTGTGCTAATCTTATTGCACACACATAACCTCCTGGACCACCACCTATTACAACTGCTTGAAATTTATCTGACATTTAAATATTTAAAAACAACCTTCTTGGATCCTCTAAGTTTTCTTTAACCATTTTTAAGAATGATACTGACTCTTTACCATCAATAATTCTGTGATCATAAGACAAGGCAAGATACATAATAGGTCTAATTTTAATTTCACCATCAACCACCATTGGTCTTTCAACTATATTATGCATACCTAACACACCAGATTGAGGTAAGTTTAATATTGGAGTAGATAGCATTGAACCATAAACTCCACCATTACTAATTGTAAAGGTTCCACCCTGAAGGTCTTCTATGGTTATTTTTCCATCTCTTGCTTTTTCAGAAATAGTTTTAATATTTTTTTCAATATCAGCAAATGATAATTGATCAGCGTCTCTTAATACTGGCACTACTAATCCCTTTTCAGTTCCTACTGCAAAGCTCATATTATAATAATTTTTATAAATAATTTCATCTCCATCAATTTCAGCATTAACTGATGGATACATTTTAAGTGCAGCAACACATGCTTTTATAAAAAATGACATAAACCCTAATTTAATTCCGTACCTGCTTTGGAAATCTTCCTGGTTCTCTTTTCTCATTTCCATTATGCCAGTCATATCAACTTCATTAAAAGTTGTTAATAATGCTGCATTTTCTTGTGCTTGTTTTAATCTTTTTGCAATTGTCTGTCTAAGCCTAGACATTTTAATTCTCTCTTCTTGACCATATTTAATTTTTCTTTCTGATGGCTGAGGGTTTTCTCCCATCATGCTAATTAGATCACCTTTAAGAATTCTACCCTCTTTACCAGAGCCACTAACTTTTTTTAAATCGATTTTATTTTCAACTGCCATTTTTCTTACAGCTGGTGAAAGTACTTCACTATTTTTATTTGAAGAATCGGTTTTTTCTTCTTTAGCTTCATTGGTTAGTATTAAAGGCTCTTCCTCTTCAGGTCCTTTAAAAACTTTAGGAACTTCTTTTTTAATTTCTAAATTAACTACATTATTTTCATTTTTTTTTGGTTCAATTTTTGTAATTATTTTTTTTTCAGATGGTTGAGTTCCATTTTGACTTATCATACCAAGCAGGGCTCCTACTTCTACTGTTTCACCATCTTTTGAATTTATTTCTGATAAAACTCCATCTATGGGAGATGGAACTTCTAAATTAACTTTGTCAGTTTCTAGTTCTACAATTGCTTCATCGGCTTCAACTGTGTCACCTTCATTTTTAAGCCATTTAGCAACCGTTGCCTCTGTTATGCTCTCACCCAAAACTGGTACTAAAATTTTTTCACTCATTTTTATTCAAAAACCTTGTTAATAATCTCTTGTTGTTGTGAAATGTGTCTTTTTGCATATCCTGTTGCTGGAGATGCATCTGGACTTCTTCCTATATAAGAAATTTTACTATTATTAGCGTTAATAGTTTCTAATGTCCATTGTATATAGTCTCTTACTGAGAACCATCCACCCATATTTTTTGGTTCTTCCTGGCACCAATAAAACTTAGCATTTTTCGCGTAAGGTTTAAGTTCCTTAACAAGAGTTTTTGCAGGAAATGGATATAGTTGTTCAATTCTGAACAATATTACATCATCTATTTTTAGTTTTTCTCTAGCATCTAATAAATCAAAATAAACTTTACCTGAACACATTATTACTTTTTTGATATCTGAAGCTTTTCTTAATTTTATAAAACCATTAGTTTTTGGGTCCACAGCATGGTCCCATAATATTCTATGAAATGAATTTTCTTTATTAAAATCTTCTAAGTTCGAAACACAATACTTGTTTCTTAATAAAGATTTAGGTGTCATCATGATTAATGGTTTTCTAAAATCTCTATGCATTTGTCTTCTTAGTGCATGAAAATAATTTGCAGGAGTAGTGCAATTCATTACTTGCATGTTGTCATTAGAGCATAATTGTAAAAATCTTTCTAAACGAGCCGATGAATGTTCAGGGCCTTGACCTTCATATCCATGTGGTAAAAGCATTACTAACCCTGATGCTCTTGTCCATTTTCTTTCTCCTGATGCAATAAATTGATCTATTACTACTTGTGCACCATTTGCAAAATCACCAAATTGTGCTTCCCACATTGTTAGAGTGTTTGGCTGAACTAAACTATAACCGTATTCAAAACCTAAAACTGCTAATTCTGACAAAAAGCTATCCACTACTTCAAACTGTTTTTGATTATTTGAAATATTATTTAATGGTACATATCGACTATTATCTAGCTGATTTCTTAAAACTGAATGTCTTTGACTAAAAGTTCCTCTACCAGAATCTTGTCCAACTAGTCTTACTGGATATCCCTCTTCTAATAAGGACCCAAATGCTAGCGCTTCAGCTGTTGACCAATCTATGCCCTTTCCATCTGACACTGCCAATCTTCTAGTATTTAAAATTTTAATTATAGTTTTATGTAAATTTAATCCTTCAGGTATTGAATTAATTTTTTCAGAAATTTCTAAAAGTTTTTTCTGGTCAAAACCACTTATGCCTCTTTTATCTTTTCCTTTTTCTGGTTTATATCTTGACCAGCTTCCCTCATACCACTCAATTTTTGGTTTATAATCTTTTGCATTTTTGTATTGATCATCTAGTAAATTTTTAAAATCAGTTTTAAAATTTTTAAGTTCACTTTCTGAAAGGGTATTTTCATTTATTAATTTGCTTCCATATACTTCTACTGGTGTAGGGTGTGATCTAATTTTTTTATACATTAGTGGTTGAGTAAATGAAGGTTCATCCCCTTCATTATGGCCAAACCTTCTGTAGCAGATTATATCAACCACAACGTCTCTGTTAAATTTTAGCCTAAATTCTGTTGCAACTCTTGTCGCATAAACAACGGCTTCTGGGTCATCACCGTTTACATGAAGTATTGGGGCATCTACCATTTTTGCAACATCCGATGGATATGGTGATGATCTTGCAAACCTTGGGCTTGTTGTAAAGCCTATTTGATTATTAACAATAAAATGAATTGTTCCCCCTGTATTATGTCCTGGTAAACCAGACATTGCGAAACATTCTGCAACAACACCTTGGCCAGCAAACGCTGCATCACCATGTATTAAAATGGGTAAAACTTTATTTCTATTTTTGTCTTCATGAAAAAATTGTTTTCCTCTGGTCTGTCCTAATACAACAGGATTGACCGCCTCTAAGTGTGAAGGGTTATCTGTAAGACCCACATGTATAGAATTTCCATCAAATTCTCTATCGGACGATGCTCCTAAATGGTATTTCACATCTCCCGCACCCTCTTCTCCAAATGCTTGTATGTCTCCTGCAAATTCATTGAATATTCTTTTATATGATTTTTGTAAAACGTTTGCTAGCACATTGAGTCTGCCTCTGTGAGACATTCCAATTTTAACTTCTTTAGCTCCTGATTGACCAGCAATTTTAATAATTTGCTCTAAAGCGGGGATTAAGCTTTCTCCTCCATCTAATCCAAATCTTTTTGTACCAACATATTTCGTATGTAAAAATTTTTCAAATCCTTCAGCTTGAATAAGTTTTTTTAAAATAGCTTCTTTACCATTTTTTGTGAATTGAAGAGAGTTCTCATCCTGTTCAATTCTATCTCTAAGCCATTTTCTTTCAGTTGGGTTTGATATATGCATATACTCATAACCAATTGGCCCACAATAAGTTTTATTCAAAAAACTTAATATCTCTTTTACAGTAGAGTGCTCTTTATTTATCACACCATCTAAATAAATTTTCTCATTATAATTTTCTTTTTTAAATCCATAATATTCAGGGTGTAATTCATCAAGATACTCTGTTTTCATCATTAGGAGTGGGTCAAGCTTTGCTAATAAATGTCCCCTTTGTCTATAGGCTCTAATTAGTGCAACAGCTCTAATGGAATTAACATTACTTTTGATTAAATCTTTTGAATTAACTTTTGCATCATTGCTTCCATTAGAAAGTTTTTTTTCATCTTCTTCAATCCTTTTTTCAATTTCATCAATATCAATTTTTTGTTTTACACTCCATGATGGTCCATTAATTTCCTTAGCGATCATACTTAAGTCTTCACTTATAACCTCAAAGTAATGCTGCCAACTTTCAGGGAGATCTTTGTCTTTATTAATAAATTTTAAATACATTTGTTCTATAAATGCACTATTTGATTTACTAAGAAATGACGTTTTTTCGAATTCGAGATTTTTTGATGATGACATCTATTTTATTGATATAATATCAGATAAATAATTTTCAATTAGATAATTTATTAAATAATGTTTTGCCTAGTTCAGATGGTGATTTTGCAATTGTGATCCCACATTCCTCCATTTTTTTAATCTTATCCTCTGCTCCACCCTTGCCACCTGAGATAATAGCTCCTGCGTGCCCCATAGTTCTTCCTGGGGGTGCTGTTATTCCAGCAACAAACCCAACCATAGGCTTTTTTATTTTATGATTTTTAACAAATTCAGCTGCTTCTTCTTCTGCAGAACCGCCAATTTCTCCTATCATAAGAATAGATTCCGTCTCATCATCTTTTAAAAATAAATCTAAACAATCAATAAAGTTTGTTCCATTTATTGGATCTCCACCAATACCTATACAAGTAGATTGCCCTAATCCATTTTCAGTTGTTTGTGCAACTGCCTCATAGGTTAAAGTTCCAGATCTTGAAACAATTCCCACAGAACCTTTCTTGTGAATATTTCCAGGCATAATTCCAATTTTACATTCATCAGGAGTAATTATTCCTGGACAATTAGGTCCTATCAATCTGCTTTTTGAATTATTTAGCTTTTGTTTAACACGAAGCATATCTTGAATTGGTATACCTTCAGTAATACAAACTATAAGCTCAATAGATGCATCAATAGCTTCTATTATAGCTGCTGCTGCAAATTTTGCTGGCACATAAATCATAGTTGCATCAGTACCAACTTCTTTTTTAGCTTCAGCTACAGTATTAAATACTGGACGTTCAAGATGTTTTTGTCCTCCTTTTTTGGGTGTTACTCCACCTACAAGATTTGTTCCATACTTTAATGCTTGTTCAGAATGAAAAGTTCCATGTGCACCTGTGAAACCTTGACATATAACTTTTGTATTTTTATTAATTAAAACTGACATTCTATTTTATAGCCTCTACTATTTTTTGTGCAGCATCATCTAAATTTTCTGCTGAAATTAATTTTAATCCTGAATGATCTAAAATTTCTTTTCCTTCTTTAAAGTTTGTTCCTGCAAGTCTAACTACCAATGGAACGCTTATGTTTATCTCTTTAGCAGCATCAACCACTCCTTGAGCAAGGACATCACATCTCATTATTCCACCAAAAATATTTATTAGTATGCCTTTAACGTTTTTATCTGAAAGAATTATTTTTAATGCAGCAGAAACTTTTTCTTTTGAAGCTCCACCACCAACATCTAGAAAATTTGCTGGCTCTTCTCCATATAATTTAATTATATCCATTGTAGCCATTGCTAAACCTGCTCCATTAACCATACAGCCAATGCTTCCATCTAATTTTATATAAGCAAGATCATGTTTGCTTGCTTCTATTTCTGCTGGATCTTCCTCATTTAAATCTCTTAACTCTATAATTTCAGGATGTCTAAATAGCGCGTTAGAATCAAAATTAACCTTTGCGTCTAAGCATATTATGTTTTTTTCTTTAGTTAATATTAGTGGGTTAACCTCAACCATATTGGCATCTGTCCCTAAAAACATATTATATACTGATTTAATTAGTGCTATTGCTTGCTTTTTAGTATCGTCAGTTAAGCTATAAATTTTAATTATTTTCTCACAATCAGAATCTGAGATTTCATTAACAATATCTACTTTTGTTGTTATAATTTTTTCAGGCGTTTTATCTGCAACCTCTTCAATATCCATTCCACCTTGATCACTTGAAATAAATACAATTTTTGAACTTGCTCTATCAATTAAGCATGATAGATAAAATTCTTTATCTATATTGGAAGATACTTCCACATATAATCTCTTTACCTCTCTACCTTCGGGACCAGTTTGATGTGTTACAAGTGTTTTTCCCAATAATTCTTTTGCAGCAACACTTAACTCTTCAATGGTATCTAAAATTTTTACACCTCCTGCTTTACCTCTTCCACCAGCATGGATTTGTGCTTTTAATACAAACTTTTCTGTTTTTAATGATTTTGCTTTTTTAATCAATTCATCAACCGTGAAAGCAAAAATACCTTCAGGCACAACTGCCCCATATTCTTTTAAGATTTTTTTTGCTTGGTGTTCATGGATGTTCATGATTTATTTAGACAAATCTGGGTCTATTTTTGATGCAGCTTCCCATAATGCTTTCACAGCATCTATCGAGTGCATAAATTCTTTTTTTTCTTTTTCATCCAAGTCTATTTGTTCTATTTTTTCAACACCATCTTTACCAATTATTACCGGTACACCTGCATAAACATCGCTAACACCATATTCTCCATTTAAATGAACTGCACATGGAAGTAATTTTTTTTCATCTTTTAAGTATGCTTCTGCCATTTGTACTCCTGAAGCTGCTGGTGCATAAAATGCAGAACCTTTTTCTAAATATTTAACAATCTCAGCTCCACCATCTCTAGTTCTTTGGTTAATTTCCTCTAATCTTTCTGGAGATATTTTTCCTTCTTTAACTAAGTCTAGTAATGGTTTACCTGAAACTTTTGTGAATCTTGGTAGGGGAACCATTGTGTCTCCATGACCTCCCATAACCATTGCCTCAATTTCTTTTACAGGAACGTTTAGCTCTAGAGATAAAAATAATTTAAATCTTGAGCTGTCTAAAATTCCTGCCATTCCAACTACTTTATTTGCTAGTAACCCAGAAAATTTTTGAAAGGCCATCACCATAACATCTAATGGATTTGTGATACATATAACAAATGCATTAGGTGCATTTTTTTTAATGCCTTCTGCTACTTGTTTAATAATTTTTAGATTAATACCCAATAAATCATCTCTGCTCATTCCTGGTTTTCTTGGAACTCCTGCAGTGATTATTATTACATCTGAATCTTTTATATCTTCATAATTGTCTGTACCTGAAAATTTCACATTAAAACCATCAACTGAGGAAGATTGAGCTATGTCTAGAGCTTTTCCTTTAGCTATGCCACTTGCAACATCAAATAGTACCACTTCATCAGCTACTTCTTTGGTTCCTATTAAGTGAGCAAGAGTGCCCCCAATTTGACCTGCTCCTATTAAAGATATTTTTTTCATTTTTTTCCTTATTTCATTGTTGGCATGACAAATTCTGCATTAGATCTTATTCCAGAAGGCCATCTTGATGTTACTGTTTTAAGCTTTGTATAAAATTTAATTCCTTCAGCTCCGTGCATTGCGCTATCTCCAAATAAAGATCTTTTCCATCCGCCAAAACTATGGAATGCCATTGGTACAGGTATTGGAACATTAATTCCAACCATACCAACTTGAATTTTACTTGCGAACGTTCTTCCAGCATCACCATCTCTTGTATAAATGCTTACTCCATTACCATACTCATGATCATTAATTAGCTTTGTTGCTTCTTCAAAAGTTTTTACTCTTATGACTGATAAAACAGGTCCAAATATTTCTTCTTTATAAATTCTCATATCTTTTTTGACATTATCAAATAAACACCCACCTATAAAAAAACCATTTTCATATCCTTGAAGTTTTATATTTCTTCCATCAACAATTAATTTAGCACCTTCTTCAACTCCAAGATCAACATAACTTTTTACTTTTTCTAAATGTTCTTTTGTAACTAGTGGACCCATCTCAGATGTTTTATCCATACCAGGTCCTACTTTTAATGCTTCAGCTTTTTTTGATAAACGAGCAACTAACTCATCACCTATATCTCCTACAGCTACTGCTACCGATTGTGCCATACATCTTTCTCCTGCTGAACCGTATGCAGCACCCATTAATCCATTTACTGCACCATCAAGGTCACAGTCAGGCATTACAACTAAATGATTTTTTGCACCACCTAAAGCTTGAACTCTTTTTTCATTTTTTGCAGAATTTTCATAAATATATTTTGCAATTGGTGTTGAACCTACAAAACTTACAGCTTTGACATCTTTATTTGTTAAAATTGCATCAACGGACTCTTTATCTCCATTAACAACATTAAAAACACCATCTGGTAGTCCAGCTTCTGTTAGCAATTCTGCTAATCTTAATGGACAAGATGGGTCTTTTTCTGATGGTTTTAAAATAAATGTATTTCCACATGCAATAGCTAGAGGGAACATCCACATAGGCACCATTGCTGGAAAATTAAAAGGTGTAATACCAGCAACAACTCCAAGAGGCTGACGCATCGACCAACTGTCAACATTTGTTCCTACGTTTTCTGAAAATTCTCCTTTAAGTAAATTTGGGATTCCACAAGCAAACTCAACAACCTCTAAACCTCTTGTTAAAGAACCTTTGGCATCCTCATAAACCTTGCCATGCTCTGAAACTATTAGTTTTGTAAGTTCGTCAGCATTTTTTTCTATTAATTCTTTAAATTTGAACATTACCCTTGCTCTTTGAAGTGCAGGTTTTAATGACCAGGTTTCAAAAGCTTTTTGTGCTACTTCTACAGCTTGATCAAGATCAGTTTTACTAGCTAATCTTACCTCAGACTCTTGTTCGCCTGTTGCTGGATTAAAAATTTTACTTTTTCTATCAGATGAGCCTGAAATTAGCTTTCCGCCAACAAAATGTTCTAATAAATTCATGAATGTTGCTATTTAAAGGGGTAATTAGCTTGTTGCAAGCATTTTTTTCAATTCAGCTATAGCTTTTGCTGGATTTAATCCCTTTGGACACGCACTAGTACAATTCATAATAGTATGACACCTATATAATTTAAGCTCATCAGCTACTTTTTTTAATCTTGCTTTTTTTTCATCGTCTCTACTATCAACTATCCATCTATAAGCTTGAAGCAAAACAGCAGGACCTAAATATTTATCACCATTCCACCAATAACTTGGGCAAGATGTTGAACAGCAAGCACACATGATGCATTCATATGCACCATCTAATTTTTTTCTGTCTTCTTGAGATTGTTTAATTTCTGTAGTTTCAACTTTTGTATTTGTTTTCAACCAAGGCTCAATTGATTCATATTGTTTATACAATCCGCTCAAGTCTCCAATTAAATCTTTTTTAACTTTTAAATGAGGTAGTGGATAAATATTTATATCTCCTTCAATTTCTGAATGAGGCTTCGTGCATGCTAAACCATTTTTCCCATCCATATTCATTGCACATGATCCACAAACACCATGCGCACAAGATCTTCTGTAAGCTAATGATGGATCAATTTCATTTTTAATTTTATTTAAAATATCTAGTACTTTTGAGGGACAATTATCCATATCTACCTCATAAGTATCTACTCTAGGATTTTCTTCATCTGAAGGGTTCCATCTATAAACATTTACTTTTCTGATATTTTTTGATCCAGTTTTATCTTGATAATAGATACCTTTTTCAACTTCTGAATTTTTAGGTAAATTTATTTGAACCACTAGTAAACTCTTTCTTGTGGTGGAAAGTATTGAACTTCATTTGTTAAAGTTGTTTTTGTAACTGGCCTATAACCAATTTTTGTATCTTTTCCATTACACCAAGCAATAGTGTGTTGCATAAATTTTTCATCATCTCTTTTTGGGAAATCTTCTCTTGCGTGTGCACCTCTGCTCTCTTGTCTATTATAAGCAGAGTCCACTGTTGTAATTGCTTGTCTTATCAAGTTATCAAACTCCAATGTTTCCACTAAATCAGTGTTAAAGACAAGTGACTTATCCTTTACAGAAATTGATTCCATTCCATCGTATGCTTTTCTAATATTATCAACACCCTCTTTAAGAGTTTTTTGGGTTCTAAAAACAGCACACTTAGATTGCATGGTTTTTTGCATTGAAAGTCTAAGCTCTGCAGTGCTATTTTCACCACTAGAGTTTCTTAATTTATCAAATCTTTCTAAGCATTTTTTTGTTTCGGTCTCTCCTATATCCTCATGTGGAGTTCCTGGTTTTACAATTTCAGCAGCTCTCTTGGCTGCTGCCCTTCCAAATACAACTAAATCAATTAAAGAATTAGACCCCAATCTATTCGCCCCATGAACAGAAACGCAGGCAGCCTCACCAATTGCCATTAATCCTGGAACCGTTTCAGAATCATTTCCTGATAATACTTCGGCTTTATAATTTGTTGGAATGCCTCCCATATTATAATGAACGGTAGGAACGACTGGTATTGGCTCTTTAGTTACATCAACATTTGCAAATAATCTTGCTGCTTCAGTTATTCCTGGAAGTCTACTTTCAATAATACTTTTATCTAAATGACTTAAGTGTAAATGAACATGATCTTGCTCCTTACCAACTCCTCTACCTTCGTTAATTTCAATCGACATTGATCTACTTACAACATCTCTAGATGCTAAATCTTTTGCTTTTGGAGCATATCGCTCCATAAATCTTTCTCCTTTTGAATTAACTAAATATCCACCTTCACCTCTGACACCTTCAGAAATTAAAGTTCCATGTCCATAAATTCCTGTTGGGTGAAATTGTACAAACTCCATATCTTGTAATGGTAAACCCGCTCTTAAAACCATAGCATTTCCATCACCTGTACAAGTGTGTGCTGAAGTTGCTGAGTAATAAGCTTTTCCATAACCACCTGTTGCAATTATTGTACTGTGAGCTCTAAATCTATGAATTGTTCCATCATTTAAATTCCAAGCAATAAGACCTTTGCACTCACCATCTTTCATTAATAAATCTAGAGCAAAGTATTCAATAAAAAATTCAGTATTATGCTTTAAAGCTTGTCCATAAAGGGTATGAAGTATTGCGTGTCCAGTTCTATCTGCGGCTGCGCATGTTCTTTGAACAATACCATTACCATAATTTTTTGTCATTCCACCAAAAGGTCTTTGATAAATTTTACCATCATCAGTTCTACTAAATGGTACTCCATATTTTTCTAATTCTATAACAGCTGCTGGAGCTTCTTTACAAAGATACTCAATACTGTCTTGGTCACCTAACCAGTCAGCACCTTTAACAGTGTCATACATATGCCAACGCCAATCATCTTCACCCATGTTCCCTAAAGATGCAGAAATTCCTCCTTGAGCAGCAGAGGTATGACTTCTTGTTGGAAATACTTTTGAAATACAGGCAGTTTTTAATCCTGCTTCACTTAAACCAACAGCAGCTCTTAGGCCTGATCCTCCGGCACCAAGCACGACAACATCGTATTCATGGTCTATTATTTTATATGAACTCATTAGCTTAAATTAAATATTATAGTAATTGTGATTATTGGCACTATTATAGCAAAAATATTGAGCATTTTGTTTGCGGCATTTTTGATTTTTTCATCCTGAATATAGTCTTCAAATACCTCACTAATGCTTAAAGCTGAGAAAAAGTAAGCAAATACTAGTGTTAAAGAAACTAAAATTTTAGATGGTTGAGTAGTAAAAAAATTAACAATCTCAATATAATCTTTATCAAAAATTGAAACTAGATTTAAGATAAACCAAATCATTAGGGGCACTAGAATTGCTGAGCTAATTTTCATGAACACCCATTTTTTTGTAACAAAGTTCATTTTAAATAAAATTCCTTCCTAATAGATAAAATAGAATTGTAAAAAAAATAGACCCAAAGATAACTAGTAAGCCTGTAATCTTTGTTGTCTTTAGTTCAAATCCATAGCCAAGATCCATTACTAAATGTCTTATTTCACTCAATATTTGAAAGCTAAATGACCAAGTTAAACAAATAATAATAAATTTTCCAAAAATAGATTGTAAAAATATTTTTGTTAGTTCGTAATTAGACTCTCCTGATAATAAAGAAAAGATCCAAAAACAAATTATAGTTATTGCTGATATATTAACTATTCCAGTAATTCTATGAGAAATAGAAACTAAAGAAGATATATGCCATCTATAAATTTGGATATGTGGCGATAAAGGGTTGTTGTTATCCATTATTTTTTTTAATTAAAAGCTCGGCTATTTCAATTGCATTCAGTGCAGCACCTCTTAATAAGTTATCTGATACTATCCACATATTAATTGTATTCTTCTTTGTTTTGTCTTCTCTAATCCGAGAAATATATGTTTCATTTTTACCTTCTGCTTCTAAAGGTGTAATGTAACCTCCATCTTCTCTTTTATCATATACCTCACAACCTTCTGCACTATCTAATAAAGAGTGTATTTTTTCTAAACTAATTGGTTTTTCAAATTCAATATTTACTGACTCAGCGTGAGAAACTAGCACTGAAATTCTTACACATGTTGCTGTCAGTTCAATCTTATTATCAAGAATCTTTTTTGTTTCGTTAACCATCTTTAATTCTTCTTTTGTGTAACCATCATCAGCAAAATCATCTATGTGTGGAATGGCATTAAAAGCAATTTGTTTAGTAAAATTTTTAGAATTTATTTTCTTTTTATCTAATGATAATCTAGTTTGTTCAATCAATTCATCCATTGGTTCTTTACCACCACCAGATACAGATTGATAAGTGGATATAACCACTCTTTTTATATTAAATTCATCATGTAATGGTTTTAGAGCTATTACTAATTGTGCTGTAGAGCAGTTTGGATTAGCGATAATATTTTTTTTTAAAACATTAATTGCTTCTGGATTCACCTGTGGAACTACTAAGGGTACATCTTGATCCATTCTAAAAAAGCTAGAGTTATCAATTATTGTAGTATGTTTTGCTGCTTTTTCTGCATATTTTTCTGATATTTTTCCACCAGCTGCAAAAAATGTAATTTCAGCTTTAGAAAAGTCGTAAGTCTCTAAGTTAAAAATCTCATGCTCCTTACCATTAAAATTTACTTTTTGTCCAGCACTTCTTGAAGAGGCAACTAAGAATAATTCATTAATTGAAATTTTTTTCTGCTCCAATACTTCAAGCATTTTTCTTCCAACATTACCTGTGGCTCCTACAATTGCTATATTCATGATATTATTTTACTTTTATACTAGATGAAGGGTAAATCGCAAACGTTTCCATTAATAGTGTTACCGTTTACTTGAATTTTAAAGCTTTGAGATACTTCCCAGTGCGATTTTTGAATCATTGCTATACCTATAACCTTTTGAAAATGAGGCGAATAACAAGCCGATCTTAACTCACCAATTATATTATTATTCTCATCATATATGTCTTTTGATCCAGTAAGACTAATTTCTTTTATGTTAATTCTAACTCCCATTAATTTCTTTTGAGGTCCCTTTAGTTTTACTTCTTTTAATTTTTCTTTTCCTAAAAAATTTATATCACTATCTAAACTAACATATTGATCAAAACCACATTCAAATGGATTATCATTATTATCAAAGTCATTACCATAAGATAAAAGTGCACTCTCAATTCTCTCTATTAAGTTTGGACATCCTGGTCCTACTTTAAATTCTTTTCCAACTTCAAAAAGATGATCATATAATTTTTGTCCTGACTGCGTATTTTGAACGTATACCTCATATCCTCCTTGTTTTGACCATCCTGACCTTGCTATAAGATGCTTTGTCCCTTCAAAATCAAAATAATCAAACCCAAAGAATTTTAGTTCAGTAATTTTTTTTCCAAAAACCTTTTCCATTAATGCAAAGGATTTTGGACCTTGTATTGCCATTATATCAACTACTGGTTCTACAATTTTAACATCAAATTTATGTCCTGATGCTAAGCCTTTGGCAAAAAAGATTACATCTGAGTCTGCTATTGATATCCACCATTTATTTTCATCTAGTTTTAGAATAACTGGGTCATTAACTAAATTTCCATTTTCATCTATTATAGGGCAATAATAACATCTGCCTATTTTAGATTTTGATAAATCTCGGCATGTCATTAATTGCACTAACTCTGCAGAGTCTTTTCCTGATATTTCTACTTGTCTTTCTGCAGCAACATCCCATACTTGAACATGTTCTTTTAAATGTTTGTAGCTATCCTCTATTGATCCAAATGCTGCAGGTAACAGCATATGATTATAAATTGTGTATGCTGTAACCCCTTGCTTCTCTATTCTTGAGGTATAAGGAGTGCTTCTTAATCTTCTAGATTTTGCTATTGAAAAGTTTTTCATTTTTTTAAAAATTCAGAGATCTTTTCTCTCATTTCAAAAGCTTTTTCAAACATAATCATGTGTCCACAATCCTTAATTATATGAGTTTTTGAATTAGGAATAAGTTCAGCAAATTTCATACCTTTTTCAAGGTTAACCATCTTATCTAGCTCACCAAAAATAAATAATGTAGGACACTTGATTAACCTTAAAGCTTCAGATCCATTTTTATAATTATTACAAGCTACAAGATCGGTGGCTAAAACTTCCCTAATATCTCTTGGAGAATTAATAATTTTATTTACAGGATTGCCTCCTATAAACTTTTTAGAGTTTTCATAGCTCCACTTCATCATTAATTGAACTGCTTTATTATCTCCACTCTCAGCAAGATCTATTAAATCCTGATTAACAGGCATTCTATAAGAACCACCAACAAATATTAAATTTTTAACTCTTTCTGAATATCTTGAGGAATATTCCAATGCCTCCAAACACCCTTGAGAATGACCTATTATTGTTAATTCAGAGATATTAAGTTCTTTAAAAACTTTTTCTAACCAATCTGAAATTTCTTCTATTGATTTTAAACAATCACCCTCAGAACTTCCATGACCAGGCAAATCAATTGCTAAAACATTATAATTTTGATTTGATAAATACTGCTCTGTTAAAGACCAAACAATATGAGAGAGACCACTTCCATGAAGTAAAATTATTGTAAATTTTTTTTTATCAATACCTTTACCTGAATCTGATGCAAAGACATTCTTATTGTCTACTTGAAAGATCAACTTAATTCCTTAACTTTTTTTCTAAGTTCAAATTTTTGAATTTTTCCTGTTGAAGTTTTGGGTAAATCACAAAAAATAACACTTTTAGGAAGTTTAAATCCTGCCAATGTTTCTCTACAAAAATCTATTATTTCTTTTTCAGTTGCTGGTTTATCTTTAATTAATTCAACAAAAGCACAAGGTGTTTCTCCCCATTTTTCATCTGGTTTAGCAACTACAGCTGCTAAAGAAACTGAAGGGTGTTTTGCAATTGCATTTTCAATTTCTATTGAAGAAATATTTTCTCCTCCAGAAATAATAATATCTTTAGATCTATCTTGAATTTTTATATAACCATCAGGATGGGTCACAGCTAAATCCCCTGAATGAAACCATCCACCTTCCATTGACTTATCTGTTGCTTCTTTGTCTTTGTAATACCCCTTCATTACAATGTTTCCTCTAATCATAATTTCACCCATAGTCTTTCCATCTTTGGGTACTGGCTTCATTGTTTCAGGATCCATTACAATAGCGCCCTCTGTGTTTGGGTACCGTACACCTTGCCTTGCTTTGATTTCATTCTTTTTATCTTTTTCTAAAGAATTCCAATCTTCATTCCATGCACACTGCAACATATGACCATAAGTTTCCGTTAATCCATAAACATGCATCACTTCAAAACCAAGTTTTTCCATCTTTTCAAAGATAATGCTTGGAGGTGGTGCGCCTGCAGTTAAAACATTTACTTTTCTTTTTAGTACTTTTTGATCTTCTTTTGGAGCATTAACAATCATATTTAATACTATTGGGGCTCCACCAAAATGAGTTACTTCATATTTATCAATTAATTCAAACATCTTTTTTACATCGATGTTTCTTAAACAAATTACTCTTGCATGTAGCATTGCTAGTGTCCAAGGATAGCACCAGCCATTACAATGAAACATTGGTACAACGCATAAAAAATTTAGTTTATTAGGCATATTCCAGGCTGTGGCACTGCCTGTTGACATCAAATATGAGCCTCTATGGTGATAAACTACTCCTTTTGGGTTTCCAGTGGTTCCAGATGTGTACCCCAATGAAATTGCTTCCCATTCATCTTTTGGTTTTTTCCATTCATAATTCTCATCACCTGTATTTAAAAAACTCTCATACTCAAGATCTCCTATCTTTTTAAAAGAACTTGTATCTATGTCCTGATCCTCAATATCAATAATTGTAATTTTATTTTTAACATTTTTTAAAGCCTTCTCAATCACATCATGAAATTGTCTATCTACAATTAAAACCTTTGCATCACTATGTTGTAAAATGTAACTTACTGTATTTGGATCTAGTCTTGTATTGATTGCATTAATTACTGCTCCCACCATCGGTATTGAATAATGTGCTTCAAAAATTTCTGGCGTATTGAAAGCCATTATAGAAACTGTATCTCCAGTTTTCACACCTAATTTATCTAGTGCGCTAGCAAATTTAACACATCTCTTATAAACCTCTTCCCAGGTATACGATCTACTTTCGTAAACTAAGGCTTCATAATTTGGATATATATCTTTGGTTCTTTCTAAAAATGTTAAAGGAGAAAGAGGAACATAATTAGCCTCATTTTTATCTAAATTTGTATCGTAATGACTCATATTAACTGAATTTAAAATTCATTATATAATCACTTCCTGATGTAGCAGTTTTAAAATGACTTTCGGCTCTTGGTAAAACTCTTTTAAAATAAAAATTTGCAGTTTGTATTTTATCTTCATAAAAGTCTTTGTTTTGTTCGTAATCTTTAAAGCTTACTTCTAAAACTTTTATCCACGCATGTGCTATGGACACAAACCCCAGTGCTTTTAAATAGTCATTGCATGCCGCACTTGCATCATCTTTTGAGTTTTGTACTTTTTCTTTGATCCAAACAGTAAAGGTAGATAAGATTTCTAGGTGTGCTTTTAGTTCTTTTATAAAAGGTTTTAATTTTTCATTTTCTGTAATGCAGTCATTATTGATCAATTCTAAGTATTTGTTAATTATATCACCATTTTTATTTACTAATTTTCTAAAAACTAAATCTGCGGCTTGAATTGAATTTGTTCCTTCATAAATTGGAGTAATTCTATTATCTCTATATAATTGCTCTATTCCTTGGTCTTTTGTATACCCATAACCACCATGAACCTGCATAGCTTCACTTGTTATCTCCATTCCCATATCACTAAACATCGTTTTAACTACAGGTGTCATTAGCGACACAAGGTCTGATGCTTCTTGTTTAATTTTTTCATCTGGGTGATAAAGGCTAACTTCTGTTTGTTGAGACAGCCAAAAACATAAGGCTCTTTCACCTTCAATAAT
Organism: Candidatus Pelagibacter giovannonii; assembly: GCF_012276695.1. Taxonomy (GTDB): domain Bacteria; phylum Pseudomonadota; class Alphaproteobacteria; order Pelagibacterales; family Pelagibacteraceae; genus Pelagibacter; species Pelagibacter giovannonii. The sequence continues at coordinate 920,890 of NZ_CP038852.1, read as the reverse complement.
AGATTTCATATTAAGCAAAGATTTTCTAATATCGGCATGTTCAATTATAAAATCTGCACCATTAGTTGATTTTGTATTATTTGTTTTTCCTTGTTTTCGTTCTTTTGCGTAACTTAAAGAATTTTGATAGGCAATTTCAGAAATCCCTAAGCCTTGAATTCCTACAACTATTCTCTCTAAATTCATCATAGTAAACATTGCATTTAACCCTTTATTCTTTAATCCAATCATATAACCGGTTGCATCATCAAAATTTAATACACATGTAGCAGAACCTTTAATTCCCATTTTACTTTCTATAGACCCTGTAGAAACTCCATTTCTAGGTCCAATAGATCCATCTTCATTTACTAAAAATTTAGGTACTAAAAATAAACTTATTCCTTTTGTACCTGCTGGAGAATCAGCTACTCTTGCAATAACTAAGTGGATAATATTTTCAGTTAGATCTTGATCACCTGAAGTAATAAAAATTTTCTGTCCACTTAACTTAAAAGTTCCATCAGATTGCTCAATAGCTTTTGTTTTTAAAAGGCCTAAATCAGTTCCACAAACTGGCTCTGTAAGACACATTGTGCCACTCCATTTTCCTTCAACCATTTTTGGAAGATACTTTTCTTTTATTTCATCTGTGGCGTGATGAGAAATACAATTATATGCACCAATACTTAACTCACTATAAAGCTTAAATGATAAACTTGCAGATGATAACATTTCATCAAAAAAAGCACTTACCGTTTTTGGCATTCCTTGTCCTCCATATTTTGGATCACAAGAAAGTGAAGTCCAACCATCTTCTATATATTTAGAATAAGCTTCTTTATAGCCTGGCGGTGTTATAACCACACCATTTTCTAGAACTGTTGGGTTTTCATCACCTGATTTTGCTAATGGTAATATTAAGTTTTGATTAATCTTGGCTGCTTCTTCTAAAATATCTTTTACTAATTCTGAATTAACCTCTTTATACTTTTCAAGATCATTATAATTTTTATTATTTCTTAATTTATCAAAAAGAAACATCATGTCTTCGACTGGAGCAGTATAATTTGGCATTCCAGAACTCTAGAATAATTATTTAATTATTGCAATTTTGAAATTATCGCATCACCCATAGCTGATGTTGATACTTCTTTTTTTCCCTCAGAAAGAATATCTTTTGTTCTAAGACCATCATTTAAGACATCTTGCACAGCTTTTTCTAAAGCATCAGCTTCACTATCTAAATCCAGTGAGTATCTTAAAGCCATTGCAAAACTTAAAATCGAGGCTATTGGGTTTGCAATCTCTTTTCCAGCAATATCCGGTGCAGAACCATGAATAGGTTCATACATAGCTCTCATTTCTCCATCTTTATTTTTTGCACCTAAAGAAGCTGATGGTAATAAACCTAGGGATCCCGTTAACATTGAGGCTTGATCGGAAAGCATGTCTCCAAATAAATTATCAGTAACAATTACATCAAATTGCTTTGGGTTTTTTAATAATTGCATTGCACAATTGTCAGCAAGCATATGACTTAATTCTACATCTTTATATTCTTTGTCGTGTAACTCTTGAACTTCTTCTTTCCAAAGTTGTCCGGCCTCCATTACATTTGACTTTTCACATGAAGTAACCTGATTTGATCTCTTTCTTGCTAGATCAAAAGCTACTTTTGCTACTCTAACTATTTCGCTAGTTGTATATGAATGTGTGTTAATCCCTTTTCTTTCACCATTTTCTATTGGCTTGATTCCTCTTGGTTCACCAAAATAAATTCCACCTGTTAATTCTCTCACTATCATAATATCTAATCCAGATACGATTTCTGGTTTTAGTGTTGAGGCATCAACTAATTGTTCAAAACAAATCGCAGGTCTTAAATTTGCAAATAATTTCAATTCTTTTCTTAATTTTAACAAGGCTCTTTCTGGTTTCTTTGAAAAATCCAAGTTATCCCATTTTGGTCCACCGACCGCACCTAACATAACAAATTCACTTTCTAAAGCTTTGTAAAAAACTTCATCTGTAATTGGTGTTCCATGCTTATCGTAAGAGCAACCACCAGCTAAATCTTCATCAATTTCAAAATCTAAAGATTTATTTGAATTCAACCATAAAATAACTTTTTTAACTTCTTGAATAACCTCAGGTCCAATGCCATCCCCTGGTAAAAGTAAAATCTTTCTTTTTTTAATTTTTATCATTAAATATCCATGGTTTATTATTTTTTAGGTTTTCTTCAAAGGTTGTAATTTTTTCTTTTTTGGCTAATGACAGCGCAATATCATCAAGTCCCTCTAATAAACATTTTTTCTTAAATGGATCAATATCAAACTTAATTTCACTATTTCCAAAAATTATTTTTTCTTCATTTAAGTCTATTGAAATTTCTTCTTTTCTTTTTGAATATTCTGATAATTCTTTTATTTTTTCTTCTGGTAAGGTAATTGGTAAAATTCCATTTTTGAAACAGTTGCTGTAAAAAATATCAGCATAACTAGAGCTTATCACACATGTAATTCCAAAATCTAAAAGTGCCCAGGGAGCATGCTCTCTTGATGAACCACAGCCAAAATTTTTTCCTGCAATTAGTATTTTTGATTGATTGTGAGGTTCTTGATTTAGAATAAAATCTTTTATTTCATTTCCATTATCATCATACCTCATTTCAAAAAATAAGTTTTTTCCTAACCCTGTTCTTTTAATTGTTTTAAGAAATTGTTTTGGAATAATCATATCTGTATCAATATTTACTATTGGTAAATATGCTGGGATACTTGTAAGTGAATTGAATTTTTGCATTTTAGTTTTGATACTTCCTAACATCATCTAAGTTTCCAGAAATTGCAGCTGCTGCTGCCATTCCAGGGCTTACTAAATGTGTTCTGCCACCTCTACCTTGTCTTCCTTCAAAGTTTCTGTTTGAAGTTGAGGCACATCTTTCTTCTGGTTTTAATTTATCTGCATTCATTGCAAGACACATTGAACAACCAGGCTCTCTCCATTCAAAACCTGAAGCTATAAATATTTTATCTAAGCCTTCCTGCTCTGCCTGCTCTTTAACTAAGCCTGAGCCTGGAACAACCATTGCATGAACATGGGACGCCTTCTTTTTATCTTTTAATATTTTCGCAGCTTCCCTTAAATCTTCAATTCTGCCATTCGTACAACTTCCTATAAAAACCTTATCAATCTTAATGTCCGTAGCTAGTGTATCAGCCTCTAAACCCATGTAATTTAACGACCTTTCTAAAGAATTTTTTTTGTCCTCATCTTGTTCATTTTTAGGGTTTGGAACTTTTCCATCTATAGTGATTACATCTTGTGGAGAGGTTCCCCAAGTAATCATCGGTAAAATATCTTCTGCAACTAAGTTGATTTCTTTATCAAATTTAGCTCCATCATCAGTTTTTAAACTTTCCCAATATTTCATAGCCTTATCCCAATTGTCATTTTTTGGAGACATCGGTTTACCCTTTAAATATTCAAATATTTTTTCATCTGGAGCAATTAATCCTGCTCTTGCTCCTCCTTCAATAGTCATATTACAAATTGTCATTCGTTGCTCTACACTTAAAGATGAAATTAGGCTACCAGCATATTCAATGACAGACCCTGTTCCCCCTGCAGTTCCAATATTTCCTATAATTTGTAAGATTACGTCTTTAGAGGTAACACCAATAGGAAGTTTTCCGTTAACATTAATTCTAAAATTCTTTGCTTTTTTTTGGACCAATGTTTGTGTTGCTAGAACATGTTCTACTTCTGAGGTACCAATTCCAAATGCTAAAGCACCAAATGCACCATGTGTTGCTGTGTGACTGTCTCCACAAACAATTACTGTACCAGGTTGCGTAAAACCTTGTTCTGGACCAATGATATGAACAATTCCTTGTCTCTTGTCGTTCATTCCTAAATATTGAACTCCAAATTCTTTACAATTGCTTTCTAAGGTATCTACTTGAATTTTAGATTCTGCATCTGCTATTCCTTTTGATCTATCGGTAGTTGGAACATTATGATCTGCAACTGCTAGTGTTAAGCCAGGTTGTCTAACTTTTCTGTTAGAATTTCTTAATCCTTCAAAAGCCTGTGGACTTGTCACTTCATGTACTAAATGTCGATCAACAAATAATAATGTCGTACCATCATCTTGTTGATCTACTAAATGATCATTCCAAATTTTATCGTAAAGAGTTAAAGGCATTGAAAAAAAAATTATTTTTTTTCTTCTGTTTTTTCTATTTTTGGTTCTGCTTGAACCTCTGCTTGTTTTACAGGTTCTGCTTGAACTTCTGTTTGTTTTTCTGATTCTACAGCCACTGGTGCTAAAGTTTCTTCTGTTACCGTTTCTGGTTTAACGTCAACTTCTATACCAATTTTTTTTCTAATTTTTTCTGCAATTCTAGCTGATTTACCTGTTCTGTCTCTTAGGTAATATAATTTTGCTCTTCTAACTTTACCATGACGGATAACTGTAATTGTATCTATAACTGTACCATACAGTGGAAATGTTCTTTCAACACCTTCACCAAATGAAATTTTTCTAACTGTAAATGAAGAATTTATATCCCTGTTTTTTCTAGCTATACACACACCTTCAAAATATTGAATTCTGTCTTTTTTACCTTCTGTAATTCTAACACCAACTTTTATTACATCTCCTGGGAAAAAATCTGGAATTTTCTTCTCAGTTAGTATTTTTTTAACGTTATGTTGGTTTATTTCTTCAATTGTTTTCATGTTAATATTTATCAAATTAATTTTTCTTATATTTTTTCCATAAATCTGGTCTTCGGACGCGTGTTATAGCCTCTGATTGTGATAAACGCCAGTCTTTAATTTTGTTATGATCTCCTGATAATAGCACTTCTGGAACACTTTTTTCCTCCCAAATTTGAGGTTTTGTGTACTGTGGATACTCCAAAAGTCCATTCTCAAAACTCTCATCAGTCTTTGAATGTTCATTTCCCAAGACACCCGGAAGCAATCTAAGAACACTATCTAAAACAACAAATGCTGCTGTTTCTCCCCCAGATAAAATAAAATCTCCTATGCTAAGCTCTTCTATATTCCTTGTAGACAACAACCTTTCATCAACACCTTCAAAATGACCACAAACTAAACTAATAGATTTTTCTTTTGATAATTCTAATGCTAATTTCTGATCAAGTTTTTTTCCTTTTGGTGATAAATAAAAAATTCTTTCTCCATCTTTTTTATTTTCATCAAGTGATTTTGCTAAAATGTCAGCTTTCAATAACATTCCAGATCCGCCTCCAAAAGGAGTATCGTCTACTGTTTTATGTTTGTCCTCAGCGGCCTCTCTTATATTGACAACTTTTAAATCCCAAATTTTATTTGTTAAAGCTTTTCCATATAGCCCTTTATTTAAAGGGCCAGGAAAAAAATCTGGATAGAGTGTGAATATCTTCGCTTGCCACATGAATCCAACTATTTAGCTTCTTCCTTTGGAGCTTCTGCTTTAGGAGCTTCTGCTGCTGGTGCTGCTTCTGCTTTAGGAGCTTCTGCTTTAGGAGCTTCTGCTTTAGGAGCTTCTGCTGCTGGTGCTGCTTCTGCTTTAGGAGCTTCTTCCTTTGGAGCTTCTGCTGCTGATGGAGCTTCTGCTGCTGATGGAGCTGCTGCTGGAGCTGTTTCGTCTCCTTCTTTTTTTCTTTCTTTTTTAGGAATAGCTTTACTTGGATTACTACCGTTTGCAGGCATTGCTATAATACCATTTTCACCTAAAATTCTTGCAACTCTAGTAGTTGGTTGAGCACCTTGACCTAACCAATATTTAATTCTTTCTGCTTCTAGCCCTACTCTTTCTTTTTTATCTTTTGGTAAAAGAGGGTTAAAGAATCCTACTTTCTCAATAAACCTTCCATCTCTTGCACGACGACTGTCGGCTATAACTACCTTGTATACTGGTCTTTTCTTTGTTCCACCTCTTGATAGTCTTATTTTTATCATTTTTTTTCCTTTATTTATTTAAGTTGATTTAGTAGCTCTGGAGGTATTCCTTTATCAGACATACCCTTCAGGTTTCCTTTTGACATCTTCTTCATCATTTCAGACATCATTTTAAATTGCTTAAGCAATTTATTGATAGTGGCCGCATCTGTTCCAGAGCCATTAGCAATTCTTTTTTTCCTAGAACCATCAATGATTTTAGGATTTCCTCTTTCTTTTTTTGTCATAGATAAAATGATTGCTTCATTTTTGGTAATAACGCTTTCATCAATTCCCGAAGCATCCATTTGTGATTTCATTTTAGAAACACCTGGCATAAACGACATAATTCCTTCTATGCCTCCCATTTTTTTCATTTGTCTAAGCTGTGTTAAATAATCTTCCATAGAGAATTGTCCTTTTTTTAAACTCTCTTCTGCTTTTTTTATATTCTCTTCACCAAGATCTTCTGCAGCTTTTTCGACAAGAGAAACGATGTCTCCCATACCTAATATTCTATTAGCTATTCTATCTGGGTGAAAAACCTCTAAATTTTCTATTTTTTCTCCTACCCCTAAAAACTTAATTGGTACTTGAGAAACATATTTCATACTAAGAGCCGCACCACCTCTTGCATCACCATCAGCTCTTGTTAAAACAATACCCGTTACATTTACAGTATTCTTAAATTCTTTTGCAACTTCTGCAGCAACCTGTCCCGTTAAAGAATCAGCAACTAAAAATACTTCTGTTGGCTTAATTATACTTTCTATTTGTTTAATCTCACTCATCATCTGAAGGTCTATTTGTGTTCTGCCTGCTGTATCAAATAATATAATCTCTGCACCATTTAGGTTTGCAGCACTTACTGCTCTTCGACAAATATCTGCCGGTAGCTGGCCTTCAATAATGGGTAGTGTTAAAATATCATTTTGCTCTCCTAATGATCTTAGTTGTTCTTGTGCGGCTGGCCTATACACATCAAGACTGACCATCATTATCTTTTTCTTTTTATTTTTTTCTAAATATTTGGCTAATTTTGCTGTTGTTGTAGTTTTACCGGAACCTTGAAGACCTACCAGCATCATTGGGACTGGTGGAACTGCATTTAAATTAATATCTGTGTTGCTTTCACCTAAAAGGCTTACTAGTTCATCATAAACAATTTTAACAACCATATCCCCAGGAGAAGTTGATCTAATTATTTCTTTTCCTAAAACTTTTGGTTTAACTTTTGCTATAAAATCTTTAGCTACATCTAATGATACATCAGCTTCTAATAGAGCCTGCCTAATAGCTCTTAAACCCTCATCTACTTGATTCTCATCAAGTGAAGCTGCTTTTTTTAAAGAAGAAAAAATTTCTTCGAATTTATTTGTTAAGTTTTCAAACATATTTATTACACACAGCAGTTTCGCACTAGTGGGCGAATATCGCTGACTAGTGTTGATCTCTTTGTTTCCAAAGACACCACAAATTTAACGTTTTTGTGGAAACGAAATCAACCTATAATAGAGGTTCAAAAAGTCAATAAATAAGTTAAATATCTATATATGGATATTAAAGCATTTAAAATGGATGGTTTAGGCAATGATTTTGTAATTATTGATCAAAGAAGCCAAGATTTCAATTTAAACGAAAATCAAATAATTAAGGTATGTGATCGTAGTTTTATTGGATGTGATCAACTCATCCTAATTAAGAAAAATAAAGAAATAGATGCAGATATAGAATTCTATAATTCAGATGGAAGTGTATCTGGAGCTTGTGGAAATGGTACTAGGTGTGTGGCAGATCTTCTATCAAAAGAAAGTGGTAAAAAAGAAATAACACTCTTAACAGCTTCAGGTTCTCTAAAATCAAAAATTTTAGGAAATAATTTAGTTGAGACCGAAATAGGTGTACCAAAAGTTAATTGGCAAGAGATTCCTTTAAGTAAGCAACTAGATACACAAGACTTAAAAATTGAAATTGTAGACAGAAAAAATACCAAGCATATTGGTGGAACAGCCATAAATGTAGGCAATCCACACATAATTTTTTTTGTAGACGATATAGAGGCATTTGACTTACAAAGTATTGGTCCAAAAATTGAAAATCACCCACTATTTCCAGAAAAATGTAATGTGACCCTGGCCAAAGTTGTGAATAGAAATTTAATAAAAGTAAAAGTTTGGGAAAGAGGATCTGGACTTACTAAGGCTTGTGGTACGGCAGCTTGTGCAACGGCTGCAGCAGCTAATATTAATAATCTAGTAGAAAAAACTACAGATATAGCGTTTGCATTAGGTAATTTAACAATTTCTATTGATGAAAGAAATAGTATTCACATGAAAGGACCTGTGTCTGATATCAAAAATATTGACATTAAATTATAATGGGAATTTTTGATAAATTTAAAATTGGCTTTAAAAAAAGTGCCTCTGCATTTACGTCTGGTTTAAGAGAGATAATTGTCAAAAAAGAAATAGATGACAAAACATTAGATCAAATTGAAGAATATCTAATTCAATCAGATGTTGGTCTTGTTGCAGCTGAAGAAATTAAGAAAATTATTGGTCAAGAAAAAATAGATCCAAATAAAGATATCTTGAATGAAGTAAATTTAATTCTAAGAGACTATATAATCACTTTAATGAAACCTTTGGAAAATGAGAATTTTTTTAATAAAAAAGAAAAACTTAATGCGGTCCTAATATCAGGGGTTAATGGGGTAGGAAAAACAACAACTATTGGAAAAGTTGGTAAAATTTTAAAATCTAATGGTAACAAAGTTATGTTTTCTGCCTGCGATACATTTAGAGCAGCTGCTATAGAACAATTAGAAAGTTGGGCTAATAAAATTGATGTGCAAATTACAAAATCTACTCAAGGGTCCGACCCCGCATCAGTTGCCTACAAGGCAATTGAAGAAGCATTAAAGGGTGATTTTAATCATGTTTTAATTGATACAGCTGGAAGATTACAAAATAAAAAAAATTTAATGGAAGAATATAAAAAAATTGCCAATGTGACTAAAAAGATAGATCCAGATGCTCCTCACGATGTAATCCTAGTGCTTGATGCAACCTCTGGCCAGAATGTAATCAATCAAGTGGAAGAATTTAATAAAATTATACCCCTTACCGGTTTGATCATGACAAAATTAGATGGTACCGCAAAAGGAGGAATTTTATTAGCACTTGCTAAAAAATATAAGCTTCCCATAATTGCTCTTGGACTTGGTGAAAAAGAAGATGATTTACAAATTTTCAATGCAGAAAAATTTGCTGAAGCGTTTACTCAAATTAATTAATCAGATTATTAGAAATTAAAGGTTTGTAGTAGCTACATTTATAATTTTCCTTAAGATTTGAATATCCACAATTTTTTGCGATTGATGAAATTATAAAATCAAACTTACCATTTGATGGGTATGAATTTAATTTTTTATTAGCAATATCAAATTTGAAATTTTTTCTTATATTCTTAATTGCACTAATCATGACTAAAGTGTTGTTATCTTTTAATAGATAATAAGCAAAGTCTTCTGGAAAAACTGGATAGTCATAACCTTCTAGAAGATGTTTTGCCTGTGAAGGAAACCATTCATATGAAATTAATGGTGATGAAATTTTTGTTTTATAGTCATAGATATATAAATCCTGAGGAAAATCTGTAACATAATTATAATCTTCGCCTCTTGCTAAAATAGCTTTATCTCTAGTTTTAAAAAAAAGAGCAAAATTTTTATTATGTGAATTCATTTGTCCTATGTGAAAGAGATTATTTGCTGAAGATCCTGTATTTTCTGCAATTACAGAACTTGTGATAAAAATTAAGTAAAACGATGTTATAATAAATTTTTTCAATATCTATTTATAGAAATGAAATTTGTAAATTATTTGGTCAGATTGTGGCTTAATTTAAACTCTTTAAAAATTCCTTCAAAACCACTATCATCTTTTCGTTGTACTCCATCATATGATTATCTTTTTCAGAAAAGTATGAATATTTTGGTTCATTTGCTAATTCATACATTTTTTTTCCCATCCAAAATGGCACTATTTTATCTGCTTCTCCATGCATTATCAGAATTGGAGACTTAAGATTTTTAATTTTTTTATCACTTTCGTATTTGTCTTTAAGTAAAAATCTGATTGGAAAATATGGATACACATTTTTTGCTGCATCAACCATAGATGTAAATGGAGACTCCAGTATAACACCTGCAAATTTATACTTTTGAGCAACATGAGTTGCAATCCCAGTACCTAAAGACTCACCATACAGAACAATGTCATTATCTTTAAGTCCTTTTTCTTTTAACCAATTAATTGCACTCTCTCCGTCTTCATATAAGCCTTTTTCTGATGGTTTGCCTAAGTTTCCACTAAATCCTCTCCAAGAAATGATTAAAAAATTTATATCCATTTCTTTAAAATGATTAATTTTATGTATTCTATTTTCCAATGTTCCTGCATTACCATGAAAGAAAACGATAGTTTTAAAATTTTTAAGATCTTTTTCATGAAACCATCCTAATAATTCAAAATTATCACTTGTCTCAATCTTTACTTTTTCTATTTTAACTTTTAATTCATCACCAAAATAATTATTTTCTTTTGGGTGATATAATAAGTTTCGTTGAAATATAAATATAATGAAAAGTAAAGAAAAGTAAGCTATCGGAATAATTAAAATTAACTTCAATAAATACTCTTTAAGTTTTTTTTTCATATTTACTTTTTTTTTTAACTAAATAAACACCACCAAAAACTAAGACTGTTCCTAAATAGTGATAATATTCAAGCTGTTCATTAAAAAATAAAAAACCATAAATAGCACTATAAACAGTAAAAATATAAAGTGTAAAACCAGTAATTGAAGCACCAAGTTTCTTTTGTGCCATTGTATATAAGGTGAATGCTATAATTCCTGGTGATATAGCTGCGAATAAAACCCACATAAAAAATTCTGAATTAAAGACAGTTCTTACAAAAAAGGTCTCTTCTATCAAATAAAATGGTAGCAAACTGACCATACCGAAGAATGCAATTAAAGTAAATCTGTCAAAAATTTTTAGATTTGTTTTCCAATAAAATAGATAAATAGAATAAAGAGCCCATCCTATTGCAGAAGCTAACATCCATAAATCTCCAATTGTAAACTTGAGGCTTATTAACAAAAATAAATTACCCTTAATGATAATGGCAAAAACACCAACCAAACAAGAGAAAAGTCCCACTATTCTAAGAAAGTTTATTTTTTCTTTAAAAAAAATACTAGAGATAAGAATTATGAATATTGGAGAAGATGAATATATAATTCCCATATTAGTAACAGTAGTTGTTTGTCCAGCTAGAAATGGAAAAGCTCCGCAAACACCACAACCCATTGAACCGATAAAAAATATTCTTTTATATTCTTGCTTTATAAATTTAAAATTTTTTTTTAAAGATTTGTAAGTAAAAGGTAATAATAATAAAAAAACTACTGCCCATCTCCAAAAAGCTAGAGAAACTGGAGGAACATATTCCACACCACCTCTTGCTACTATTAAATTACTAGCCATAAAAATTGGCTGAATAAACAATAATAAGAAGGGCAAATAACTATTTTTAGAATTATTCACTAGAATTGAAAAATTAATTTTTATCGAAAAAGGCTTCGTAAATCATCATAAAAATTGCTACAGCCATTAAAATATATACTGGCAATACATCCCAAAAACCAATCATAGAAGATCTTGTTAGAGTTGTTGCAAGACCTATTAAAAATGCTGCTGCAAGAGCAGAGCCTAAGAATGTTGTTATCTTATTTAGCATATTTTTTACAATTTTTTTCCAACCAATTAGCTACACCTAAAAACCTTAAATCATCTAGTCTGTCTCCAATTAACTGAATTCCTAATGGTAAATTATTTAAACCACTAAGTAAAGGTAATGAAATTGATGGCAAACCCATATAGGTCCAAACAGTACAAAATTCTGGACTACCAGTGCTTTTTAAACCTTTGTCTGCAACACCAGTTGTGCAAGGAGTTAAAACACCATGATAATCCTCAAATACTTCCTGATAAGATTTATAGCTTTGTTTCATAAAATCAATTGCTTCAGCATACTCTTTTGCTGAATACTTCATTCCTCTTTCGATTGCACTTATCATTTCTTTAGAAAGTTTTTTCTTTGATTTTTTATAATAAACTTGAAAATTATTAGCCATATCAGTTTCATGAATTACTTTATGATACTTTGGTATCTCATCAAAATAGGAGGGGGTATCAAATACTTCAATATTTTTTTGAAAAGTTTTTATAAAAAACTCGAAAGACTTTTGTGACTCTTTATCTATTTTTTTCCAACTCTTAGTTTTGTAAAATATAAATTTTGGTTCATAGGGTGGCCCCTTTTTACAAACTTTTAGCATTTCATCTGCAGAATAATGAATTGTTGAAGAATCATGTTGATCCTTTTTTATTAATACTTTGGTCAGTAAAGCAACATCTTCAACAGATTTTCCAAATACACCAATATGGTCAAGTTTATCAGATTGCTTTAAAACACCACTACGAGAAATTAATCCATATGATGGTTTATAACCAACTACTCCACAATAAGATGCGGGTCTTATAACTGATCCATTGGTTTGTGAACCTATTGATAATGGTGCCATGTGTGATGCTACAGCTGCTGCAGAACCACTTGATGAGCCACCTGGTGTTCTTGAGTAATCATGTGGGTTTGTAGTTTTTCCAGGATGAAAATATGCAAGTTCAGTAGTTTCTGTTTTCCCCATAACAATGGCTCCTGCTATCTTAAGTAAATTTACAACTTCTGCTTCTTGTGATCCTGTCATTTTTTTTCTGATAACAGTTCCACATTCTGTCGGCATATCTAAAGTTCCAATAATATCTTTAACTGCAACAGGTAAACCGTGAAGGGATCCTAATGGTTTGCCTGATTTTCTATATTCATCTGCCTCTTCTGCTTTTTCTAAAAGTTCTTTTTTATCGAAATGAGCCCATGCTTTAACATCTTTTTCAAATTTTTTAATTCTATCAATATACTGTGTGCAGACTTCTACTGAAGAAATTTCTCCTTCTTTTAGCTTTTCCACCAATTTATTGGCTGTAAGAGAAAAAATATCTATCATTTTAAATTATCTAATCTGCAAATAATGTTTCAGGCAACCATAAGGCAATACCTGGGAACATATACATTAGAAACATTGCAAATATCACTATTCCCAAGAATGGCATGATACCTGCAAATATCTGCATCAATTCAACATTATTTTTTTGAACACCTTTTAAGTAATAGGCTGACATAGCCATCGGAGGGGTTAAAAATGATGTTTGTAAATTCAATGCAATTAACATTGCAAAGAAATATGGATTAACATTAAATACCTCTAGCAAAGGTAAAAATATAGGAACAAATATAATTAAAATTTCAGTCCACTCCAGGGGCCATCCTAAAAGAAAAATTATTATTTGTGTGATAATTAAAAACTGCCAAGTTGTTATTTCTATTGATTTAAAGAAATGCTCAAAAATTTCATGACCTCCTAAATATGAAAACACAGATGAAAAAGTCCAAGAACCAATAAATAACCACATAATCATTGCAGTAGTTTTTGCTGTTAAAAAGACAGATTCTTTAAAACTTTGCCATTTAAGAGTTTTGTAAAACCAAGATAAAAGTATTGCGCCAAAAGCTCCTGCTGCTGCTGCTTCTGCTGGTGTTGCTATGCCTGCCAGAATTGTTCCAAGTACAAGCATTATTAAACCAAAAAGAGGAACAAAAGAAACCAACACTTCTTTTAATATTTCTGCTCTTGGCGGAATATCAGATGCATCAGGCTTGGGTGCGATTGAAGGATTTAACCAAGCTCTAGTTACAGCATATGTTATATATAAACCAGCAAGTAATAATCCTGGAAAAATTGCTGCTGCAAATAATCTCAAAGGTGATAGTTGAGCAATTACTGAATAAACAATTAGCATGATGCTTGGTGGTATTAAAATTCCTAAACATCCACCAGCACAAATTACCCCTGATGCAAATTTTTTATCATATCCCGCTTTAACCATTGCGGGCCAAGCAAGTAAACCCATTAACGTTACAACAGCACCAATAATTCCAGTTGCTGTAGAAAATAGTGTACAAGTTATTAATGCAGCCACTGCCATTGAAGCAGGAAGCCTATGTGCTGCCAATCTTATTGCAAAGAATAATTTAGATACAATTCCAGCTCTTTCAACTAGGTATCCCATAAATAAAAATAGAGGCACGGCGGTGAGGACATTATTATCCATGACGGTGTAAGTATTTTTTACAAATAATGAAAATATTCTATTATCAAATATATGATCCATCAAAGCTGGATCATAATAAGCATAATATCCAAAACCTATTCCCATTGCCATCAAAGTAAATGCAATTGGAAAACCTAATAATACAGCAAACAAAAATAATCCCATCATTAGGATTGCAACTTCTGGATTTGTTAAACTAAATAACATCTTTTTGATCCTCGTCTTGTGCTGTTCTCATTAAAATTTGTTCTGTCTCTTCTGCAACAACCATTCTTGCAGGCCAATGTCCAGTCTGAATACAAATTATTGATCTAAATACCTCTGCAACTCCTTGAATAGTTAGAAATATACCTGCTGCTGGAATAAGAGATTTAGCCATATAAATTTGTATTTGTGCTGGGCTACTCCAGCTCGTTTCTTTTATTTTCCAAGCAAGTGCTGCATATTCATATCCATAAAATGCTAAGGCTATTACACCAGGAAAGAAGAAAATAAAATAAAGCACTAAATCAATCAAACCTTGAGTTCTTGGTTTAAATAAACGGTAAATTACATCTCCTCTGACATGAGATTCTGTTGCTAAACAATATGCACCAGACATCATTAATATTGCTCCATACATCTGCATACTAAAGTCAAAATTCCAAAGTGTTGGCTTGTTGAATGCATAAGCCATTACAACTTCATAACAAGTTCCACCCATTAAAATAACAATACACCAAGAAAAAGCCTTACCTATTGAAGTGCTTAGTGTGTCTGCTAATTTTATATAAGATCTCATCATGGTTTAGATAGAATACCTTAATTTTTAAAAACTGTACTATAAAAAAAGGGGGCCAAGACCCCCCTTTTTTAAATTATTTAAAAGTTAATTAGATTTTAACTTTTCCAATTGGTCCAAACTCATTTTCATAAGCTAATTTGTAGTTCGGTTGATTCATCAACAGATACTTCATTGTTCTCTTAGCATATGCTTTTTGTGAGTCGATTACCTTCTTAAAGAAAGCATCTTTTGCAGAGAACTCACCAACGATTTTATCCCAGCCTTTTAATTGTTCAGCTAAGATAGCATCAGATGTTTGGTAAACATTTACCTTATGCTCATTCATCAATTTAGCTAAGTCAGTTGAATATCTAACTAGCGCTTTGAAGTAGTTATCTGAGTTCGCAGCATATGCAGCGTTCTTTAAGATAGCTTGGTGAGCAGGTGAAAGGCTTTTTAGTCTCTTAGTATTCATAGGAATTTCAAACATCTCCTGAGATTGGTGGAAACTTCCTAAGTGATAATGTTTAGAGACATCTTGCATTCCAAATTGTGAGTCTGATGTTGGGTTGTTAAACTCTGCAGCATCAATTAAACCAGTTTTCATTGCTGGTTGAATTTCACCACCTGGTAATTGTCTTACAACCATTCCCATAGCAGTTAAAACGTTAGTCGCTAGACCAACTGTTCTATACTTCATACCTTTAACATCAGATACTTTAGTTACGTTCTTTTTGAACCAACCAAAAGGTTGTGCTGGCATAGGCATATGAAAAAATCCAGTATAGTTAAATCCAACACTAGCTACTGCTTCTTCATATAATTTTCTTCCTCCACCATACTCCATCCATCCCATAACTTCTTGAGATGACATTCCGTATGAAGGTCCAGTTCCGAAAAGAGAAGCTGCTGCGTTTTTTCCATACCAATATGCTGTCACCCAATGACCCATATCAATAATTCCATCACTTACCGCTGCTCCAATTTCTGAAGTTTTAACAATTGAGTTAACTGGCTGAAGATCAATTTTAAGTGACCCACCTGACATGTCGCTAACCATTTTACAATAGTCACCTGCCATTTCAAAAAAAATGTTTGCGCCTGAAGGCCAAGCAGCCTGCATTTTTAATGTAACGTGTCCGTCTGCAGTTGCAATATTAGGCATTGCTACAGCTGTTGCTGCTGCTGCACCTGTAACTGCTGCTGCTTTAAAGAACTTACGTCTTGAAGGTGTTGTAGCCTTCAAAGATTTTTTATCTTTAATCATTATTTCTCCTCTATTAGTATTTGTTAATTAACAATGTGAACTTAATTATAATTGAGCTTAGGAGTCTAGGGAGAAAATGACGCTTTAATGTCATTTTACAATCTGAGATAGAAAAATAATACTAAATTTAAATCAATTTTTCATCTTCATACACACAACATCTTTCAGCAGGAATATGTAAGCTTATACTGTCTGAAGGTACTTCAGTTTCTCTATTGATTTTAGATTTGATTGTAAGATTTCCAGCTTTAGCCGTTAGAAGTTTATAATTTCCAAGATCTTCTACTTTATCCACTTTCGCAGATAACACATTGTCTTTTTGTTTTTCTGCTAATTTTATATATTCGGATCTTATTCCCAATTTAACATTTTTATTTTTTAACTTTGTTAGATCTGTTGTTGTTTTAATTAAAGTATCATTAATTTTAACACTATTATTGGATGATACTTCTGTTTCAAATAAATTCATTGCAGGAGATCCTATAAAGTATCCAACAAAAGTAGTATTTGGTCTTTCAAACAATTCTTTGGGAGTTCCTGTTTGAACCACTTCACCTTCACTCATAACTATTATATTATCTGCAAAAGTCATCGCTTCATTTTGATCATGGGTTACATAAACTAAAGTTGTTTTATATTGCTCATTTATTTCTTTAAGATTTCTTCTTAATTTAAATTTTAAATCAGGATCTATAACTGTTAATGGCTCGTCCATTAAAACTGCTGCCACATCTTCTCTTACAAGTCCTCTACCAAGAGAAATTAATTGTTTTTGATCGGCAGTAAGTTTTCTAGCAGGCAAATTTAAGAAAGATTTTAAATTTAATGTTTCTGCAACAGAATTAACTCTTTCCTCAACTATTTCTTTAGAAAAATCTCTACATCTAAGTGGAAAAGCTAAATTATCATATACTGTCATAGTATTGTAGATCACTGGAAATTGAAAAACTTGAGCAATATTTCTACTTTCAGTTTTAAGATCTGTAACATCTTTGTCATCAAATAATATTTTGCCAGATGAAGGCCTTACTAGGCCTGATACAATATTTAACATTGTTGTTTTACCGCATCCAGATGGGCCTAAAATTGCATATCTTTTTCCATCTTCCCAAGTCATTGAAAAAGGGTTTAGTGCATAAGTTGGGTTAGCATTTTTTGGATTATATGAATGAGATATCTTATTTAAATTAATTTTAGACATTACTGCCCCCAAATGGAGATGAAGCTAAATTTCCAGTTTCATCAAATGCGTAAGCTTTTTTTGATTTAAAATTAATTTTAACTTTATCGTGGATTTTAAAATCCATAACTTCTTCTATACTGGTTATAATTTTTGCATTTCCTCTAGTAAGATGGAGTAAAGTTTCTGAACCACTAATTTCTGCAAGCTCTACTTCAAACTCAAACCCATTATCATTTAATTCGACATCTGATGCTCTTATACCAAAATTAAAATTTTTATCTTTTATTTTAGATAGATGATCTGGAATATCTATTTCAATATCTTCAAATTTTATTTTATTAGAATCTATGTCCGCTTTTAAAATATTCATTGGTGGGTCATTTGAAATAGCTGCAACCTTTAGATTTTTAGGGTTTTCAAATATTTCTTTTGCAGCGCCCACTTGGAGTACTCTACCCTCATCGAGAACAATGACTTCACCATTAAGTTCCATTGCTTCTCTAGGATCCGTTGTTGAAAAAACTACAATACTCTCTTCTGATAGGCCATTAATGAATATGTTTTTAAATTCTTCACGCAACTGCTCTCTTAACTTGTAATCTAAATTAACTAATGGTTCATCTAATAATAAAATTTTAGCATTTTTTACCAGTGATCTTGCAACTGAAACTCTTTGTTGTTGACCGCCTGATAATTCTTGAATTTTTCTTTTTTCATAGCCCTCTAACCCTACTAATTTTAAAGAATTAAAAACTTCATCATTAATCTTTTGAGGATCTAAACCTCTCTGTTTTAGTGGAAAAGCTATATTTTCAAAAACATTTAAGTGAGGGTAGTTAATGAATTGCTGATAAACCATAGCAATATTTCTTTCCCACACTGGTATCTCTAAAAAATTCTTACCTTCAAATTTAATTGTTCCACTGTCTGGCATAAGTAGTCCAGCTATTGTTTTTAATAAGGTCGTTTTCCCAGAAAGCGTTCTTCCTAAAATCGTATATAATTTTCCCTTTTCAAAGTTAAAAGAGATTTTTCTTAACTGTAGCTCTTCAGTTAATTTGTATGATAAATTTTCTCCAACTAAATTCATTATTTAATTGCTCCAGACAAATTTCCTTTTGACAAATATCTTTCAACAATAAATGCAACTACAATTAATGGTGCAACAGAAACTAATGCTGAAGCAGATAAACTCCACCATGGTGTAATTGAAGAGTTTAAGGCAACTATTTTAACTGGTAGTAATTGTACTTCAGTAAAAGTTAAAATGAATGCAAAAAAGAAATCAATCCATCCAAATATTATACAAAACATTCCAGCAACGATTAAACCTGGTATTGAATTTGGTAATACAACTTTAAAAAATGCTTGGTAAGGATTACATCCATCTATTAATGCTGTTTCATCTATTTCTCTCGGTACCTTGTTAAAGAAATCAACCATAATCCAAACTGCTATAGGCATTAACAAAACAATATAAACAACTATCAGCCCAATTAGACTATCTAATAAATTGACAGCTCCTAAAAATAAAAAGAAAGGTATTGATAAAACAATTGGTGGCATAATTCTTTGAGAAATAAAAAAGAAGGTAATGTCATTATTTTTTATGGGACCTGCTTTAAAAGTATATCTTGAAAGTGCATAGGCAGATAAAGTTCCAAGGATTATGCTTATTAAACTAGCAGTACATGTTACAAACAGACTATTAAAATAAGGCTCAACAATATCTACCCCTCCTTGTGCTGGTGATTTAATTAAGACCCTCCAACCTTCTAGGTTAGGTTCAAAATCAACCCACGGAATATAAGTAACACCTCCATTAACTGAATTAAAATCTTTGAAGGAAGTTGTAAGCGCCCAAAGAAAAGGTGCCACAACAAATACTGTCCAAATTGTTATAAAAAAATATTTTAAAAATGTATATAATTTTCCCATATCTAATCTTTGAGTAATAATTTAGTTAATACTTTTGCAATAACAGTTAAGCTTATGATCATTATTATTAAATATGTGAATGACATTGAGGCTGCATAGCCCATTTGAAACTCTCTCAATCCCTTAATAAAAATATAAAAGCTTGATGTCTCAGTTGAAGTTCCTGGACCTCCAGAGGTTAATACATAAACCGTATCCATTATCTTTGAAGCTTCAATCAATCTGATAATTATTGCACCGATAGATATAGGTGCCATTAATGGAAATGTTACATAAATAAATTTTCTAATTGGGCTAGCTCCATCAATTGCTGCTGCCAAAAAGGGTTCTTTTGGAAGTGATAAAAGACCTGCTAACAATAGTAAAAACATAAATGGTGTCCACTGCCAAACCTCAACAATAATAACTGTGAATTTAGCTAAGGTAGGATCTGTAAGCCATTTTGGTGAAAAACCAAAATTCCCTAAAATATCATTTACTGGGCCAAGAGACTCATGAAAAAAAGTTCTCCAAATAACAGTCATAATAACTGGAGTGGTCATCATAGGAATTAAAAACAAAACTCTAAAAAATCTTTGAAACTTAATTTCTTTCCAAACCATATGAGCCAGTGCAAAGCCAATTACATATTGCAGTACAACAGTTGTAACTGATAAAAAACTCAGTCTAAAAAATGACTCCCAAAACCGTGGGTCATCAGTAAATAATCTTATGTAATTTTCAAGACCTATAAAGTTTAAACCATTATAACTATTCCAGCCTGATAGACTTAAACGAACTACAAATATTATTGGGAAAATTAAGATACCTATAAGAACAAATAAACCTGGGAATAAAAAAACGTATTTATGTTTAAAGTTCATGTAATTGAATTTTGAATATAATGTATGTGGCCACTAATTAAAAGTGGCCACATAAAGTTATTTTTATAACTTGTTGTCTTCCATTTTGACACCAACAGCATAGTCTTCTTGTACTGCTGATTTACCAACTCTTTTAACAATTGCTTCCCACTCTTTAGCAACTTCATCTAAAGCTTCTTGAGGAGATAGCTGACCAGCTAAAGCCTTAGAAGTTCCAGTTGCAACTGCACTAGTGAATTCAAACACACCACGAACTCTTAAAGGGAAAACTCTATTCTTACTTTTTTCCATATCTTTAAGTGTCTTAGTGTATGATTTTGCAATGTCTGCATCCCAACCCATTGTATCTATGTAAAGATTTGGATCGAAATCAGAGTTTTTAAATGGATTAACGCCGAAGTTACCAATAGCTAGGTCAGCTTGGTGGTTTGCTCCGTTAGAAAAGAAACAAAGATAATCAAACGCCATCTCTTGTACTTTGCTTTTCTTAGCAACACCTACTGCCCAACCCCATACAATGTACGGTGCTTGGTTATATTTGTTATCCCATTTTCCAGATACTCTGTTCCAAACTTTATCTGCGCCTGGAAGAGGAGCTGTACCTACTTTATTTTTAATAGGACTATCATCTTGCATCGCTGCAATAAAAGCATCATCCCATGAAAAACTAAATAGAGTTTGTCCACCACCAAATGATCCAATTTCATCACCTAGTCCAAAGTTAATTCCTCCTGGAGGAACATACTTAGTAGCTTCTACCCAGTCAGTTAAAGCTTCAACAAACCCTGGATTATTAACATTTGGTTTCATAGTTTCTAAATCAAAAAAGAAACCACCTGGAGTTCTAGGATTTTTAGCATACGCTACTGATCTACTGAAAAAAGCTGCGAACATTAAGTCGTCTTTTTTCATAACTTCAGCTGAACCGTATTCTTTTTCTCCATCTCCATCCCAGTCCCAACCGTTAAAGAATTTAGCCATTTCGCCATACTCTTTCCAAGTTGTAGGAACTTTTAACTCTTTCCCGGTAGCATCTTTATATTTTTTTTGCATTTCAGGATTATCTATTACGTCTTTTCTATATTTTAGATAATGTCTGTCTCCATCAACTGGATATTGATACATAGTTCCATCCCAAGAAGAAACACCCACATGAGATTTTGTAACGTCTTTCATCTCTTTTGTGTTCATGTATTTTTTTGGAACTGGTGCTAAATACTGTCTCCAGTCATTTATAAAGTTAGAAAAACCAAATACGATATCGTATGGAGCTTGACCAGCTTTAAAAGGAACCATAGCTTTTGCATACAAATCACCTGCAGGTGTATGTGTCACATCAACTGTTGCGCCCGTTAGTTTTGCAAACTGTTCAGCATGAAGAGCTGTAGGCTGTCCAATTACTGGAACGGCATGCGTATTTATTTTTAGAGTTTTTCCTTTGTAGTTCTTTTTTGAAATCTCTTCATAAGAACAGTCACCAGAAATATCTCCTGTTGCTTTGATATGTGGAAATTGATCACTCCACTTATCTGCATAAGCTGGACTAAATATCAAAATTCCTGATATCATAGCACTTAGGCAAGTTTTTATTATTTTCATTACTCTCTCCTTTATTTATTATTATGGAACTAAAACGGCTCTTCCCTTAACTTTACCCTCGTTAAGATCATGAAGCGCTTTATTAGCATCGCCTAATTTATATTCTTGCATAGAAAGTGTAACTAACCCTTTGTTAGCTAACTCCATCAGCTCATATAACTCAGACCACGTTCCCACTAAATTTCCAACAATTGTTTTTTCTGAAATAATTACATCGACAGCTAGAACTCTGATTTCTTCACCATAGCCAACGATATAATAGTATCCACTTCCTGCTGTCATTTTAATACCCATTGCAGTAGATCCTTTTTCACCAACAAAATCGATTACAGCTTCACCACCTTTACCTTTGGTAAGCTCTAGAACTCTTTCAACTTCATTTCCATCAATTAAAACTCCTTCATCACCACCTAAATCCATTGCATGTTTTAAGGCTTGAGCAGATTTTTCAACGATAATAATATTAGCAGCACACATTGCTTTTAAACATTGAATTGCTATATGACCCAATCCACCCGCTCCAATAATTACACAAGTCTGACCTGGTAATAAATGTCTAGTAGCTTTTTTAACAACTCTATAAGCGGTAAGTCCTGCATCAGAAAATGGTGCCACATCTTTTGGTGCTAATATTGTGGGCAATTTGATTAAATTACGAACACTTGTTTTAAGTAATTCTGCATAACCACCTTCTTTAATGTTTAGTCCTGGAAAAGCACCTTCTTCAGCATGCTGATCTAAGCCTCTACGACAACTTAAACAAGTTCCATCTGTTCCAGAAATGATTGGGTGCAAAATTACTGGATCACCTTTTTTAAATCCAACAACATCCTTGCCTACTTCTTCAACCCAACCTGCATTTTCATGACCCATAACCATAGGTAATAAATCTCCTTTAGGATCTTGGATATGTTCCCAAACGCCTTCAATAATGTGTAAATCAGTTCTACAAACTCCCGCAGCACCAATTTTAACAATAACATCTGATGATTTTTCTAATTTTGGATCTGGCATTTCTTGTTCGGTAACCCAAACTTTTTCATCCATTTTTGGATTGTACTTATGTAAAACCTGTGCCTTCATAATTTCTCTCTATTTTTTTGGTTTGTTAATTTTTTAATAACAAACCCTATCCAATATTGAGGTCAACAGTGAGTCAACTGCGCAAAAAAGTGTTCATAAAGTTAACAAAATACAACTCCTGGTTGGTTGTTCATTTTTAATAAACTCGTAAGATAAGATATGTCAAATTTAGTTTCTGTTGAAAAAGAATTCTCTGACCTAACTAAGAGAAGAGGTTTTTTACCTTCTCTGATTGATAAAGATATATCTGATAGCTGGAAGAGATGTATTTCAACTGGATTGGATCCACTTAAAAACCCAAAGAGAACAATTCTTACTTCTAAAGAGCTTGAAGAGCTTAAAGAAAAAAATGAATATATTAGAAGATTAGTAAACCCTGAACTTGAACTTCTATATTCACAAATAGCTGGGACAAACTTTATGGTAGCATATTCTGACAACACTGGATCAGTTATGGATACTATTTATGATAAAACCTGCCTTAGAACTGATGTTGGAAAAATTGTAATACCAGGTTCAATTTGGAGAGAAGAAATTGGAGGTACAAATGGATTGGGACAAGTTGTTACTCTGAATAAAGATTCCATAGTTTCAGGTAAGGAACATTTTTTTGACTCACATGGAAAGTTATCTTGTTTTGCAAGTCCAATACTAAATCATGAGGGAAAAACTATTGGCATAATAGATGCCTCTACTGATGTGCATTCAAGAGAGCAGCATACCTTGGCACTAGTTAAGCTTGCTACAAAAAGCATTGAAACAAAATTATTTTTAAATCAATTTAATAATGAATTAATTTTATCATTCCATCCACGTCAAGAATACTTAAGTACCAATAGTGTTGGTCTGCTTGCAATTAATGGTGACGGATTTGTTGTTGGCTCAAATTCTAATGCAAGAATAATGTTGCATGGACTCGTAACATTAAAGAATGAAAATTTTAATAATATTTTTACAACTTCATTTTCTTTAATAGCAAGTGAACTTTTACAAAATAAAATAATGAAAATTTCTGATCATTTAGGCTCATCTGTTTTTGTAATAAAAAGTCAAAATTTTAAGAAAAAAATATCTAAAGAAATAAAAATAAAAAATTATGCATGTAAAAAATGTAAGGGATCAAAATTTAAAGAAGATAGATGTATTTTAATTAAATCTACTTTTTTAGAAAACAGAAATATTAGTGCAGTTTCTCGAAGACTTGGTGTTTCGCGAACTACAATTTACAAACACTTACAATAGAATTAATTCTTTAAATTTTTTATTAAGAAAAATAGGTAAGAAAATAAAGAGGTTAATAAAAAAAATATCATTGCAAATCTAAAACCTGAAATTTCTGAAAAGCCAAAATTCATTGTGATATCAATAATGATACCAATAATCCATTGAAGTGCAAATGCCCCAATAAAAAGAAGTAAATTAAACGAAGTCAGTGCTTTTCCAGCATTTGAAAGTGAAAAAGCCATCCCAACAGCAGGTTGACTTAATGATAAAAATACTGAACTTACAGCAAAAAATGCCCAATGAAATGCTCCTGCTTTTGGTCCTAGATAGATTATGAAAGCTAAAACAATTAAATTTAATGGTGCACCAAATTTCAATAACGTTATTGCATCAGAAACATTTTTAGAAAATTTTGGGACAAAATACCCCCAAGTTAAAAAAGAAAAAAGTAAGGAAAGGTAAATAATAAATAAACCATTTGCACTTTCTTCTGGAGTATATCCAGACACCTTAACCATCCATGGTCCTGCCCATAAAGTTTGGATAGCAAATAAACCACCATAATTAAAGAAACCCATTGGCACTAAACTTTTAAAAAATTCATTCTGCCATACTTCTTTTAAGGAGCCTTTCTCATCATGTGTATTTCCTTTACCCCAATTAGGAATAAAAATAACAATTAAAAAGATACTAAAAAAAGTTAGAATTGCTAAAATTCCAAAAATTGATCTCCATCCTATTATTGGTAAAAAAAATTGTACTGGCAAACTAGAGGATAACATTCCTATTGCGCCAGTCATTAGCATCCACGAATTTGCTCTTTGTTGGGTCTCGTCTTGAAACCAAACTCTATAAGCAGTTAATGGTCCCATTAAACATGCTCCAACACCTACTCCAATTAAAATTCTTGAGATTAAAAGAGAAGTAAAATTTTGTGACAAAGAAAATGAAATTATTCCTACAATTGCAATTAATAAAAAGTACGAAACTATTTTTTTTGGGCCTTTACTGTCTAATAGATAGCCAAGTGGAATTTGAACAGAAGCAAATCCTAAAAAATATCCACCACCCAAAAGTCCTAAATCACCAGCTGATAAATTAAATTCAGATACAAGATTGGGCGAAATAGTTGCTGTGATAGCTCTTAATAAATTAGAAATGTAATAACCTAGAGCGAACACTAAAAAAATAGTTATCGCTTTTTGTTTTGACAAGATAACTTTATTCATAACTGAAAATTATAAGGAAACTAATTTACTTTATTTTTGCAATTTCCTGTTTTAAAAAACTCATCAATATTATCTATAGCTAGATTAGCCATAGCAATTCTTGTGTGCTTTGTAGCGCTTCCAAGATGAGGCAAAATAAAAGCACTTTTAATTTTTAAGTAACCTGGGTTTAAATTTGGTTCCCCTTTATAAACATCAAGTCCTGCTGCATAAATTTTTCTTCTATTTAGTGCATCTATTAAAGCATCATCATCAACAATATCTCCACGAGCTACATTTGTTATAACAGCACCTGTTGGAAAATATTCTAATGTTTCTTTATTAATTAAATTTTCTGTTTCTTTTGTTGCAGGACAACAAATAGACAATACATCTGAAACTCCAAAAAGACTTTTAATGCTATCATGATATATGGCACCCTGTTCTTTTTCTTCAGTTAATTTTGATCTGTTATGATAATGAATAATCATACCTAAAGATTTTGCTATTTTTGCAATCTTTTGTCCTATTCTTCCCATGCCTAAAATTCCAAGTCTTGAGCCTGTTAACTGTTTTCCTATCAAATAATCTGCTGACCATTTCCAGTTACTTTCTTTTGCAGCTTGAATACCTTCTGGAACTCTTCTACATGCTCCAAGAATTAATAAAATCCCAATCTCTGCTGTAGCGTCCGATAAAACTTCTGGTGTATTAGTTACTGCTATTCCTCTTTTTTTAGCCGCTTCTAAATCAATATTTCCAAAACCAACTGCAAAATTAGAAATTACCTTAATACTATTCGGTAATTTGCTTATAGTATCTTCATTCATCTTATCAGTTAAAGAAGTTAATATTGCATCATAGCCTTCACTTAATTCAATAAGTTTTGATTGAGAATATAACTCATCATTACCATTAAGTTTTGCATCAAATATTTTTAAAGCTTTTTCTTCACTATCCTTTATTAATTTTCTTGTGACTAATATTTTTTTCATATTAATTTAGGTCAAATACCTTGCCAGGGTTCATAATATTATTTTCATCTAAACTACGCTTTATAGATTTCATAACAGGTATATTGTCTGGATGTTCTTTCAATAAATAATGTTTTTTTTGCAAACCAATTCCATGCTCTCCAGTTATTGTTCCTTCTAATTCAAGAGCCTTACTTATTAGGTCATCACTATATTTTCTAATTTTTTTTTGTTTTTCCTTGTCATTTGGGTCAAATAAAATTATTGAATGAAAGTTTCCATCACCAACATGCCCAACCATAGGTGCAATAAGATCATGTTTTTTAACTTCTTTTTCTGCCCACGAAATACACTCAACTAAATTTGAAATGGGTACACAAACATCAGTTGAATATACTTTCATATTATTACCAAGAGCCTTTACGGACCAATAAACATCATGCCTTGCTTGCCACAACTTATTTCTTTCCTCTAAGGACACTGCCCATTTAAAATCTCCTCCACCATTATTTTTGGATAATTCTTCAACTAGTTTTATTGCTTCCTTATTTGAACTTTCACTCCCATGAAATTCAAAAAATAATGTGGGAGATGCCTTTATGTTTTCTAATTTTGAGTATTTTATACTTATTTCCATCTGGTCTTTATTTAGCATTTCTATTCTAGCAATTGGTATTCCATATTGGATTACCTCTTGAGCTGTTTGAACTGCTGAATCTAAATCTGGGAAATAACAAACTGCACTCATTATACTTTCTGGAATTGGAGACAGTCTTACTTGTACTTCTGTGATTATTCCAAGTGTACCCTCGGATCCAATAAATAAATTTGTTAGATTATAACCGGCAGATGATTTTTTTGTTCTAGATCCTGTTTTGATTATTTCTCCATTAGCAAGCACTACTGTTAATCCTGAAATTACAGTTCTCATTGTTCCATACTTGACTGCCATTGTTCCAGATGCGGATGTTGATGCCATTCCACCAATAGCTGCATCAGCCCCTGGGTCAATAGGGAAAAATACTCCATCTTCTCTTAAATATTCATTTAATTGTTTTCTAGTAACATTGGCTTGTACTCTGCAATCAAAATCTTCAGCATTGACACTTAAAACTTTATTCATTTTTTCTAATGAAATTGTTATACCATTAGAGTTACCAACGGCATTTCCCTCTAGAGAAGTTCCAGTACCAAATGGAACAACAGGAATTTTATTTTCATTACATAATTTTAAAATTTTTGACACCTCTTCATTAGTCTCTGGAAAAACTACTGCTTGAGATAATACTGGCTCATAAGTATCTTCTCCTCTTGCATAATTAGCTCTTGTGGATTCAGAGGTTGAAAATCTTCCATTAAAGATTTTCTTTAATTCAGTTTGGACTAATTCATTCATTGTAATGATACTAGTAAAGTTTTTTTAAAAAATATAGCCTATTTAGAGAGCATTTTCTTAATATTCTCCAAAGCTTGAGAAATATTATCTTGAGAAGCAGCGAAGCTAAATCTTACATAATCTTGGCAAGTTTTACCAAAAGCTGTACCTGGTACTATTGCAACTCCTGCTTCATGCATGGCCCTTTTACAAAACACTGATCCATCCATTCCTGTTCCTATTACTTTAGGAAATGCATAAAAAGCCCCACCAGGTAAACTACACTCTACACCTGGTAAACTATTTAAGCCTTCATGAATTAATTTTCTTCTTTCTGTAAATTTTACCATCATTTCATTAATAGAGTCATCTGGACCATCTAATGCTGCAATTCCTGCAAATTGTGCTGCCGCATTAACGCAAGATACACTATTAATTAAAAGTTTATTTACATGGGGCACTAATTCTTTTGGCCAAAAACTCCATCCAAGTCTCCATCCAGTCATTGAGTATGCTTTGCTCCAACCCTCTAATACAATTAGTCTTTCTCTTAATTCAGGATAATTAAAAAATGAAGGCATTTCTTTGTTATCAAAAATTTGTCTACTATAAATTTCATCACTTAAAATAGTTACATGTGGATATTTTTTTAAACCTTCAGCTAAGACATCAATATCAGCTTTTTCTACAAAACTTCCTGTTGGATTGTTTGGGTTAATTAATATTAACAATCTAGTTTTATCTGTGATTAGTGATAAAATTTTTTCTGGATTAAATTTAAGATCTTTATCTTCAGTTAAATCATAAGGTACAGATGTTGAGCCAGTATAATTAATCATAGACTCATATATTGGAAAAGCAGGAGTTGGGTGAATTATTTCAGCACCTGGCTCTCCAAAACATTGAATTGCATAACTCATTGTTGGTTTCCCACCTGGCATGATTAGAATTCTTTCAAAATCTACATCAACACTATAACGTTTTTTAATCCATCTTGTTACAGCTTGTCTACATTCTAGAATACCGTTGGACATTACATATCCGTGGTGACCATCATCTAATGCTTTTTTTGCAGCTTCAACAACATGCTTTGGTGTTTTAAAATCGGGTTGCCCTAAGCCTAAGTGTATCATTGGATTTCCTTTGGCCTCTAATGCTTTAGCTTCAGCTAAAACACTAAATGCACTTTCAGTTCCTAATCTTTCTAAGTTTTTTGCTAATTTCATATTTAAATTTTATGGTTTATTTTTTAATAAAAAATTTATTTTATTTATATATATTTATTAATAATAAAAAATATAGACACAAAATTTACTTTCTATAAATTAATTTTGAACTATTCAGCTCTTTTAAACTCTTACAGCCCATTAATACCATGTTTCTATTAATTTCATCATGCATGTTTTGCAATAGACGTTCCACACCTAGTTGACCCCCAGCACTTAAAGCAAATAAAAACATTTTTCCAAAACTACAAGCAGTTGCGCCAGCTGCTAAAGCTTTTAAAACATGGGTTCCACGTCTTACACCACCATCTAAAATAATCTCTAATTTATCTCCAACAGCCTCTCTAATTGCATTGACTTGATCAAAGGGTGACCTTGAACCGTCTAATTGTCTGCCACCATGATTTGAAATCATTATTGCTGTACAACCAATATCTATTGCTCTTTTTGCATCATCAACTGACATCACTCCTTTTAATGCAAAAGGACCATTCCATTTTTTTACACAATATTCTGCATCT
Organism: Candidatus Pelagibacter giovannonii; assembly: GCF_012276695.1. Taxonomy (GTDB): domain Bacteria; phylum Pseudomonadota; class Alphaproteobacteria; order Pelagibacterales; family Pelagibacteraceae; genus Pelagibacter; species Pelagibacter giovannonii. The sequence continues at coordinate 891,430 of NZ_CP038852.1, read as the reverse complement.
TTCCAACTCATTGCTGGATCATACTGTTCATTAATATATTCAATCACTGATTTTGCAATATTAGTTCCTTTGTCTGTTTTATTTTTAACATTAGACATTTCAAATTTTCCATGAGTAAAATAATTAAATACCCATTGTGGATGAAGGGCAAAACTCATTAAACTTTGCAATGTAAGTTTTGGTGGAGTTGTAAATCCTGTTCTATGATCTTTTTCTCTATTACCTGCAACCAAAGTATCAACTGTTAAACACATTCCATCAAAGCTAGATGCTCTACATCTATCTATTAAGTCATCTGTAATAGAATTATCTTTATGCACATAAAGTTGAAATAGTTTTGGACCACTTGAAATGGAAGCAATTTCCTCAATACTATTATTTGCCATTGTTGACATACTGTAAAAAGTTCCAAATTTTTCTGCAGCTCTTGCTGATGCTTTGTCTCCATCGTAGTGATAAAGTCTTTGCATTGCAGTTGGTGAAAGAAAAATTGGCATATCGATTTTTTTTCCAAAAACAGTTGTTGATAAGTCTGGTTTGCCAACACTTGCAAGGATATTGGGAACTAAGTCACAATCATTAAAGGATTCAGTATTTCTTCTTAATGTTGACTCATCATCAGCACCACCATCAATATAATGAAAAATTGGTGAGGGTAATTTTTTTTTAGCTAATTTTCTAAAATCATTAAAATTATGACAATCTTTTAAGTTCACTATCTTCTAAATCTTAAGTTATCTCTGTTAAGGTCACTAATTTTAGTACAACCCATTAATTTCATATCTCTAACTAATTCAGCCTTATATTTTTCAATAGCTCTTTCAACACCTGCTTGTCCACCAGCAGCTAGAGCATAAAGATATAATCTTCCTCCTGAGCAAGCTTTTGCACCTAATGACAGTGCTTTAAGCATATGAGTTCCTCTCTGAAAACCACCTTCACAAATTACATCTAATTTATCGCCAACTGCATCAACTATTTCAGCAAGCTGATCAAAAGGTGCTCTAGATCCATCAAGTTGTCTTCCTCCATGATTGGAAACCATTATTCCAGTGCATCCAATATCAACAGCACGTTTTGCATCTTCAACACTCATCACTCCCTTAAGTGCAAAATGCCCACCCCATTGAGAACAAAGTTTTTCAGCATCTTTCCAGTTCATGGACTGATCTAACATAGTAGAAAAGTATTGTCCTATTGAAGTATTAGTGTCTGTACCCTCTTTTACATAATCTTGAAGATGAGGTAATTCAAATTTACCTTTTGTTAAATAATTTATTCCCCACATAGGTTTTGTTGCAAAACTAAAAAGACTTGAAGGTGTAAGTTTTGGGGGTGATGTAAACCCAGTTCTTAAATCTCTTTCACGATTTCCTCCAGTTATTGTATCTACCGTTAAAGCCATAACATCAAATTTTGCAGCTTTTGCTCTTTCCAAACAAGAATCATTTAAACCTCTATCTTTATGAAAATAAAACTGAAACATTTTTGGTGTGTCAACTAGTGATGCTATTTCCTCAACACTCACAGTTGCAAGAGCTGAAACACCAAACATTGTGTTAAATTTTTGAGCTGCTTTTCCCACTGCTCTTTCTCCATCATAATGAAATAATCTCTGTAGCGCTGTTGGTGCAAGATAAAAAGGTAGATCTAATTTTTTTCCAAAAATAGTAGTAGATAAATCAACATTCTCAACACCTCTTAAAACGTTTGGAACTAAGTCAACATCATTAAACGAGCTTGTGTTTCTTTCATAAGTAGTTTCATCATCTGCTGCACCATCGATGTAATGAAATATAGGCGAAGGTAATTTTTTTTTAGCTAATTTTCTAAAATCACTAAAGTTATGGCAGTCCTTTAAGTTCATGTAATTCTTTTAGAATGTTTTAAAGAAATTAAACATATAACTATTTGCCCCAGGGTTTTTAGTACCTAAGCTAGCATTAGAAAGATGATTGTAAGAAAAACCAAGTTGACTATTACTAACAAAGTCTACTGAAATTTGCAGTTCACTTTTAAATTCTAGAATATGACCCAAATCTTTCCCATCTCCTTTACTATATAATCCCGGTGCAAAGCTTGGAGTAAAATTGATTATACCTAAATTATATTGTGCTTGAACTCCTGTATAAACATATGCGGCCGAGTCTGCGGTCAGCAACGCACCCGTTATAGGAGAAAGATTACCTAAAAAAGTATCTCTATTTAAATCCTCATTCTGATGTTGAAATCCAATTAATGTTGATTTTTTACCAGTATCGCTGAAATCAAACATTCCAGAATAAACATTAAATTTAGAACTATTTTCTTCAGCATAAACCACTGAAGATAATAAGCTGAAAAAAATGATAAAAATAAATCTTGATATCAATTTGTAATGTTTCATTTAAATTTTGTTATTTTTATTTAATATTATTTTTTTATATATTATTGCACCACCAAACAAAAATAACAATAATGGTAATAACCATAAAACATAAGTATTTTTGTTTAATTGAGGGTCAAAAATCACCCAATCACCATACTTTTCTCTTAAAAATTGGTATATTTGTTTTTCTTTTAGTCCTTCGTTGATTTTTCTATCAACAATTAATTTAATACTAGAAGCAAACTCAGATTCAGAATCGTATACCGACTGACCTTGACAAATTAAACAACGGATATTTTTTAAAATTTTATTTTTTAAAACATCGTTTGCTTCAGTTGATTTTAACTCTGAGAAGTTTGCAACTATGAATAGGATTATAAATATTTTTAAAACTTTCATTTAATAATTAATTTAATTTCATTAACAATTTCTTGATTGATTGGACCAACAAATTTTTTGATTATATTTTTATCTTTATCTATTAAAAAAGTTTCAGGAACTCCATAAGCTCCAAATTCAACTCCTAAAGTTCCATCTTTATCAATTAAAATTTTGGAATACGGGTTACCAAAATCGTCAATAAATTTTTTTGCATTATTAAAATTGTCTCTATAGTTTAATCCAATTAGTTTAATTGATTGGTTTTTGCTTAGTTGCATTAATAAAGGGTGCTCTGCTCTACAAGGCACACACCAGGATGCCCAAATATTTACAATATAAAAGATGTTCTCTTCGAAAATTTTATCTGAATTTACATAGTTATTTGAATAAAAATCCCTAGTCTTAAAACTTGGGATATTTTTTTTTTCATTAGTTTTGGGTGTATAGTTATTTGTAGTATTTAGCCCTTTATACAAAATAACAAAACAAAAACTTAAAAAAATAACTACAATAAATAAGCTAAACTTATTTTTCATATCTTTCTTTTAAATAAACTCATTAATCCACCAAGACTTAATAATAGGACTGATATCCATATCCAAACCATAAATGGCTTTATTTGGTACCTAATATTAAAATATTCATTACCCTTTACAAGGTTCATTACTAAAAACTTATCTTCTAATAGTGTTGTTTTTATATCTGCCTCACTAGTAATAATTACAGGCTGATTATAAATTCTAATCTCAGGGTTTAATTCAATAGTCTTTCCATTTTTGTTTTTTATCTCAAAAGAGGCAATGATGGATTTAAAGTTGCTTTCTTTTCTTTCCTCTATATTTTTAAAAAAAATTTCACCTTTATTATAATCATATCTTTCGCCAATTTTTATGTTGGTTATAATTTCTGAGGATAAAATACTATTAAACAGAATGCTTAATATTAATAAACTAAAACCAAAGTGCGAAATAGTTTGAGAAATATTATTAAATTTTTTAATAAATAGTTCTTTCAAAGTTGTAAAGAATAGAAAAAAAGCAGCTGAAATTAAAATTGTATAAAAAAGTAAGTCAGTAGTTAAATTTTTAATAATAAGAAAAGTTAATATTACTGAAATTACAAATGTAATAATAAGTGAGTTCTTATTTTCAATTTTTGATTTAATCCATTTAAGTCGTGGTCCAAGAGACATAAATAATAAAAATGGGATTAAAAAAGGAACGATTAGTTTTTGATAAAAAGGAGGCCCTACTGATATTTTTTCACTAGATATTACATCTAGAAAAATTGGGTATACTGTGCCAATCAAAACAACAGATAAAAAGTACATCATAAACCAGTTGTTTATTAAGATGGAAGTTTCTCTGCTAAGCCAAAAGAAATCATTTGAGCTTTTATTATTTTCTTTGTGAAATATAAAAAATATTCCTACCGATAAGACAATTAGTGCAAATAAAAATATTAATATAAAAATACCTCTTGCGGGATCATTAGCAAATGTATGTACAGAATTTAATATTCCAGACCTTACTAAAAAGGTACCACACATACTTAGGGTAAATGTTGTAATGGATAATATAATTACCCAAGATGTTAGTGCTGCTCTTCTTTCTAACACTACAATACAGTGCAACAGTGCAGTTAATGTTAGCCATGGCATTAAAGAAACATTTTCAACTGGGTCCCAAAACCAAAAGCCACCCCACCCTAGTTCATAATATGCCCAAATTGATCCAAGCATAATTCCTATGGTTAAAAAAATCCAAGAAACTAAAACCCATTTTTTGATATGTTTACCCCATTCTTTATTGACATAATTTTGTGCAACTGCAGCAAGTGATGACGAAAATATTATTGAGGTACCAACATAACCTAAATATAAAATTGGAGGATGAATTGCTAATGCTGGATCTTGTAATATTGGATTAAGACCAAGGCCTTCACTAGGAATTGGAAATAAATAATTAAAAGGATTGGATGTCATTAATACAAACAAGAAAAACCCAATAATTATTATTTGTTGAAATAATAAAGTTAAAATTCTATATTTTTTAGGCTGTTCTCTTGATTTAATTAAAAATAGAAAAATAAATAAAGTTAATACTAATAACCATAGCAATAAGCTTCCTTCATGATTTCCCCAAGTTCCTGAGATTTTATAGAATAATGGTTTAGTTGTGTGAGAATTATTAAAGACTGTCTCATTACTAAAGTCTGAGTTGATAAAAGATATAATCAAACTCAAAAAACTCACAATTACAAAAACTAACTGTAGAAATGATAGAGATAATATATTTTGGTTAATTTGCTTATTAGTATTATTAAAGTCTTTAATTGAAACTCCGCAAAGTAATATTGAAATTAACAACCCTAAAATTAAAGAATAATGACCTATCTGATTAGCTAGCAATTTAGTTATCTCCTATAGCTTCTTTAACTTCTGGTGGCATATAATTTTCATCATGTTTTGCCAAAATTTTAGTAGCTGTAAAGTAATTCTTATCTTTTAGAAAACCTTCAGCAACCACTCCTTTTCCTTCTGCAAATAAGTTGGGAACTGCCCCTGAATAGACAACATTAATTTCATTTTTAAAGTCAGTAATAATAAAGTTAACTTTATCAGAATTTATAAAGATTGATTGTTCTTTAACCATCCCACCCACTCTTATTTTTTTTTTATTTAGTTCTATTAAAGATTTTATTTCTGATGGAGACTGAAAATATACAACGTTATCTTTTAATGATTGTAAAACTAAAAAAACTGTTAAAATTACTGAGGCTAAGATTAAAGCTAAGAATACAAGTCTTAATTTAACTTTTTTACCATACATGGTTTATTAGTTAAATATTTGATGTATTGGATAATATTTCTCTATTAATGTTCTGTGATCTTGCAGCTTTAGCTTTCTCAACATTTAGAGAGCCAAATTTAGAAACAAATCTTTTTTGCTCTCTTGAAAGCTGTAATTTAGTTACAAAGTACAAAGCTGTAAAACTAATCAATGTGAACGAAAAAGCTGACCATACGTAAGCTCCGTATCCATTCATTGAAATTAATTCATTCATCATAATCTATTTAATCCTTTATTTTTAACTTTTATCAGTTCGGTATTATATTTCATTAAAAAAATGAGCAATGAAAAAAGGGCAAATGCCGCAGTCATAATGCCCAACGGGACTAACATTGATGGGTGAATTGCTGTGTTGGTTGATAAAATATTAATTGAAGCTGGTTGATGTAACGTGTTCCACCAATCTACAGAAAATTTCACGATAGGAACATTTACCACCCCTAAAATTGCAATCAAAGAGGTAATTTTAATTACCTGTTCTTTGTCATTATAAATTCTCCAAGCCAATAAGTACATTCCGTAAAACAAAGCTAAAATTAGCATAGAAGTTATTCTTGCATCCCAAGCCCACCAAGTACCCCAGGTTGGTTTTCCCCAAATTGAACCAGTAACTAATGCAATGATATTAAATATAAATCCGGAAGGTGCTAAACTTTTTGCAATTAGAGAAAAATTTTTATTTTTAAAAACAAAACTTCCAATAGACAACAAAGCTAAACTTGTAAATATTCCAAGTGATATCCATGCAGCTGGTACATGAACATACATAATTCTTACTGCATCACTTTGTTTATAATCTTCAGGTGAAAGTATAAGTGCTTCAGTTAAACCAATTGTTAAAACAATAATAAATAAAAATAAAACGTACTTTGGTGCTTTAGAAGTTATTGCAAAAATTTTATTAGGTTCAAAATATTTAAACATTTTTAAATTATATATATTAAAAAAAGATAATTTAATTTTTATTATGAAAGGTCATCCTGATCAAGAATGCAGAGGGAGTCAATAATGATAAAAACGTTATTTAACACTCTTGATCAGAACATAATTATATTTAACAACTATATATGTCGAAGATTTGAATTAATTGTGTTTGAAAAAAGAACTAATTAGAGGGCTTAAAGTAGCTAGAGCCTCTTTTACCAGAAAAAATCTCTTCAATTAAAGGGTGTTTAATTGGATCTTCTGAATCATCCATTAATAGATTTTGTTCTGAAACATATGCTTCATAAGTGATTTCATCATTCTCAGCTAACAGATGATAAAAAGGCTGATCTTTTCTAGGGCGAACATTCTTTGGAATGGATTGGTACCATTCTTCAGAGTTATTAAATTCGAAATCTACATCATAAATTACACCTCTAAACTCAAAGTGTTTATGCTTTACAATGTCACCTATTGAAAATTTTGCTTTTTGAATTGCCATTACTATTAATATGGGGGTTTAAAAATAAAAATCAATAAAAAACATTTATATTTTTTTTATTATGTTAATATCTTTCAGGTGAATAAATCTTTTCTTAAATTTGCAACAGACTTTGGGCCTTTAGCCATATTTTTTTATTATTATTACAATAATGACAAGAATTTAGCAGTTGCAATTCCTCCACTTATAGTTGCAACATTAATTGCACTAGCAGTTGTTTGGTTCTTTGAAAAAAAAATACCTATGATGCCTTTAATAAGTGGTGTCTTAATTACATTTTTTGGTGGTCTAACAATTTATTTTAATGATCCAGTTTTTCTTTATGTAAAACCAACAATCATTAATATTTTATTTGCCCTTGCTTTATATTTTGGAAAATACTTTACAAATGAGCCTGTTCTTAAAAAAATTATGGGTAAATCAATTACTCTAACCGACATGGGTTGGGAATTATTAAACAAAAGATGGATGTATTTTTTCTTTGGTCTTGCAATCCTCAATGAATGTGTCTGGAGAACACAAACAGAAGAGTTTTGGGTTAACTTTAAGGTATGGGGAATGTTGCCAATAACGCTTATCTTTACAGGGTTTCAGATATCATTGATTAATAAACACAAACTTGATGAATAGAAACTTAAAGCTAGTCGTAAATAATCCTCACAAACAAATAGAAGATAGACAATTTTTTGAAAAAAACGAACTTAAAATTATTTTAGACCTTTATGCAAAAATGGTCTCTGAAGGATCTTGGAAGGACTATGGTTTAAATATTTCTAACAGACAGGTTAGCTTTAGTGTTTTTAAAAATGCAGCAGAGAATGCTTTGTATAAAATTTGTAAAAATTTTAAACCCAGCAATAAAAATCTAAAATATTTAATAACAGACTCTAATGGTAAAGTTTTAAAAAATTCTTTCGATCTAGAAATTTTACTTAAAAATACAAATTGGAAAAACCTTAAGAAATAAAAAGACTATCTTCTTTGTCCAAATAATCTTAACAACATTATAAATAAATTTATAAAGTCTAGGTAAAGAGTTAAAGCACCCATTAAAGCTTTTTTACTCATCAACTCACCTGTATCACTTGAAACATACATGTTTTTAATTTTTTGAGTGTCATAAGCAGTAAGGCCTACAAAAATTAAAACACCTAGAATTGAGATTACAAAGTCCATCATTGAAGATTTTAAGAACATGTTAACAACTGATGCAACAATAATACCAATTAAGCCCATCATTAAAAATGATCCTAATTTTGTAAGATCTCTTTTAGTTGTGTAACCATAAATACTCATTGAACCAAAAGTAATAGAGGTAATAAAGAACACTCTAGTGATGCTTGCTCCAGTATAAACTAAAAATATTGAAGATAGTGATAGCCCCATTAAAGAAGCAAAAACCCAAAATGTTGTTTGAGCAGCTGATGCTGACATTTTATTAATCCTAGCACTCATATAAAAAACTATTCCAAGAGGAGCTAGCATTACCACCCATTTGAAACCTGAAAGAAATATTGTGTTTCCTAAGCTTGTTAATGATGTAATTGATCCGTTAGCATCTGTTACTACAGATAGTTTGAAAAATATTAAAGATATAAGTCCTGTTAACAAAATACCAGAAGCCATGTAGTTGTAGACTTTTAACATGTAGGCTCTTAAGCCCTCATCCATTACTACAGTTGATTGTTGAGCTTCTTTAACTTTGTTTAGTATATTTTGTTTATTGAATTCCATTTCTTTAATATAATAGCCTTTTACTATTATTTCAAGATGTCTTAATAAGGTTAAATTATTATGAATTATAAAAAACTAGGAAATACTGATTTAAAAGTAAGCACTATTTGTCTTGGAACAATGACTTGGGGCGAACAAAACTCTGAAAATGAGGGTTTTGAGCAGATGGATTATGCCTTAGATCAAGGCGTAAACTTTTGGGATACTGCAGAAATTTATTCTGTTCCTCCAAGAGAAGAAACTTTTGGTCACACTGAGACTATTATTGGTAACTGGTTTGAAAAAACAAAAAATAGAGACAAAGTAATTTTAGCTTCAAAAGTTTGTGGCCCAATGAGAGAGTATGTAAGAGGTGGTGGAAATCAATTTGGAGAAAAGAATATTACAGAAGCACTTGAGGGAAGTTTAAGAAGATTAAAAACTGATTGTATTGATTTGTATCAATTACATTGGCCAGAAAGAAAAACAAATTTTTTTGGTAAGCTGGGCTATGAACATGATGATAGTAATGAATGGACTAGGTTTGAAGATATTCTAGGAAATTTAAAAAAATTCATTGATCAAGGAAAAATTAAACACGTTGGTGTATCAAATGAAACACCGTGGGGATTATCTAAATATTTAGAGCTTTCAAAAGATAAAAATTTACCAAGAATGCTATCAGTTCAAAATCCTTATAATTTATTAAATAGAACTTACGAGATTGGACTTGCAGAAATGTCTATTAGAGAGCAAGCAGGATTACTTGCCTACTCTCCTCTTGCATGTGGTTATTTATCTGGAAAATATAGAAATAAAAAATTACCAAAAAACTCTAGAATGGAAAGAGATGGTGACTTTTGGTCTAGGTATAACAATCAAAATGCTGAAAAAGCTATTGAGTTATATTACGAAATATCCAAAAAACATAATTTGAGCCTAGCTCAAATGTCTTTAAAATTTTTAGAAATTCAGCCTTTTGTAACATCAGTCATCATTGGTGCAACCACAATGGAGCAGTTGAAAACTAATATAGAAAGTATAGATATAGATTTAAATGAAGAAGTAATTAAAGAAATAAATGAAATACAAAAAATTTATCCTAACCCATGTCCATGATTAAAAATTTTATAATCATGATTTTTGTTATCACTTTTATCAGTCAGGTTAATGCTGAAGAAGTAAAAAAAATGGGAACACATAAAGACTGGGATACTTATGTGATAAATTCTGACACGAGCAAAGTATGTTTTGCACAATCAAAGCCTGTTTTACAGGCCCCAAAAAAAAGCCAGCGAGATGCTAGGCTATTCATTACTTTTAGACCAGGAGAAAAAATTACTAACGAAATAAGTATTACAGCCGGTTATGAATTTAATACTAAAAATTCTATAACTGCTACTTCTGGAAAAAATAAATACAAATTTGATATTGCTCAAGAGGAGTTTGCCTGGATGACTGATAATAAACGAGAAAATAAAATGATCAAAGTAATGAAAAAAGGATCTAGAATAATGATCACTGGTTATAACCAAAAAGGTTCTCAAACAATTGATCATTATTCTCTACTAGGCTTCACTAAAGCTTATAATGCTACAAAAGCAAATTGCAGCTAGGTAAATGAAATCTAAAAGAAAGATTGTACTTGCTTATTCTGGCGGACTAGACACTTCTATTATTTTAAAATGGCTTCAGGAAAATTATGATGCGGAAGTTATTTGTTATACTGCTGATGTTGGGCAAGAAATTAATAGAAAAAAAATTATAAAAAATGCCAAAAGACTAGGTGTTAAAAATATTATTATTGAAAATTTAAAAGATATTTTTGTAAAAGATTATGTTTTTCCAATGCTTAGAGGGCATGCAATTTATGAAGGGGTTTATCTATTGGGCACTTCAATTGCACGTCCTTTAATTGCAAAACGCCAAATTGCTGCTGCTAAAAAATTTGGAGCTTATGCCGTTTCACATGGGTCAACTGGCAAAGGGAATGATCAGGTAAGATTTGAATTAGGCTATCATTACTTCGGTCCAAAAGTTAAAATTATTGCGCCATGGAGAATATGGAAATTAAACTCTAGAACAGATTTAATTAAATATGCAAAAAAAAATAATATTCCAATTCCGATGGATAAAAAAGGTGCCCCTCCTTTTTCTATTGATGATAATTTATATCACACATCAACTGAGGGTAAGGTTTTAGAAAACCCAAAAAATTCAGCCCCTGAATTTCTTTTTCAAAGAACAGTGTCTCCTGAAAAAGCACCTAACAAAGCTTCATTTGTAACTATAGGATTTAAAAATGGAGACCCAATAACGGTTAATGGTAAAAAATTATCACCTGGAAATTTATTAGAAAAACTTAACGATGTTGCTGGTAAAAATGGAATAGGTAGAGTTGATCTAGTTGAGAATAGATTTATTGGGATTAAATCTAGAGGTGTTTATGAAACACCTGGGGGAACACTATTAATGTCTGCTCATAGAGCAATTGAATCTGTTACTTTAGATAAAGAAACTATGCATAAAAAAGATGAGATTATGCCCAAGTATGCTGAACTTATTTACAATGGTTATTGGTACTCAAAAGCAAGATTTAAACTTCAAAAAATTGTCGATCTTAAAAAGAATAAAGTAAATGGATCTGTTAAGTTAAAATTATACAAAGGTAATATCACCATAATGTCTAGACAGACAAAAAGTAGTGCTTACTCAATGAAAAAAGTTTCTTTTGAAGAAAATAAAACTTTTAATAAATCAAATGTAGAACGATTTATTAACTTTCATAAACAAAAGCTTCGTTCATAAGTTAATGAAAATAAAAATATTTGCTGACACAATTTGTGGGTGGTGTTTTATTGGTCAAGCAAGATTAAATAATGCATTAAAAAACTTTCCAGAAACTAGGTTTGAGATAGAACACGTCCCATTTCAATTAAATCCTGACATGCCCAAAGAAGGAATTGAAAGAAGCAAGTACTTAGAAATAAAGTTTGGTGGAAAAGAGTTTGCTCAACCAATGTACAATCAAATGACCAATGAAGCTAAAAAGGAAGATCTTAATTTTAATTTAGATAAGATAAAGAAAACACCCAATACAGTATTTTCTCACTTATTAATAAAATTAGCTGAGCAATCTAATGTGCACAACGAAATTAAAGAAAAAATATATCAATCATATTTTATTGAAGGTCTTGATATTGGAGATAAAGAAATCTTAATTAATATTGGAAAAGAATTTAATATTAATGCAGATGTAATTAATGATTTTTTTAATTTAAAAAATATTGAAGAAGTTAATTCATACATTTCAGTTGCAAGAGAAAAAAAAGTTAATGGAGTGCCTTTCTTTGAAATAGGAACAGATTTTATTTCAGGCGCCCAAAGCTCTACAAATTTAGAAAGTGCAATAAAGTCCAATTTAAGCTAAAAATTAAAGGACACTTTATCCTTTGCCTTTAACGTATAAATATCTATTCTGGTTATATGGAAGCACTAAAAAATTGGATGATAGATGCAGCAAATATTTTATTTGATGACAGTAAAAACGACCTAAGATCTTTGCCAAGATCTGTGAGATTACAAATTTTATTAGTTCTAAGCTTCGTTTGGACAACTGTTTTTAGTTTATATATTTTTTCTTATACGTCTTTTGCCTTTGGTTGGGCTGGTCTTTACATAGCACACGTTGGACTTATTTTTGCTGTCTACATGACATTCAAGCATTTTCATAAAGCAGAGGCACAATCTGGTAGTGTTTTCAAAACCAAAAACTTTGATCCTTTTAAAATCATGGTTATTGTATTTGTCATTGTATTTATCTTTGTATTTTCTAAGGGAATAGAAATTTTAACAAGTCCTAACCCTAGCTCTTATTCAATTCCATATGATGGTCCATCAAAATCAGTGTTTGAAAAATGGCTACCATTTAGTAAAGATAAGTAATGGATAAAATAGCAAAAAATTTACAGCTAGCACTAATGTGCATTATTTTAGTAAGCACTGTAATTGCTGTTGGTATGGAAATTAATAATATGTTTCTAAATCAATCTGTAATGTTGGCAGATTTACTTTTGATGTTTCTTTATTTAGAAGTCTTAGCAATGGTTCGTGTTTTTTGGAACCAGCAATCGATCAGTATAACTTTGCCTCTTTTAATTGCCATCACGGCTCTTGCACGATTTATTATACTACAAGGAAAAGAAATGGATCCATCAGCATTAGTCTATGAAGCTATAGCCATAGTTCTAATTGCATCTGCAATAGTTATTCTTAGATTAAGACACAGTGATAAATTAGGTCTAAAGAAAAGAAAATCTAAATAGTTTAATATGATATTTGGAGCTTCAAGGGCTAAAGCCGTTGATCAATTAAATAATTTTATAGAACAAAATCTTACAGATTATTCAAAACTAAGAAATTTTGATTTTGGACCTGATAATAGATCTAATATTTCTTGTTTATCTCCCTATATAACTCACGGAATAATTAATGAATTAGAGGTAATTGATAAATCCCTTAAAAAGTTTTCATTTGTAAAAAATGAAAAATTTATTCAGGAGGTAATGTGGCGAGTTTATTGGAAAGGTTGGCTAGAATTAAGACCTAATGTTTGGTCAGATTACTTAGTAGAATTAGGTAAAGTTAAAGATGAATTTAAAAACAATCAAAGTTATTTGGATGCAATTGAAGGAAAGACAAATATAGATTGTTTTAATCAATGGGTAATTGAACTTAAAGAAAATAACTATCTTCATAACCACACAAGAATGTGGTTTGCTAGTATTTGGATATTCACTCTAGAATTACCATGGCAATTGGGAGCTGAATTTTTTATGCAACATCTTTACGATGGTGATGCTGCATCAAACACTCTTGGTTGGAGATGGGTAGCTGGAATTCAAACTAAAGGCAAACATTACCTCGCGAGTGAATGGAATATTAATAAATTTACAAACAATAGATTTAAAAACATAAAACTTAATGAAAATGCAAATCCTATATCCAGTGATAAAATATATTCTGTTACCAATAAGAGCTTTGAAAATTCTGAGATTTATGAAGATAAAACTTTATTAATATTTGAAAATAATATGACATTTGAATTTTCTGATTTTAAAGAACATAAATTTAAAAAAATTTTGCTAGTCTCAAATGATACAAATAGAACTATCAAATTAAGTGAAAAAGTGTTGAAATTTAAAGCTAATCTTTTAGAAGATCAAAAAATAAGAATAGAAGAAAAATCAATTAATTGTGAAACTGTTAACATTAATAATTTAAAAAATATTACTGAGGATGTTTATGCAATTTATCCAACTGTTGGCGAAAACTTAGATTTTATTCAAAATAATCAATTAAAAAATATTAAATTTTTATATAGAAAGTTAGATCAGTTTTCTTGGCAATATTGCAATAAGGGGTTTTTTAATTTTAAAAATTATATTCCAAAAATTATTGCTAATTTTAATTAAACTAAAAAGGTTTTGATACCATCTAAAATATATTGAACACTTAATCCAACAAGAATAATAGCTACCACCCTTGAAATAACTCCAATTATTTTTTTATTTATTATTTTAGAAAATTTTGAAGCTATAAAAAAAATTATAAAAGTTAAAAATAAAACAGATACTAGTGCAATCATTCCTGCAGTCTGATTGGTAAAATTAGTTCCAATATCTGAGACAGAAACTATTACAGAAGTGATTGCGGCTGGCCCTGCAATAATAGGTGTTGCTAAAGGAAAAACACTAACGTTATCTGAATTAAGATCTATATCTTCTTCTTTTCTTTGTTGACGCTTGTCAAACAACATTTCTATTGCAATAATTAATAAAATTATTCCTCCACCAATTGTGAATGCTGGATAAGAAATATTTAAATAACTTAGTAATGAACTTCCAAGTAATGCAAAAAACAGCAATATGATTGAAGCTATTATTGTTGCACTTAATGCTATTCTTATCTTTTTATTTGTATCCATATTTTGAGTAATACTTAAAAACAATGGGGTGTTCCCCAACGGATCTATAACGATAAAATATAGAAAAAAAGTTTGAATAAAAATCTCTGACATCTTGTTTGTGTATCTTTTTAAAATGATATTACAATTTAAATTAGAATTTTTTTAAAATTTTCGTAGAGTATTTTTGAATAGTTATTCATATCAGTCATATTATTCTTTGCAGCTTGATCAAATTTTTCTAATGCTCCCTCGCCTAATTGATCCTCAAGAGCTTTTTTATACTCAGGTACACAGCCCCACTCATTAACTGTTGTATCCTTAATCTCAATATGAAACTGAATTCCATAAGCATGATTTTGATATTTAAAAATTTGATATTTAGTTACAGGTGATGAAGCTAATAAAGTAACATCTTTATTATTATCTATTCCTTGGACCTCATAAGAATGCCACTGTAAACTTTTAATTTGCTCTGGAAATTTTGAAAATAAAATATCTTCATTTTTTTCTTTAGTAAAATTTATATCCATTATTCCAATTTCTGCTGGATTAGATTTTACTACCTTGCCACCTACAACTTCTCCTAATAACTGACAGCCCAAACAAAACCCTAAATAAGGTCTTTTTAAATTTACAACAAATTCTTTAATTACTTTTTTTTCTTCAATTAACCATGGGTATTCTTGCTCCATAAAAGTATCCATTGGGCCACCCATACAAAACATTCCATCAAATTTACTTAGATCACTTGGAATTTTCTCACCTTCATCCAACTCTATGGTAGTTAAGTTAAAACCATCGGCTAGCATTAAATCTTTTATATAGCCTGGATCTTCAATTTTTATATGTTGTAAAACTATTATATTCATTACTTAACCCATCAAATAGAAAACAATAAGGTACCTACTTACTTTTCCAATTGCTACTAAAATTATAAAATCTAAAAATCTAACTCTCAATAAGCCTGCAACTAAAGTCAGTGGATCACCTATTATAGGAACCCAAGCAAATAATAATGATAATTTACCAAATTTATCAAACCATTTTGATGATCTTTCTATTTGTGTTTCTTTAAATGGAAACCACTTTTTTGTGGTAAGGTTTCTTGAATAAAATCCTAAAGCCCAGTTAACAACAGATCCTAAAGTATTTCCAAAGCTTGCAACGATTAATAATAATAAATTATTATAATTGGATGTTACAATTAACCCTGCCAATGTGAGCTCAGATGAAAATGGTAAAATAGTTGCAGCTAAAAAAGATATAGCAAATAAAGATAAGTAAATCACTTAGAACACTTCTTGGAACAATACTTTACCTTATCCCAATTTAACTTCCATTTCTTACGCCATGTAAAAGGTCTTTTACAAACAGGGCAAATTTTTGAGGGTAGATTCTCTTTTTTCAATTTAAATTTCTTTAAAATTTTGTTTCCATTTTTTTATTGCATCTTCCCAACTTGGCATTAGGTCGTCTTCATATCCATAAACAGAACCTGTTCCAATAGATTTAAAATTCTTCATTGCCAACGTATGATGTTTACCTCTTAAATAATCCATCATCTTATTCTTATTCTCCCAAGCAGTTAGAGTATGATAATACTTATTGATCTTTTTTGAGTCACAAAACAAATTCCCATTCGCTTTTCTTGCTGCTGCAAAACTTGGTGTTGTGTATCTCATAAATCTTAACATTCCAAAAAAGCCTTTAACTTTTATACCTGTTATAGAAATATACATTATGCAGTATTTAATTTAATAAATTTATCTGCTTCAGATAAAATCATTTTTTTTCTTTCATCTTTCATTTTATCAAATACATAAACCATCATTGATAATCTAGGGTTCTTTAAAAAAAATTTTCTATTTTTATCTATAAATCTCCAGTACAGGCCATCCATTGTATTGCACCATTCCCCTTTTTTAAAATCCATCATCTTCATAAAATAACTTGATCCACAGATATATGGTTTGGTTGCAAAAATTCCTCCATCACTAAATAAGCCCATTCCATAAACATTAGGAACCATCACCCAATCAGATGAGTCCACAAACATCTCCATAAACCACTTGTAAACAATCGTTGGTTTCACCTCACAAAGGTTCATTATATTTGATAAAATCATCAATCTCTCAATATGGTGGGACCAGCCATGATTAACGGCATTTTTAATTGCATGATCTAATGGGGGTAAACCCGTTGTGCCCTCATACCAAGATCTTTTCATTTTTCTTTCATGTTTAAAAAAATTTTTTATTTCCATTTCATCAGAGTAACCTTGATAAATTCCACGCATAAACTCCCTCCAGCCTATTATCTGACGAATATAACCTTCAAGTGAGTTCATTTTAATTTTGTGTTTTTTATGAAATTCTAAAATTTTTTGAATGATAATTTCAGGAGTTATCAATCCTAAATTAATGTACGGGCTTAATGCACTATGAAATAAAATATTGTCTTTTTGATTAACGGCATCCTCATAATCACCAAATAAATTTGATTTTTCTTTAATAAAAAAATCTAACAGTTTAACCACATCATTATATTCTGTTGCTAACCAAAAATTATTTGTACTTCCAGGATGGTCTTTAAATAACTTTTCAATAACAGGTTTTAATTTTTTAGTATGACTAGTTTCGTTAATTTTTGGAAATTTTGGTATTGATATATCTTTTGGTAATTTATTTCTGTTATCTTCATCAAAACTCCATTTGCCTCCTATAGGATTTCCGTCTGCTCCCATTAATATTCCAGATTTTTTACGAACTTCCTTATAAAATGTTGCCATAAAAGGTTTTTTTGATTTTGCTAAGTAATTTTTAAACTCACCTCTTGAGTTTAAAAACATTGGAGTTTGAACAATATTCCAGTTAATTTTTTCTTTTTTTAAAAATTGTGAAATTTTCTTTTCAAAAAATTTATCTTCAACCTCAAAGCTTGAAATTTCAGTAATTTTTTTTTTATCAATGATAATTTTTAATTTCTTAAAATAAGTGTCTTTAAAATCCTTGTCCTCAATTTTAGAATATTCGACTTTGTATTTATTCACCTTAAGCATATCCGCATATGACCTCATAGAAGATAGAAATAGCAGTATCTTTTGCTTATGATGCTTTTCATAAGTGCATAGTCCATAGTCTTCTGCCATATAAAAAGAGTGGTCCTTTTTGAAGCGGTCTACGTATTTTAATGGAAATAATTGATTGCCAAGTATAAAAAATAATTTCATGGTTAAATATAACTAAATAAAAATTATATGTCAGAAAAATATCTTATTTTTGGTGCGACAGGTTCTGTAGGCTCTAGCTTAGCTGAACAATTAAAAAATTCAGGTAATGATATTCACCTAGTTGCAAGAAATGAAATTGAAGTTAAAGCAATCGCAGAAAAATTGGGTTGCTCTTATACCGTTGCTGATGTTTTAGAGGATGGGTTTATAGAAAAACTAAAATTAGATATTAATGATATCAAGGGAGTTGCTTACTGTGTGGGCTCTATTGATTTAAAACCATTAAGAATGGTTACTGAGGCTGACATGAATAAATGTATGAAACTTAACCTTTATTCAGCCATTGAAGCTATAAAAGGATTTCAAGAAAGTTTAAAAAAGAACAAAGGTTCAGTAGTTTTATTTTCAACTGTTGCCGCTCAAAGAGGTTTTACTAATCACACAATTATTGCTTCTGCTAAAGCTGCTGTTGAAGGATTAACTGTTACACTGGCTGCTGAGTTTGCTCCAAATATTAGAGTAAATTGCATAGCACCAAGTTTATCAAAATCTAAAATTGCAGAACCAATGTTAAAAAATCCTGCAATTGCAGAAGGTATTGCTAAAGCTCATCCTCTTAAAAGATTGGGTGAAGGAAAAGATTCTGCAGCACTTGCTAAATTTTTAATTACTGAAGAGAGTTCTTGGATTACTGGACAGATAATTGCTGTTGATGGTGGTAGATCAAAGCTTTCTTAAAGTGAAAAAATATTTTTTATTCATAATTTTTTTTCTTTTATTTGCCTCAAAAAGCTACTCCAATAATTATACATTCACTAAAATAATTGAGCTAGATGAACCTTGGGGATCATCATTTATTAACAATAATGAAATCATTATTACTGAAAAAAGCGGAAAAATTAAAATTGTTAATGTTGTTTTAAAGGAAGTTATAGAGATTAAACATAATCTTAATTTTTTAGAAGTCGGTCAGGGTGGGTTATTAGATATTATTTACCAAGATAATACTCTGTGGATTTCTTATTCTGAAGATAGGGGAAATTCAAAAACAAGCACTTCAATTGCAAAAGCACAATTAAATAAACAAGAATTAGATTTTAAAAATATTTTTCAAGCAAACCCTCCTATAAATTCTGGTTATCATTTTGGTTCAAGATTAGCGATTAAAGATGATTATATTTATGCGTCAGCTGGTGAAAGGGGCCAAGGTATGATTGCTCAAGACCCCACAAAACATCCTGGTAGTATTATTAGAATTCATACTGACGGTAGAATTCCAAAAGATAATCCAAAATTTGAAGCTAAGAAAAAATGGTTACCTGAAATTTATCAAATAGGTGTTCGTAATCCACAAGGTTTAACACTCTCTGATTATGATGGAAAAATATATTTAAGTAATCATGGAGCAAGAGGTGGTGATTGGTTTGGAGAGGCTAAAAAAGGAGAAAATTATGGATGGAAGATTTTAGGCTGGGGTGGAAAAAATTATTCAGGTACAAAGATAGGCCCTAAATGGAAGCCAGGTTTTACTAAAGCAATTCAATATTGGGTACCTTCAATAGCTACTAGTGCTATTACAATTTACAAAGGAAATGAGTTTAAAGAATGGAATGGGCATGCGCTAGTTACTTCTTTAAAAGATAAATCTTTAAGAAAATTAATATTTAATGATCTAGCTAATGTTAAAGAAGATCTTATATTTAAAGATAATGTTGGAAGAATAAGGGATATTCAAGTTCATCCATTTAATGGTAAAATATTTTTCTTAAGTGAAAATGCTTTATGGTTAATGGAAAAAAAATAATCTTAATTTGATAATATATTTCTTAAAGTGTTTATCTCTCCAATTTTAAAGATAATAGCATCCTCTTTTTTAAAACCGTATTTTTCTGCACTAGCTTTAAATCGTATAGGTGGTTCCATAATTGGCTCCAAAGATAAAACAAAAGTTCCCCAGTGTGTTCCCATAACCTTTTTACTTTTTAAATCTTTAGCTACATTTAGAGCTTCTTCTGGCGTTGTGTGATAAATTGATTTATCAAACATAGGCTTAAAGTCATAAGCTCCAATATTAATCATTGTTAAATCAATTGGACCATATTTTTCACCTAATTCTTTATAAATATTTCCGTAACCAGTATCACAAGCAAATAAGATTTTTTTACCCTTATATTCAATTAAGAAATTACCCCAGAGTGTTTTGTTCATATCAGTTAGGCTTCTTTTAGACCAATGAACAGCTGGGAGTAATGTTACTTTTATATTCTCATTAACTTTAATTTCTTCGTACCAATCCATTTCATTTACATCTTTAAATTTATTTTTTATAAAGTATTTTCCAAGATTTAGAGGCGTTAAAACTTTTGTATCTTTAAACGGATATTTTCTAATGGTTCCCATATCTTGATGATCATAATGATTATGTGTTAATAGTAATAAATCAGTCTTTGGAATTTCATTTAAATTTAACGCAGGCTCAGTGAATCTATCTGGGCCAAAAATTAAAGGCCCTGCATTTTTTGAAAACACTGGATCTGTTATAATCGTTGTATCTCCTAACTTAATTAAATAAGTAGCATGACCAATCCATGCAATATAATCATTATTTTTAAACTTTTCTAAATCAGATAAAACTTTTTGCTTATCAACCACGTGTTCTCTTGGAACAGTCATGTCTATTTTCTTTTTTAATTTAATGAATTGTGTATATGAAAACTTAGCTTGAGTAGTTCTAAGTGGTGATCCTTCTGGATTTCTAAAAGTTCCATCTGGTAAATGATGATAAGGTTTTTTTTCCATAGCAATTAACGAAGAGTTATAAATAATAAATGAGAATAAGAAAATTAAAAGTTTTATCAATTTCTATTAATATTTTTATTTTTGAGATCGTTTAAAACACTCAATAGTATTCTTTAACAAGCAGGCAATAGTCATTGGACCTACTCCACCTGGAACAGGTGTTAAAGCACTTGCAACTTTTGACACTTCTTCGAATGCAACATCACCTACTATACCTTTGTCAGTTTTATTAATCCCAACATCAATTACGATCGCATCTTTTTTAACCCAATCAGCTTTCACAAGTTCTGGAATACCAACAGCTGCAACAATAATATCTGCCTCCAAGCATTCTGCTTTTAAATCTTTAGTTTTTGAATGAGTAATTGTTACTGTACAATTTTCTTTTAAAAGTAATTGTGCCATTGGCTTACCATTAAGATTTGATCTACCAATCATAACTGCTTTTTTTCCACTTAAATTTGGTTCAATTTTTTTAATCATTAGATAACACCCTAAAGGAGTGCAAGGAACTGAACTTTCATAGCCTGAAGAAAGATTTCCAACATTCATTGGATGAAACCCATCAACATCTTTTCCTGGTAGAATAGTTTCAATAACTTTTTGCTTATCAATATGTTTTGGTAGAGGTAGTTGAACTAAAATTCCTGAAATACTTTCATCTTTATTTAATTCTTCAATTTTATCTAATACTGTTTTTTCTTCCACAGCTTCTGGGTATCTAATTACTTCAGATTTTAATCCCACTTCATTCGCAGCTTTTTCTTTCATACGAACATAAATTTGACTAGGAGCCATATCTCCAATTAAAATAACGGTAAGTCCTGGAATCTTATTATGTTTGGCTTTTAGCTCTACAACCTCTTGTCTTAGTTCTTCTCTAAGTTCAGCTGCTATTTTTTTTCCATCTATTAAGATCATGTATTTCCTTAAAAAATCATTGGTGCAATGTACAGTTTCATACACATTTCTATAAACCAAATCAATAAAAGTAATATAACTGGCGAAATATCTATTGATCCTAAGTTAGGTAAAAAACTTCTTATTTTATTAAGTGCAGGGTTTATTAATCGATAAGTCACCTCTAAAATAGAATAAACAAATCTATTTTGAGTATTTAAAACATTAAATGCAACAAGCCAGCTAATAACCACATTTGCAATTACCACATAAGAATAAAGTTTTAGTATTTGAAGGGCTAAGTAAAAAATAGCTATCATTTTTTCTCAATATAAATTGACTGGCTTGGAAAAGCAAAAGCTGCCTTGTTTCCTTCAACAATTTGCTTTATTTCAATTGCAAGTTTTTCCTTAACCTCCAACCATGTTGAAAAACTATTTGAAGTAGTAAAACATCTAACTCTCATATCAATCGAACTATCTGAAAATTTTTCAACTCTAACCGCAACTCCTACAGAATTATCAAAGTCATCACTTTTCTTAATGTGGCCTTCAATTTCATCTCTTATTTTTTTTAGCTGATCAACAGTAGTGTCGTATTGAAGAGTTATTGCCCAATCTATTCTCCAGTTAGTTGTCTCACTAATATTGATAACTGCATTTTCTGCAAACTGAAAATTAGGAATTATAGCTAAAGACTTGTCAAACTTTCTTAAAACTGTTGATCTAAAACCAATTTTTTCAACGATACCTTCAATAATACCTTCAACCAAAATCCAATCCCCTATCTTAAACCTTTTTTCAACTAAAACTAAAATCCCTGAAATTAAATTTTTAAATAAGTCTTGTGCGCCTAGAGCCACAGCAACACCAAATAAACCAAGTCCTGCAATAATTGGTCCAATTTTTATTCCCCAAAGTTCAAGAACAGCTGCTAACCCTAAAATGAAAATTAAAATCTTTAAAGATTTTATAATCCAGCCTACTAACTCACGGGTTAACATTTTATCTAACCCACTTAAAATGTAGGAAATTGGTTCAATAATTTGATGGATAACCCAAAATATTAAAATGGTAATTAATGTTCTATTAATTGTATCAACTATAGCTCTGCCATCATCTGCAAAAGACATGTAATAACTTGCAATAAAAAAACCTAGAACAATTGGTAAAAATCTAGCAGGTCCTTCCATTGCATGGACAAAGGTGTCATCCAATTTGTTTGAAGTTCTTTTTGAAATTGCTTCTAATCTTTTAATAATAACTTTACTTATTATTCCTCTAAAAATTAAAAAAATAAAAAATATTCCAATTCCAATTAGTATTTGAAAAATATCAACTCCACGAATTCCTTTAGACCAAACAGAAATAAACAGGTCACCAAAATTACTAAATATGTCCATAATTAAATTTTATATAGCAAAAATTCCTCTTCTCCAGGGTTAAAAAGAAAAATTTTTTTCCACTTAATTTCATTAAGAATTGAAGAGGTTTTTTCTCCAATACACATCAAATTAGTATTCATCCATAAGGTTTCTAGCTGATAATTTTTTATTACTTTTAAAAAATTAATTGCACTATTTTGTGAATAAATATAAGTGATTTCAGGCATTTTCAATTTCAGTTTTTCGATAAAGCC
Organism: Candidatus Pelagibacter giovannonii; assembly: GCF_012276695.1. Classification (GTDB taxonomy): domain Bacteria; phylum Pseudomonadota; class Alphaproteobacteria; order Pelagibacterales; family Pelagibacteraceae; genus Pelagibacter; species Pelagibacter giovannonii. The sequence goes on along the minus strand of NZ_CP038852.1, from coordinate 868,156 downwards.
TTCATCATATTTTTCGATCGCTTTAGCTCTGTAATTAATTAATCGTTCTATTGTGTACCCACTCGAAACAAGCTCCTTATCTAAATCGCTAGAGATTACTTCTCCACTTATATAAATTAACTTTCCTTCAGAAGATTTAAAATTTTGTAAGATTAATTCCTTAAGATTATTAACATTTCCTTCAGCTGCAAAAACATTTTGAAAACCGGCACTTCTAGCTTTTTTTTCTGTAGCATTTCCAACACAAAAGCATTTTAATTTTTTATCAATGCTCTTTATATCCAAAAATTTAACAGCATTAGTGCTTGTAAAAATAATTCCTTTAAACTCAGAATAGTTAGGAGTTTCATATTTTAAACCTTCAATATTAATTAAAGGTAAATGAGATATTTCATGACCCAATGATTGAAATTTCAATATCATTTCATGACAATCTTCTAAGGGTCGTGTGAATAAAATATGCATATTATTTTTTGTAAGAATTATTAGACATCTTTTTAAGAGTTTTTCCCATCTCTATTCCTAATTCTTCTGCTTTGTCTATACTTTCAGATGATTTTAAATAAAATCTTTTACTACCGTCTAATGAAAAAAGTTCTACTTCAAGATTAATTTCATTTCCTTCAATATTTGCAAATGCTCCTATTGCTGTTTCACAATCTCCTTCTAAAACTTTTAAGACATTTCTTTCAGCTTTTATTGAGCTGTGTGTTAATTGATGATCAACTTGTTTTAATAATTCAATTAAACCTTCATCGTTATCTCTACACTGTAAGGCAATGACTCCTTGTCCAGCACAAGGTATGATTTCTGAAGTAGAAAAAGTTTGGGAGATCTTTTGATTTAAACCCAAAGAATCGATTCCAGCATAAGATAGGATAATTCCATCATATAAGTTTTTGTTAAGTTTTCTTATTCTTGTATCAACATTTCCTCTTATTAATTTACAATCAAGATCTTCTCTTATTTTTTTAATCTGAAATTCTCTCCTAAATGAGGATGTTCCAATGATTGAATTTGTAGCTAAATCTTTTAGATGTTTATTATCTTTGCTAATTAAAATTTCTCTTGGATCGTTTCTTTCTAAAAAGCAATCTGTTAACAATCCTTTAGTTTCTTCAGAGGGCATATCTTTTAATGCATGCACAGCTATATCAATTTTTTTTTCTAATAACTCAACCTCTATAGTTTTTGAAAAAAGACCCTTACCACCTACTTCAGATAGTCTTTTATCCTGAACTTGATCACCCTTAGTTACAATTTCTTTAATGATCACTTCTTCGATTCCAAAATCTTTTGAATAGTTAAGAATTTTTTCTTTAGCTTTTTCAGCATAGATTAGAGCTAATTTGCTTCCTCTAGAGCCTATAATAATTTTTCTATTTTTCATTTAATTGCTTTATACTTGATACTTATATTGAGAATGTATTATTAATAAAAACTAATTTAATGAATAAAAAACCCATAATTTTAGGAATTGAATCAAGCTGCGATGAAACAGCTGCCTCTATCATAACTGAAAATGAGCAAGGTATGCCAACAATTTTATCAAGTATTGTTTCAAGTCAGGTAGATGTTCATAAAGAATTTGGCGGAGTTGTTCCCGAACTTGCCGCAAGATCCCATATGGAAAAAATAGATTTAATCACAAAAAAAGCACTTGATGAAAGTGGAGTAAAAATGATGGACCTGGATGCTATAGCTGCAACTGCAGGACCTGGCCTTATGGTTTGTCTGTCAGTTGGTTTAAGTTTTGGAAAAGCAATGGCCTCTTCTCTCAATAAACCTTTTATAGCTGTTAATCATTTAGAAGGACATGCATTAAGCCCAAAACTAAATTCTGAATTAAACTATCCTTATTTATTGCTTTTAATCTCTGGAGGTCACACTCAGTTTTTGAGTGTGCAAGGTTTAGGAAATTACAAAAGATTAGGAACAACTATTGATGATGCTGTTGGTGAGGCATTTGATAAAACAGCAAAATTATTAGGAATAGAGTTTCCTGGTGGGCCACAAATTGAAATATATGCAAAAAAAGGTGATCCCAATAAATATGAATTACCCAAGCCAATTTTTCATAAAGGGGGATGTAATTTATCATTTGCAGGTTTAAAAACTGCTGTTTTAAAAATATCAAAACAGATAAAAAATGATCAAGAAAAATATGATCTTGCAGCATCTTTTCAAAAAACAGTTGAGGAAATACTGTATAAAAAAAGTAAAATTGCCTTTGAAGAATTTAAGAAAATGAATATAACAAATAAAAATAAATTTGTAGTTGCAGGTGGAGTTGCTGCAAACAAAAGAATAAGAGAAGTTCTAACTAATCTTTGTAAAGAAGAAGGTTTTGAAGCAATATTTCCACCTATTAATTTGTGTGGAGATAATGCTGCAATGATTGCAATGGTTGGGTTGGAAAAATTTAAACTAAAACAGTTTAGTGAATTAGATAGTCCTGCAAAACCTAGATGGCCCTTAGATGCAGATGCTACTTTTTTAAAGGGTGCTGGAGTAAGATTATAAAAACATTATTTAATTTAAAATAACGGTCATATAAAATCATTAGTAATTATTTAATATTTGCGATAAAAATTAATGCAAATGATAATCTGGATTGCATCATACCCCAAAAGTGGAAATACTTATTTGAGATCTTTTCTTGCTAGTTATTATTATTCTGAAGACGGAAATTTTGATTTTGATCAACTGCTTAAAATCCATCAATTTCCAAATATTAAATTTTCAAATTTTGAACCTAAAACAAAGAAGGAGGCTAGTAAAAATTGGATGTTTAACCAAAATGCTTTTTTTAATAAAGATAAACTTAATTTAGTTAAAACACATAATTGCCTGTACCCATACGAAGAAAATAATTTTACTTCAAAAAATCAAACATTGGGAGCAATATATATAGTTAGAGATCCAAGAAACTTGATAACATCACTAACCCATCATTATGTAATTGATTATAAAGAAGCTATAGAAAAAATGACTGACGAAAATTGTTCTTTGTTAGAAAAATCTTATAATAAGGATTACAGTAATTTTACTTATTTAAACTCATGGTCTAATCATTATAAATCATGGAAAAATAATTCTGAATTTAAAACTCTTTTTATTAAATATGAAGATTTAAAAGAAAATAAAATTGAAATTTTTAAAAAAATTATTTTTTTTATTAATGAAGTAACAGGGGATAATAAGAAAATAGATGAAAAAAAATTCTCTAATGCCATTAAAACAACAAGTTTCTCAAATTTAAAGAATAAGGAACTCAACGAAGGTTTTGAAGAAAGTGTTTATTCAAATAAAACTGGTAAAAAAATAAATTTCTTTAATTTGGGTTTTAATAACCGTTGGCAAAAAATTCTACCTCTTGAAACAAAAAACAAAACAAATGAAATATTTAAAGAAGATCTACTTGAACTTGACTATCCATATGTATAATTATTCAAAAAATTAGATAAATAAATGAATTATTGGTTAATGAAATCAGAGCCTGATGTTTGGTCAATTGATCAACAAAAAAAAGCTGGGGCTAAAGGAGTTCCCTGGGATGGGGTTAGAAATTATCAAGCAGCTAAAAATTTAAAAGAAATGAAAAAAGGAGACCTTTGTTTTTTTTATCACTCAAATATAGGTAAAGAAATTGTTGGAATAGTTGAGATTGTTAAAGAAGCGTTCTTAGACAAAACTGACAAAGATGGACGATTTGTAGCTGTTCAAGTAAAATTTAAAGAAAAATTAGAGAAAAGTGTAACTCTTGAAGAGGTTAAAAAAACCAAGTCTCTAAGCCATTTATCACTTATTAAACAAAGTAGATTATCCGTTATGCCTATAGACTCTAAAAGCTGGAAAATTTTAAATAAGATGAGTAATATTTAAAAATCCATGCCAAAAAAAAAATCAATATCAAAAGTTAAAAAAGTTCATAAAAAAACTAAAGTTAAGAAAAAAATAAAAGTAATTAAAAAAAAAGTTTTAAAAAAAATTGAAGAAAAAGAGTTAATCTTTAAGACTAAACCTGAGTGGGTGAAAAGTGCTTTAGTAAATAAATCAAAATATCAAAAAAAATATTCAGACTCGATTAAAAATAACAATGACTTTTGGAAGAGAGAGGGAAAAAGAATTACCTGGATTAAGCCATACAAAAAAATTAAAGACGTAAAATATAGTAAAGAACAAGTTAAAATTAAATGGTATGAAGATGGAACGCTAAATGCTTCTGTTAATTGTATAGACCGTCATCTTAAAGATAAAAAAGATAAAATTGCAATTATTTGGGTGGGTGATGATCCAAAAGATACTAAAAAAATTTCATACAAACAATTACATAATGAGGTTTCTAAAACAGCGAACGGTTTAAGAAAACTAGGAATTAAAAAGGGTGATAGAGTTACAATTTATTTAACCATGATACCAGAGCTTGCGGTAACGATGCTAGCTTGTGCTAGAATTGGTGCAGTTCACTCTATTATTTTTGGTGGATTTTCAGCAGATTCTATTTCTGGCAGAGTTAATGACTGTGATTCACATTACATCGTTACTGCAGATGAAGGTGTTAGAGGGGGTAAAACCATTCCTCTAAAAGCTATTACTGATGAGGCATTAAAAAAATGTCCTGAAGTTAAGAAATGTATAGTTGTAAAAAGAACTGGAAATAAAGTCGGTTGGGTAAAAGGAAGAGATGTTTGGTATGAAGATTTAATTAAAGATGTATCAAATAAATGTGAGCCTGAGGAAATGAATGCGGAAGACCCTTTATTTATTCTCTACACATCTGGCTCTACCGGTAAGCCAAAGGGAGTTTTACATACAACAGGTGGCTATATGGTTTACGCATCTATGACCCATCAATATATCTTTAACTATAAACCAAAAGATATTTATTGGTGTACGGCTGATATTGGCTGGGTTACTGGTCACAGTTATATAATTTATGGGCCTCTTGCTAATGGAGCAACAACAATAATGTTTGAAGGTATTCCAACTTACCCTGATAATTCAAGATGGTGGCAAATTATTGATAAATACAAAGTTAATATTTTTTATACAGCGCCCACTGCTATTAGAGCTTTAATGAGAGAGGGTAATAAGCCTGTTAAGAAAACTTCAAGAAAATCTCTAAAATTATTAGGAACTGTTGGTGAGCCCATTAATCCTGAGGCTTGGATGTGGTATTATAAAACAATTGGAAATTCTAAATGTCCGATTGTTGATACATGGTGGCAAACCGAGACAGGTGGAATTTTAATTAGTCCTCAAACAGGTGCAATGAATTTAAAACCTGGTTCTGCAAGTAAACCTTTTTATGGAATTAAGCCTTCTATAGTTGATAAAAATGGAAAAGAAATTAAAGGAGCTGGTGAAGGAAGATTGTGTATTTCTCAATCTTGGCCTGGACAAATGAGAACTGTTTACGGTGACCACCAAAGATTTATTGATACTTATTTTTCTCAGTTTGATGGAAAGTATTTTACAGGTGATGGAGCTAAAAGAGATAAAGATGGGTACTATTGGATAACTGGCCGTGTAGATGATGTAATTATTGTCTCTGGTCATAACCTTGGAACTGCAGAAATAGAAAGTGCTTTCGTTGCTCATCCAAAAGTTGCTGAAGCTGCTGTAGTTGGATATCCACACGATATTAAAGGTAATGGTCTATATTGTTATGTAACTCTAAATGTTGGAGAGAAGTCTGATTTAGATCTTGAAAGAGATTTAAAACTTTGGGTTAGAAAGCAAATTGGAGCTCTTGCAACACCTGATATTATACATTTTTCTCCAGGATTACCTAAAACTAGATCTGGGAAAATTATGAGAAGAATTTTAAGAAAAATTGCTGCTAATGAACATGACCAATTAGGGGACACAACAACTTTAGCTGACCCAAGTGTTGTACAAAGTTTGGTGGATAATAGAAAAAATATTTAAAATTCGATTAACTTCTCAAATTCTTTTTTAATAATATCCCATTTCAATATCATAGAATTCAAAACAATTTTTCGATCTAAAGTTTTAAGCTCTTCAGCTATTGGGGCCCATTTGTATAATGACAACGCACTAGGATTAAAAGGTAGATCTTTATAATAAATTTCCCAGTTTATATTTTGATGTCTTTCATTAAAAGTTTTTTTTGCTTCCTCAATAATATCAAGTGGCATCTTATTAGAAATTTCATTTTCTAAAATTTTAGAAAAAATTTCTTTTGACTGTTCAATGTTTTGGTAATTAAAATTAACTTTTAAATATGAGAACGTAAATAATGTCAAATCCTGTAAAGCTACAGAATAAATATTCCATTTTGCAATATCAAGAGATGCCATGAACACATCATTGTCAAAATGAAGAACATATCTTGTACCCATTCTGGTCTTTAAATAGTTGTATAAGGTAACTTGCGTTACCCACGCAGACTTTGTTTGGATAAAGTATTCAAGCTCATTTAAATTCTTAATTTTTTTCTTTGGAATAAAAGCCCTAAACATAGCAAACAAGTAAACTTTAAAATCATTAAATGATATGTCTCTCCAAGAGAGTTTATATTTTTGCATAAAAATTCATATATTTTGCAATTATACCTTAAAAAAGTAAGTAAATAAGTACATAATATGAACAATTTTAAGTCTTTTAAAAACTTACAGAATGGTTATGGTTTCGAAGTTATAACTAAAAAATAGAGAGGTATAAATGTCAAACGCAACAAAACACTGGGAAAAGACTAGGTCATTGTTATTCGTAACACTGGCTATTTGGTTTGTTTTCTCAATCGGCATCTTCCTTTTTGCAGCTGAAATGAATGAGGTTACAGGACCTTTCGGTTATCCATGGACATACTGGTTTACATGTCAAGGATCTCTTGGAATTTTCGTAATCTTGTGTTTCTGGTTTGCTAATAGGCAAGAGAAAATCGATGAAGAATTCGGCTTCAACGAAAAAGGAGATCAATAATGATTAAAGGTAAATTTATAGACAATTTGCCAAAAGTTTACGGAATCTATACAGGAGGTTTTATAGGTTTCATAATCTTAATGGCAATCGGTGAACAGATGGGTATGACTGCTAAAGCGATAGGTGTTGCTTTTGTAGCCTTTACAATATTCATCTATGCATTGATCGGTTATCTATCAAGAACAGCTCAAGCAGATGCATATTACGTGGCCGGAAGACAAGTGCCAACTGTATTCAATGGAATGGCGACAGCAGCAGACTGGATGTCTGGTGCTTCATTCGTTGCAATGGCAGGTGGTATTTACTTTAAAGGTTATGGATATATGGCTCTACTTGTAGGTTGGACTGGTGGTTACATATTAGTTGCAACTTTATTAGCACCATACTTAAGAAAATTTGGATGTTACACGGTTCCAGATTTTGTAGGTACAAGATACGGTGGTAATTTAGCAAGATTGTGTGCAGTAATAGTTTTAACTGTTGCTTCGTTCACTTATGTGACTGCTCAGATTAACGCTACTGGTACTATTGCGTCTGTTGCTCTAGATATCGACTTTAAATACGCTGTATATATTGGACTAATAAGTATTTTACTTTGTTCAATGTTGGGGGGTATGAGAGCGGTAACTTGGACTCAGGTTGCACAATATATCGTGCTAATTATAGCTTACTTACTTCCAATTTTTTGGATCAGTAACAAAATGGGTGCAGGGTTCTTCCCTCACTTTATGTTAGCTGATGAAGTGGCTAGAATTGGTGAGTTAGAACAACAGTTTGGTTTTGTTAAAAACTCTGCTGCTGATCTAGCGACGGTACCTAAAGGGTTAGCTGGAATAACTAAAGCACACTCTGCAGTAAATGCAACGCCTTGGGCATTTATTTCATTAGCATTGGCGATGATGATGGGAACAGCATCATTACCACACGTGATGATGAGATACTTTACTACTCCAAGCGTTAAAGCAGCTAGAAAATCAGTTGGTTGGTCGTTATTCTTTATCTTCCTTCTGTATTCTTCTGCACCAATGTTAGCAACGCTATCAAAACTATCATTGATTGATCCGACATTACCAACTGGTATTATAGGTAAATCATTTGCTGAAGTTCAATCTTTAGATTGGTTCCAAAACTGGAATAGTGCAAACTTGATGTTTATCAGCGACTTTAACGGCAATGGAACTCTTGAGTTAAATGAGTTTTTCATGGGTGGTAAAGCTGTTGTGTTAGCAACTCCAGAAATTGCTGGGTTACCATATGTAATCTCAGGTCTGGTTGCTGCTGGAGGTATGGCTGCTGCCATGTCAACAGCTGATGGTTTGATTCTAGCAATCGCTAATGCGATCTCTCATGACGTTTATTACAAAATGATAGATCCAAAAGCGGAGACTGCAAAAAGACTACTTGTTGCAAGGGTATTACTTGTAGTAATTGGTTTTGCTGGAGCAACTATTGCAGCAATGGAGATTCAAGGTATCTTGGGTTCAGTTATCTGGGCTTTTGACTTTGCAATGTCTGGTTTGTTCTTCCCACTTGTACTTGGTGTATGGTGGAAGAGAGCTAACAGACAGGGTGCTATTGCTGGTATGATTTTAGGTCTTGGTTCTGCTATTTGGTACCTAGTTTGGGTACGAACTGGTGGAAGTGGGTTCTTAGGACTTACTCAGTTAACGTTTGGTATCTTCGGAGCCGGTGTGAGTTTCATATCAATGGTAGTAGTAAGTTTACTTACTGCTGAACCTGATGCTGCAACTCAAAAAATGGTTGATGAAGTTCGTATACCAAGTGGAAGAACTGTAACTGGTAAATAGAACTAATAAATCTTAATTCTAGGGGCGATTAATTTCGCCCCTTTTAATTCGATCAATTTTCAAATATAAATTTCTAAATGTCTGCTAACTTTCATCCTATAGTTTATTTTATAGATTATCTCCTTGGAGTTATCATGTGGACTTTAATAGGAAGAGTTGCGATGAATATTTTTCAAAAAGAAGATTCAGAGTTTTTTTTCATGAAGATATTTGTCAAGTATACCAATCCATTGATAAAAATTTTTAAACCAATAACCCCCTCTTTCATCATAGGACCTCTGGTTCCATTATATGTTGCTTGGTTCTTTTATATGATTAGATTTTACTTTATGCCCTGGATCTTGGGCTATTCTGTAATGGGGATGTTATCCTTTCCTCTAGAAAGTGAAATTTCTAAGCAAATTTATCAATTATTTAATTCAATTAAATTTTAAAAATTGATACTAGTAGAACTAGTAATCAATGAAAAAAATACAAATATCACCTTCAATTTTATCTGCTGATTTTAGCCAGCTAGGAATTGAAATAAAAAGGCTTGAGGAAGGTGGTGCGGATATGATCCATGTGGATGTGATGGATGGCCATTTTGTTCCAAATTTAACAATGGGACCTCCAATTATTAAAACTTTAAGAAAATATACAAAACTCCCATTTGATGTTCATTTAATGATTTCACCCGTCCATAAATATATTAAAGATTATGCAGATGCTGGTGCAGATATTATTACTATACATCCAGAGGCTACTAAAGACTTAAAAAGTTCAATAGAGCATATAAAGAGCTTAAATAAAAAAGTAGGAGTTTCTTTAAATCCAGAAAGTAAAATTAATTTGATAACCGACTTATTAAATGAAATTGATTTAGTACTAATTATGAGTGTGAACCCAGGATTTGGAGGACAAAAGTTTATGCCAGAAGTTTTAGAAAAAATAAAAGAATTAAAGAAAATAAGGGATCAAAAAAATCTAGATTTTGACATCGAAATTGATGGTGGAATTAATTTTGATAATAATAAACTAGCGATAGAAGCTGGTGCAAACATTTTAGTATCTGGAACAACTATATTTAAAAACAATAATGGAGATATAAAAAAAAATATAGACCTTTTAAAATCAAGCTAGAATAATGATTTTAAACAATTCACTTAAGCTTATTAAAAAAAAAATTCGTCATTTTTATCTAAATTCTAATCTCTATAATAAAAGAATTACACCCTCCTCTATTGAGTTAATAGAATATCAACCAAGCCCTAGTTTGCTAGATGGCCTTATAAAATATGAAAAAAAAAAATTAATATAGAAAATTATTCATTAAATGAAATTTGGGATAATCCAAATTTAAAAGAAAAAGACAAACAAAATTTAAACAGTTTTTTTTGGTTATTTAGTCTAGATCTAAAGTCTTCAAAAAAAGATACTCAAAAAGTCCTATATCAATGGATTAATACAAATGACAGGTACAACTCTAAAAATTGGAAAATTGATATAATTGGAAAAAGAATAATAGCTTGGATTTCAAATTCTAAACTTACCTATGAAGATGGTAGTATTGATTATAAAGAGAAGTTTAATGGGATTATAAAAAAGCAGATTAATCACCTCATTAATGAAATTGAATCGTCTGAGTTAATCAATGATAAGATTATAGGATGTGCAGCTATCATTTTGACCAGTCTATCCTACCCTCAAAATAATAGTTATTTAAATACTGGGTTAAGTTTACTAAAAAAATTAGCAAAATATTCACTAGACAATGATGGCTTTCCAAAATCAAGAAATATTAGACAGTTAAGTTTTTATTTAAAATATTTTATATTAATTAGAGAGTGGTTCAAAGAATCTCAAAATGAAATACCAGATTTTATAAATGAAAATATATATTATTTAGGTCAGGCTTACGCTTTTATTTGGCAAAACAATAAAATAGATTTTCTCTTTAACGGTAATCATAAAACAAATAATCATGATTTTGACTTTTATTTAAAAAAACTGGGATATAATTTTAAAAATCAAAATAATGAGCTGGGTGGCTATGTGGTCCTTAATAGTAAAAAAAATTCTTTAATAATGGATGTTGGATCAAGCCCAAATAAAAAATTATCTTCAAATTATCAAGCTGGTGCTTTATCTTTTGAGATTATATCAAATAGTAAAAAATTAATTAGTAATTGTGGTTATTTTCAAAAAATTGATCACCAACTAAATGAAATATCTAAATCCAGTGCAGTCCATAGCACACTAATCTTAGATGACAAATCCTCTTGTAATTTTAATAAAGTAAAAGGTAAAAAATCTAAAATTAATCAAGAATTAAAAATATTAAAAAAAAAATAGTATTTGAAAAAAATTATTGGAAAATCAATGCTTCTCATGATGGCTATTTAAAGCTACATGGCATTGTTCATGATCGGGAAATAGAATTTTACCCAGAACAATTAAAATTCATTGGTCATGATAAAATTATTTCTAACAAAGGTATTAAAAAAATAAAATTTGATATTAGATTTCACTTGGAACCAAATATTAGATTAATGAAAACACAAGATGAAAAATCAATACTTATTGATCTTGATGGAGAAGGTTGGAAATTTAGCTCAAAAAACTCTAAGATAAATATTGAAGAAGGGTTATATTTTGGAGAAAAAAATTCTTTTACAAATAACCAAAATATATTTATTTCGGGAATGACTAATGAAGAAAATCAAACTATAAGATGGGAAATCACAAAATTATAATGAAAAAAATAAAAAAAGCTCTTATTTCAGTATCTGATAAAAAAAATTTAGGCAACCTTTTAAAGGTTTTAGCTAAATACAAAATTGAATTAATTAGTTCTGGAGGCACCTATAAAGAAATAAAGAAACTTAAATTTAAATGCCAAGAAGTTTCTGAGTATACTGGTTCACCAGAAATTCTTGGTGGAAGAGTTAAAACACTACACCCAAAAATTCATGCTGGAATATTAAGCAAAAGAAATGACAAAACTCACACTAAAGAACTAAAAGCTAATCAATATGATGAAATTGACCTTGTTATTGTTAACTTTTATCCTTTTGAAAAAACTTTAGATCAAACAACCAATCATTCAAAGATAATAGAGAATATTGATGTTGGAGGTCCCACTATGGTTAGGGCAGCTGCCAAAAACTATAACTATGTTACTGTTATTACATCCTCAGATCAATATGAGACTCTAATTAATGAATTAGAAAATAATAAAGGATCAACATCTATTGAATTTAGAGAAAAGATGTCTTTAGAGGCCTTCTCTGAAACGGCTTATTATGATGCTGTAATTTCTAACTATTTTAATAAAATTAAAAAAAACAATTTCCCCAAAAAAAAAATTATTTTTGGAAATTTAATTGAAAAATTAAGGTATGGTGAAAATCCACATCAAGAAGCTGCAATTTATTCTAAAAATCGAAATCTCAATATTGAACAAATTCACGGTAAGCAGTTAAGTTATAATAACTATAATGATATTTTTTCTGCTTTAACAATATCAAAATCTTTACCAAAAAACTTGGGAACAGTTATAGTTAAACATGCTAATCCATGTGGTGTTTCAATCAATAAAAATAGTTTAAAAAGTTATAAATTGGCTCTTACTTGTGATCCAGTTAGTGCTTTTGGTGGAATAGTTTCATGTAATTTCAAAATAAATAAGGCTCTAGCATTAGAGCTTAATAAAATTTTCTTAGAGGTTATTATTGCAAATGGTTTTGAAACTGATGCTTTAAAAATCTTGAAAAAGAAAAAAAATATAAGAATTATTGATGCAACAGATTTTATGATGAAAGATTTAATAAGATTTGGCTCCGTGAATGAATCTATTTTAACGCAATCTGAAGATTTAAAAGTATTTGAACCTAAAGATTTCAAAGTAGTTTCAAAAATAAGACCAAATAAATTTCAGTTAAAAAATTTAATTTTTGCGTTTAATGTTTGTAGATATGTAAAATCAAATGCAATTATACTTGCCAGTCAAGAAACAACTGTTGGTATTGGTTCTGGTCAACCCAGCAGACTTGATAGCTGTCAAATTGCTATAGATAAAATGAATAAATTTCAAAACTTAAAAGAAGATGTTGTGGCAGCTTCTGATGCATTTTTTCCATTTGTGGATGGTATTGAAAAATTAGTACAGTCAGGAGTTTCAGCTGTAATACAACCCTCTGGATCAATTAGAGATAAAGAGATAATAAAATTTGCAAACCAAACTGGTACTATTTTAGTTTTTTCTAAAACAAGACATTTTAGGCATTAAAAATTTGATCAATTTTTGCCGCTAAAATAAAATCATTTTCTGACAGTCCTTCTATAGCGTGAGTGGTAATTATAATTTTAGCATACCCCCAACCAAATGAAATATCTGGATGATGATTTTCATTTTCTGATATTTCACCAACTTTATTTATAAAATTTTGACTATTAATAAAATTTTTAAAAATAAAATTTTTCTCTAAAAAATATATTTCTTTTTTTTTTTTTTAACATCCCAACCATCAACTTTTTTTTGATATTTGTGAATTTCACTAATATCGAAAGGTAAAATTCCACCCTCACATGGTACACATTTTTTATTAAGTAAATCACTCATTGATTAGTTTGTTTTAAAATTTTGGAGCGGGTCAAGGGAATCGAACCCTCTACCTAATCGTTGGCAACGATTCGCTCTACCAATGAGCTAGACCCGCTTATAAAAGACACTATAAATAGATGGTTTTTTTAATTCAATCAATAATAAAGTGTTTCATTGGTATATAGATTTTCAAAAATTTGCTAAAAGAAAGAATGAAAAAACAAGATTTACCAAAAACTATCCCTGTATTTCCATTAAGTAACTTTATTATATTTCCTCATACAACAGTTCCATTAAATATATTTGAACCAAGATATATTGAAATGATTAATGATAGTATGAAAACAAACAAAATGATTGGATTGATACAGCCAAAAAGTAATGATGATAGTTCAATCCCTGGACTTCATAAGATTGGTTGCTTAGGCAAAATAATCAATTTCAAAGATACATCTGATGGTAGGTATATGATTGAATTAAATGGAATAACACGATTTACAATAACAAAAGAAATTAAAGATACAAAACCTTACCGGATTTGTGAAATCAATTATGATAATTTTGAACTTGATTTAACACCTGAAAAAAAGAAATTAAAATTTTCTGATCTTGAATCAATCTTCAAGGATTTAAAATTATTTTTTGAAAAAAAAGGATATATTATAAATTGGAAATCTTTAGAAAAACAAGATTTGAATGAAACAATAAATGCCCTAGCAATGGCCTCTCCCTTTTCACTGGAAGAAAAACAAATTTTATTAGAAAGCAAAAATTTAGAAGCTCGAAAAGATAAAATTTCAGAAATATTAACCACCTATAATTTTGATAATTTTCAAAATACAACTATTCAATAAGCTTAAAAATTCATTCCTGTATCGGCTAATTTAATAAAATAATTATTTAGATTCTTGTTTTTTCCAATACCTTTAAGAATTTTGCTAAAGCTTTTATTTTGAATTTTTTTATCTAAATTAAAGGATTCATAAATTAAGTCTATGGCTTTAGAAAAAACAAAGTTTTTACCTTTCGTTTTTTTTTCAAATTCATCTAATATGTATGAGTCTAATTGGATACCCAATTCAATTTTGTCTTCAATTAATTTAGTTAGAATTCTAAGATCACGTATTGTCATATTAAAACCTTGTCCTGCTAATGGGTGCACTCTGTGAAGCATATCTCCAAAAGCTAAAATATTTTTATGATAATAGTTTCTTAAATTTGAAGAACTCAGTTCAAAACTATTTAATTTATTAATTTTATTAATTTTATATTTAGGATTATTTTTATTAATTAAATCTATTACATCTGTATTATCAAATTTTTTATTCTTAATATCTATTGAATATACTACAGATGTTTCTATGTTAGAAATTGGTAAAAATGCAATTGGACCTTGCTTTGTAAAAATTTGAGTTGCTGTGTTATTCTCTATTTTTTTATGTGTTAAAATAGTGGTATAAGCAAGGTTATAATAATTTTTACTAATTTTTTTTGTGAAATATTTTTTTGCTAAAAAATTACTTGCATCACAATTAATTATTAAATCATATTCTTTTTTATTTAAAAACCTTTCATTAATATCTTTTTTTAATATCATTTTTTTAAAGAGTTTACTTTTAATAAGCTCATTATTTAATGATTTTAAAAGTTCATCATTTTTTATGATGTAAAATAGATCATTTTTATCATTCTCAAATTTTAATAAATTTTCTGTATCAATTTTATCTGTATAAATTTCTATTCTATTTATTTTCCAATAATCATTTTTTGAAATTTGAAAAATCTTTTCTTTGAAAAATTCAAAATTACTTTTAGATATCCCTATTGTTCTATTGGAAGAAAAATTACTATTTCTATTTTTGTGATAGTAATGAACATTTATTTTTTTATTTATAAGGCTTTTAGCTAAAGATAGAGCGGTTAGACCTTCACCAATAATACAAACATTCATAATAATTTTAATTTTAACAATAAAAATTAGATGATACAAAGTGATTAATTAGACTCATTTATTTATGGAATTTAAAAAATTAGCCAACAATACAATTAATTTTGGCATAAGTAGAATTATTGAAACAACTGGGATTGCTCTTGCTATAATTGGACTTTTTTTGCTACTTTCTCTTGCAACCTTTTCTCCTAACGACCCTAATTTTATTTTTCCAGATAATACTAAAATTAAAAATTTACTTGGTTTTAACGGAAGCTACACAGCTGATCTTTTTTTTCAAACTTTTGGACTCATTGCTTTATTAATTCCATTTACACTCATATTTTCTGGCATAAATGTAGTTCTAGATAAGAAAATTTTTTTAATATTTGAAAGTATTTTTTATTCAGTTCTTTATTCTTTATTTGGTTCTCTATTTTTTTCTTTTTTTTACCCAACTGCCTTCAACCTTTATATTAATGGAAATGGTGGTTTTGTAGGAAAATATTTAGAAACAACCTTTTTAGCTTCTTTAATTAATATTGATTCTCAAATTTCTTATTACTTGTTAATTTTAATTATTTTAATTCTATTTTTAATTAGTATCCATTTTAAAATTATTTCTTTTTATAAAATCATAAAAAAACTTTTTAGTTTAATGTTTATTAAAAAAGAAAAGAGCTACACTAATGAAAATGAAATAATTAGTGAGTTTATACCACAAGATGAAATTACAAATTTAATTCAAGAAGATTTACCTTTTATAAAAAGTAAAAATAAAACTCCTAGTAAAAAAGTTCACTTCAAACTACCTACAATTGATTTACTTAAAATCTCTACTCAAAAAGATAAGGGAAAATTAAAAGATGAAGATTATATTGATGGTGAATTTTTAGAAAAAATCTTATTAGATTTTGGTGTTAGTGGAAATATTAAAAAGGTTAGTCATGGCCCTGTAGTAACACTAAACGAATTTGAGCCGGCTGCTGGTGTTAAAGTATCAAAAATTATTAATCTTTCAGATGACATTGCTCGAAACACTAGTTCTGAATCTGCAAGAATTGCTACTATTCCTGGAAGGAGCACTATCGGTATAGAGCTTCCAAATTCTAGCCGTGAGAATGTTTATTTAAGTGAAATACTGTCTAACTCTGATTTTAATAAAAAAGATATCAGGTTACCAATTGCGCTTGGTAAGAACATTTCTGGTGTCCCCATTGTTGGAGATTTAGCTTCTATGCCTCATTTATTAATTGCTGGTACTACTGGATCAGGTAAGTCTGTTTGTATAAATACTATTATATTATCGCTACTTTACAGGCACACACCAGACAAATGCAAGTTCATACTAATTGATCCTAAAATGCTTGAACTATCAACTTATGAAGGCATACCTCACTTATTATGTCCTGTAATTACGGAGGCAAAAAAAGCTGCTTCTGTCTTAGGTTGGGTTGTTAAAGAGATGGAAAATAGATACCGACTTATGACCAAAGAAGGAGTGCGTAATATTGATGGCTATAATGCTAAGCACACTTTGGCTATGCCCTATATTGTTGTTGTAGTAGATGAAATGTCTGATCTAATGCTTGTTGCTGGTAAAGAGATAGAAAATTATATTCAAAAACTATCCCAAATGGCAAGAGCTGCTGGAATTCATATTATAATGGCCACTCAAAGACCAAGTGTTGATGTTATTACAGGTACTATTAAAGCAAATTTTCCAACAAGAATATCTTTTCAAGTAACTTCAAAAATAGATAGTAGAACAATTTTAGGTGAACAAGGTGCAGAGCAATTACTTGGTAAAGGAGATATGCTTTATATGTCTTCTGCAAATAAGATCGTTAGAATTCATGCTCCGTTTGTATCAGAAACTGAGATTGAAAAAGTTAACAATTATTTAAGAGGTCAAGCAGAGCCAGATTATGTAGATGAAATCTTAAATTTTGTTGATGAAAAAGAATCAAGTGGAGAAGCTTCTAGCTCAGGTAATAAAGATGAATTGTACCAGGCGGCACTTGATATTATTAGGTCTGAAGGCAAGGCATCTACCTCGTTTTTACAAAGAAAATTACAAATAGGATATAATAGAGCTGCAAGAATTATTGACATGATGGAAGCTGATGGAATTGTAAGCAAAGCTAATCATGTTGGTAAAAGAGATGTTCTTTAATGATTAGAATAATAATTGTTTTAATATTTTTCAGTTTTTATATTTCAGCAAACGCATCACCAAAAGATAAAATAATTTCTCAAATGAAACTTATGGATAATTTAAGTTTCAATTTTATACAAACAATTAATGATAAAAGTGAAGATGGAAAATGTATCGTTGAATATCCTAAAAAAATTTTTTGTGAATATAGTAATCCTAGTAAAAAAAAATTAGTATCAAATGGAAAATCTTTAGTTATCAAAACCAGCAACAGAGGAAGTTATTATCGTTATCCACTTAGCAAAACTCCTTTGGAGTTTTTACTAAATAAAGAATATCTAATTTCTAAAATAAAGGAACTGGAGCCAAGAGTTATAGACAACAAATACCTAAATTTTAAAATTTTTGAGAACAATAATGAAATTAATATTTTTTTTGATAAGAAAAATTTAAATTTAATCGGATGGCAAACCGAAGATATTTATCAAAATTTATCAATAACGTTTATTTCTTCTGTTAAAAAAAACCAAGAGATAGATAGCAAGATTTTTAAATTACCTCAAAATAATTGATCATCGGATTAAAGTTTCAGACTTAAAATTTTTCATACCTCTAGCCAGATAATTTTTTAACGCATTTTTATGATCTAGGGAACAAGTGTGAACCCAAACCCTTCTACTTCCCATATTAAATGAGCGCTTAATTGCTTCACTTAATAAATATCCTCCTAATTTTTTTCCAAAATATTCTTCCAAAATTCCAAAATAAGCAATTTCTGCTTCTTTGCTTTGCTTGTTAAATAACAGTTCAAAATAGCCAGCTATTTCATTTTTATCTTTAAGAATGTATGTAAATAGCTGATCATTGGAGACATAATCTATCCAATTTAAGTCTGTCCAAATAAGCCTATCAATCCATTGACAATTCTTACCAATAGTTTTGTAAAAAAATTTATTTAATTGAAAATCTTTTGGGTCATTAAGTTCTACAGAGTAATTCTCTGATGGTTTCTTAACTTCTTTTAATTCATCTAGAGATCTTATCTCTAAATAACTTCGATAAATTTTTTCTGTCACTCAACCATTTTCCCAACTTTTTCTCCTCCAAATAAATGGAAGTGTAAATGTGGAACCTCTTGACCACCATCTTCACTCAAATTTGTTAAAGCTCTATAACCTTTACCTATGTCTGTTGATATACCTAATATTTTCGAAACTTCTGTAATAGCTTTGCTTAATGCAACTATCTCTTGATCAGAGGCTCTATTATTAAAATCGTCTAAGTCAATATACTCACCTTTTGGAATGACCAATGCATGTATTTTTTTTTGGGGATTAATATCGTGAAAGGATAGAACATGATCATTTTCAAATATTTTTTTACAAGGAATTTCTTTTCTCAAAATTTTTGCAAAAATATTTTTTTTGTCATAATTCATTATCTATTGTTCTTTTCCTCAATACCAGATTGTTTTTTTCTTTCTTCCAGCTCTTTTAAGACATCTTCAAACTTAATATCAGCTACCTCAAGAGTAACTAATATATGATAAATTGTATCTGCTGCTTCATGAACTATGTTGGATTTATCATTTAGGGCCTCTTTAAGTTCATCAAATTCTTCTTCCATTTTATCTATACATTTAGAAAGGCCACCTGATAATAATGATGAGGTATAAGATTTATCTTTATCCTTATTTTTTCTGTCTCTAATTGTATTTACTAAATTTAATAAATTTTCTGACATGTCTAAATCCTAACGGGAATTCCTTTTGAATTCAAATATTGTTTGGCTTCATTAATGGAGTGTGTTCCGTAATGAAAAATTGAAGCAGCTAAAACCGCACTAGCATTGCCAAGCCTTATACCATCCACCAGGTGATCCAATTTACCTACTCCGCCAGAGGCAATCACTGGTATATTAACCGTTGAAGATATTTTAAACATTAAGTCATTATCATAACCAATTTGGGTGCCATCTCTATCCATAGATGTAACTAATAATTCTCCCGCCCCATTATCTTCCATTTTTTTTGCAAATTCTATTGCATCTATACTTGTATTGTTTCTTCCACCATGGGTAAAAACCTCCCATTTATTGCCATTTTTTTTAGTATCTATTGCAACAACAATGCATTGTGATCCAAATTTTTTTGAACTTTCAATTATCATTTCAGGATTTTGAACTGCCGCAGTATTAATTGAAACTTTATCTGCTCCACAATTTAATAATTTATTAATATCTTCAACTCCTCTAATCCCACCGCCAACCGTTAAGGGCACAAAGCATTTTTTAGATGTTCTTTCAACCACTTCATAAATTGTGTCTCTATTTTCATTGGAAGCTGTAATATCTAAAAAACAAATCTCATCAGCACCACCATCACTATAAATTTTAGCTTGCTCAACTGGATCACCAGCATCCTTCAAATCTACAAAATTAATTCCCTTAACAACTCTGCCATTTTTAACATCTAAACAGGGAATAATTCTATTTTTAAGCATCTATTTCTCTCGCTAATTCATCTAATTTAATATCACCATCATATATAGCTTTACCAACTATTATTCCTTCAATATTTTTTAAACCTTTTGCTTTTTTAATGTCATCAATTGAAGACACTCCTCCTGAAATAATTACTGGGCAATTAGATATATTTGCAACATTAGTAGTTTCTTCAAAATTAGGACTTTGTTTGGTGCCATCTCTATTTATGTCTGTATAGATTAATCTGCTAGTACCATAATCATTTACTTCTTTTAAAAAATCTAAAGTCAATTGATTAGAGTTTTCCTTCCATCCTGAAACTGACAAGTATCCATCTTTAGCGTCTAGACCTAAGGCAATTTTATTTGGAAATTTTTGACATGCTTCTTTTAAAAAATTTTTATCTTTTATAGCTGCACTTCCTAAAATAACTTTTTCAACTCCTACATCTGTATATTTTTGGATACTGTCAATGGTTCTAACGCCTCCACCTACTTCAATTTTTAAATCAAATTTATTAACTATTTCTTTAATAATATTCAGATTAACTGTCTCTCCTGTTAAAGCACCATCTAAATCAACAATATGTAAATTTTTAAAGCCATGATCTTTGTATTTACCAGCTTGATCAACCGGTGACATCTCATATTCAGTTTTGTTATCAAAGTCTCCCTTAACTAATCTTACACATTTCTTATCTTTAATATCTATGGCTGGAAATATTTTCATATTGAATATTGTTTATAAATTTCTTCTCTTTGAGTTTTATTCATTGTCTTTGTATTTTCTATAAACTGATTTCTTAAATCTCTTGATTTAAAAATATAAAAACAAACTGTATCCTTGCTATGATATATGGCTTTTAATTCATCATCAATTTCGTTTAATTCTTTTGGAATTTCAGCTTTTATACAAATCATATTATAAATTTATAAAATTATTAATTATTTGAAGTCCCAGTTTATCACTTTTTTCAGGGTGAAATTGAGTTCCAAAGATATTTTCTTTTTCAACAGAACAAACAATATTTGATGAATAATCTGTTGTTGCAGAAATTACACTTTTATCTTCTGGAATAAATTCGTAGCTATGCACAAAATACATGTGTGATTTATCTTCTATATCTTTAAAAATCTTACTTTCTTTAATAATGCTAATTTCATTCCAGCCAATATGTGGAAGCTTGAATTTATTATTTTGATTGTCAATCTTCGAAGTTTTTCCTGAGATCCAACCAAGCCCTTTTGTTTCGGTTTCTTCATAACCAACGTCTGCGAATATCTGTAAACCAACACAAATTCCAAGAAGAGGTTTTTTATTAGTTATTGCAAACTCATTGAGTGTCTCTACCAAGCCATTTATACCATTTAATGCATCAACACAGCTCTTGAACGACCCCTGTCCTGGTAAAACTACCTTGTCACTTAATTTAATCTTATTTAAATCCGAAGTCACTTCGATATTAACTTTGTCTTTAGCGACTTCTTTAAAGGAATTTATTACAGAGCTGATATTTCCTGAATTATAATCAACAATTGTGACATTCATTAAACTTATAATGAGCCTTTAGTTGATGGAATGCTCTTCTTATTTCTAGGATCTATTTCTAAAGCTGTTCTTAATGATCTTGCTAAAGCCTTATAACAAGACTCAATTATATGATGACTATTATCTCCATAAATATTTTCCATGTGCAAAGTTATTCCTGCTGATTGAGAGAATGCTTGAAACCATTCTTTAAAGAGCTCTGTGTCCATCTCTCCAAGTCTTTCTACTTTTAATTTAACTTTCCATATTAAATAAGGTCTATTTGAAACATCAATTGCAACTCTTGTTAATGTTTCATCCATTGGAATCATTGCATGGGCGTATCTTTTAATTCCTTTAAAATCTTTCAGTGCTTTTTTTAAAGCCTCACCTATTGCTATTCCAGTATCTTCTGTTGTGTGGTGAAGATCTATATGAGTGTCACCTTTTGCTTTAACTTTTAAATCAATCAGTGAATGCTTTGATAATTGTTCAAGCATGTGATCTAAAAAACCTATTCCAGTATCAATTTTATATTGACCTTTACCATCAATATTAACTTCAACACTGATGCTGGTTTCTTTTGTTTTTCTGGAAACTTTTCCTATTCTGCTCATAATATATAATATGTATATAGGGATTAATTAACTATATCAATATTTGCAATTTACTACTTGAAGAATAAAAATTAATATCCATTTATAATCTATGACTACAATAGTGCTTATTAGAAAAAACAATGAAGTAGTGGTTGCAGGAGATGGCCAAGTTAGTATGGGCAATACTGTTATAAAAAGTACAGCTGCAAAAGTTAGAAAAATTGAAAAAAGAAATGTAATAGCTGGGTTTGCTGGATCAACTGCAGATGCATTAACTTTGTTTGAAAGGCTTGAGGCAAAACTTGAAAAGCATGCTGGTAATCTTCCAAGAGCAGCTGTCGAGTTAGCAAAAGATTGGCGAACTGACAAATATTTAAGAAGACTGGAAGCTTTAATGGCTATTGGTGATAAAGAAAATAGCTTTATAATTTCAGGAACTGGTGATGTGTTAGAGCCAGAGGGTGATGCCATAGGTATAGGGTCAGGTGGAAATTATGCTTTAGCTGCTGCTAAAGTTTTATTGGATACAGATTTGAGTGCTGAAGAAGTTGCAAGAAAAGCAATTCAAGTTGCGTCTGAAATTTGTGTATTCACTAATAATAATATTAAAATTGAAAAAATTTAATGAAAGATACAAACGTTACTCCTTTTCCAAAAGAAAAAGCTGAAAAAAAAGATAACTCTTTAGTCAGTTCTTTATCACCTAGAGAAATAGTTTCTGAATTAGATAGATATGTTGTTGGGCAAAATAAAGCTAAAAAAGCAGTTGCCATTGCTTTAAGAAATAGATGGAGAAGACAAGCTTTAAAGGGTGAAATGAAAGATGAAGTTTTGCCTAAAAATATTTTAATGATAGGGCCAACAGGGGTTGGTAAAACAGAAATTTCTAGAAGGTTATCAAAATTAGCTGAAGCTCCTTTTGTAAAGGTGGAAGCCACAAGATTTACTGAGGTTGGGTATGTTGGAAGAGATGTTGAACAAATTATAAGAGATCTACTTGAAATTGCAATTGCAATGGAGAAAGTAAAGAAAAGAAAAGAAGTTCATGCAAAGGCACAAAAGTTAGCAGAAGAAAAAGTTTTAGATGCTCTAGTTGGAAATAAAGCAAGTCTTGCTACAAGAGAAAGCTTTAGAAAAAGATTAAGGGATGGTGATTTAGATGACAATGAAATTGAAATAGCAGTAAATGATAGTGGCTCTCAAGCTGCATTTGAAATTCCTGGAATGCCTGGAGCAAATATTGGAATGATAAATATCGGAGAGATGATTGGAAAATCTGTTGGCAATAAACAAAAAAAGAAGAAAATGACTGTCAAAGAATCTCATGAAATTTTAATTAATGACGAAGCTGACAAGTTAATAGAAGAAGATAAAATTATAAAATCAGCAAAAGATTCAACAGAAAATAATGGAATAGTTTTTTTAGACGAAATAGATAAAATTTCAGGGAGAACAGATAGATCTGGTGGAGACGTTTCTAGAGAAGGAGTTCAAAGAGACCTGCTTCCTTTAATTGAAGGAACAACAGTTAGTACAAAGTACGGTACAATTAAAACAGATCATATTTTATTTATTGCATCTGGCGCTTTCCAACTAGCAAAACCTTCAGATCTACTACCAGAATTACAGGGTAGATTACCCATAAGGGTTGAACTTGAAGCTTTAACTAGTGATGATTTTAAAAGAATTCTTAAAGAACCAGATTATAGTTTAATCAAACAATATGTGGCTCTTTTAAAAACAGAAAATGTTGAACTAGAATTTTCTGATGACGGTATTGATGCGATTGCCAATATGGCTTCAGAAGTTAACAATACTGTAGAAAATATTGGTGCAAGAAGACTTCATACAATTATTGAAAGAATTTTAGATGATATTAGTTTTACTGCAACAGATAGGGCTGGTGAGAAAATAATAATAGACTCTAAATATGTAAAACAAAATCTAGATGAGCTAGTTAAAGATACAGACTTATCTAAATTTATTCTTTAAATTTATTCTTGTTTTTAAGATAGATATAAAAAGCTCCACTGCCACCATCTTCAATCTTAGCATCTGTTGTTTCAATAATAAATTGAGTTAAACTTTTATTGTTTTCAATAAATTCTGGAACTGAATATTTTAGTATACTCAAATCCTTTGAAAGATAAGGATTTTCAACATTTTTAGACCTTAGTCCTTTGCCTGTAATTATTATTATTTTTGTAACACCTTCATCAAAACATTTTTGAATAAATTGTTCTACAGCTTTATTTGCTTCTTCAATCGTGTAACCATGAAGATCTATTTTTTTTATTTTCTCATATCTTATATTTTTTTTATAAACGTAATCTTTGTTGGGAATTTTCTCATTAATGTTTAAAAAATTTTCCCAGTCCTGCTTGTCTTTATCTGGATTATTTATGTCTTCTTTTTTTAAAGAATTTTTATTAAGATTTTTTTTTTTGTTATTTAGGAAATTTTCCCAATCTTCTTTGTCTTTGTCTGTTATCTTCTTAATCAATTAGGTAATAGTATTAATTAATAACCAATTTGGATTTGATGATTTAATGTCTTTTGAAAAAACCCAAGTGTCATAAACAGTTTTTATCTTTTCATTGTCTCCTGACACGATTTTTTTATCTTTATCTTTTATACATGTTATAATTTCACTAACAAAATCTACTGTAACTTCTAAGCTGTCTTCAATTTTTTTATGAGTTTTAATTACAGCTGACTTAATCCCTATAAAAGTTATTTCGGCAAAATGACCTTTATTAGCTCTATCTTCAAGAGCCTCTTTGAACTGATCATAAATTTTTTTACCCAAAAGTGGTTTGCTTGCTATCAGCTTATTGTCACTATCACTAAAATCTGTAATAATTGTTTCATAAGCAATTTTTGCACCTTTTAAAAATTCTTTTTGTGACACTTCATCAAAATTTTCGCTAACTGGTTTTGGAGCTATATTTGTTTTTTGAAATTCCTTTTCAAATTGTGGTGGGATTTTTCCTTCGAAACCATTTTTTTTACCAAGTATTCCTCTTAAACGAAGAAAAATAAAACCGGCAATCATTGCTAAAAGAATAATATCTATGTATTCAAAACTATAAGTCATAATTTAATAATATTTACTATGTTGATTAATTACAACTAGCAATTTACAATAAAGACAAATGAACACATTTTTATTATTACTTGTTGGTATTCCTATTATTGAGATTTATTTGTTTATCAAGTTGGGCTCTCAAATTGGAGCCTTTAACACGATTTTACTTATCTTTATCACAGCTTTTTTTGGCATTATTTATGCCAGATATGAAGGTTTTAACACTCTAAAGTCAGGAATGTCTCAAATGGTAAAAAATGAACTTCCAGTTTATGAAATTATTTCAGGGGCAGCTTTAGCATTTGCAGCATTACTTTTGATTTTACCTGGTTTTGCTACAGATTTTATAGGTTTATTAATAATATTTCCACCAACTAGAAAATTGATATTTAAAAAAGTATCAATTAAACAAAAGCCTATGAATAAAAAACAAGATTTCATTAATGGTGAATTTGAAGATATAGAAGATGAAAATGATAGAAAACTTTAAAATTATTAGCAACTTTATTAAAGATATGTCAAGTGAAACACCAGATGCACCAACATATATATTTGTAAGAGATAAGATTTCTAAATACAAATTAAATATTGATATTAATTCTAAGGCAGTAAAAAATGGAATTATTGAAGTAAACACAATTCTAAGATTTTCAGATCAGCCTGAAATTTTAAAAAAAGCACATTTTGAAATAACTTACACATCTATAGTTAAGGTTGATGAAAAAGTTACTGAAAAAAAAGAAATGGAAAAAATTATTCTATGTGATGTGCCTAATAAAATTTATCCTGACTTAGAGAGAATATTTTTAAATTTATTATCTGACTCTGGTTATCCTGGAATAAAATTTGAAAAAAAAGTTGATTTTACTGAATTATACAAACAAAGAGCTAATTAAAAAAATTCTTCTTTAAATTATTTTTTAAATATTCTTTATGGAGTTTAAGTTCTATCTCTGATGGCTTAACTATTTTTTTATAATACTGGTTTGTATCATTTGAGCTTATTATTATTTTTTCATTATCTTCATTTTTGAAATTTAAAGTTGGTTCTTTTTGATCAAGAAGATTAATATAAACTTTAGCTAAGAGATCACAGTCGATAAGAGCTGTATGTTGTGTTCTTTTTGAATTATCTACTCTGTATCTTTTGCACAATGCGTCAAGACTTATTGAAGAGCCTGGAAATTTATCCCTAGCTAAAGCAAGTGTGTCTACAACGTTCTCACTGTTTAATTTCTTCTTACCCAACAATGCTAATTCATTGTTTAAGTGAGATAAGTCAAATTCAGCGTTGTGTATTACAAGTCTCTTGTCTTCTATAAAATGCAAAAACTCGTCCACTATTTCTCTAAACTTTTTGTGAGTAGATAAAAATTCATCCGTATAACCATGAACTTCTAAAGCTTTTTCAGAAACCTTTTTCTCTGGATTAAGATAACAGTGAAATCTATTTTTGGTTGGTATCAAATTTTCTAACTCGATACATCCGATTTCTACAATTCTATGTCCATCTTTAACCGATAGTCCTGTTGTTTCTGTATCTAGTATTACTTCTTTCATCTTATATAATTTTTTTTAGTATTTTTTTTATACTTATCTTAACAAGCTTATTGGTAAAATTATTTTTAATAATATGATTAGATTTTTTCTTTTTATAACTAAGCGGTAACTGTATTTTTTTAAATTGATTATATAAATTTAAGTTAAAATTATCTCTCATTTTTAGTCTTTTTATAATATCACTTTTTTTTGACTGAACAAAAACTATTATATCACCTTTCTGGTTTAGTTTATTTTCCAATAAAAGAGGGATATCTAAAATTATGGCTTTTCTTTTTTTATTTTTTTTTAAAAAAGTAGATAATTTTTTTCTAACTTCTGGATGAATAATTTTTGTAATTTTTTTTAAATTTTTTTCACTATCCTCTATTGCTTTTATAATTTGTATTTTATTTGCTGGAAATACTGAAAAATATTTAGGTAAATTTTTTTTTAATCTTTTAAAACAATTTTTATTTTTTTTATATATGCTTGCCACTTCTTGATCAGCATTAAAAACTGGATAACCAAAAAGTTTAGCTATGTGACTTTTTCCAGAACCTATATCTCCTACCAGTGCAATTTTTATCATACATCTAAAAGATTAATTGTTTCATTGTCTACTTCTGGAACAACTTTATGCCAGATAAAAAAGGCTTTTTGAGCCTGGTAAATAAACATCATTTTGCCATTTTTTGTTATTCCACCATACTTTTTTGCCTTTTTTAAAAAATTTGTTTCTGGCGGATTATATATTACATCATAAAAAAATTTGTCTTTGCTAATTTGTTGATAATTAATATTAATTTCATCTTCCTCTTTTAATCCAATGCTTGTCGCATTTATGATTATGTCAAAATCTAAAGTTTGTCCCCATTTAATTATTTCAATCTCTGGAAAGTTTTTCTTCAACTCTGTTGTTTTTAATTCTGTTCGATTACTTATATAAATTTTTTCAATTTGCATTTTTTTAAGTGCAATAATAATTGAAGGAACAACCCCACCTGCCCCTAGTATTAAAGCCTTTTTATTTTTAATTTCTTGTTCTGTTTTTTCTAAACTAAGTTTAAAACCTTCAATATCAGTATTATCACCTATAATTTTATTATCTTTTTTATAAATTGTGTTTACTGATTGAGAAATTTCTGCTTCCTCACTTAACTCATCTAAAAAAGGGATAATCATCTTTTTAAATGGTACTGTTATATTTATCCCATGAATTTTTTCTTCTCTGATATTAAAAATCAAATTTTCTATCTCATTATTATTTAAAAGCCTTTTTTCATAAATTGCATCAATTTTATATTTTTTTATCCAATAGTTATGTAATTTTGGTGATAAGCTATGATCAATTGGATTTCCTATTACTAAAAAATTTTTTTTCATCTTGTAATATTCAGATATTCTTTAATTTTTTTGACTGGAAGGCCCATGATCGTATCTTCATCCCCTTCTATTTTTGAAAATAAATTTCTTCCTTCGCCTTCAATTTGATAAACATTATAAGCATAGAGGTCTTTATCAGAAATTTTTTTCAAATAATTTTCTAATTCCAAAGAAGTCATGTTTTTCATAGTTAATGAGGCCTTATCGGTGTAATTCCATATCATCGATCCACCCCTTGAAATACAAACTGAACTTATTAATTGATGAGTTTTTCCGTTCATTCTTTTTAGTATTTCTAATGCTTCTACTCTGTTGTTAGGCTTTGATATTATTTCACCCTCTAAATCTATTATACTGTCTGCTCCAAGCACTATTTCCTCTATAAATTTTTGACTAATTTTGTTAGCCTTCAATTCTGCTAAATTTTTTGAAATAATTGTTGGAGATGCTCTTTCTTTTAGCAGGCTTTCTTTAATACTATCCTCATCCACATTGGATGGTTCTATTTTACACTGAATATTGTTTTTTTCTAAAATTTTTTTTCTTACACCACTTTTTGATGCAAGTATAATTTTTTTAACCATTGCTTTTGTTTATTTCATATATTTTAATTATTGATGCTGCCGTTTCTTCTACTGATTTTCTGGTAACATCAATTGTTGGCCATTTATATTTGATAAATGTTTTTTTAGCCTCACTAATTTCTTTTTCTATTTTTCTTATATCTGTATAATTAGTATTTTCTTTTTCTTTAAGAGCATTCATTCTATTTTTTCTAATATCAACTAATCTCTGAGGTTCAGTTGTTAAGCCAACCACACAAGAAAGTTTTGGATTTTTCTTTAAACTTTCCGGTATTGATTGATCATTTACCAAGGGTATATTTAAAGTTTTGTAACCTCTGTTAGCAAGATAGATTGATGTTGGTGTTTTGCTTGTCCTGCTAACACCCAACAATATCAGGTCTGCTTTTTCTATGTCTTCAACAAGATTTCCATCGTCATGGGCCATAGTAAATTGGATTGCTTCAATTCTTTCATAATATTCTTCATTCAAAGCATGTTGTCCACTCGGAACGTGGGATGCTTTTTGATTTAAAAGTTTTGAGAAGTTCATTATTAAATTTCCTAAAACACTAAAACACGGAATTTTTTTTTCATCTCCTTTGTTTGCTAAAAACTTTGCAAGAGAAGTATCAACGATAGTGTATAAAATTATTGAATTATTATTTTTTTTTGCTTCTTCCATTATTTTGTTAACTTGATTTTCTGTTCTTGTAAAAAAATAAGATTTTACATCATATTCTATGTTTTTAAATTGAGCTTTAATTGCTAAAAACACTCTATCAAGAGTCTCCCCAGTGGAGTCAGAAATAAGGTATATTTGATATGTATTACTCATGTATTAAAAGTTGATATTTTGGTATTATTTTTATCATTTTTTAAAATAGTGATGTTTTTTATTTTTCGCTGTAAAAACTCATTTTTATTAACATTAATAATCATGTGAACTATTAATATACATTTTATCTAACAATATTAAATAAAGCCTTAGATTTGAGACTATATAACAATTCTATAACTCACTAATTGTTGATAAGTTATGTACAAAAACTGAAAAACAAACAATTACCATTATTCACATACTATATAACTAATACTATAATTAAATATTTACTTATTATTATGACACCCATTCAAGAAACTATAATAAACAAAAAAACAAATAATTCTCCAATATGGTTAATGAGACAGGCTGGTAGATATCTACCAGAATTTAGGGAAATTAGAAAATTAAATCCTAATTTTATAAACCTGTGTTTAAATGTAAATTTATCTTCAGAGATAACTTTGCAACCTCTTAAAAGATTTGATTTAGATGCTGCAATAATTTTTTCAGATATTTTAATGATCCCATATGGATTAAATCAAAAAATAGAATTTAAAAGAGATTTTGGTCCGCAACTTGGCTCGTTAGACTTAGATGACTTATCTAATGTGGATCAAGTTGATTTTATAGAAAAATTATATCCAGTTTATAAATCAATTAAAAAAGTAAGCGAAAATAACTTAATCAAAAACAAAAATGTAATAGGCTTTGTTGGAGCACCGTGGACATTATTAGTTTATATGATTAATAAACATTCACCAAAAAAAGAGCTAATAAAAGACTTTTTCAAAGATGAATTTCTAATAAACAGGATTTTAATAATTCTAGAAAAATTTTTGAAATTACATATTGACCAGCAAATAAAAAGTGGTGCGACCGTTATTCAGATTTTTGATAGCTGGGCTGGTTTGTTGGAAGAAAAAGATTTACCAAACTATGTTTATATACCAACACTAAATTTAGTTGATTATGTAAAATCATTGAACGTACCAGTAATTTGTTTTCCAAGAGGAGTAAAAAATTATAAAAATTATTGTGATATTGTTAAACCTGATGCTGTTAATATTGACTATGATGTAAATCCTGTTTCCATATGTAAAGAGATTAATATACCTATACAAGGAGGACTTGATCCAAAAATATTATTAACTAATAAAGAAAATTTGAAAAAAGAAGCAAGAAGATATCTAGATGCATTCAAAGACCACCCATACATTTTTAATTTAGGCCATGGCGTATTGCCCCAAACAGATCCTAATATGGTGGATTATTTAGTAAAGATGGTAAAAGATTATTAAATTAAAAATTAAAACAATATTTATAATAACCTATTTATAATGACACAACAGTACACACATCCAAAAAGAAAAACAAAAGTTGTATTTGTTCAATTAGGATCACCTTCGGAGCCAACAACTAAAGCTTTAAGAAAATATCTTCGTGCATTTTTAGGAGACCCAAGAGTTGTTGATATAAACCCATGGATTTGGAAAATAATTTTAAATTTTTTTGTGTTGCCCTTCAGACCACAAAAGTCTGCTAAACTTTATGCAAGAATCTGGGATGGAGAAAGTTTTCCACTAATAACCAACACGAAAAATTTTACAAAAAATGTAAGTGAAGAATTAAAGAAAATTGATCCAGAAGGTTATGTCGAAGTAAACCATGCTTTTCTTTTATCACCTCCATATGTAAATGAAGTTTATGATGATTGGGAGGATGATTTAAAAAAAGGTATTGGCGCGACAAAACTATTAGTTATACCAATGTTTCCTCAGTACTCTGAGGCCACAATAGCTTCGGGCATAGATGCATTGGCAAAAGAGTTGTCGAAGAGAGTAAAAATACCAACTTTCGAAGTTATCACGAACTTTCACAGAACACATGCCTTTATTGATAATTCTGTAAATCAAGTTGACTCAAAATTAAATGAATTAATAAATCAAGGAAAGAAAATCGACAGCTTAGTAATAACTTTTCATGGAATGCAAAAAAGGCGAGTTGTCAGTAAAGGTGATGACTATTATAGACATTGCTTCGAAACATTTAATCTTATTACTAATAATCTAAAAAATATTAAACCAGAACAGTGTATGATGAGCTTTCAAAGTCGCTTTGGTTCTGAAGAATGGATAACACCATATACGGAAGATGTAATTAAAAAATTAATTTCTGAAGGTAAGAAAGAAATTGTAATATATTCTCCAAGTTTTGTTGCAGACTGTCTTGAAACCACTGATGAATTAGGTCATGAGTTAGTAAACGATGCAAAAGAATGGGGTGGCAATGTCCATCCAGTAGAATGTCTCAATACTAACAAAGACTGGTGTAAAGACTTTGCAAAATATACCTTTATACAAGCAGAGGGCTCAGCACAAGATAAAGAGGATATAGAATACCAAGTTGAAAAAAAATATTATCAGAAAATGCCGCAACAAATAATGAATAAAAAATAGTATCAATTAAAATGCCTGGTTCTTTAATAATTTACTCAAGTACAGATGGTCAAACAAAAACTATTTGTGAAAAAATAAAAAGCTTTTCAAAAAATAGTGAATCTATAAAATTAATCTCACTAGAAGAAGCAAGTGATTTTAATCTTCAATCTTATGAAGATATTATAATTGGAGCAAGCATCAGATATGGGAAACATAGTAAAAATTTATATAAATTTATTTCTTCAAACAAAGAAACACTTGAAAAAAAAAAAAGTGCCTTCTTTTCAGTAAATGTTGTTGCAAGAAAACCAGAAAAAAATACTCCAGAAACAAATCCTTATATGAAAAAGTTTTTAAAAATTTCAAATTGGAAGCCTGATAGGTTGGGCGTGTTTGCTGGCAAAGTTAATTATCCAAATTATAGTTTTTTTGATAAATATATTATTCGACTTATAATGTTTATAACTAAAGGCCCAACAGACACCTCAAAGTCCTTTGAATTTACTGACTGGTCTAAAGTAGAGGATTTTGCTAAAGAACTAAGTTTAAGTTCTTAAATACTCTATAAAATGCGCTATTTTATTGAGCTTTAAAGAGCACTAAGTTCTATGCTTGTAATAATTTAAAGAGTATATATATCTATCTTATCTCACAAAAATTTTAACCCCCCCACTCATGAATATACAAGAACTTAAATTAAAATCATCTGAACAATTGATCACTCAAGCAGAAGAGCTTGGTATTGAAAACGCTAGCACATTAAGAAAACAAGAAATTTTATTTGCTATATTAAAAAAGGTTGCTGAAAAAGAAGAGATAACTGGAGCTGGAGTTTTGCAATTATTACAAGATGGATTTGGTTTTTTAAGAGCAATGGAATCAAACTATTTAGCTGGACCAGATGACATTTATGTTAGCCCAAGCCAAATTAGAAAGTTTGGTTTAAGAACAGGAGACACGGTCGAGGGTCCTGTTAGAGCCCCAAAAGAAGGTGAAAGATATTTTGCATTATTACAAGTAGAAAAAATAAATTTTGAAGAACCAGAAAAAGCTCGTCACAAAATTGCGTTTGATAATTTAACCCCACTTTACCCGAATAAACAAATGGTGATGGAAGTTGAGACAACTAAAATTGAAAAAAAACCAGATTTAACTCCAAGATTAATTGATCTTGTAAGTCCAATTGGAAAAGGTCAAAGATCAATAATTATCTCACCTCCTAAAGCCGGTAAGACAATGATTTTACAAAGTATCGCTAACTCAATTGCTAAAAATTATCCTGAAAGCTACTTGATGGTTTTATTGATTGATGAAAGACCAGAAGAAGTAACTGATATGAAAAGAACAGTTAAAGGTGAGGTTATAAGTTCTACTTTTGATGAGCCTGCTTCAAGACACGTTGCTGTGGCTGAAATGGTAATTGAAAAAGCAAAACGATTAACCGAGCATAAAAAGGACGTGGTAATTTTATTAGACTCAATCACAAGATTGGGTAGAGCTTATAATGCAGTAATCCCAAGTTCTGGAAAAGTATTAACAGGTGGAGTTGACGCGAATGCACTTCAAAGACCAAAAAGATTTTTTGGTGCTGCAAGAAATATTGAAGAAGGTGGATCTTTAACAATCATCTCAACAGCTTTGATTGATACTGGATCAAGAATGGATGAAGTAATTTTTGAAGAATTTAAAGGAACTGGAAATAGTGAAACAGTTCTGGATAGAAAAATTGCTGAGAGAAGAATTTATCCAGCAATCGATATAACTAAATCTGGAACAAGAAGAGAAGAATTACTTTTTGATAAAGACGACCTTTCAAAAATGAATGTGCTAAGAAGAATTATTAGTCCAATGGGAACAATGGATGCTATTGAATTTATTAATTCGAAACTTAAAGAAACAAAAAGCAATGCAGATTTCTTTAGTTCAATGAATAAACCAGCATAACTCTCAAAGCTAGGCCTTAAATCAAGGCTTAAAAATAATATAATTTTATTTATTTTATCTGATGGTTTTTTACGTTATTTATATTTGTTTCAATTATGTCGAAAAAATCTAAAAATATAGACCTTAGCAAAACATTTCTAAAATATTTGAACGATGGACAATATAAAAGAGTACAGCTTGAAACTGAAAAATTAGGCAAACCAGAAGATCAGTCACCTTCAATAATATTTTATTATGCATGTGCCATAACATTAAATCAATCCTCAAATATTAAGGATCTTAGATGTGCAAGTAATTTGTTTGAGAAACTTTATGTCAATAATAGACACGACTTGCAGCTGCTATGCAATATGATTGAGGTTAGTTTTAGAACTCAAGAATTTAAAGTTGTTTTGCCCTACGTTGAAGAGGCATACAATATTAATCAGAGTGATGAGAGGTTGTTACTTGGATTAAGTAAAATTCACCTATATTTGGCTAACTTAGATGAGTCTATAAAATATTATAAAATTTTATTTAAGATTAATCCTAAATCAAAAATTGATAGGAGTGAATTTTTAACATGTTTAAATTATGCCAGTGGTATAACTCAAGAATTTTATTTTTCTGAATGTTTAAATTATTCTAAATTAATGGAAAACAACAAAGAATTAGAACATTGTAGTTTTAATTTTAAAAATTCAAAAAATAACAAAATAAAAATTGGTTTTTTTTCAGGTGATTTTAAAAATCATCCAGTATCGTTTTTTTTAAAAGGTTTGTTATTAAATCTGGATAAAGATAAATTTGAAATTAGCTTAATTAGCAATTTACACAATTCTCATTATGATAATACAACCGATGAATTAAGATTATCAACTAAAGATTGGATAGATATAAGTAAGCTATCAGATCTTGAAGCCACTAATTTAGTGAGATCATCAGAGCTTGATATTTTAATAGATCTTTGTGGTTTCTTTAGGGGAAATAGAGTTCAGGTTATTTCAAATAGAGTGGCAAAAATTCAAGCTTGCTGGCTTGGATATAATAATACCACAGGAATTAAAAATATGGATTACCTTATTGCAGACCATAATTTAATAAAAAAAGAAGAGGAAAAATTGTATTCTGAAAAGATTTTATTTTTACCTAAAATATGGAATGCAATGAATTTGTCAGTAAGTTTACCAGAAATAAAAAAAAATAATTTGATATTTACATATGCTTCCTTTAATAATTTCCACAAAATATCAAATGACACTATAGATGTGTGGTCTAAAATTTTGAACTGTTCTAATTCTCAAATTATTTTAAAAAACCCTATGCCACCTAGTATTGTTGGTGAAGAATTAAAATTAAACCTTTTAAAGAAATTTATAGTTAGAGGGGTGGAAAAAAAGAAAATTCTATTTATCAACCATAAAAAAAATTTTCAAAATCATTTAGGCCTTTATAATAACGTTGATGTTGCGCTGGATACATTCCCCTACCCTGGTGTTACAACTAGCTTTGATGCAGTTTTGATGGGCGTTCCTGTTTTAACAATGAAAGGTCATAATTTTAATTCACGATGTGGTGAAAGTATAAATATTAACCTTCAAATGGAAAGCTTTATTGCTGAAAATAAAGATGATTATTTTAATAAAGCTATTTCATTTCAAAAAGAAAAAAACATATTACAAAAATTTGGGAAAAATTTGAGAGAAAAAGTATTAAAATCATCTCTTTTCGATATAAAAGATTTTACTAAAAGTTTTGAAAAAATTATTCAAAAAATTATTTAAAAAATAATTTCATCTTTGTTAATTTAACGTTTTACAGAACTGTAAAATAGAAGCTATAATATTAACATGACAATTTATGCTCTTTCCACTGGCCCAGGAATTTCTGGTATAGCTATTGTTAGAGTCTCTGGAGAAAACACCAAAAAAGTAATAAAGTTATTAACCAATACAGCACTTCCAGTGCCAAGAGTTGCTACATTAAGAAAAATCTATAAAATCAACACTTCTGAGCTAATTGATGAGGGCATAATATTGTGGTTTCCTGGTCCTGAGAGCTATACAGGAGAAGATATGGCGGAATTCCACATTCATGGCAGCAAAGCAGTAATAGATGCCCTACACCGCTCAATTTCAAAAATTGAAGATTGTCGTTTAGCGAATCCAGGAGAGTTCACAAAACTTGCTTTTCAAAATGGAAAAATAAACTTACTGAAAGCAGAAAGTATTGCAGATTTAATTTCTGCAGAAACTGAAATTCAAAGACAGCAGGCAATAAAAATTATGAATGGAAAATCTGCAGATAAATTTAATAGCTTAAGAGAAAAACTTTTAAAAATTTTATCACACGTTGAAGCAAAAATAGACTTTCCAGATGAAGAACTGCCAAAAGATATTTTAAAAAATATTAAAAAAATTTCCAGTGAGGTAATTTTAAATATAAAAAAAATTCTAGATGATCAAAAAGTTGGTGAAAGAATTAGAGAAGGTTTTAAGATTGCAATCATAGGGCCGACCAATGCTGGAAAATCTAGTTTACTAAACCAACTTTCAAATCGAGATGCAGCAATCGTTTCAGAAATAGCTGGAACAACAAGAGATGTAATCGAAACGCATTTAAATATCGATGGCTATCCAGTTGTGGTTTCTGATACTGCAGGAATCAGAGATTCGAAAAATGAAATAGAAAAAAAAGGAATAAAATTAGCACTTGATAAAGCCGAAAATGCAGACTTAAAGTTGATCGTTATAGACGTTAAAAGCATTGATTTTAAAGGTGTTTTAAAAGAATTGATGGATGAAAATGCGATACTGGTAGTTAATAAATCTGATCTTTTAAAAGAAGATTTAAGTCCTGAAATAAAAAATTTTGAACATGTTTTAATTTCAGTAAAAAACAATCACAATGTAGAAGATTTAATTTTTAAAATTAAAAATAAATTAAAAAACAAATTTATCACAAGTGAAGATATTTTAATTACTCGTGAAAGGCACAGGCAACATCTTGAGCAAAGTTTAGATTATTTAAAAAACTTTGAAGAAAAAAATGAAGCAGAAGATTTTGATAAAGCTGCAGAAGATCTCCGTTTAGCAACACGACATTTAGGAATGATAGTTGGAAAAATAGATGTTGAGGAGATATTAGGTAGTATTTTCAACGATTTTTGTATCGGCAAATAATCATCGTTTTAAAGGGTTTTATATCCTTTTTTAACTATTTTTGTTGATAAACATATCTTATTTAACCACTTTAATTATAAAAAAGTAGCTTTAGCTGGTCTAACAAATATTTCTTAAAAAAACACTGTCTGCTTGTAAAAATTTATATCAGTTATAAATTTAAGTTATGAAAAATGATTTATCATTTGAAGTAGTTGTTATTGGAGGAGGACACGCTGGTTGCGAAGCTGCAGCTGCGTCTGCACGTCTTGGAGTTAACACCGCATTATTTACACACAAAATTGAGACTATAGGAGAGATGTCTTGTAATCCAGCGATCGGTGGTCTTGGTAAAGGTCATCTTGTTAGAGAGATAGACGCTCTAGATGGTGTGATGGGAGACGTTGCCGATAAATCAGGTATACAATTTAGACTATTAAACAGAAGTAGAGGGCCCGCTGTTCAAGGCCCCAGAACACAATCAGATAGGTCATTATATCGTAAATTTATGCAAGAAAAATTATTAAACTACTGTAATTTAAACATTTTTTCCGATCCTGTAGTAAGATTTATTTTTGATAAAAACAATATAAGTGGTTTTGAAACAAAGTCAGGCAAAAAGATTTTATGTGGCAAGTTAATCCTAACAACGGGCACATTTTTGAATGGTTTGATTCATATTGGTGATGAAAGAACACCAGCTGGAAGGTTTGATGAGAAACCCTCAACAGGATTAAGCGAACAACTTAAAAAATATGACTTTAAAATAGGAAGACTTAAGACAGGCACACCACCAAGGCTTGATGCTAGAACAATTAAGTATGATAATTTAGAAGAACAGTTTGCAGATGATGATCCTTATTTTTTTTCTTTCTTAACAAAAAAAAATTTAAACAAGCAAGTCTCATGTCGGATGACTTATACGAATGAAAAAGTTCATAAAATAATTCAAAAAAATTTAAGTAGAAGCGCCATGTACTCAGGCAGCATACGGGGGGTTGGTCCAAGATATTGTCCTTCAATAGAGGATAAAATAGTAAAGTTTGCAGACAAGGACCGCCATCAGATATATTTAGAACCTGAGGGGCTAAACGACCATACAATATACCCAAATGGAATTTCAACTTCACTTCCTGAGGATGTACAACAAGAAATATGTAGTAATATCAATGGTTTAGAAAATGTTAAAATAATTAGACCAGGTTATGCTATAGAATATGACTATATTGATCCTAGAGAATTATTTTTAACTCTTGAAACTAAAAAAATTCAAAATTTATACCTTGCTGGACAAATAAATGGGACGACTGGTTATGAGGAAGCTGCTGCCCAAGGCTTAATAGCAGGAATTAATGCTGCGTTATCTTTTAAGAAGGAAGAGCCATTTATTTTGGATAGATCAGACGCTTATATTGGAGTTATGATAGATGATTTAGTAACTAAGGGTGTAGCAGAACCTTATAGGATGTTTACTTCAAGAGCAGAGTATAGGCTAAGTCTGAGAGCAGACAATGCAGACCGAAGATTAACAAATAAAGGGATTGAAATTGGTTTAATATCAAAGCAAAGAGAAATTGTATATAAAGATAAAGAAAAAAAATTATTAATAATATCTAAAATAATGTCTGAATTATCAATATCCCCAACTAAAATACAAAATTTTGATATTAAAATTGCAAAAGATGGTATTTTAAGAAAATCTAATGAAATATTAACCCAAAAAGGAGTTGATATGAAAAAAATAAGAGTAATTTGGCCTGAAATTCCTTTTTTTAATGAAAAAATAGATGAACAAATTGAAATAAATGCACACTATAGAGGTTATCTTAAAAAACAAAAAGCAGATATATTAGCATTTAAAAGAGACGAAAATTTAGTCATACCAGATAAAGTTAATTATGATGCTCTTTCTGGACTCTCAAATGAGGTAAAAGCTAAATTTAAACAAATAAAACCAAAAACTATGGGACAAGCGCTAAGAATTGATGGAATAACTCCAGCTGCTGTATATATTTTGTTGTCACATGTAAAAAGAAAGTCTATTAAGCTTATAGCTTAATGGAAGAAATTTTAAAAAAATATTCACTACTAAAAGGCCTAAATGTTCCACGTGAAACATTAATTGATTTTGAGCTATTCGTCTCTATACTTCAGCAAGGAAATGAGAAAATTAATATAATAAGTGAGGAAACAGCTAAAAATAATGTAATTAGAGAACGTCATATAGTAGATTCTGCACAAATTATTGAATTTATTGATTTAAATAGCAATACAATAACAGATATAGGTTCTGGTGGGGGTATGCCAGGCATTATAATATCAATTATGACTAAAAACATGAAAAATTTGGCTAAAGTTCATTTATATGAAAAAAGTCACCATAAGAGCTCTTTTTTAAGAAAAGCATCCAGACATCTTAAATTGAATACAGAAGTTATAGAAGAAAACATTTTTGAGGCACAAAATTTAGAGACAGGTACAATAACGGCAAGAGCTTTTAAACCTTTACCAATAATTTTAGATTTAGTTTATAAAAATTTTAGTACTTACAAAAATTTAATTGTCTTTATGGGAAAAAATGGAGAAAAAGTTTTAAAAGAAGCTTTAATAAATTGGGATTTTGATTTTGAAAAGAAAAAAAGTATTACAAGCAAAGACTCATTTTTATTAAATATAAAAAATATTAAAAAAAAACATTAAAATATTAAATGCAAATTATTTCTGTAATAAATCAAAAGGGTGGGGTTGGAAAAACAACAACAGTAATTAATCTTGCAGCGGGATTAGCTCAACAAGAGAAAAAAGTTTTAGTTATTGATCTTGATCCACAAGGAAATGCTACTACAGGACTAGGTTTATCAAATTTAGAAAGTTCTACAGAAACTATTTACGGGGTGTTGAATGGTACGAAGACCATTTCTGATGTGATTAAAAAAACTCAGCTCAAAAATTTAGATATTATCACTTCGAATGTAGATTTATCTGGGCTTGAGGTCGAGACAGCTGATGATAGCATGAGAGCCTTCATTTTAAAACGTGAATTAACCGCTTATTTGAATAATTCTAGAGCAAACTATGATTATGTACTTATAGACTGTCCACCATCACTAAGCTTACTCACAGTTATGGCCCTAGTGTCTTCACACTCACTATTGGTACCACTACAAACCGAATTTTTTGCTTTAGAGGGGTTAACCCAGCTAATAAAAACTATAGAACGAATAAAAGTTAATTTAAATCCTGAATTAAAAATTAGGGGCATACTTTTAACAATGTTTGATAAAAGAAATAGGTTATCTACACAGGTAGAAAAAGAAGCAAGAGATTATTTTAATGAAAAAGTTTATGTAACAGTGATTCCAAGAAACGTTAGACTGTCAGAAGCCCCATCTCATGGTATGCCAGTTTTAATATATGACAAATTTTGTCCTGGTAGTAAATCATATTTTAACTTTACAGATGAATTTATTAATCAAGAACAAAAAACAGGGAGCGTAGCATAATGGACACAAACAAAATAAAAAAAGGTTTAGGTAGAGGACTGTCATCTTTAATAGGGGAAACAAAAATAGAAATAAACATTAATAAAGTTTTGATATCTGATCTTGTAAGTAATAAATTTCAACCAAGAAAAATATTTGATGAAGAAAGTTTACAAGATTTAACAAACTCAATAAAAGAGAGAGGTATTATTCAGCCAATTATTGTTAGAAAATCTAGCGACCATAATTCAAAGTATGAAATAATCGCAGGAGAGAGAAGGTGGTTATCAGCACAAAAAGCAGGTTTGCATGAAGTTCCAGTTGTAATTACCGATGTAGATGATTTAAAATCTTTAGAGTTTGCAATTGTTGAGAATGTTCAAAGAAATGACCTAAATGCTGTTGAAGAAGCACGCGGTTATCAACGACTTATCGAAGAATTTTCATATAACCAGGAAAAAGTAGCACAATTTATTGGAAAAAGTAGAAGCCACATTACTAACTATTTAAGATTATTAAATCTTCCTGAAACAGTATTAAAGTTAATTGAAAATAAAAAAATAACAACAGGACATGCAAAAATTTTAGTAGGTTTAGATAATGCAGAGTTTGTTGCAAATAAAATAATTGAAAAAAAATTTTCAGTTAGACAATCAGAAAATTTTGTAAAAATTTTTAGGGCGAAGAAGCATTCTTTTAAACCTTCCAAGGATACTAACTTGCAAGCATTAGAGATATCAATTAGAGAAAAAATAGGTCTTAATGTTTTAATTAAAAATAAAAAAAATAATTCAGGTTCTTTGATGCTTGAATATAAAGATCTAGATCAACTAAATAAAATAATCGAGATTATAAAATCTAATTACTAGTTTTTTTTGAATTATTAATTATAAAATCTGCTAATATATTTTTAGCAGGAACTGAGTTTTTTTTAACTAAAAGTTCAATTTCATTAGTTTTATAAATTAAATTTATTAAATGATCTTTCTCCCAAGATTTTATTTGTTGAGTAACAAGCGACTTGTCTTTCCAAAAAATTGGTGGTTTACAAGCTGATATCGCCTGTTCAATATTGTTTTTTTTGTCAATTAATTCATAAATTTTAACTAGTCTTTTTAGTTTAGCTAATAATGTTCTAATAATTATTATATTATCATCATCTGAATAGTTGTTTTCACTTAAAATAGTGACAGTTTTTCTTGTGTTTTTAGCCAATGAATGGTCTACAAGTTCTGAAGCGCTATAGTTATCTGCAAGGTTTGTTAGCTTAATTATCTCTTCAATATTTAAATTTTTTTTATTTAATGAATAGGTTTCTATTTTATCTAATTCATTATTCAAATTTTTTCTATCACCTTTGCTTCTTTCTATTAAAATATTAATTAATTGCTGAGATACCGGGATTTTTTTATTTCTAAAAAAAAGATTAACAATGGAATTTAAAGTTTGATTGTTATCCTCATAAAATGGGACACATACAATTGCTTTTTCTTTTTCGAAGAGTTTTCGTAATGTAGATTTCTTTTCAAGATTTTTTGAGTTTATAATAATTTGTATATCTTCAGGGTTTTTCTCCATTAAGTCTTCTATGATTTTACTAATTTTATCTGTTGCTCTATTAATAATTATGAGTTTTTGATTATCAAAAAAAGATTTAGTAAGGACACTATTAAAAAAAATATTAAGATCATCTAGTATTTCTTTTTCATCATATCTATGAATTTTATCATGGTAGTTTTTTTCGAATAAGTTTTTAATATTCTCTTCTTTAAGACCTTCGTTATCACCATAAAATAGATAAAATTTATAA
The DNA here is from genome assembly GCF_012276695.1 of Candidatus Pelagibacter giovannonii. Classification (GTDB taxonomy): domain Bacteria; phylum Pseudomonadota; class Alphaproteobacteria; order Pelagibacterales; family Pelagibacteraceae; genus Pelagibacter; species Pelagibacter giovannonii. The sequence continues at coordinate 825,898 of NZ_CP038852.1, read as the reverse complement.
TTATTTAATTTTACTTTAGTTAACTCAAACGACTTTAGTATCATTGAATATTGGACAATTTAAAAATTAATTTATCTGTAGCTGTCTCAGCTAAATTATTTTTAATTTCTGTTTCATAATTCTTTAAATTAAATTTATTAGAAATATTATTATAATTAAAGCTTTCTAAAATCATTAAATTATTTTTAAGTTTATTGTTCATCAAAACTTCTACATTAATAGAAATTGTATTTTTAAAAGCTGTGGCATCACCAGCAACATCTTTAGCTAAAATTATTTTTTCTGATTTGCTAGAGATTTTTATTATAAAATCTTTATCTTTTTTATTTTGAGTGTAGTTGTTCAGTTTTTCTTTGATTTTTAGATTAACCTTTCTATCTCCAATAAAATTCAGTTCACTTATTGAAAAATTATAATTCATAGAATTTTTTTTGGAGTGAATCGCATCGTACCCACAAGATGATAGTAGTAATAAAAGAAGTAATATAATTTTTTTTGGAACATCATTTATATTATAATATTTATAAGTCTATTGTGCACAAATATTGATTTTTTTATTTTCTTGTTTTTAAAAAACTTTTCGATTTCTAGATTTTGTCTTATAATTTTTAAAACTTCTTTTTCAACCATATCTCTTTTTATTTTTAAAATAGCTCTTTTTTTACCATTTATTTGAACAACAAAATTAATATCATCTTCTATTAAATCTTCCTTAGAAATTTCTGGCCACTTTATTAGATTCTCATTAATAGTATCTAAGCATTCATTTGAAAAATGTGGAATAAATGGATTCATTATAATTAAAATTTTTTTATAGTTTTCAATTAAAATTTCTTTTTTAATTGGTTTATCTGTTTCTTTGATTAAAAAATTATACATTTCATAAAGGTTTGCAACAATTACGTTATAATGAAATTTTTCTAAGTTTTGGGTTACTTTATTAATTAGTTGATTAGTAAATTTAGTTAAATTTTTACCTTCATCGTCCTGGTTATTATCTTTTATTTTATCTAAAATTTTAGAATTTAATGTCCATAGTTTTTGAACAAATTTAAATGATGCTATCATGCCCTGATCAGACCATTGCACATCTTTCTCTGGAGGACTGTCTGATAAAATAAACAATCTAACAGAATCCGCACCATAGTTTTTTATTATATTCTCTGGATCTATAGTATTTTTTTTAGATTTAGACATTGATTCTGTTGGTCCAACAATTATTTTTTCAGAAGGATTATCTTTTTTATAAAACTTTTTACCATCTTCAGAAGTTACTTCTTCAGGATTTAACCATGTATTAGTTTGATCTTTATATGTTTCGTGACAAACCATTCCTTGTGTAAACAATCCGTCAAATGGTTCTTTTAATTTAAAATCATCATTTTTATAAGATAGAGCTTGCATAAAAAACCTTGAATACAATAAATGTAAAATGGCATGTTCTACACCACCAATATACTGGTCAACTGGCATCCAATAATTGGCTTCTTCTTGATTAAATCCATGATCTAAATTATGAGGTGAGCAAAACCTTAAAAAATACCATGAAGAATCAACAAAAGTATCTAATGTATCAGTTTCTCTTCTATATTTTTTGCCATCTAAAATAAAGAATTTCCAGCTATCTTCCGAGTCTAAAGGGTTTCCTGTGTTGCTTAATTTTTCAATCTCTGGAAGTTTAACGGGCAGCATATCTCTTGGAATTTTAATAGGCTGATCATTTTCATCATAAGCCATTGGAATGGGACAGCCCCAATACCTTTGTCTTGATATGCCCCAATCTTTTAATCGATAATTAGTTTTTTTTTTTCCTAGATTATTTTTTTCAAGAAATTCTATAGTTTTAACAATAGATTCACTGGGAACTTTTAAACCATCAAGAAAATTTGAATTATAAAGATATCCTTCACCCGTATAAGCCTCATTATCTATTTCAAAGTCTTTATCTTTCTCAGGTTTAACAACAGGTGTAATTTTTAAATTATATTTTTTTGCAAAATCCAAATCTCGTTGATCGTGTGCAGGACAACCGAAAACAGCACCTAACCCATAATCCATTAATACAAAGTTTGCAAAATAAACTGGAACTTTCATGTTTTTTTCTAGTGGATTAATTGCAATCATATCAGTTTTAAAACCAAGTTTTTCTGCAGAAGCAATAGATTCTTCGGTAGTACCTGTTTTAGAACACTCTTCTTTAAATTTTTGAAATTCCTTATCATTTTCATAATATTTTGCTAAAGGGTGATCAACTGAGAGGGCAAGAAAGGAAAACCCAAATAAAGTGTCAGGTCTTGTTGTATAGCACTTAATACTTTCAACAGGTTTTTCATTTTCAATTTTAAATTCAACTTCACAACCAAACGATTTGCCTATCCAATTTTTTTGCATTACCTTTACTTTATTAGGCCAATTTTCTAATGAGTTTAATCCTTGCAATAATTCTTCTGAAAATTTTGAGATATTAAAAAACCATTGATTTAGTTTTTTTCTTTCAACTATAGCTCCTGACCTCCAACCCTTACCATCTACCACCTGTTCATTGGCAAGAACAGTTTCATCAATAGGGTCCCAGTTAACATAATTTTCTTTTCTGTAAACTAATCCCTTATCATACAGATCTAAAAAAAATTCTTGTTGGTGTTTATAATAATCTTCAGAACAAGTTGAGATTTCTTTGTCCCAGTCAATCGATAACCCGAGTTTTTTAAGTTGGGACCTCATAATCTTGATATTAGATTCAGTCCAAGTTTTAGGATCTAAATTATTTTGTCTTGCAGCATTTTCTGCAGGCATACCAAAGGAGTCCCAGCCCATTGGATGAAGAACATTGAAGCCTTGCAATGCTTTAAAACGTGCAAGTACATCACCAATGGTATAATTTCTAACATGACCCATATGAATTTTACCAGATGGGTAAGGAAACATTTCTAGACAATAAAATTTTTTTTTAGTCTTATCTAATTTCGATGAAAAAACTTTATTCTTGTGCCAAAGTTTTTGCCATTTTTCTTCTACAATCTTAAAATTATATCTATCCATAAAATTAATTACTAATTTTATTATTATTTATTAATTTTTGGCATCAGAAGTGATATATGGCTTAAAGTTTTTATCTTTTTTTTGTTTTTCGTAAATAGCTGCAGTTTTTAAAATTTTGCTTGTCAATTCTGAAACTAAGTTTCCAGGTTTTTCAGTGATTACACAATTAAATTGTGCTTCACATTTTCTATTAAAAACTTTGATATCTAAAGCATCAGACCTTACTTCATTTGTTAAAAACCTTATTGAAATTTTAATACTTTCATTGTTAACATCTGTTGAGTACCAATCTGTGATTATAATTCCCCCACCATAATTTACAGAAGCCAAAGGCATAAAATCAATTGTGTCTAAGGAAGCTCTCCACAATTCATTGGAACTTGCAAAATCAAATGTGCCATTTCCTCCTTTACCAACATTTGAAAGTCTAAAACCCCTACCTTCCTCAATATTTTTTTTTACACGTTCTTCAGGATTAGGAGGATACTTTCTTGCATCGGCACCGGGTAATTTACCACCGCAGGAGCTTAAAAAAATTGCAGTAAGAAATATTAAAAATAAAGATTTTAATTTTTTTGCAATATTCATGATAAAATTTATAGTTAATTTGTGAATTTACACACTTTATTTGAGAAAACATTAAAAATATAGGAAAACAGTCATATAATGTGATGTATATATGCAACACTAATTAAAAATTTAATAAATTTGAGGACTTTATAATCAAAGAAAACGCAGATTTCTATATAAATACCATGTTTAATATTAAACAATTAACAATAACAATAAGGAAAAATATGAACAACTTAAAAAAAATAGGACTAACAGCTTTAGCTGGTTCTTTAGTTGCGACTGCAGTATCTGCAAGCGAGCTAACTGCGTCAGGTTCAGCTAGTATTGGTTTCGGTGGTGCTGATAAAGGTACTTCTGCAAACACTTGGTACATGAATGATTCAGTAACTTTCTCAGGTAGTGGAGAATTGGATAATGGTTTTAATGTAACTCTATCTTTAGAATTAGATAACAACGAAAACGTTGGAACAAGTGCAATGGACAGCAGAAGTGTAACTGTTGACATGGGTGACATGGGAACTATTGCTTTCGGTGGACATGGTCTTGATTCAGTTGTAGGTGGTGTTGACGATGTAATGCCAACAGCTTACGGTGAAACTTGGGATATCATCTCAAATACTGTAGATAATGGTGGTGTAACTACTACTGCTTCTACACTATTTGGTGCTATTGGTTCAGCTGGAAGTAACAACATGATGAGATACGACAACACAACTGCTGTTGACGGTCTTAAAATTTCTGCATCATACGTTCCATCAGGAACAGGTGAAGTTGAAAGTTCAGTTGATTACGGTCTTGAATACACTGGCTACGAAGGTTTAACCGTTGGTTATGCTATGGGTGAAAACAATGCTGCTGGCGGAACAAGCAATACTGATAATGACACTATGTATGTTAAATATGCATATGGTTCAGTAACAGTTGGATACCAATCATCAGAAATAGATGCTGCTACTACAACTGATACTGATGAGTGGGATGCTTTCGGTATCACTTACGCTGTATCAGATGATATATCAATTGGTTATGCTGAATCAACTTACAACGCTGGTTCAAGCACTACTGACCAAGAAAACAGTAACTTATCAATATCATACACTTCAGGTGGAATGACTTTAGCAGCAGGTTTTGCTGAAGAGCAAAACAGAGGTGGTTTAACTACAGCTGTTAATGATGTTAAAGGTTACGACATAGCTTTATCATTTGCATTCTAATTAATTTAGAACACAAATTAATAAAAGGGCCCCTTACTAGGGGCCTTTTTTTTGTTCAAAAAAAGAAATACCAGCAAAACCATGGCAATTAATTAGATTTAATTTTTTTAAATTAGTCTTTGAAACACCACCAAGAGCTATAAATGGTTTTTTACTTAAATGAGACAGTAGCTTAAATCTATTAATACCTAAAAAGTTTTTTTTTTTTTTAAATATTGATGATAAAAAAATTGCTTTGACATTTTGTGATTCTTTATTTCTTATTTCATAAATATTATGAGCAGAACCTAAAATAATAAAATTTTTTTTAAAAGAATAAGAAAGATGTTTTTTATTCTTATTAAAAGATGGGATGTATGTACCATCCAAACCAAGTTTTATGGATAGCTTTATATTGTTTGAAAGTAAGAATTTTAATCCTCGTTTTTTGCAATAACTTTTTATTCTTAAAATTCGTTTTTCATCAATAACTTGGTCATAATTTCTGTAGATTATAGTTGTTTCTTGATCTTGTTTATCTAAATGACTTTGATCAAATTTATTTATAAAGTAGTATTTTTTTAGAATTCTATTATGCATAATACAGTTAAAAATTTAATTTATATAGAAGACCTCATTAAATCTAAAGTAAATCATGATAGATTTCCTAAAATTATTGCGGTATCAAAAACCTTTCCAATAGAAAACATTTTGCCATTAATTGAGTATGGCCATCTTCATTATGGGGAAAATAAAGTTCAAGAAGCCTTAGATAAGTGGAGTGATATAAAAAATGATAATCATAGTATTCAACTTCACCTAATTGGAAGACTTCAATCTAATAAAGTAAAAGTAGCTTTAAGAGTATTTGATTATATTCATTCATTGGATAGTGAAAAATTAGCCAATAAAATTGCTGTTGAACAAAAAAAACAAGGAAAAAAACCTAAGATATTTATTCAAGTTAATATCGGTAATGAAGATCAAAAATCAGGAATAAATAAAGAAAGATTAGGTGATTTTTATAAATTCTGTAAAAATTTAAATTTAGATATCATTGGCACAATGTGCATTCCACCAAATGATCAAAATACTGAAAAATATTTTTTTGAGATGAGTAAAATAAATCACGAATTAAATTTTAAGGAACTCAGCATGGGTATGTCAGGAGACTATCTAGAGGCGGTTGAAAACAAAGCAACATACGTTAGAGTGGGCTCAAAAATATTTGGTCGTAGAACTTAACCAATTTTAATTTTAGTCTTTTTATCTATTAATTTTAATAATATTTCAAAATCTTTCTTTCTTAAAGCAATACACCCCGAAGTTGGTTTGTATTGATCTGTTAAATGAATGAATACAGCACTTCCTTTGCTCGGAGTTTTTCTTTCATTGTGACTAATTGAAATGAAATAATCGTACTTATAATCTTTTCTATATAAATTTTCTCTAAGATTTTTATTTTTAGTTTTAATTTCTTCATTATATTTTTTATGTTTTGGATCATCACACCAAGCCATATCTTTTTTTATTTTCTTTTTGTTAAGTTTGCAATTTGGAATACCAACACGGTCTTTTCTAAAATATAATTTTCTTAAATTAAATAACCCTTTTGGCGTTGAATAATCACCCTCTTTTTTGTTAGAATTTAAGCCTTTTTTTCCAACACAACATCTTAATTTAAACTCATCAATTATAAGAGTGTTTTTATTTGGCACATGAATTATCATAGACAATAAAAAATATAATTATGCAAAGTGTTTTTATTATAAATTATAATCCACTATATGAAATTTTAGATGAGATTAAAGAAAATTTATCTTTCAAACTCACAAAGTTTGAGAATAAAGAAGATTTTAAAAAAAATTTTGATCTAGATAGATTAGACTACTTGATAATTTCAAAAACTGATCATAAATTATTACAAAATAATAATATAACCAATAAAAACCATTTGAAATTTAATGACTTACCCCTATCTTTAAAAAAATTACTAGAAGTAATCAATATTAAACTAATCAAATTAAAATTTAATCAACAGTCTAATACTATTATTAAAGACTATGAATTAAATTTGAATTCCAAGTTTTTTTCTAAAAATAATTTAAAATTAAAATTAACAGAAAAAGAAATTGAAATTATTTTGTATTTAAATAATAAAAAAATTAAACACAATGTTACGGATTTACAAAAAAATATATGGGGTTATTCATCAGATATGGAAACTCATACTGTAGAAACACACATTTATAGATTACGAAAAAAAATAAGTGATTTATTTAAAGATGAAAAATTTATATTAAGCCATAAAAATGGTTATTTTATTGACTAAAAAGGCTTAATCTAGCCTAGCCCCAACTTTTTGGATTATCTTTGAGGACATTTCAGTTCCTTTTTCAAGACATTCTTTTGTTTTAACATTATTAATAATTCCATGAAGAAAACCTGCTGCAAAGAGGTCACCTGCACCTGTTAAGTCCACAATTTTCAAATTAGGTTTACTTTGACATTCTGTAACTTCTTGGTTTCTGACAGCAACACTCCCCTTTTCACCACGTGTGATAACTAATAATCCTCCCAATTGCTTTCCAAATTCAATAACATCTTCAAACCTTTTAGCATTGATTAATGATTTAATTTCCTGTTCGTTAGCAAAAGTAATATCAAGTTTATTTTTAACTAGTTCTAAAAAATTACTTTTATGTCTCTCTACACAAAATTGATCTGATAATGACATTGCTTTAGTAGTAGAAAGGGACATTGCTTTATCAAAGGCTGACTTTGGTTCACCCTCGTCCCATAAATACCCTTCTAAAAATATCATTTCACTTTCTTGAACAGCTTTTTCATTAATATCGTTTTGATTAACTTTTCCTGCAATTCCTAAAAACGTAATCATGGTTCTTTCTGCATCAGGTGTGATTAAAATTAAACATGTTCCAGTTGGTGTAGTTTCTTGTTTCTTATTATAAAAATATTTAACTTTTTCTTTAGTTAGACCCTCTTCGTATTTTTGTCCTAAATCATCAGCATTAACCTTACCTATAAACCCAACATCATTTCCTAATTGAGACAGTCCAACAATAGAATTTGCAACAGATCCACCAGAAACTGTTTCTTTAATTTTGAGAGTTGATAAAAGTTTTTGAAATTCATGTTCATCAACTAATTTCATTGTACTTTTTATCAAATGATTATCTATCAAGTATTGATCCTCTACTTTGCATATAACATCAACAATTGCATTACCGATTCCAAGTATTTTCATATTAAGTTTTTTTTATTTTAACAGGATTCTTTCGGTTAGGGTAACAAGTCGTGCAAATTTTACAAGTCAAACCATAACATTCTCTAGCCTTACAAAATTCTCTTCCATAATAAATTATTTGTAAATGTAATTTGCTCCATGTTTTTTGTGGGAATATTCTTTTTAAATCTTTTTCAGTTTGAACTACATTCTTACCATTCGTTAAACCCCATCTCTGAGCTAATCTATGTATATGAGTATCAACTGCAAAAGCTGCAACTCCAAAACCCTGAGACATGACTACACTTGCTGTTTTATGGCCTACACCGGGAAGTTTTTCTAGCTCTTCAAAGCTTTTAGGTACTTTACCTCCATGTTTTTCTATAAGTAGTTTAGACATCAAGTAAATACTTTTTGCTTTAACCCGAAAGAGACCAATACTTTTAATTAATTTTTCTATTTTTTTTTTTCCTAATTTTACAAAATGTTCAGGTCTATTATATTTTGGATATATATTTTTAGTTACATTATTAACATTTAAATCAGTGCATTGAGCTGATAAAAGAACAGACATTAAGAGAGTAAAGTTGCTAGTATGATCCAGTGGAACAGGGGTCGTTGGATAAATCTTATTTAAAATTTTTATTATTTTTTTAGCTTTTTCTTTTTCATGCATTATTTAAAGTTCAATAAATCTCTCATTGAGTAAAGCCCTGGTTTTTTATTAATCAACCATTTTGCAGCAGTTAAAGCTCCATCTGAATAAAGTGCCCTATCAAAAGCCTCATGGTTTAATTTAATTATTTCCTTTCCATTATAAAATGCAACTTCATGTTCACCAATAATTTCACCTTTTCTAATCGAATTGAAATTAATTTTTTTTCCATAAGGAAAAGATTTTTTATTTAAAAATTTTTTACCCATTAAATTATAAAGGTTTTTATTTTTCCCATCTGCAATTCCTTTTCCCAGCATTAAAGCTGTTCCTGATGGGTAATCTTTTTTATGTTTGTGATGAATTTCAAATACTTTACTTAAATATTCTTCATTTAGTGATTTTGAAGCAATTTCAGATAAATACATTAACAAATTAATACCAAGGCTCATATTACCTGCTTTTAAAATTGGAATACTTTTTGAAAATCTTTTGATTAATATTTCTTCTTTTTGATTAAATCCTGTTGTTCCAATTACCACTTTTTTTTTTAATTTGGATGCAATTTTTAGAATATCTAAAGTACAGTTCGGCACTGTAAAATCTATTATTACATCAGTCTTTTTAAAAGCTTGTTCAGTATTTATATCAAGCTTGATGCCAGCAATTTTTTTACTAATAGCTTTATTTTCTGTGAGAGCGGCTATTTTAAAGTTTTTATTATATTTTGAGGACTTGATAAGTTGTTGACCCATCCTCCCTAAACAACCAGAAATAGCTAAATTAATTTTTTTCATCTAAGAAAAATATTAACCTTTTTTAGTTAATTAGTCTTTAGTTTTTCCAAAAATTTTTTACTTTTTGAAAGAATTGTTTGATACTTGGATTAGACTTTTCATTTTCAATCTTTCTAAATTTTTCAAGTAACTCTTTTTGTTCTTTATTTAAAGAAATAGGAACTTCAGTATTTACCTGGACATAAAGGTCTCCATTTCCACTTCCTCTTATATAAGGCATCCCTTTACCTTTTAGTCTAAATTGTTTTCCATTTTGAGTTCCACCAGGTATTTTAATTTTAGCTTTTCCGCCGTCAATTGTTGGAATTTCTATTGTGGTTCCTAATGCTGCATCAGCAATAGATATAGGGAATTCAAAGAATAGGTTTTCATCAGATCTTTTAAATAAGTCATGTGAATGAACATTTATAAAAAGATAAAGATCACCACTTGCTCCACCCTTGGAACCTGCCTCACCTTTTCCAGCCAATCTAATTCTGGTACCATCATCAACACCCTTAGGTATTGTAACTGATATTTTTTTTGAAGCTTGTTTGTTACCTTGACCATTACAGTCTGTGCATGGATTTGTTATTTCTTCACCAGAGCCAGCACATTGAGGACAAGTTTGTTGAACAGTAAAAAAACCTTGGTTAGATCTTACTTTACCATTTCCACCACAAACTGTGCATCTGTCTGGAGAATGACCAGGTTTAGAGCCACCACCTTTGCAAGTATTACATTTTTCTGTAGTTGAAAACTTTATATCCTGCTTTTTACCCTCATAGGCTTCTTCAAGAGTAATAGATAAATCATAACGCAGATCAGAGCCTCTATTATTGGTTTTTCGCCTTCCTCTTGATTGTCCACCTCCAAAATCTCCAAAAAAATCTTCAAAAATGTCTGAAAAATCTGCTCCACCAAAACCACCACCTTGTCTTCCGCCACCTCCACCCTCAAAAGCAGCATGGCCAAAATTATCATAGTTTTGTTTTTTTTCTTTATCTGAAAGGATACCATAAGCTTCACCAGCTTCTTTAAACTTATCTTCAGAAGCTTTATCTCCTGGGTTTTTATCGGGGTGATGTTTTACAGCTAGTTTTCTGTACGCAGATTTTAACTCTTCAGGGCTTGCATTCTTGCTAACACCTAAGACGTCATAAAAATCTCTTTTAGCCATAAGTTACTTTAAGATGATAGTTGTTTTAAGTCTTAAGCGCTTTTCTCTTTATCTTCTTCTTTTTTATCTTCTTTTACTTCTTCTTCTTTTACCTCTTCAAAATCTGCATCAACAACATTATCATCTTTTTTTACTTCGTTATTCTTTTCACCATCTTTAGATGAACCCTCTTTTTTTTCTTGGGATTTATAAATAGCCTCACCTAGCTTCATAGAAGCTTGAACTAAAGTTTCTGTTTTCTTTTTAATTTCTTGAGTATCAGTTCCCTTAATAGCTTCTTTTAAGTCATTAGATGCATCTTCTATTGCTTTTTTATCAGCATCTGAAACTTTAGCACCATGCTCTTTAAGATTTTTTTCAGTTGAATGAATTAAAGTATCTGCTTGATTTCTTGCGTCCACAGATTCTCTTTTTTTCATATCTTCATCTTTATTAGCTTCAGCATCTTTCACCATTTTTTCAATTTCTTCATCACTTAAACCACCAGAAGCTTGGATTTGAATTTTTTGCTCTTTACCAGTTCCTTTATCTTTAGCAGAAACACTTACAATTCCATTTGCATCAATATCAAAAGTTACTTCTATTTGAGGAACTCCTCTTGGAGCAGGCGCAATTCCAACTAGTTCAAAGTTTCCTAACATTTTATTATCAGATGCCATTTCTCTTTCGCCCTGAAGTACTCTTATTGATACAGCAGGCTGATTATCATCAGCCGTAGAAAATACTTGGCTTTTTTTAGTGGGTATTGTTGTATTTTTTTCTATTAGTTTTGTTGATACTCCACCCAATGTTTCAATTCCGAGTGATAGAGGTGTTACATCTAAGAGCAGCACATCTTTGACGTCTCCTTGTAGAACTCCAGCTTGGATAGCAGCACCCATCGCTACAACTTCATCGGGGTTTACACTTTTATTTGGTTCTTTACCAAAAAAGTTTTTAACTTCGGCAAGAACTTTGGGCATTCTTGTCATTCCACCAACCATTACAATTTCATCAATTTCATTTGCAGTAAGGCCTGCATCTTTAAGAGCAGTTTTACATGGAGGTAATGTTCTTGAAATTAGATCTTCAACCAAAGCTTCTAATTTGGCTCTAGTCATTTTTAGGTTGATGTGTTTTGGCCCAGTTTTATCAGCTGTGATAAAGGGTAAATTAACATCAGTCTGTTCTGCAGAGGATAATTCAATTTTTGCTTTTTCAGCGGCCTCTTTTAATCTTTGAAGAGCTAATTTATCTGATCTTAAATCAATTCCAGAATCTTTTTTAAATTCACCAATTAAATAATCAACAATTGTATTATCAAAGTCTTCACCACCTAAAAATGTATCACCGTTTGTAGATTTAACTTCAAATACACCATCACCTAACTCAAGAATAGAAACGTCAAAAGTTCCACCACCTAAGTCATAAACAGCTATTTTTTTATTTTGTTTTTTATCTAAACCGTAAGCAAGAGAAGCTGCTGTTGGTTCATTAATAATTCTTAAAACTTCAAGACCAGCAATTTTACCAGCATCTTTTGTTGCTTGTCTTTGAGCGTCATTAAAATATGCAGGTACTGTAATTACAGCCTTAGTGACTTCTTGACCTAAATATTTTTCAGCAGTTTCCTTCATTTTTTGGAGAATAAAAGCAGAAATTTGTGATGGTGAGTATTTTTCTCCTCTAGCCTCAATCCAAGCATCTCCTTTTTCTGAATTAACAATTTTAAAGGGGGCAGCTGCAATGTCTTTTTTTACAGTAGGGTCTTCAAAACTTCTTCCAATTAATCTTTTTACAGCAAAAATGGTGTTTTCAGGATTAGTAACAGCCTGTCTTTTTGCAGGCTGGCCTACAAGTTTTTCTCCATCTTCAGAAAAAGCTACAACTGAAGGAGTTGTTCTTGCACCCTCAGCATTTTCCAAAACTTTTGGCTGACTACCTTCCATGATAGATACGCATGAATTTGTTGTTCCTAAATCTATTCCTATAATTTTGCTCATAATTTAATTCCTTTTCTTCATATAAGTGTTAATTTTTAATCTACAAGTTCTTACAATTAATATTAATTGTTTGAATTCTCTTTATTTTCCTCACTTTTTTGATCATCTTGGGCTTTACTTTTTTTTGAAACCCCAACTAATGCTGGCCTCAAAAGTCTATCCTTCATCATGAAACCTTTTTGAATCTCTTGAACAATTGTTCCAGGTTCTTTTTGATCATCATCAATTTCCATCATAGCTTGGTGTTGATTTGGGTCTAATTTTTTACCAATAGAAATTACAGGAGTAATTCCATTTTTTGAGAAAATTGAAATCATATCCTTATTTATAATTTCAAAGTGTTCTAAAGTTTTTTTTAGAGCTTCGGTATCTTTTAATACTTCATCACTTTCTAAAATCAGTTTTGATCTCTCAAGATTATCAATTAGACTTAAAGCCTCTTTTGCAAAAGAAAATCCACCATAATCAAAAGCATCATCTTTTTCTTTTTCAAATCTTCTTCTTTGATTTTCCATTTCGGCAAAAGTTCTAGTAAGCTTATCTTCCAACTCCTTAATTTTTTCTTCAGGGGTAATTTCTTTTGCCTTCTCTTTTTTCTCTGCTGAAATTACTTGTTCTTCTTGAATTTGTCCTTCTGACTCAATCTCTTTAATTTCTTCGTTTTGATTTTCAGAATTAATGTTTTGATCTTTTTCCATGATGACTTATATGGTATGAAATTTGATAATTGCTAGATGTTAAAGAATAAAATTATAAAATTGTTGGTAGGAACTAATAATAAAGGAAAATTGAGAGAAATTAGTGATTTATTGCCTAAAAACCTTGAAATATATTCTCCAAAGGATTTTAAAATAAAAAGTCCTCCCGAAAATGGTAAAACATTTAAGGAAAACTCATTAATTAAGGCTAAATTTTTTTCTAAAAAATCAAAAATGATATGCCTATCTGATGACTCAGGTTTAGAAATAGATGTTTTAGACGGAGATCCTGGAATTTATTCAGCCAGATGGGGAGGTAAAAAGGGTGATTTTAAAAAAGCAATGAATAAAGTTTTTAAAGAACTAGACAAAAAAGACAAAGACTGGAGAGAAAAAAAAATTAAAGCTAGGTTTATTTGTGCTTTAACTATTTACAACAAAAATAAGGAAATAATAAATTCTGTTGGTAAGATTGAGGGTTTTATTTCACCAATTATAAAAGGTAAAAACGGGTTTGGTTATGATCCTATTTTTATACCAATTGGAAAAAAAATTACTTTTGGTGAAATGAGGGCGTCACAGAAATATAAAATAGATCATAGATTTAAAGCTTTTAAAAAGATTAAAAAACTTTTTTAAATTTTCTATCTTCAACTTTATAAAAATTTAAAATATGATTAATTTTATTATTTTTTATTTCAAAAATTCCAACTTTTCCTCTAAATAAAGTTTTTTTAGTAAACATTTTTTTATCTATAATAAAGTTGTTTTGAAGTATTAAATAATAAACAAGACCCACCAAGTCATAGCTTAGAAACGATAATTGATTGGGGTATTGATTATATTTTTCAAAATATTCATTTAAAAATTTATTATAATTTTCTTTATTTGCAGAGGGAAAGTATAAAGGTTGTGAGCTGGTTTCTTTTAAAAGAGATTCATCAAACCATTGATTGAGAGTAATAAAATATTTTTCCTTAGGAGATATATCAGTATAAAGCAGTGAAGTCGTTACACTTTTTAAACTTTCATCAAAATCAGAAATTACAAGTGAGTCAAACTTTACACTACCAAGGGTATCTCTTTTTTTTAATCTTTCAATTAAACGTTCTTTATCGATTTGCTCTGATTTTTCCAGTCTATTTATTTCATCTTCAAGGTTTTGTTTTCTAATATCATAACGTGTAATTTTTTCAATTTGCTTAGTAAGTTTGGTGGGATCAGTATTATAAATATAATTTTCTAATATTTTTATTTTAGAATTAGAAATTGCTTTTTCAATCTCATTTCTAAAACTTACATCTGGCGTAAGGAAGATTGTGTTTTTTATTTCAATTAATTCTATAAATTTTTTAATTGCATTTAATTGCGAAGTTGCATTAATTCCAGCGTTAATAATATTTTTAGAAAAATTTTCATTTTTATTTGTTAGAGCTAAGAATGTTAGTTCATTTAACTCATCTAGATAAATTAAACTTTCGTTAAAAACAGGACCGATCACAATTTTTATTCCTGAGCTAGCCAACTCTTTGGCTACTCTTAAGGTTCTTTCAGGATTTGACTGTGTATCCTTTGGTATGATTTCAATTGAAGCATTGTTTATAGTGTTAATTGCAAGGCGTGTAGACTTAATTATAGATTGTCCTATTTCTGAGTTTTTTCCAGTTAATGGCACAAGAAGACCAATTTTAATTTTGTTGTTTGCTAAAATTGTTCCTGGAGCAATTGATAAAGTAAAAGCTAGAAAAAATATAATTTTAATAATTTTGTTCATTTTAATGTTATTATTATAACTATTATAATCTGATGATTCTACATACTGAAAACATGAATAATAAAGTTAAAAGTGGCCTTTATGTTGTATCTACTCCTATTGGGAACTTAAGTGACATCACTTTAAGAGCCCTAGAAGTATTAAAAAAATCAGATTATATTTTATGTGAAGATACGCGTATTTCAAAAAATTTACTAGAGCGATACGAGATTAAATCAAAACTTATTGCAAACCATAAATTTAATGAAAAAAAAAATTTATCAAAAGTTATTGATATTTTAAAATCAGGTTCGATTGTTGCATTAATTTCTGATGCTGGAACTCCATCTGTCTCAGACCCAGGAGCTATATTGGTTAATGAATGTGTCAGTAATGACATAGATATCTTTCCAATCCCAGGTGCGTCAGCAGTTTCCTCCGCAGTTTCTATAAGTGGATTTAATGAAAAATATTTTTTTTATGGTTTTTTTCCTGAAAAAAATAGTAAATTAAAAGAAGACCTCAAAAGGCTTACAAATATAGAGGGTTGTATTGTTTTTTTTATCTCTCCACGAAAATTTAATAGGTCAATAAAAGATCTAAAACATTATTTTTCAAATAGAAAAATTATGGTTTGCAGAGAAATGACTAAATTTTTTGAGGAATATATAAGAACTGATGTAGATATACTTGAGCCATTTAAATCCGATCCTAAAGGAGAGCTAACGATTGTTATTTCTGAAAAAGTAAAAGAAAAAAATTCATCGATAATATTGAAAGAATCTGATAAAAAAAATATTCAAAAATTAATTAAAAAACTAAGCATAAAAGATATTACAGATTTAATTAGTCAAAATACGAATGTATCAAAAAAAGAGATTTATAACTATTGTTTAAAATTAAAAAATGAAAAATAAAATATTTTTAATAAGTTTGATTTTTTTAATCCTATCAGGATGTGTTGGGATCAGTTCAAAGGGAGTTTTTGGAACTGGAGTTAGTGTTGCGTTTGATCCAAGGTCTTTAGGCACACAAATAGACGATTCTGTAATGCAAAAAAGTTTAGCTGCAAGACTAACTCTAAGAGATAAGAGCTATATATTAAGTGTAAGCACAAAAGTTTTAGATGGAAAGATTTTCGTAACAGGAAAAGTAGATGATCCTGAGGAAAAACTTCAAATTACTAAACTTGCATGGGAGACAAAAGGTGCAAGGTCAGTTAAAAATGACATTAAAATAAAAGAAGGTTTTAACTTCCAGCAATCAGCTAAAGATTTGTTGATTACATCCCAACTTCGTACAGCTTTAATATTTAACAAAAAAATTAAAGCAACCAATTATCAAATTGATACTTATAAGAAAAAAATATTTATTTATGGGATTTCTTTAACCACAGAAGAAAGAAAAGAAGTAATAAATGAAGCAAAAGAAATACTGGATGTGGAAGATGTTATTGCAAGTATTGTCTTGGTTGAAGATTTAAGAATTCAAAAAAATTAACTTTTTTTATAATCAATAACATCAGCAGAGTAGGCTGCAACAGAAGCTAAATTTATAATTTCTGAAGTAGATGATCTTAAAGGTGCTATTTCAATGGGTTGACCTAATCCAATTAAAAGAGGACCAATAACTTTAGTATCACCTAAGCTTTTCATCATTTTATAAGAAATAGCAGCACTGTGTTGTCCTGGCATTATTAATATATTAGCATTTCCAACAATACTAGAGAAAGGATATAATTCTTTATAATCTTCATTTAAAGCAACATCTGGCTGCATGTCTCCATCAAAATCAAAATCTACATTTTTATCTTTTAAAATTTCAACAGCTTTTTTTATATGCTTAGTTCTACTTGTAAGAGGTTGACCAAACGTAGAATGAGAAACAAAAGCTACCTTTGGAACGAAACCAAACAGTTTTACTACTCTCGCAGCAGATATAGCAATTTCTGCAAGCTCTTCAGAACTTGGATATTCGTTTACACTTGTGTCTCCAACAAAAATAGTTTTCCCCTTTGAAACAACCATATTTAAACCAAACATTATCTCACCTTCTCTTGGGTTTACGACTTGTGTTATTTTATCTAAAGATGATCCAAATCTTCTGGTATTTCCAGTAACTGCACCATCAGCATCGCCACATGCAACCATACAAGATGCCCATATGACCCTATCATTTCTTACAAGTCTATCGCAATCTCTTTCTAGAAGACCTTGTTCTCTTTGCATTTTTTTAAATAAATAATTAACATATTTCTCTCTTTTTTCTGAATCTGTAGAATTTATTATTTCAATACCAAAATGATCGTCATAACCAATTTCTTTTATTCTTTCTTTAATTTTTTCTTTTTTACCAACTAAAATTGGAATTCCTAATTTTGAATTTTTAAATGCAATTGCTGCTTTAAGAGTATTTTTATCCTCACCATCTGCAAAAACAATTCTCTTTTGATTTTTTTTAATATAAGAATTAATACCCTGCATAATTGTAAGAGATGGATTAAGCCTTTGTTTTAGTTGTTCTTTATATATTTCAAAATCATCAATATCTTTTCTTGCAACACCACTATCCATCGCAGCCTTTGCAACAGCTGCAGGTATTATACTTATTAGTCTTGGATCAAATGTTGAGGGTATAATATATTCTTTTCCATAATGAGGTCTATCACCACCCATTGCTGCTACAACTTCGTCAGGAACATCTTCTCTTGTAAGCTTTGCTATAGCATCTGCGGCAGCTACTTTCATTTCTTCATTAATAGTTTTTGATCTAACATCAAGAGCTCCTCTAAACACATAAGGAAACCCAATTAAATTATTTACTTGGTTGGGATAATCTGATCTTCCAGTAGCAATAATAGCATCATCCCTAACTTCCTGTATTTCTTCAGGTGTAATTTCGGGGTCAGGGTTAGCACAAGCAAAAATTATAGGATCTTTTGCCATTTTCTTCACCATATCTTTGGAAAGAGCACCTTTCGCAGAAAGCCCTAAAAAAACATCAGCACCATTAATGGCTTCATCTAATGTTCTGTGTTTTGTTTCAATAGCATGAGAGGATTTCCATTGGTTTAATCCTTTTCTGCCTCGATAGATTACTCCAGATCTATCCACCATAATTATATTTTTTTGAGGTACACCGCTATTTTTAAATAAATTAGCACAAGCCATTGCTGATGCACCAGCACCATTCACAACAACTTTAATTTTTTTTATCGATTTATTAGATATATCTAAGGCATTAATTAATGCAGCAGTTGTAATAATTGCAGTACCATGCTGATCATCATGAAAAACAGGAATATCTAAAATCTCTTTTAATTTTTCTTCAATTACAAAACAATCAGGAGCAGCAATATCTTCTAAATTAATACCACCAAAACTACAGGCAAAGTTTTTGATACTATTAATAATTTCATCAGAGTCTTGCGAGTCAATTTCTAGGTCAATAGAATCTATGTCAGCAAATCTTTTAAATAAAACTGCTTTTCCTTCCATTACAGGTTTAGATGCTAGTGCTCCTAAATTACCCATTCCTAAAATAGCTGAGCCATTACTTATGACTGCAACTAAATTTCCTTTAGATGTATAGTCATAGGCAGTTTCCGGGTTATCAGCAATTGCTTGCACCGGCACAGCAACACCTGGAGAATAGGCTAGTGCCAAATCTCTTTTTGTAGTCATTGGTTTAGAAGAATTGATCTCAATTTTTCCAGGTTTATTCTTGCTGTGGAAATCTAAAGCTTCCTTATCAGTGTAATGGTCTATTTTAGTTTTTTTCATTTATGTTAATTAGGTATACAAATGGAGCGAATTTAAGACTAATATGATTTATGAACCTAATTAAGTCAACAGGCACATTTAGTTTTTTTACAATAATAAGCAGATTATTGGGTTACCTAAGAGATATATTAATAGCTGTGTTTCTAGGTGCAGGCCCGTTAGCAGATGCCTTCTTCGTGGCATTCAGGATACCTAATACATTTAGACGACTATTTTCAGAAGGAACATTTAATGCAGCGTTTGTGCCCAGCTATTCATCAATATTAGATAATAAAAAAAAATCACAAAAATTTGCAAATAATATTTTTACATTACTGATAATAGGGTTATTTTTTTTAGTCCTTGTTATTGAGATGATGATGCCAATATTTGTCTTTTTGATAGCACCAGGTTTTGAAGGTGATTATCAAAAAATGGAATTAGCTATAACTCTGACAAGAATTACTTTCCCTTTTTTAATGTTTATTAGTTTGGCATCTTTTTTTTCTGCCATTTTAAATTCACATAATAAATTTGCTATAGCTTCGGCTGCACCTATAATTTTGAACATTCTTTTAATTGGAGTATTGACTTTCGGAAAAATTTTAAATGATCAATTGGTATATTATATGTCTTATGCGGTAACTATCTCAGGCATCTTACAGCTTATTTTTTTATATTTTTTTGTAAAAAAATACTTTTATCCTAGAATTAATTTGTCATTTAAGATTGACAATAAAGTTAAACTATTTTTTAAAAAATTACTTCCTAGCATTTTTTCCTCTGGCGTTACGCAGATAAATATTTTAGTAGGGACAATCATTGCATCTTTTCAAGCTAGCGCAGTGTCTTATCTTTATTATGCGGATAGAATTTATCAAATAAATCTTGCTATTGCAGGAATTGCAATAGGAACAGTAATACTCCCTCAACTTTCAAAGTATGTTCAAAGTAATAAAAAAGAAAAAATAAATCTGATTCAAAATAAAGCTCTAGAACTAAGTTTATTTTTAAGTATCCCAGCAGCACTAGCACTACTCATTGCTTCTGAAGAAATTATATCTTCTTTATTTGGATATGGTTCTTTCGATGAATTAAGCGTTGTAAACTCAGCAAAAGCTTTGTTCTATTTTGCAATTGGGTTACCAGCCTTTTCTCTAATTAAAGTTTTTTCTGCTTTTTTTTTCGCACGACATAATACAAAGGTGCCTTTTTATATTTCTTTAATTTCTGTTTTGTTAAATGTGTTTATTAGTGTAGTTTTTTTCAAGGAAGTTGGGTTTATAATTATACCTATAGCAACCACTATATCATCCTGGTTTAACGCTATTTTATTATTTATTTTTTTAAAAAGAAAAAAATTATTCAGTTTTAATTTAGTATTTTTAAATAGGTTAGTTAAGATTTTATCAGCTTCAGTGTTAATGAGTATATTCTTTAACTATATAATTCATTTTTTTAATGACAAGTTGCTTTATGGGGCAAGCTTTAAAGCTATTTATTTAATTGGTACAATTGTATTAGGGTTAATATTTTATCTTGTAATTGCAATTTTAATCAAGGCTTTTAAAAGAAGTGATATTAATTTAAACTATTAGTCATGAGTAAAAAAATTTTTTCAGGAGTCCAGCCCACAGGAAACCTTCATCTAGGAAACTATCTGGGTGCAATCAAGAACTTTGTAGAACTCCAAAATGAAAAAGAAAATGAATGCATTTTTTGTGTTGTGGATCTTCATGCTATAACAGTTAAACAAGACCCAAAAAAATTAAAAAAAAATATAAGAGAGACCGTAGCTACATTTATTGCGTGTGGAATTGATCCGGCACAAAGCATAATTTTTAACCAATCAATGGTTTCAGCACACTCAGAAGCGGCTTGGATTTTGAGTTGTGTTTCAAGAATGGGTTGGCTTAATAGGATGACACAATTTAAGGAAAAAGCCGGAAAAGATAAAGAAAAAGCTAGCATTGGTCTTTATTCATACCCAGTCTTGATGGCTGCAGATATTTTACTTTATGATGCAACTCATGTTCCGGTTGGAAATGATCAAAAACAACATCTAGAACTTTGTAGAGATATTGCTCAAAAGTTTAATAATGATTTTGATGTAATGGATTTTTTGAAAGTACCAGAGCCATTAATTCAAAAACAATTTTCAAGAATAATGAGTCTCAAAGATGGAATAAAAAAAATGAGCAAGTCAGATCCATCAGATTTAAGTAGAATTAACCTTACAGATGATAAAGATCAAATAATAAATAAAATAAAAAAAGCTAAAACAGATCCATTACCTTTGCCAAGTGTAATTGACAATCTAACAGAGAGACCAGAAGCAGAAAATTTATTGGGGATTTATTCAAGTTTAAAAAATCAAAATTTAGAAAAATCCTTAATGGAATTAAATGGAAAAAACTTTTCAGAATTTAAAGAGCAATTATCAGAAATTCTAATTGAAAGAATTATGCCAATATCACAAGAAATTAAAAAATTATTAGAAGATATAAATTTCTTAGACTCAGTTTTATTAGAAGGATCTGATAAAGCAGACAAAATTGCCTCAAAAAAGATGAAAAAAATGAAGGAACTAGTAGGTTTTTAATCAAAATATTTATTAATTGGTTTAAATTTAGACATTTATCTTTATATATAAATATATGTTTGTTCAAACTGAAGTAACACCGAACCCTAATTCACTTAAGTTTTTACCTGGAAAGACTGTTTCCAATAATGGCTCATTTGAAGTCACAAAAAAAGAGGAAACTGACAACGAATTGGTAAGAAATGTTTTATCAATTAATGGAGTAACAGGCGTATTTTTAGGAAAAGATTTCATATCAATAAATAAAAATGAAGAAGTAAATTGGGAAGATATTAAACATATAGCTATTTCACTAATTAATGATTTTTATTCAACAGGAGAAATGTTT
The DNA here is from genome assembly GCF_012276695.1 of Candidatus Pelagibacter giovannonii. Lineage (GTDB taxonomy): Bacteria > Pseudomonadota > Alphaproteobacteria > Pelagibacterales > Pelagibacteraceae > Pelagibacter > Pelagibacter giovannonii. The sequence continues at coordinate 804,108 of NZ_CP038852.1, read as the reverse complement.
GTGATTGGCAGTGAGTTGCTTAAAGAAAAAAAAGAAGAACACACTGAAATTGAAAAAAAAATTATAAGTATTTTAGAATCAAAGATTAGGCCAGCTGTTGCAAAAGATGGAGGTGATATAAAGTTTAAAGAATTTAAAGATGGAATTGTTAAGGTAGAATTGCAAGGAAGCTGTTCTGGCTGTCCAAGCTCAACAATGACCTTAAAACAAGGCGTACAAAACCTTTTGTGTCATTATTTACCTGAGGTAAAAGAAGTAGTTGCAATATAGATATGCAAAAAAAATATTCAATTTTTGAAATAAAGAAATATTTACATAAAAAGGGATTTATTCTTAAAAAAAAGAAAATTAAACCACAAGAAAGTGGTCTAGATAATCTTTCAAGAACCTTTTTATCAAGTTTGATTATTATATCATTTTTTTTCATAGCTCCACTAGCTATCAATCTTACAAAAGAAAAAACAATATTTTCTAAAGACTATGAAAATAATTCAAAAAATAATTTAAAAAAATTATTAGAAAATAAAACTATAAAACTAGACGAAAAATTAAATAAAAATTTTTTATATGAAGATATCTTAACATTTGATGAACAGCCATCAGACGCCGTACTATTAAGTGCCGCAACAATTCAAGAACTTTTTAAATCAACAAATTATAATTTAAAGGATGTTAGAAAAAATAAATTAGTAAAACCTATAAGCTTAGATTTACTACCAAAAGAGATTGTAAAAATAGAAAATGTTAAAAAAAGAAAAGAGCTTTTTATCCAGATAGTTTTGCCTTTAATTATTGACGAAAATAATAGTATCAAACTAGATAGAATGAAACTCTTTAGTATTTTAAATAAAAACAAAAATACAAAAGCAGAACAAGAGTGGCTGAATGTGAAATTCAAACAATATGGAGTTGTAAATAACGATTTATCTACATTAAAAATTAGAATGGATGAAGTGCCTGCTTCAATGGCTATTGCCCAGGCAGCAAAGGAAACCGGTTGGGGAACATCAAGATTTGCCCAAGAAGGAAATGCATTATTTGGTCAATGGACGTGGAGTGGAAAAGGAATAAAACCAGCTGATGCAGAAGATAATAGTACACATAAAGTTATGAGATTTAAGGTTTTACAAGCGTCTGTAAAAGCTTATCAAAGAAATTTGAATACACACTCATCTTATAAAAATTTTAGAAGTGCAAGAGCCGAATTGAGAGACGAAGAAAAAGAATTAGATAGTATGATTCTTACTGAATACCTAGATAAATATGCAGAGACAGGAAAAGAGTATGTTAAAATTTTACAACAAATTATAAGACAAAATAATTTAACAGATTTTGATGATGCGAGGTTATTGCCATCAAGCAAGGATTTAAAAAGTTTAATCTAATTTTGGTTCACTGAAAATTGAACACCAAACCATCTCCATATTCCATTATCGTTAAGTGAGCAATTAACCCTACCTCTTCTGAATGTAAATTTTTCTCTAAAGTTTAATTCCATTATATTTTTATTAAAAGTAATATTTGACTTATCCCATTTATTGCCCTCATCAGAAAAACAATTAATTTTTTTTATATTTTTTTGATTTTCAAAAAATTCAACAGATAGCTTTGGTGGATTATTATCTGTAATATATTTATCTTCGGGGCTTAAGGACTTGTATTGAAGGGGACTAAGATTAACTAAAAATTTAAATCTTTCTAGGTCACCATATTTTTCATTAATTGGAAATCTAGGTAATTCATGAGGATCTTTATTAACATCAATAACACCAGAATGTTGACCAAAAGCAAAAGTAAAATTTTTGGAAATAAAATCCTTGATAGTTTTGCTATATTCACCAAATGGATATGAAAAAAAAATTGGGTTATAACCTAAGTGCTGGTTAAAAATTTCAATTGAAGTATTAATATCGGATATGAAATTTTCAGTTTCTAAATCAACTAAATAACCGTGTGAATGTGAATGATTACCAATGTAAGCAAATGGCTGTTTCTCTATTTCTTGTATTTGCTCCCAACTCATATATCCATTTTTACCTACAGCTTCAGTTGAAACAAATAAAATAAAAGGAATTTTCTTACTTTTTAAATATGGCCATGCAATTTTATAAAAAGATAAGAATGCATCGTCTATAGTAATAAGTATTTCTTTATTATTTTTTGCAATATTAAATTTTTTTTGCAAATATTGCGGGTCATAAAATTTGTAATTTAAGGTATCTATTATGGACATTTGTTCTTTGAAAATATCCATTCGTATATTTGTTGAAGGATACTTATTTTCATCAAATCGGTGATACATTAAAGAAAGAATGCCGCTATCTTCAGAATAATATTTGATATTATTTTCTTCTGCTTTAGAATTAATGGCAAATAACATTATTATAATGAAAAATTTAATAGTAGACGCCACAAGAGATAAAATTTTTTTAACACTCATAGTTGATGGGAATATTTATACTTGTAGTCATGAAAATAGTAAAATTAATTTTGAAAAATTAATGATTTTAATTAATGATTTTTTAAAGGTAAATTCTTCTTCTTTAGATCAAATTGAAGTTATTTATGTTAATAGAGGACCAGGTAGTTTTGCAGGAATTAGAAATTCGTTAGCGACAATTAAAGCTTTGTTTTTAACTAAAAAAATCAATTATTATTGTTTTAGTTTTGAAGATTTTAAGGGATTTGAAGAAGTTAAGTACGAAGATGTCCCCAATTTATGTGAAAAATTTAAAATTAAAAAGAATTTGATTAATCCTATTTATTTAAGTTAAAATTAAAAATGTCAGAAAATATTGAACAAAAATGTTTGGCTAAAGGGGTTAAACTTACAGATCAAAGAAAAATTATTGCAAAAGTAATGTCAGAGTCGAACGACCATCCAGACGTAGATGAGCTTTATAATAGAGTTTCAAAGATTGATCCAAAAATAAGTATTGCCACAGTATATAGAACAGTAAAACTTTTTGAAGAGTCAGGAATTTTAGCAAAACACGATTTCAAAGGGGGTAAAGCTAGATACGAAGAATTAAATGAAGGACATCATGATCATTTAATTGATGTTAAATCAGGGGAAATTATTGAATTTGTTGATGAAGAGATAGAAAAGTTGCAAGAGAAAATTGCAGATAAGTATGGATATCGATTAGTTGATCATAAATTAGAATTATATGGTGTTAAAAAAAAATCCTAACATAATGTCGAAAAAAATTTTTATTAAAACTTTTGGCTGTCAAATGAATGAATATGACTCAAATCGTATATTTGATGCAGTAAAAAAAATCGGTTTTGAAAAAACTGATAAATATGAGGATGCGAATTGTTATCTTTTAAACACCTGCCATATTAGAGATAAAGCAAAAGAAAAAGTTTACCATGAAATAGGAAGGGTTAAAAAAATTTTTAGAGAGAAAAAAAAACCAATTGTAATTGTTGCTGGTTGTGTTGCCCAAGCTGAAAATCAAGAAATGTTAAAAAGAGAGCCTTATATTGATATTGTAATAGGTCCACAGTCTTATCATAAAATAAATGATGCAATATTAAATTTTTTAAAAAATAAAAAAAAAGAGGAAGAAACAGAATTTGATACAATTTCTAAATTTAATTATCTAAGTCAAATTAAAAATAAAGACAGTAAAGTTTCTTCTTTTTTAACAATTCAAGAGGGTTGTGATAAATTCTGTCATTTTTGCGTAGTGCCTTATACTCGTGGACCAGAATATTCCAGACCTTTTAATCAAATCATAAATGAAGCAAAAGAATTAATTCAAAGTGGTGCAAAAGAAATTATTTTATTAGGGCAAAATGTAAACGCATACAGTTATGACGAAGAAGACAAAGAGTACAGAATATCAGACTTGTTAATTACACTTGATAGTTTTGATAAACTTGAAAGAATCCGATACACAACATCTCACCCAAAGGACATGACAGATGACTTGATTAATGTTTATAAGAATTCATCTAAACTGATGCCCCTAGTACATTTACCAGTGCAAAGTGGATCAAATAAAATTTTAAATCTAATGAATAGAAAGCATAGCATTGAAGAATATGTGCTTATTTATGAAAAACTTAAAAAAATTAACTCAAAAATTGAGTTTTCAAGTGATTTTATTATTGGATACCCAGAAGAAGATGAACAAGATTTTAAAATGACAATGGAATTAATAGAAAAAATAAAATTTATTAACTCATATTCGTTTATTTTTAGCCCAAGACCGGGAACTGTTGCTGCGGATTTAAAACTAGTTGATCAAAAAAAATCCAAACAAAGATTAGAGGTAATTCAGAAGAAATTATTTGATAACCAAATACAAACAAATAAATCTCTTGAAAATAAAATTTTAAATGTTCTAGTAGAAAATAAAATGAAAGATGGAATTAAGTTATTTGGCAGAACAGAATATATGACATCAGTAATTTTTGATGGCAATATAGAGAACATAGGAAAAATTGTGCAAGTCGAAATAACAAGCAGCAATCAAAATAGTCTTTTTGGAAAATTAACTGAAAGTTCTAAAAAAAAAGTAGCTTAAAATTGAATAATACAGTTTCAAAAAAAATTAATTCAACATTAAAATTTGTATACTCTGATAATGATTCTTTAAGTGTTATTTTTCATGATAATGATTTATTGATGGGAGTTGTTGGTGAATTTAATGAAAATTTAAAAGAACTCGAAAAAATTACTAATACAAGTCTTTACTCAAGAGGAAATTCTATTTTAATAAAATCAACCCCAGAACAAAATGAGACAACAAAAAATGCCATTCAATTTCTTGCAAATCAATTTATTAATAATGGCAGTATTGAGAAAAAAGATATAATCTCATCTATAGATAAATTTATGATTGAAGAAAAAGTAAAAAATAAAAATGTTTCTGACATAATCAAAACACCAAAAAAATCTGTTATACCTAGATCTGAGAGGCAAAAAGAATATGTTAGAGCTTTAAGGCAAAGTGATATTGTTATATCAGCAGGCCCTGCTGGAACAGGTAAAACCTTTTTAGCGGTAGCAGTCGGATTAACCATGTTGCTTGATAAAAAGATTGAAAGAATTATTTTATCAAGACCTGCAGTAGAAGCTGGTGAAAGACTTGGTTTTTTACCAGGAGATATGAAAGAGAAAGTGGATCCTTATCTAAGACCTCTATATGATTCTCTTTATGATTTATTTGATTTTGAAAAAATACAGAGAATGATTGAAATTGGTGATATTGAAATAGCACCTCTTGCTTTCATGAGAGGAAGAACCTTAAAGAATTCTTTTGCAATTTTAGATGAAGCTCAAAATGCAACTGATACACAAATTAAAATGTTTTTAACGCGTATTGGTGAGAATTCAAAAATTGTTATAAATGGAGATCCTTCTCAAATAGATTTACCAAACAAGAACATGTCTGGCCTGAGTAGATCTAAGAAATTACTTGGACATTTAAAAGAAATTTCAGTTGTTGATTTTGATCATTCAGATGTTGTACGGCATCCTTTGGTATCTAAGATTGTAAGAGCTTATACCGATCAAGAAAATGATTAAAATTGATGTGGTTTCGGAGTCTACTCTTTGGAGCAAAAAAATTAAGAATAATAAAACTTTTTTTGACTCCATTGTAAAATTTTTTCCAAAAAAATATAGGTTTATAGGAAAGAGAATAAATCTAACAATTTTACTTTCAAATAATAAGAATATTAAAAAACTAAATAAAGATTTTAGAAATAAAAATAAACCCACAGATGTATTATCATTTCCGTTTGAGAAAAAATTTAACCCAAAAAAATCAAGTTATCTTGGTGATATAGTTGTTAGCTATGAATTTATGGATAAACCAAAAAATATAAGTATTTTAAAGTTTAAGCAAAAGGTTGTTAAAATTTTTATTCATGGATTTCTTCATTTATTAGGACACGACCACATAAAGCTAAAAGATTTTAAAAAAATGAGCAAAGAAGAAGATAATATTTATAAATTTATTAAAACAAAAGTTGCTTAACTTGCTTAAAAAAAAATTTTTAAAATTTTTATATTTATTTTTTTTAGGTGCTATTAGCTCTTATAGTTTGCCGCCTTATAATTATTTTATAATTAATTTTTTTACCTTTTCATTATTCTTCATTTTTCTCTTTATAGAGAAAAAAACTAGCACTAATAATAAATCTTTCTTTAAATATGGATGGTTTTTTGGTTTTGGTTATTTTTTATGTAGCTTATATTGGATTGCAATTTCATTAACTTTTGATGAAAGTTTCAAATTTTTAATACCAATTGCTATAATTTTATTTCCTGCTTTTCTGGCAATATTTTATGGACTAATAACTTATTTATTTTCAATTTTTTATTCTAAAAATGTTGTTAGTACATTTTTTATTTTTTCTATTTTATATGGATCTATAGAATTTTTCAGAGGTTCTATTCTTACTGGTTTTCCATGGAATTTAATTGCTTTTAGTTTTTCAGAAAGTATTTATTTTATTCAAATTCTTTCAGTAATTGGGACTTATTCTTTCAATTTAATCTGCATATCTTTGTTCACAGTGCCAGCTATATTTATCTTAAGAAAAAATAGAAAAGAAATTATTGTCTGTTTTTTTTTTATAATTACTTCTACAGGTTTTTTAATTTTTGGAAATTTAAAGTATAATAAATTTAATACCTCAGTTGATATTAAAAATAGTTTTACAATAAGAGCTATATCACCCAATATTAGTTTGGATCGATTTTATTCAAAGCAGGATGAATTAAATATTATCCAAGAACTAATTTCCTTGAGTAGCCCAGAAAAAAAAGAACCAACAGTTTTTTTATGGCCCGAAGGAGTTATTCCAGACAGCTACTTAAGAGATATGAATATATATAAAGAATTATTCTCAAATAATTTTGGAGGTGATGATTTAATTATCATGGGCCTAAATAGTGTAGAGACTAAAAATAGTGAAAAATTAATTTTTAATTCAATGGCAGTTTTCAACAATAAATTGGATTTAATTCATAGTTACAATAAGATTAATCTAGTGCCATTCGGAGAGTTTACCCCATTTGAAAAAGTTCTTAGTTTAATAGGACTTAAAACAGTAACTAATGATTATCAATCTTTTTCAAAAGGTGAGAACCAAAAAGCACTTTTAATAAAAAATGATAAGATAGAGGTAAAATTACTTCCCCTGATTTGTTATGAAATTATTTATTCACATAGATTATTTAATGACAAAAACTTTGATTATATAATTAATATTTCAGAAGATGGGTGGTTTGGAAATTCTATTGGCCCAAAACAACATTTTGCACATAGTATCTTTAGATCAATTGAAAGTGGAAAGTATGTAATAAGATCTGCAAACAATGGAATATCAGCCATTATTAATCCAATTGGTATTATAGAGGAAAAAGTTGAATTTGGTACTACTGGTTATGTTGATTTTAAAGAGAGTAAAATCCTTAAACCTACGCTCTATATGAATTATGGGGATAAGATATTTTTTATACTAATTTTATTATATATTTTTTTAATTTTTTCATTTAAGAAAATTACGCATGAGTAATTTAAAAAATTTTTTATTTACAAGCGAGTCTGTTTCTGAAGGACATCCAGACAAAGTGTCAGATCGTATTTCTGACATGGTTGTAGACAGTTATATTTCAGCTGATCCTTTTTCAAGAGTAGCATGTGAAACTTTAACCACTACAAATAAAGTTGTTTTAGCTGGAGAAGTAAGAGGACCGAGCATCAAAGAAGAAGATCTTATTCAAAAAGTAAGAGAGTGCATCAAAGATATAGGGTACGATCAAGATGGTTTTAGCTGGAGAGAAGCTACAAAAATAGAAAGCCACCTTCACGCACAATCTGCTGACATAGCTATGGGCGTGGACTCATCAAGTAATAAAGATGAAGGAGCGGGTGACCAAGGAATAATGTTTGGTTATGCTTGTAACGAAACCGAAGAATTAATGCCTGCACCAATTCATTATTCTCATAAAATTTTGAGATTAATGGCGGAAGATAGAAAATCTGGAAAATTGAAAAATATTGAGCCAGACTCAAAAAGTCAAGTTACATTTGAGTATGTTGATGGAAAACCAACCAAAATAAAATCAGTTGTTATATCTTCACAGCACTCAGCAAATGTAGATCAGGCTAAAGTTAGAGAATTACTAAAACCTTATTTATCAAAATCAATTCCTGAAAAATTTTTGAAAGATTTTAATGAAGATGAATTATATATAAATCCAACTGGAAATTTTGTAATTGGTGGCCCAGATGGAGATTGTGGCTTAACAGGTAGAAAAATTATTGTAGATACTTATGGCGGAGCAGCACCTCATGGTGGAGGAGCTTTTTCAGGTAAAGATCCAACTAAAGTTGATAGATCAGCCGCTTATGCAGCAAGGTATATTGCTAAAAATATTGTTGCATCTAACATTGCTGAAAGATGTTTAATTCAACTAGCGTACGCAATTGGAGTTTCAAAACCTTTATCAATTTATGTAGATTTATTTGATAATGATTTAGAAAAAAATAAATTTGTAACAGAAAAGATTTCAGAAAATTTTGATTTAAGTCCTAGAGGCATAAGAGAAATGCTAGGCTTAAATAAACCTATTTATGAAAAAACAGCAGCTTATGGTCATTTTGGAAGAGTGCCTGAAGCTAACGGCTCATTTTCATGGGAAAAAACTGATAAAAAAGACGTTTTTTTTAAATAGTTGCTATTGAATTAAAAAAAAATCTTTATATATTGCCCTTACATTATTGAAATTACAGAATGGGCTTTAGCCCATTTTTTTTTGGAGCTAATAAACTTATGTTAAATAGAAGATCAGATAAATTAGAATTATTAAGAATTGCTGAAGCAGTTGCTTTAGAAAAATCTATAGATAAAGAATTAATTATTGATTCCATGGAAACTGGAATTGCAAAAGCTGCCAAATCAAAATTTGGACAGGACAATGAAATTAAAGTTTTAATAGACAGAGAAAGTGGTGATATTGGAATTTTCAGAAAATTAATTGTTGTAGAAAAACCAGAAAATACAAATACAGAAATTAATCTTCAAGATGCAATTATTTTAAATGAAGCAAACAAAGATAAAAAAATTGGTGATGAAATTTTACAACCGCTGCCCTCTTTTGATTTTGGAAGAATAGCTGCGCAAACAGCAAAACAAGTTATTAGTTTTAATGTGAGAGAAGCAGAGCGTGAAAGACAATATAATGATTTCATAGACAAAAAAGATTCAATTTTAAGTGGAATTGTTAAGCGTCTAGAGTTTGGAAATGTAATAGTTGATTTGGGAAGAACTGAAGCAATTATTCAAAAAAATGAAATGATCCCTAGAGAAAATATTAAAGCTGGTGATAGAGTTAAAGCTTATTGTTATGATGTAAAAAGAGAAGCTAGGGGACAGCAAATTTTTTTATCAAGAGCACATCCAAAATTTATGGAAAAATTATTTGTTCAAGAGGTTCCTGAAATCTATGATGGTTTAATTGAAATCAAATCATCAGCAAGAGATCCAGGAAGTAGAGCAAAAATTTGTGTTAAAGCTGTTGATACTTCATTAGATCCAGTAGGAGCTTGTGTAGGAATGAGAGGATCAAGAGTTCAAGCAGTAGTAAATGAATTACAAGGTGAAAAAATTGACATCGTTAATTGGTCTGAAGATCCAGCAATAGTAGTTTCAAACGCATTGTCACCTGCTGAAGTTCAAAGAGTAAACGTTGATAGTGTTGCAAAAAAATTAGATGTAATTCTAACTGAAGAAAATTTAAGTAAAGCAATTGGTCGTAGAGGTCAAAACGTAAGACTTGCTACTAAATTATTAAATTATGAAATTAATATAATGACTGATGCAGAAGATTCAGAAAGAAGACAATCTGAATTTAAAGAAAAAACTGAAAATTTTGTTAAAAACTTAGAGTTGGATGAAACATTAGGACAATTACTTGTTGCTGAAGGTTTTTCTTCAATCTCAGACATTAAAGATAGCTCACCAGAAAATTTAATGAAAATTGAAGGCATTGAAGAAGACACTGCTAAGGCTCTGATTGAGAGAGCAAAAGAGTTTTACCAAAAAGATCAAGAAGACATCACTCAAAGAATTAAAGATTTGGGACTGCAAGATGATCTTATAAATCACAAAGGACTGACGCCAGGTATGCTAGTTACTTTAGGAGAACAAAAGATTTTAAAATTAGAAGACTTTGCAGACCTTGCTTCTGATGAATTAACAGGTGGTTATGATGTTGTGAAAGGTGAAAGAATTAAGATTCAAGGATACCTTGAAGATTTTGCTTTATCAAAAACAGAAGCAGATGAATTAATTATGTCTGCAAGAGACATAATCTACAAAGATTGAGTAATGATATATGGAAAACAAAAAAACAAAATTAACACTTTCTGGCATAGCCAAGAAATCGATAGAGAATATAGAGTTAGCAAAAACTCAAAGTAAAAATTCCGTTGTAATTGAAAAAAAGCCAAGCAAATTTGCACCTAGAGGTAATTTTAGTAGACCTGCTAGTGTTAGGTCAAAACCAGCAGTAACAACTACAAGTAGCTTTCCTCCTAGAACTACATCAGCAACTAAACCATCTTCTCCAATAACTAATGATTATGAAAAACGTAAGTTAGCTGAGCAAAGAGCAACTAGAAGACTTAAAGGTGATGCAGGTGAAAAAGGTAAACCTGAGAAGAAAAGAGAATTAAAATTAACAGTATCAAGAGCATTAAGTGACGAGATTGAAGCAAGATCAAGAAGTATGGCTTCGCTTAAAAGAGCAAAATTAAAAGAAAATAGAGAACTTACTAAAGAAGAAATTCAAGAAAGTTTAAAGCCTGTAAAAAGAGATGTAAATATTCCTGAAGCAATAACAGTCAGAGAGCTGTCCAACAGAATGGCTGAGCAATCAGGCAATGTTATTAAACATTTATTTGGAATGGGAGTTACGGTTACTATCAATCAAACATTAGCAGCAGATACAGCTGAATACCTGGTAAAAGAATTTGGTCACAATCCGATTAGAGAAACAAAAGCAGAAGAAATTATTCAAAAAATAAAAGAATCTAGATCTGAAAATTTGAAGAATAGACCGCCGATTGTAACTGTAATGGGTCATGTGGATCATGGTAAAACTTCGGTGTTAGATGTCTTAAGAAGTGCGAATGTTGTCTCTGGTGAATTTGGTGGAATAACACAACACATTGGTGCTTACCAAATACAACATGAGTCTAATAAACTGACTTTCATTGATACACCGGGTCATGCTGCATTTACAGAAATGAGAGCTAGAGGATCAAAATTAACAGACGTTGTAGTGTTAGTAGTTGCTGCAGATGATGGAGTTAAACCCCAAACAATTGAATCTATAAAACATGCGAAGGCTGCAAATGTTCCAATAGTTGTAGCAATTAACAAGTGTGATTTGCCAGAAGCAGATCCACAAAAAATAAAGAACCAGCTTTTAGAATATGAACTTATTGCAGAAGATCTATCAGGAGATACTTTGATGGTTGAAATTTCTGCAAAAAATAAAAAGAATTTAGATAAATTGGTAGAATCAATCGTTCTTCAAGCAGAAATTTTAGACTTAAAAACTGACTTTGAATCTAATGCAACAGGAATTGTTTTAGAATCAAAAATAGATATTGGTAGAGGAGCAGTTGCAACAGTTGTGGTTACGTCTGGAACAATTAAAAAAGGTGATTTTTTTGTTAGTGGATTAAAGTGGGGAAAAGTAAGAGCTTTAATTAATGATAAAGGAGAAAATGTTAATGAAGCACCACCATCAATGCCAGTTGAAATTCTTGGAATAAATGGAGCTGCTAAATCAGGAGATGACTTTATTGTCTTAGACTCAGAAAAAGAAGCTAAAACATTAAGTGAGAATAGAGCAGAAGAAACCAAAACTGGTGGAAGCCCTTTAACTTTTGCAACTCAAGACTCAGCTTTTGCTGATAAGTCAGCTGCAGAATTAAATATTATCGTAAAATCAGATGTACATGGATCTGCTGAAGCAATCAAAAGTGCAATTAATCAAATTATTCATGAAGAAGTAAAACCTAAAATAATTTTATCTGATATTGGAATGGTAACAGAAACAGATGTAACATTGGCAAAAGCATCTAACGCTGCATTAATTGCATTTAATGTTAAACCAAGTAAGGAAGCAAAAAAATTAGCAGAAAATGAAAAAATTGTAATTTCTTCTTATAATATTATTTATGAAGTTTTAGATTATATTAAATTAAGAATGTCAGGACTTCTTGCTCCAGATGTTCAAGAAAAAATTATTGGCACAGCTCAAATTTTAGAAATTTTCAAAGTTTCTGGTACAGGAAAAGTTGCAGGTTCAAAAGTAACAGAAGGAGAAATAACCAGTGGAGCAAGTGCTAGAGTAGTAAGAGATGGAGCAATTATTTATACTGGCAAGATAAGTACTATTTTCAGAGAAAAAGATCAGGCAAAACAGGTTAGTAATGGTCAAGAATGTGGAATAACGCTTAAAGACTTTATCGATTTCCAGAAAAACGATACAATAGAGGCGTATAGTACGACTTCGACAGAAAGAACAGTATAATGGCTGATAGAATAGGAAAACCCGTATCACAGAGACAATTACGTGTTGGAGAGATGATCAGGCAATCTTTAGGCATGATTTTTGCCAGAAATGAAGCTAAGGTCCCGAATTTAGAAACTAACACTATAACGGTTACTGAGGTAAAAATGAGTCAAGACCTTAAAATTGCAAAAGCTTACGTATTACCATTAGGTGGTAAAGACACAGAACTAGTTATTAAAAAATTAAAAGAATATTCTTTCTTAATTAGAAAAGCTTTATCTAAAAAAATAATTATGAAATATTTACCAAAAATACTTTTTGCTAAGGATGAATCATTTGAGTACGCAGAAAAAATAGAAAACTTAATAAAACAAACAAATAAATAGGAAAATAAATAGTATGACGAAAAAAGCAGAAGAATTAAAAATGCATGAGAAGGACACCGGTTCTTCAGAAGTACAAATTGCATTATTAACGGGAAAAATTGAAACTCTTTCAGCACACATTAAACAATTCAAAAAAGATAAACACTCTTCAGTTGGATTATTAAGAGCAGTAAATAGAAGAAAAAAATTGTTAGAATATTTAAAGAAAAATAAATTCGATTCTTACAAAAATGTATTAACACAATTAAATTTAAGAAAATAGATAGAAGGAAACGGAAAATAGATGTTCAAAGTATATAAGAAGGAAATTGAAGTAGCAGGTAAGAAGATAAGTTTAGAAACAGGTAAGATAGCAAGACAAGCAGACGGAGCAATTATTGCTTCATGTGGTGAAACAGTTATTTTAGCAACAGTAGTAGGAGCAAAAAAAGTAAATCCAGATATGGATTATTTTCCTCTTTCTGTAAACTACCAAGAAAAATATTATGCAGGTGGTAAAATTCCTGGTGGATATTTTAAAAGAGAAGCAAGACCAACTGAAAGTGAACAATTGATCTCAAGATTAATTGATAGACCCATCAGACCTTTGTTTCCAAGTGCATTTAAAAATGAAGTTCAGCTGTTACCAACAGTAATTTCATATGATAAAGACAATCAACCAGATATTTTAGCAATTACAGCTTCTTCAGCAGCACTAGCTATTTCAGGAATGCCATTTATGGGACCTGTGGGTGCTTCAAGAGTTGGTTTAGTTGATGGAAAATACATATTAAATCCATCAAAAGCTGAGTTAGAAAACTCTACTTTAGATTTAGTTGTAGCCGGTACTAAAGATGCTGTGCTTATGGTTGAGTCGGAAACATCAGGCTTAACCGAAGAAGTAATGTTAGATGCAGTTAAATTTGGCCATGAAGGATTTGTTCCAGTAATTGAGATGATAGAGGAACTTGCAAAAGAATGCAGAAAACCAGAATGGACTGTTGAAAAGAAAGATTTATCTGAAGTTAAACAAAAACTTGAGGAAACTTTTACAGCAGATCTAACAAAAGCTTTTGCAACAATAGACAAACAAGATAGATCAAATCAAATTTCAGAAATTTCTGATAAAGCAAAAAAGCTTTTTGCAGACAATGAAAACTATTCTGATTTTAACGTTAATGACGAATTAAAAAATCTTGAAAAGAAAATTGTTAGAACTGATATTCTTAAAAATAAAAAAAGAATTGATGGCAGAGGTTTAGCTGATGTAAGAGCTATTGAGTGTGAAGTTGGTGTTTTACCAAGAACTCACGGATCAGCTCTATTTACTAGAGGTGAAACACAAGCGATTGTTGTTACTACTTTAGGTACATCTGATGACGAACAAAGATTAGAAAGTTTAGATGGACAGCATAGAGAAAGATTTATGCTTCATTACAACTTCCCTCCTTTCTCAGTTGGTGAAACTGGAAGAATTGGAACTGGAAGACGTGAAGTTGGTCATGGAAAATTAGCATGGAGAGCAATTAACTCTTCATTACCTTCAAAAGAAGCATTCCCATACACTTTTAGAATAGTGTCAGAGATTACAGAATCTAACGGTTCTTCTTCAATGGCGAGTGTTTGTGGTGCATCTCTTGCATTAATGGATGCTGGAGTTCCAATTAAAGAGCCAGTTGCAGGTATTGCAATGGGACTAATTAAAGAAGGCGATGATTTTAGTGTCTTATCAGATATTTTAGGTGATGAAGATCATCTTGGAGACATGGATTTTAAAGTTGCTGGAACTAAAGATGGAATTACTTCACTTCAAATGGATATCAAAATTACAGGTATTACATTTGAAATCATGGAACAGGCTTTAAAACAGGCTAAAGAAGGAAGAGTTCATATCTTAGGTGAAATGAATAAAGCTTTAAGCGAATCAAGAGCCGATGTTGGTGAACACACTCCCAAAATGGAACAAATTACTGTTGATAAAAAAGACATCGCAGCTGTGATTGGAAAAGGTGGAGCAACGATTAGAGAGATTGTTGAAAAATCAGGTGCTAAACTAGATGTAAACGATGAAGGTGTGGTAACTGTTGCTGCTCCAGACGAAGAGTCTAGAAACATTGCTATGCAAATGATTAAAGACATCACAGCAAAGGCTGAACTAAATAAAATTTATTCAGGTAAAGTAATGAAAATTATGGAATTTGGTGCATTTGTTAACTTCTTAGGTAAACAAGATGGTCTTGTTCACATTTCAGAACTTGCTCCTAAAAGAGTAGAAAAAGTTACTGATGTTGTCAAAGAAGGCGATGAAGTAAAAGTTAAAGTGATTGGTTTTGATAGAGGTAAAGTTAAGCTTTCTATGAAACAAGCAGCTGAATAATTTTTAAATTAAAATTCTAAACCCCTGGAATGAAAGTTCTGGGGGTTTTTTTTATGAGGCACTTATTTAAAAGTTCTATGCACTCTCTTATTTTGCGGGAAAATATTCTACTTCTGAAAAACGATCTGTTGGAAAAATCCAATAAAACTCTAACGTTTCTTTTCCATTATTTTTTAAGGAATGTTCTGCATTTCCAGCTATATAAACCACATCACCTTTTTTGATTGTCTCAAGTTCACCAGCTTTATTTAATATTCCAGTACCATTAGTTACCACATATAATTCTGCAGGTGAGTGATAATGAAGGGTTAAATTTCCACCGGGTGCTATTTCAGCAAAACCAAGGGATAGACCAGAACTACCATCAAAATCTGAATCAATCAAAAATTTCCACCTAACTCCAGGATACTTTTCAGTTGATGACCACTTTTGGTCAGAAACAGAGCCAAGGTTTTTTACAAAAATCATCCAAAATCTTAGCGTATGTTTTATTTCTTTTAAATATAAATCACTAAGGCTGAAAAATTGATCCTAATACTTTTAACTAAATTTAACTATAATTCAGGTAATATTCTTAGGATCTGGCATTCCTACCTTGTTGTATCCAGCATCTACATAGTGAATTTCACCAGTAACACCAGCTGCAAGATCGCTTAATAGATATAATGCTGAGTTTCCAACATCATGAATATCTACGTTTCTTTTTAGGAAAGAATGATCTTCATTCCACTTGTATAAGAATTTTGCATCTCCAATAGCAGAGGCTGCTAGTGTTTTAATAGGTCCAGCACTTATAGCATTAACTCTCATGCCTTTAGTACCAAGATCTCTTGCAAGATACTTAACACTTGCCTCAAGAGCTGATTTACAAACACCCATTACGTTATAATTTGGAATAGCTTTAGTCGATTCGTAAGTTAAAGTTAACATACTACCACCCTCTTTCATTAATTTAGATGCTTCTTTTGCAACTTCGGTAAATGAAAAACATGAAATTAACATACTTCTTAAAAAATTTTCTCTAGTTGTATTTAAATATTCACCTGACAATTCTGATTTATCTGAAAAAGCAACTGCGTGAACTACAAAATCAATTTGTCCCCATTCAGACTTAATATCTTGAAAAAGTTTTATTACTTCTTCTTTATTTTCAACATCACAACTAAATGTAGCTTTTGAATTTAATTTTTCAGCTAAAGGGATTACTCTTTTCTTTAGTGCATCTCCAAGATAAGTGAATGCAAGTTCTGCTCCAGCTTCTGCTAATTTTTGTGAAATACCCCAAGCAATAGATCTTTCATTGGCAACACCCATGATTAATCCTTTTTTATCCTTCATCAAACTCATAATTATATTTTCTCAAAAATTAAAGCAGCATTAGTTCCACCAAAACCAAAACTATTAGACATAACAGTATTTAAAGTTACTCCAGTTTCTGTTTTAGCAACTATCGGAAATTTTTTAGCTGCTTCATCCATTTCACCAATATTTGCAGAACCAGCAATGAAATTATTTTTCATCATAATTAAACAATAGATAGCCTCATGTACTGATGCTGCTCCCAAGGGATGTCCAGATAGAGATTTGGTTGAACTTATTTTTGGAATCGTATCTCCAAAAACACCTTTAACAGCATTTAATTCTGTAATATCACCAACTGGAGTTGATGTTCCATGGGTATTTATGTAATCAATTTTATTTTTAGATGTTGCCATAGCCATTTGCATGCATCTGACTGCTCCTTCACCTGATGGAGCTACCATATCGTATCCATCTGATGTTGCTCCATAACCAGTTAATTCTGCGTATATTTTAGCACCTCTGGCTTTGGCATGCTCGTATTCTTCAAGAACTAAAACTCCACCACCACCAGCGATTACGAATCCATCTCTAGTTTTATCATAAGCTCTTGATGCAGTCTCAGGTGTATCATTATATTTTGAGGATAATGCTGTCATTGCATCAAACATAGCAGTCATGGCCCAATGTATTTCTTCACTACCACCTGCAAAAACAATATCTTGTTTTCCCATTTGGATTAGTTCCATTGAATTTCCAATACAGTGTCCACTGGTGGCACATGCAGAACTCATTGTATAATTAGTTCCTTTAATTTTAAAAGGAACAGCAAGGGTTGCTGATGCAGTACTTGCCATAGTTCTTGGAACTATAAATGGCCCCATTAATTTTGGAGTTTTGGCTCTAGTCTTGTCAGCTGCCACAATAACATTTTCAATTGAAGGTCCACCTGAACCCATAACTATTCCAGTTTTAAAATTACTAACATCATTTTCTTCTAATCCAGAATCTTCAATTGCTTCTTTCATTGCTACATAATTATAAGCTGATCCTGATCCCATAAATCTTATTGTTTTTCTATCAATGTGATCCTCAAGTTTTATGTTTGGTTTACCATGAACATGGCTTCTTAAATTATGTTCTTTATACTCTTCTGCATACGAAATTCCTGATTTTGAATTTAATAAAGATTGATGAACCTCTTCTTGATTATTTCCTAAACAAGATACAATTCCTAAACCTGTAACTACTACTCTTCTCATTATTTAAATAACCCTACTTTTAAACTTTCTGCTGAATATATCTTTTTATTATCTGCAAATACCAAACCATTTGCAAGCCCAACTGTTGTTCCACCTGGAGCCATAATTTTTTTCATATCAATTTCATATCTTACATTTTTAACATTTTGCAAAACTTCACCAGTGAATTTTACTGTACTTACTCCTAAAGCCCTTCCCTTACCTGGATTGCCAAGCCATCCAAGATAAAAACCAACTAGTTGCCACATAGCATCCAAGCCAAGACAACCTGGCATGACAGGATCTCCGTTAAAGTGACAATCAAAAAACCAAAGGTCTTCTTTGATATCAAGTTCTGCCTTTAAAGAGCCTTTGCTAAATGTACCATTATCCTCGTTGATTTCAGTTATTCTATCAAACATAAGCATTGGTGGAAGTGGTAATTTTGCATTACCTGGGCCAAAAAGTTCGCCATTTCCGCAGCTTATTAGCTCATCGTATGTGAATGAGTTTTTTTTCATAAATTTCAGTCCTTTAATACTTGATTTATGATGATTATAATATAGAAATAGTTTAGAACTATTATAAACAGTAATGAACAATTTAAGTGTATATACAGAAAAGTTAAGAGAATCTGGCTTAAGACCAACAAGACAGAGACTAAAAATTTGTGAAGTATTGTTTTCACCTGAAAAAACTTTTCACTTTACAATAAATGATTTGACTAAAATTATTGAGGATAAACTGAGTGAAAAAATTTCTTTAGCAACAGTTTATAATACAATTCATGCATTTAAGAAAAAAGGATATTTAAAAGAAATTTCTATCAATTCAGATAAAAGTTATTTTGACACTAACGTAACTGAGCACCATCATTTTTTTGATGAAGATACAAATGAGTTAATTGATTGTAGCAACGAAGATATTGATTCTGTAAATATAAAAAAAAATATCACAGGAAAAAAAATAAATTCAGTAGAAGTTTTGATTAAGGTTGCGAGTGATAATCAAAATCAAAAATAATTCAATAATTTCAATAATTTAACATTTACATTAAAACAATTCTAAACTGTTGACTTACAGTTTAGAATGATTATATTTATTTCATAATCATTAAGGAGAAAAATATGTCATTAAAAGGTAGTAAAACAGAAGAAAACTTAAAAGATGCATTTGCGGGTGAGAGCCAAGCAAACAGACGTTATTTATATTTTGCTCAAAAAGCAGATATTGAAGGTTATAACGATGTAGCATCTGTATTTAGATCTACAGCTGAAGGTGAAACAGGTCATGCACATGGACACCTTGAGTATCTTGAAGAAGTTGGAGATCCAGCTACAGGATTACCGATTGGTGAAACTAAAGCGAATCTAGCTTCTGCAGTACAAGGTGAAACACATGAGTATACAGACATGTACCCAGGTATGGCAAAAACAGCTAGAGAAGAAGGCTTTCCAGAAATTGCAGATTGGTTTGAAACTTTAGCAAAAGCTGAAAAATCACACGCAGGTAAATTCCAAAAAACATTAGAATCTATTGTGTAAATAAGACCTAATTTATGGTGGGGTCTTCCCCACCATTAATCCTAAAATTTTAAATATGAGTAAAGAAGGCAGTATAGATGCCCCCATTAGACATCCAATAAATTTTGAGCATCCTGATTTTTTAGACCCTAAAAAATTAGATGACGAAATGAGAAGAGCATTTGATATCTGTCATGGATGCAGAAGGTGTTTTAATTTATGCGACTCGTTTCCAAAATTATTTGACATGATAGATGAGTCTGAAAATGAAGATGTAGAAAGTTTAAAGAGTGAACAATTTGAACCTGTAGTAGACGCTTGTACTTTATGTGACATGTGCTTTATGACTAAGTGTCCTTATGTTCCGCCCCATGATTTTGATTTAGACTTTCCTCATTTAATGTTGAGATATAGAACAGCTCAGAAAAAATTAAATAAATTACCTGCAGTGCCAGCACAATTAGCTCAAATTGATAGAAATGGAAAAATTGGTGTAATGCTATCATCACTAATAAATTGGGCGTCAAATATTAAAAATAAACTCTTTAGAAAAATATTAGAGTTAGTTGCTGGAATTGATGTGAGAGTTAAGCTTCCCACTTATAATGCAGAAACATTTACAAATTATTTTGAAAAAAATAATATTCCAATAAATAGTGAAGCCCCGTCTAAAGATAGAAAAGTTGTAATTTATTCAACATGCTTTGTTAATTTTAATAAAAAAGATACAGGCGTGGCTGCATTAAAAGTTTTAAAAAAAAATGGAGTAGAAGTTCAAGAAGCTTATCCGGGTTGTTGTGGAATGCCTTATCTTGAACAAGCAGATTTACCAAAAGTTGTAGAGCAAGCCAAAAAAGTTTCCAAAGATTTGCTGGAATGGGTAGACAAGGGTTATCAAATCATTACTTTAACAGCTAGCTGTGGCTTAATGCTAAAATTCGAATGGCCTTTACTATTGCCAAATGATGAAGACATTAAAAGACTTTCAAAAAGTGTTAGTGATATAGACGAATATATCGTTGATATAGCTCAAAAAGAAGGACTAGCAGAGGGTTTACAAGAAATTGATGGTGGAGTTACTGTTCACAATGCATGTCATGCAAGAGCACAAAACATGGGTATTAAATCTAGAGATATGTTGAAATTTATTCCTAATATAAAAATGGATGTTGTTGAAAGATGTGCTGGGCATGGGGGAACTTTTGGTGTGATGAAGGAAACTCACGATTTAGCTGTAAAAGTTGGAACTCCAACAGCAAGACAAATTAAAAATAAAAATAATAAATATATGGCTTCAGATTGTCCTTTGGCAGGTAAACATTTAAAGCAATTAGAAACAGACACAAATATCGCAAATGATGAGGCACTTCATCCTATCGAATTAATGGCAAAAAGTTATAGATTATAATCATGAGTAAAGAAAAAAGACAAATAGAAAAAGATGATTTACTATCACCTGATATTTATTCAAAAAGTAGAAAACAAATCAGAAAAGATTTAGTTGAGTTTAAAAAAGATAGAAGAATAGCACTTGGTCCTTATGCTACTTTTTACTTTGAAAGTTTTGAAACTATGGTTGCCCAAGTTCAAGAGATGCTTCACATCGAAAAAGGTGGAGATGAGCAATTAAAAGATGAATTAATAGCTTACAACCCTTTGGTTCCAAACGGAAAAGAACTTACAGCTACACTAATGTTTGAAATTGATAATCCAATTTCAAGAGCTGCATTTTTAGGTAAAGTTGGAGGAATCGAAGAAAAAATATTCATCAAAATCAATGATGAAGTTGTTAAAGCTGTTCCAGAAGAAGATGTTGATAGAACATCAGCAGAAGGAAAAGCTTCTTCAGTACAGTTTATTCATTTTAAATTAAATGATGATCAAATTTCTAAATTTAAGTCAAATGGTGCAATTATTGAACTTGGAATTGATCATAAAGAGTACATTCACACTACAAGACTCGCTGAAAATAGTGTTAAATCACTATGTGCTGACTTTATTTAATAGAACCCCAAATGTTTTCAGTTTTAACCCAACCTGAATAGTCAGCAGTCTTTACATTACACCATATATTTTCACATTTTTTTAAAACTAATAATCTTCCTTTTTCTAGATTGGCTATTGGTTTCGAAAAATTAGATGGTTTTTTATACAAAATTTTGTCCTCTAAAATGATAATAGAATTTGATTTTTTAACCTGAGAAACATGGATCCATCCACTATTATTGTTTAAGTCTACAATTCTTCTAAAATTTTCTTTTTGATCTATTTGTTTTATGGGTAAATTTATTTTTTTATAAATATATTTAATTTCTGAATCCAAACTTGGTCCATATCGAACATTTACTTTACTCTTTTTTAAAGAAAGAAACTTTTCTTCTGCTATTGAAAATTGACCAAATAAAAATAATAGACACAAAACATAAATAACTAATTTTTTTATCATTTACAAAAACAGTTTTTTCTTTTTTTAAGTTTAACTTTTCTAAAATTTAATTGTAATAAATCTAAGATAAAAATATATCCATCAAGACCCTTTCCAATGCCAAGTATTTTCTTTAAAACTTCGTTCGCTTGTATAGTTCCAATTATACCAGCAACAGTACCAAGAATGCCTTCAGCCTCACAATTTAATAAATCATCTGAAATATCAGAGTCTTGAAAAAAACATCTTAAACATGGGATCTTTTTATTCTTAAAATTAAAAGTAAATATATGACCATCAAATTTACTTATAGCTCCCATAATAAGTATTTTTTTAAATTTATAACAAAAATCATTTAATAAAAATTTTGTAGAAAAATTATCTGAGCCATCAACTATATAATCATAATCTTTTATAATTTTATTAAAATTATTTTTATTCAGTCTTATTTTATAAATCTTAATTTTGATATTTGGGTTTATTTTTTTAATTTTAACTTTTGCTATTTGAACTTTAAATTTTCCTATATCACTAGTATTATAAAGACTTTGCCTATGTAAATTAGATAAACTAACTTTATCATCATCAACTATTCCTATCGAGCCAACTCCAGCTCTTGCAAGAAATTCGGCAACAGGAGACCCTAAACCACCCATTCCAACAATTAAAACCTTTGCAGATATAATTTTTTTTTGCCCTATAGTACCAATATCCTTTAGTATTATTTGTCTTGAATATCTTTCTATTGATACTTTCCTTAATTGGTTATTCATTTACCTGTTGAGCCAAATCCACCATCTCCTCGTAATGTATCAGGCAAATTATCTGTTTCTTCAAGCTCCATCTTAATTACAGGTATTAAGATCATTTGTGCTATTCTATCTTTATTACTAATAAGAAAATCTTCTGTACCATGATTAAAAAGTATAACTTTAATTTCTCCTCTATAATCACTATCAATTGTTCCTGGTGTGTTCAAAACTGTAATACTTTTTTTGGCAGCTAAACCAGATCGAGGACGAATTTGAACCTCATAATCCCCTGAAAATGCCATAGAAAGCCCTGTAGGAACTAAATAAGAGCTATTCGGAGCTATTCTAATAGGCTCTTCTATAAAAGCCATCAAATCCATACCTGAAGCACCATCAGTTTTGTAAACAGGCAATTCTACTTTAGGATTTAATTTTTTAATTAATACTTTAGCCATTAAATTTTAATTTAATTTTTTAATAACTCTTTCTACTATTTCATCAGAAATTTCAGATTTACTTTTTATTGTAAGTCTTTCATCATCCATATCTTTATCTTTATGATAAATTGAAACTTCATTAAAATTAGAGTCAAATCCAATTGCTTTATTGGATACATCATTTGCTATTATCCAGTCACAATTTTTTTCTTTTAATTTTTTTTTTGCATTCTCTTCTATATTATTAGTTTCTGCAGCAAATCCAATTACCAGCTTTGGTCTAAGAGAATTATGTTTTGATACATAATTTAAAACATCAATATTTTTTTCTAGTTCTAAATGTAATTTTTCCTGTTTTTTTATTTTATTATTATTTGTTTCTTTAACCTTGAAGTCAGCAACAGCTGCTGAAAAAATTGCTACATCTACCGGTAGATTATCTTGTGTAGCTTTAAACATCTCATCTGCAGTTTCTACTTTAATTAAGTTTATATTGCTGCCCACCTCTAAATTTGTAGGTCCAGAAATTAAAGTAGTTTGAAAGCCTTTTTTAGCAAATGCTTTTGCTAAAGCATGGCCTTGTTTTCCAGAAGATTTATTTGTTATAAATCTTACAGGGTCAATATATTCATTAGTTGGTCCGGCAGTTACTAAGGCTTTTAATTTATAATTTTTATTTAATTCACTAAAGTATGAATTAATTTCTTGAACAATATTATTTGGTTCAGTCATTTTCCCTTCACCAAATTCTCCACAGGCCATATCTCCAATTTCAGGACCAATAATCTTATAACCAAATGATTGTAATTTTTTAAGATTTTCTTTTGTTGATGGGTGCTCCCACATTCTAACATTCATAGCTGGCGTTAAAAAAATATCTTTATCAGATGCCAAAATTACAGTCGAAGCAAGATCTTCCGAGGATCCTACACTCAATTTTGAAATTGTATTAGCCGTAGCTGGAGCCACAACAATTAAGTCTGCCCATCTAGAAAGTGAAATATGATCCATTTCAGCCTCATCTTCAGGGCTAAATAAGTCTTCATAAACTTTTTCTTGAGATAGGGAGGCAACGGACAAAGGAGTTATAAATTCTTTGGCACTTTTAGTAAGAATAGTTTTAACTTTTGCACCTAATTTTTTTAATGATCTAATTAGTTCTAAACTTTTATAAGCAGATATGCCACCACATATTATTAAAAGTATTTTTCTTTCAGATAAATTATTCATTGTGCGAATTAAAATACTACTAGACCAAAAATTACAAGCAGTAATAAACCAACAATAGACTGATTTCTAAAGGCAGTCATTTCAGATCTCTTTTCATTTAAAGCGGTAAACGAATTTGAATTTTGGGGGATCTGTCCACTTGCTAAAAACGATAGAGCTTGATTGGCTTTATCCATAATCTCTGGAAAATCAGGCAATCTTTTAATTACTTCAGTAGTAGTTTTTAAACTTTCATTTAAGGTATTGATTGGATCTTTTGTTTCTCTTAACCAATTTTCTAAAACTGGTTTTGAAGTCTCCCATATATTGGTATTAGGGTTAAGTTTTCTGGCTACACCTTCAACGACTACCATTGTTTTTTGTAACATCAATAATTGTGGTTGGGTTTGCATGTTAAATTTTTCAGTAACTTCAAAAAGCTGTTTTAACAATTTCCCACCAGAAATATCTTTTACAGATTGCCCAAAGATTGGCTCACCAATAGATCTTAACGCTTGCGCTAAATCATTAACAGGTACATCTTTAGGAACTAGACCAGCAACCAAATGTACTTCAGCAACTTTTTTGTAGTCTCTTTGAATAAATCCAAATAAAATCTCAGCTAAAAATCTTTTACTAAGATTATCTAATCTTCCCATTATACCAAAATCTATAGGAACAATTTGTCCATTATCATCGATAAATATATTTCCTTGATGCATATCAGCATGAAAAAAACCATCTCTAACAGCATGTCTTAAAAAATGTTGAATAACATCAGATGCAATCCTTTTAGTATCTATGTTTCTTTTTTGTAAATCTTCTGTTTCACGAATAGAAACACCATCAACCCAATCAAGTGTCATCACATTTTCGCTTGTAAAATTCCAATAAATAGTAGGAACCCTGAAACCTGCATCATTCTTTGTATTTTCAGCGTATTCATTTGCAGCTGCTGCCTCAAATCTTAAATCCATTTCTAAATTAGTTATTTCTTTAAGAAGAAAAACAACTTCTACTAATTTTAATCTTTTAGTTTTTTTTATAAATGACTCAATCATAAAAGCAAAAAGCATTAAGGCATCTATTTCTTCATTAAATACTTTTTTAATATCTGGTCTTAAAATTTTAATAGCAACATCCTTTATGGTTCCATTATCATTTATTTTTGCTTTATGAACCTGCGCTATTGAAGCTGCTGCAACTGGTTCACTTAAATCAATGATTGAATTGAACGTATCATCTCCTAGATCTTTTTTGATTATTGTTTTTGCTTCAGTTAAAGTAAAAGCGGGCAATCTATCTTGTAAGCCCTCTAATTGTTTTGCTAAATCATCTCCAATAATATCAGGTCTAGTAACTAAAAACTGTCCTAATTTAATAAATGTAGTTCCCATTGATTGTAGAGATTTAGATAGCTTTGCTCCTTCATTTTCGTTTAAATTAGTTTTGTTAGGAGTTGAAAAAGAAAATGAAAATATTTGAAAGAGAATCTTGATTGCTAAGGGTGGTCTCTTAAACTTAGAAAGAATAGCTAGGA
The DNA here is from genome assembly GCF_012276695.1 of Candidatus Pelagibacter giovannonii. Taxonomy (GTDB): domain Bacteria; phylum Pseudomonadota; class Alphaproteobacteria; order Pelagibacterales; family Pelagibacteraceae; genus Pelagibacter; species Pelagibacter giovannonii. Next base: position 778,381 of record NZ_CP038852.1, on the reverse strand, counting down.
TGTCAGAACGAGCTAATTTTCTTCCTAATTTAAATAAAATGAAAATTTTTTTTAACATTAGACCTTCCAACCTGAATGAATAGCTACAATTCCACCTGATAAATTTCTATAACTACAGTTAACAAATTTATTTTTATTCATCAAATCTATCAATTCTTCTTGATTAATAAATTCTTCAATGCTTTTAATTAGATATTCATAAGGTTCTTTTTGTCCAACAATAGCTTTACCAACCAAAGGAATAAGTCTTGAATAGTTTTTATATATAAAGTCCAAATTAGAGTTTTGAATTTTAGAAAATTCTAAACATAAATAACGACCTCCTGGTTTTAAAACTCTATAAGCTTCTGATAGAGCTTTGTTTAGATCTTTGGTATTTCGCAGCCCAAAACTAATTGTGTAATAATCGCAAGAATTATCCTGAATGGGCAGTTTTTCAGCAGGAGCTATTATCCAATTGATATTTTTATAAGTACTTAACTTTTCTTTGCCTTTACCAATCATTCCTTTATTTGGATCAACACAAAATATTTCTCCATTTTTATCAGTTGCATCTAAAAAAAGTTTACCAAGATCTCCAGTACCACATGCAACATCAATTAAGGTTTTATTATTTGAAGGGTTCATCCAACTTAATAGATCTTTTTTCCAAATTCTATGAACTCCTAATGACATAAAGTCATTCATCAAATCATATTTGTCATAGACATTATCAAAGACCCTTTGAACAAGGCCTTTTTTATTTTGGAGATATTGTTGCATATTAAATTTATTATTTATTGATAATATAGTCTCAAATGCCAGAATTACCAGAAGTAGAAATAGTCAAACAATCGTTATCTAAAAAAATAGAGCGTAAAAAAATCAAAAAAATAATAATTACGAATAGAAACTTAAGGTTTAAAATTCCTATAAAATTTGAAGAATTATTAAAAAATAAAATTATTAAAAAAGTAACTAGATTTTCAAAGTATTTGATCTTGAATTTTAATGATGAATCCTTTTGTTTAATTCATTTAGGAATGTCTGGGACTGTGCATTTAATAAAAAAAGATAAGATTAGTAAGTTTACCAATACTAGTTTTTATAACTCACCAAGCCTTCCAGAAAAACATAACCATGTCGAGATTCATTTTGAGGGTTTAAGAGTAATATACAATGATCCTAGAAGATTTGGTTTTTTTAAATTTATAGATAATAAGAAGGAACTTGAAAAAAGATTTAGTCACTTAGGACCAGAACCTTTTTTTAAAAATTTTAACTTAGAATATTTAATTGATTATTTCACAAATAAAAAAAAAGATATAAAAAGTTTCTTATTAGATCAAAATTTTGTATCAGGAATTGGAAATATCTATGCTAGTGAAATTTTATTCTTATGCAAAATTAATCCAACTACCTATGCATCAAAATTAACCAAAGAAGATTGCAAAAAAATTATTACTTATTCAAAAAGTATACTTAAAAGGGCTATTAAAAAAGGAGGGTCAAGTATTCGAGATTTTAAAAACATCACAGGAAAAAGTGGAAACTTCCAAAAAGAATTTAGAGTTTATCAAAGAGAAAGTCTAAGCTGTTTAAGAAATAAATGTAATGGGAAAATTCAGAAAATATTCATATCTGGTAGATCAACTTTCTTTTGTAATATTTGCCAAAAATAGGGAATTATTCTATTGACCAGTATAAATTCTCAAGCTATACCACTGCGCTTATGGCAAACACAAAATCAGCAATTAAAAGAATTAGAAAAATTGCTACACAAACACTGGTTAATAAGGCTCGTAAGAGTAAGTATAGAAATGCTATAAAAAAAATGAATCTACTTCTAGTAGAAAAGAAAAAAGATGAAGCATTAAAATTCTTGCCAAAATTGAACTCTGAATTGATGAAAGTTGCAAAAACTGGAATTATAAAGAAAGCAAATGCCTCAAGAAACATTTCAAGAATAACAAAGAAAATTTCAGCTTTATAATTTCTTATATACAGTGATTTGAAATTTCAACTAATAGTACTTACAATATATAAGAAATCCTATTTTGGGATTAACTATATATAGATTTAGTAAAATAATAAGAAACATAATTTATAAATCTTACACTCATAGATTTAAAATTTCTAAAATTTAACTATTCAATTAAATAATACTGAGGCAAAATAATTTCTAAGGTTGAAAACAGACCGCTTCATGATTGTATTATTACATGAGCATTAGAGAGAATATTCCCGTTAGAAATGAATCGCCTATAGATTTTATTTATTTTTTTTTTAATTAAATTATTTATTGCAAATGTAGATTTTATTTATTTTTGCTTTTACAAAATTATTTATTGCAAAAAAATAATTTTGCTTCTAACTGACTTTATTCCTACAAATTTTATGACAAGTAAAAATATAACACAAAATATAAAAGATCTATCTTCTGAAGCTCTAGACTGGGCTGTAATTCAAAAAGATATGAAAAATAAGCTAGGTAGAGATATATATGAAAGCTGGCTTAGAAAGATAGACTTTGTAGAAGAGATGAATAGTTATGTCTTACTTTCAGTTTCTACTAGATTTATCCGAGATTGGATTACCTCAAGATATTTAGATCAAATTTTGCAAATAGTAAAAATTTATAAGAAAGATTTAACAAGAATAGAGTTTAAAATTATTGAAAAAAATTCTGAAAATGAAATTGAAAATAATATTACTAAAAAAGAAAATAATGAAAACGTATCCTTTATTAAAGATACATATTTGCAATACAACAGAATAGATCCAAATAAAAGATTTGATAATTTTATAACAGGAACAAGTAATAAACTAGCATATGAAGCATCCATGAAAGTTTCAGAAAATATTTCTCATTATAATCCACTTTATATTTATGGAGGTGTTGGAATGGGTAAAACACATTTATTAAATTCAATTGGTCTTTCATTAAAAGAAAAAAACAAAGTGATGTTTATATCTGCTGAGAGATTTATGTATCAGTTCGTAAAATCAATTAAATCTAATGATATGGTAAAGTTTAAAGAATATTTTAGAAATACTGACATATTATTGATAGATGACATTCAATTTATGAATGGTAAAGAAGCAATGCAGGAAGAGTTTTTTCATACATTTAATGCATTATTAGACAAAGGCTCACAAGTGATCATCTCGGCAGACAGGGCTCCAAACAAATTATCAAGAATTCAAGATAGAATTAAATCAAGATTTGCTGGAGGTCTTGTTGTTGATATACAAAAACCAGATTATGAGCTTAGGAGTAAAATTGTTAAGCAAAAAACAGAGGAGCTAAACATTTTTTATTCAAATCAAATAAATATTTCAGAAGAAATACAAAAATTCATAAGTACAGAAATAACCACAAGTATAAGAGAGTTAGTAGGAGCAATTAATAGAGTTGTTTCTTTTTCAAGAATTTATAACAAAGTTCCAAATTTATCAGAAATTAAAGTAGTTTTAAAAGATCTATTAAATATTGGGGAAAACAAAGTAACAATAGATTTAATACAATCGACTGTATGTAAGTTCTTTAAAATAAGTAAAAGTGAAATGCTTTCTTCAAGAAGATCCAGATATCTTGTGAGACCAAGACAAACAGCAATATATTTAACAAAAATTTTGACATCCAAGTCATTGCCTGAGATTGGAAGAGAATTTTCTAATAGAGATCATACAACGATCATTCATTCGGTAAAAACTATTGAAAAATTGAAGGAAAAAGATCCAGAAATGACAAACAATATTAATAATCTAAAAAATCAGATATTGTATAATAAAGAAAATGAAATTTAACGTTAATCAACAAGATTTGCAACAAGCACTTAATTATTGCCAAGGCGTAATTGAAAAAAGAAGCACGCTTCCTATTCTGTCAAATGTTTTATTAAATGCTAGTAATTCAAATTTAACAATTACTGCAACCGATTTAGATTTAATATTTATTCATCAAATTAACAATGTTGAAGTTATAGAAGAGGGAAGCACGACCACCACGTCATCTATTATGTATGACATCATAAGAAAATTTTCATCAGGAAAAAAAATTAATTTATCTTTAACTGATGTTAGCAAGCTTCAAGTAGAGTCTGAAAAATCTATTTTCAATCTAAATTGTATTAGTGCATCTGAGTTTCCACTAACAGACGAGAACTTTAATCAAAATGAATTTTCTATAAAATCAAAACAATTATTAAAATTATTAAATAAATGTAAATTTTCAGTTTCTAATGATGAAACTAGACACTATTTAAGTGGAATTTTTTTTCATCAAACACAAATTGAAGATAAAAATTTTTTAACAGCAGCAGCTACAGATAGTCATAGAATGTCAATTTCAAAAATAAGATTGGACCGGCAAGTAGATTTTGAACCAATAATACTTCCTAAAAAAACAATTTTTCAACTATGTTCGTTGTTAGAAAGCTACGATGGTGATGTTAAAATTTCAAATATTAAATCTAAAATAAAATTTGAGCTAAATAATAGCATATTAATATCTAAGTTAATTGATGGAAAATTTCCAAATTATATTCAGGTAATACCTAAGAATAATCAAAAGAAACTGGAAATAGATTTAAAATTATTCTTAGACTCTGTTGATAGAGTTGCCTCAGTTTCATTGGATAAAAAAGATGGAGTTAAATTTAATTTGTCAAAAGATGTTCTAAACTTATCAGTTAACAACACAAATAGTGGCGATGGAAAAGAAAGTTTAACTGTAAAGTTTGAACATGATCTAGAAATAAGTTTTAATTCTAGATATTTAATTGATGTAGCATCACAACTTGATGGCGATAAGATTGAAATTTTTTTCAATGACACAGGGTCTCCTGCATTAATTAAAGACCCGGGCGATTTTGATAGTATATTTGTTGTAATGCCTATGAAAGGCTAGTTTAAAGTATCAAGTTCAGAATAAATAGTATTTTCCAATTCTTTTGTAAAAATTTCCTTGCTTAGTCCTGGTTCAATGGGTCTTAAAATTGAAACTGTTAGAATGGTATTAACTTTTTTTTGACCATGCTTTGGCCAAGTATTCCCAGAATTGATTGCAATTGGTTGGCATGAAATATTTAATTCTTCATAAATTCTTCCAGACCCTTTTTTAAAAGGAGTTCTATCTTCTGGAGATATTCTTGTTCCTTGTGGAAAAATTATTAATGGTCTTTCTGATGAATTTACTTGTTTAGAAATATCATCAAAAAAACCCAAGTTTTCTTTAGAAATTTTGTTTCTTCTAATTGAAATTGAGCCTATTTTTTTTAAATACCAGCCAAATATAGGAATCATTAGTAATTCTTTTTTTAAAATAAAAACAGGAGAATTAAAGATAGTTTGTAAAAAAAAAGTTTCAAACATTGATTGGTGTGAAGCAGCTATAAAAAATTTTTTTCCTCTAATTATGTTTTCCTTACCTTTAATAATTATCTTTGTTGATAAAAATATTTTTAAACATAAAGATGTCCAAAAGCCCATAATTTTTCCACCAAATAAAACTATTTTTTTTGGTAGTAAAATTGCTGGCAAGAAGGTTATGGAAATGAAAACTATTCCTGAGAAAAAAAATAACGAAAATAAAAAATTTCTTATCATATTAATCAAAAACTAAATCAAATCTTTTAGTTTTTGTCTTTTCTTAATAATATTAATTTTTGATCCTTTAATTATTAATTCTGCTGGTTTTGGTCTTATGTTATAATTTGAGCTTAGTGACATTCCATAAGCTCCAACATCGCACATTACCACGAGATCTTTTTCTTTTAATTTCTGAAAACCTTTTATAGTTGTAAATTTGTCTGTACTTTCACAAATTGGTCCAACAAATTCATAAATTTTCTTTGAAATGTTATTACTTTTTACTACGGGTATAGTTTGGTGATTTGCACCATATAATGCTGGCCTCATAAGATCATTCATCGCAGCATCTAATATGATGAAATTTTTTTTAATGTTTTCTTTTATATAGATAACTTGAGAAATTAAAAATCCAATATTACCAACTATAGATCGTCCAGGTTCAAATATTATTTTCACTTTGTTGCCTTTTAAAAATTTTTGTATGGCAATGTTATATTTTTGATAGTTTAGTTTTTTACTATTTTTTTCATAAGAAATACCCATACCTCCACCCAGATCAATAAATTCAAAGGTGTGACCACTTTTTTTTATTATTTTATTTACAACATTGAGCATTTTTTCATATGGCTTGTGATCTAAAATTTGACTGCCGATATGAACACTTAAGCATTTAAGATTAATATTTTTAGAATGATTCGTAAAATTTACTAATTCAAAAAAAGTTTTTTCATCTACACCAAATTTATTTTCTTTTTTCCCAGTTGAAATTTGTTTTAATGTCTTGGCATCTGTATTAGGATTAAGTCTAACACCTATATTGACTATTTTTTTTTTTAATCTTGCAGTTTTTTCAATTTCAATAATTTCGCTTTTGGATTCAGCATTTATTAATAAAATCTTTTTATCAATTGCATAACTAATTTCAGTTGAGGTTTTACCCACTCCTGAAAAAACAATTTTTTTTGGATTTATGCCAGCTTTTAGAGCCATCATTAATTCACCCATTGAAACAACGTCAGCACCTAACCCTAATTTTCTAATTTCTCTGATCAGGCTCACATTAGTATTAGATTTCACAGCAAAACAGATTAATGGAGAAAAAGAGCTAAAATTTTTTTTAAAATTTTTTATGTTTTCCGTCAGTTTTTTATATGAATAACAATAAGTTGGAGTACCAAACTTTTTTGCTATTTTTTGAACTTTAACTTTTTCAATTGTTAAGTTTTTATCTATATATTTCATCAATCTACTGACTTAGGAAAAACCATTTCATTTCCATCATATTGAGGATCTCCCTTTTTTCCACACGAAAATAAGAAAGAACAAAATATAGTAATTAAAATTATTTTTTTTATCATTTTAAACTTTTTTATATTTCATTATCATTTTTTTAATATTATCAAAAGACGTTCCACCGTAAGATTTTTTAGAGTTTACAGAGTTTTTTACATTAAAAATCTTTAAAACTTCAATTGTGAGCTTTGGTTCAATTTTCTTTAGCTCATCAATATTTAATTCATTCAATTTTTTCTTTTTCTTTTCAGCATAATTCACAATAGAAGTAGTGGTTTGGTATGCTTTTCTAAACGGCATTGAGTGATTTTTAACAAGATAGTCAGCTAAGTCAGTAGCCGTAATATATCCTGAGTTAGCAAGGTCTAACATTTGTTGTTTATTAGGTTTTAGATTTTTTAAAACCTCATTTAGGATAGCAATACTATTATTAAGTATTTCATTAGACTTAAAGAGTATTTCCTTGTCATCTTGAAGATCTTTAAAATAAGATATGGGAAGTCCCTTTAGAATTGTCAGCATTGAAAACAAATTTCCATAAACTATTCCGGTTTTACCTCTTAAATATTCTAATAAATCAGGATTTTTCTTTTGAGGCATTATTGAAGAACCAGTTACTACTTTGTCAGAAAGTGTAATTAAGTTGAAACCATCAGAGTTCCAAATAATAAGCTCTTCAGCAATTCTTGAAATATGCATCGAACAAACAGAAGCACTATATAAAAAATCCAAAACAAAATCTCTATCTGCAACAGTATCAATTGAATTATTCGTTGGTCTTTTAAATCCTAGTTTTTTTGAAGTAAAATTTCTATCAATATTAAAAGAAGTACCCGTTAAGGCAGCAACACCCAGCGGACTCTCTGATAAACTTTCTAAATTATAGGTAAATCTTTTTTTGTCCCTATTAAACATTTCTACATAAGACATTAAATAATGAGCAAAAGACACTGCTTGTGCATTTTTTAAATGTGTAAATCCAGGCATTATGGTTTCAATATTTTTTTCTGAAATTTTGAGAATGGTCTTAATAATATTGTCTAGATTTCTATTAATTTCTTTAGTTGCTGAAGTCGTCCACATTTTAAAATCTGTAATCACCTGATCATTTCTAGATCTAGCCGTGTGTACATATCCGGCTTCTTCTCCTATAATTTGAAATAATCTTTTTTCAATATTCATATGAATATCTTCATACTTTCTGTTATAATCAAATTTATTTTTTAAAATTTCTTTCTCAATTTTATTAAGTCCAAAAATTATTTTATTTTTAATTTTAAAAGAAATAATTTTTTGTCTAAATAACATCTCAACATGCGCAATTGATCCTAAAATATCTTCTTGAAAAAGCTTTTTATCTATATCTATTGAATTACCAACTTTTTGAAATAAAGTTGAGGTATCTTTCTTTATTCTTGATCCCCATATTGCCGTATTGTTTTTATTTTTTACCATGATAATTAATTATACATATTTAGTATGAAATTATTATTAATATTTATCTACCTAATAACCTCCAACATTGGTTATGCTTTAGAAAAACCTAATATAAAAAATTTAGTTATATTAAAAAATCCAAAAATATATGAGGAAGTATTTTTTAAGGATTCAAACGATTACGATATAAATTTAGATGATTTTAGAGGAAAATTGTTAATATTAAATTTTTGGGCTACCTGGTGTGCTCCTTGTAGAGAGGAGATGCCATCTCTAGATGATTTACAATCAAATAGTGACTTTGATAATTTAAAAATTTTTCCTATCAATATTGGCCAAGAAAATCTCTCTAAATCAAACTCTTTTTTTAAAGAAATAGGTATTCAAAATCTAGAGATATATTTTGATGCACCAATTACTCTAGCTAAAAAATTTTCTTTAAGAGGGGTTCCCACAACTATTTTATTTAATAAAAAAGGAGAAGAGTTTGGTCGTATTATGGGATCTATTGATTTTAATAACCTAGAGTTTATTAATTGGTTAAAACAATACGACTAGTCTTTAAAGAAATAAGCAAAACTGACCAACACTACTATAGCAATAAATTGAAGCAACACTCTTAACTGCATTAATTTATTTGAATATTTTTTACTAGCTTCGCCGCCCTTGAATAAGGTTCCAATCCCTAACAGCAAGACAACTGCCACAACTATTAAAAGTACAATACCTAAAATCTTAACTAATGTTCCTGTTATCATAAAACTATTGTAGAATGATTTCTAATAAAAAAAACATAATAAAACATCTATGACACTTTGTCTATCAACCACAATCATTAAGCCAGAAAAAGATATACCAATTAATAATGCTATTATTTTACTTCATGGCTATGGTGGTGATGGGAAAGACATAAGTATGTTGACCTTAAATTGGAAAAGATTTCTGCCTAATACTATTTTTTTATGTCCAGATGGTCACGAAAAATGTAAAATTAACCCGGTAGGTTTTCAATGGTTTGATTTAACCAAAGATGATCCAATTTATATTCTAGAAGAATCTAAAAAAGCAGAAAGTAAACTTCAAAAATATATTGAAGAAGTTAAAAGCAAGTATAACCTTAAAAACTCTCAAATTTGCTTGTCAGGATTTAGTCAAGGATGCATGATGTCTATTAATTTAGGTTTGACCGCTAATCAAAATTATAATTGTATTGTTGGTTTTTCTGGTAAAATAATAAATCAAGATGATCTTAGCAAAAGAAAATCTTCTACCACTAAAATGCTTTTGATACATGGCGATCAAGACGCAGTTGTGTCACCAACATTTTTGTTAGATGCAAAAGATTTTTTAATTAGAAATAATATTGAAATTGAAATAAAAATGATAGAGAATTGCGATCATCATATTCCTATTGAAGCATCAAGTGCAGCTTTAAATTATATTAAAAATAATTTTCAAATATAATTAAATACTATTTATTGATAAATTAATTTTTTTCAGTTAGAATTTTTTATAATGATTTTTAATGATCAAAGCTTGTCTCTAGAGAAATGTCCTGCATTAGTCTTAAATGCTGATTATAGGCCTTTAAGCTATTATCCATTGTCTTTATGGAGCTGGCAAGATTCTATAAAATCTGTTTTTTTAGATAGAGTTACTATAGTTAGTAATTATGACAGAATTATTAGAAGTCCATCATTTAATATGAGATTACCAAGTGTTATTGCTTTAAAAAGTTTTATAAAACCACAGTCTAATCCTAGCTTCACTAGATTTAATGTTTTTTTAAGAGATAAATTTTCATGTCAATACTGTGGGAGTGGTGAAGATCTTACTTTTGACCATTTACTTCCAAGATCTAAAGGTGGACAAACTAACTGGGATAATGTTGTAACTGCTTGTTCTTCATGCAATGTAAAAAAAGGTGGAAGATTATTAAAAAATTTGGATATGAGCTTAAATCAAGAGCCATATCAACCATCTACAGAAGACCTACATAAAAATGGTAAAAATTTCCCACCAAATTTCCTACACAAGAGTTGGATGGATTATTTGTATTGGGATGTTGAGTTAGAAGCTTAATTATATTTTTTCAGAAATATTAATAGCAATTTTTGATCCAGTTTTAATCAATTTATCTAAAATAGAATACATTCCTTTTTTAGTTGCACCTTCTTTATAAGCTATATCCTTGTGATGTAATTCATCTTCCCTAAACTTAATTATTTTTTCTTTTAATTTTTTTTCATCATTTTCTAATGCATTAATTTGATCTAAATAATGTTCGTCAATTACTTCTTCTACTGAAGCGGTGCATAGCATAGCAGCTTTCTTCCCTAAGATTGTTGAACCAAAACCAAGTCCAACACCAAGTAAATCCCACAAAGGTAAAAATTTTGTTGGTTTTATATTTCTTTTTTTAATTTCATTTTCAAAATATTCACAATGTTCTTTTTCGTGAATTTTCATTTCTTCAATTTTCTTTTTTAGAATTTCATCTTTAACAAATGTGTTAAGAGCTAGTAATTGACCTTCATAAATCTTTACTGCTCCTCGTTCACCTGCATGATCAACTCGAATAAATTCTTTTACTTTTTCTTTATTTGTTTTTTTCATAAGTTAAAAAAAGCTTTATAGTTATAGTTGCAATTATTAAAGAGATAAAAATATTTATTGTAGCAAGAGAAAAACCCAAAATTCTAAAAGTTGCATCTTTACAGCTAACTGTGACCTTTTGTAGTTGATTTAAGAGTGCTTCTTTAGTCAAATCAGCATTGTTAGAATTTAAGTCACAAACTAATGACTCTTTTATGAAACCTTGTTCTATTCCAAAATGATAAAAGGATATAACAAGCGCTATAATGAATGTAATGCTTAAAATTATTAAAAAAAATCTTTCAAACTTTTGAATAAAAATAAAAAGTAAAATTATAACTATTGAAACGATATAAGGTATTCTTTCAATTAAACAAAGATTACAAGGTTGATGACCTAAAATATATTCAATAAAATAGGCTGCTGAAAGAGCAAAAATACTGAATAATAATATAAGATGAAAAGTAGTTTTTCGGTTAATCATGTTTAACTATTTAATTACAAAATATATTAGGGCAAAAATTAATACAATTATAATCCCCAAAATTGTGAACCATTTTGAAGCATCAGTTTTCATAAATTTGTTAAAAATATCACCAAATTTATATGATAGGTATGAGACGATAAAAAATCTCAACCCTCTAGAAAATAAACAAATAATGAAAAATATAGGCAAATTAAAACCAATCATGCCACTAGTTATTGTGAATACTTTGAAAGGCAAAGGTGTAAATCCAGCAAGAAATAAAGTAGCAAGCCATACATAAAGACCACTTCCTTCAGACAAGTTATTTTTAAGATTAATTACCTTTTCTTCATAATTATAAAATTCTATTACAATCATTCCAATATCAAAAAAATAAGATCCAATGAAATATCCAAGGATACCTCCAAGTGAAGAAAATAAAGTAGCTATTAAAAAAATTTTTAAATAATCATTTTTTTTTGCAATAACCATTGGAGCAATCATAACGTCAGGAGGGATTGGAAAAAAAGAACTTTCAGTAAAAGATAAAATTGCAAGATAAGTATTTGACCTCTTATGAGAGGCAAGTTTTAAAGTTTTCTGATATAATTCATTAAGCATTTTTTTTTGTTTTTAATATAAATTATGTTCTTATACTATTTAATTTTATAGTTATAATAGGGAAAACAAAGGGCGAGTGGCGGAACTGGTAGACGCGCACGACTCAAAATCGTGTTTCGCAAGAAGTGAGAGTTCGATTCTCTCTTCGCCCACCAATATTGTATGGAAATAAACAAAGTTAATAATTTATTAGAACTATTTTATAATCAATATCTAAAACAAGATAAAACAAGTGTGTTTTTGCAGTCCTTAAAAGAAGTTGAAAAAAGGTATTCTTGGGAGGATGTATATTCAAATGTCATTAAACTTTCTGAGGAAATATCAAAATATATAAAAAAAGGTGATAGATGTTTGCTAATATCAGAAAATAGACCTGAATGGATGATATCAGATTTATCTATTATGCTTTCAGGAGGCATAACAGTTCCGGCTTACACAACTTATATAGAAAGAGACTACGAGTATATAATTGATGATTGTAAGCCGACTGTTTTAATCATTTCTGATAAGACGCAGTATTTAAAAGTAAAAAATATTATACCTAAAAAAAAATTTATAAAAAAAATAATTTTTTTTGATGTAATTGAAGAGTTTGACCAAGAACTTCATGTAAGTATTAATCAAATCTTTGCGAATAAAAGCTTTAGTTCTTTAAATTTTTCTGAATTAAAAATTCAAAGAAAAGATGTTGCTTGTATAATTTATACATCCGGTACCCAAGGAAATCCAAAAGGTGTTGTATTAAGCCATGGTGGAATTTTAAACAATTGCGAAGGAGCACTTGGTTTATTAAAAGAGTTTATTTCTAAAAATCCTAAATTTTTGACTTGGCTACCCCTTTCTCATTCATACGAGCATACAGTCCAGTTTGTCCAAATAGTTGTGGGAGCACAGGTATTCTATGCCGAGAGTATAGAAAAACTTATAAAAGATATGGGAAATTGCTCTCCAGAGATAATGACGGCCGTGCCTAGATTTTATCAAAATTTACATCAAAAAATAAATACTAATTTTAGTAAAGCTACAGGAATAAAAAAATTCTTAATCAATCAAACTATCAAACTTGGAAATAAGAAATTAAATAGAGAGCAATTTTCATTAATAGAAAGTTTAATCAATTTTGTTTGTGATCTTTTGGTAAGAAAGAAAATCAAAGAACAATTTGGTGGAAATTTAAAAGCATTCATATCAGGAGGAGGAGCATTAGACAAAGAAGTGGGTTATTTTTTAAATGCAATTGGTCTCCCAACACTACAAGGGTACGGATTAACGGAAACATCTCCGGTGGTAAGCTGCAATTCTATTAATGAAATTAGAGTAGAAACTGTGGGCAAACCTTTTAGGGGAAATTTAGTTAAAATTGAAAATGATGGTGAGATTCTGGTTAAAGGAGAAAATGTTATGTTAGGTTACTGGAATAATGAAGAAGAAACAAATAAAGTTTTAAAGAATGGATGGTTATCTACAGGTGATATAGGAGAGTTTGATGGTGAATTTTTAAAAATAACAGATAGAAAAAAAGATATAATTATAACTCCAGGTGGAGATAATATTTCTCCAATCAAAATAGAGAGTGATTTAAATAAATCTAATTTCATAGAGCAAAGTTTGGTTTATGGTGATAATAAACCTTACCTAGTTTGTCTAATTGTTTTAAGTTCAGAATATAAAAATATAAAGAATAAAGAAATTAAAATAGAAATAGAAAAAATAAATAAAAATTTAAGCAAAATAGAAAAAATAAAAAAGTTTTTTGTAATTAAAAATCAATTTACAATTGAAAATAATATGATGACACCTACTTTGAAATTAAAAAGATATAAAATTGTAAAAACTTATCAAAATGAGTTAGAAAAACTTTTTAATTAATTTTTATAAAAGACTTTATAAGTCGCATAAACGTTAATGTTTTTTACATATCAAAAAGATAAAAAAAACTTTTTTTTAAAAAATAAATTTGAAATTTGCTAATTAATTAATGAATTGACATCACTTGTATAAAAAAATAAAAATAACTTAACAACGAATCACTTTGATTCGTTTAACTTAAACAGGGAGCTAAAGATGGCTACAAGAAAAAAAGCTAAAAAAGCTAAAAAGAAAACTAAGAAAAAAGCTAAAAAAGCTAAAAAAGCGAAGAAAAGAAAAAGATAGTATCTTAGACTTTTCAAAAAACGCTTCTCATAACGTTATGTGTGAGAGGCGTTTTTTTTTGCCCCAATTTTTAATCTTCAGTATCGCTAATTGGCTCTGAGTCTGTGTCAGGTTCCACAGCAGTTTCTTTAATCTTTGTTGGTGCAGCTATAGCTTTTGCTTGGCCCTCTAAGTTTCTCTTTAATGCTTTATCTAATTTTTTTTGTGTGTCTTCTAGTGATACACCTATCACTATTTGAAATTCAGATAAAATTCTTTCATAAGCCTTTTCAAACAACTGTCTTTCACTGTATGATTGGTCAACCATTAAATCATCACCTTTATTTAAATCTCTAACAACTTCAGCAAGCTCATAGATTTTGCCTGAAGAAATCTTTGCTTCATATTCCTGTGCTCTTCTACTCCACATAGATCTTTTAATTTTTGGCTTGCTTTTTAAAATAGATATACATTTATTGACCTGATTTATTGTTGCAAGAGGCCTAAGATGAGATTGCTTATTTACGGGAACCATACCATTAGCTTTATCTTTTTCAAATTTAAGAACATAAGTTTCAACATCAATTCCACCAATGTTAATTTTTTTAAATTCTATAATTTGGCCAACACCATGTTTTGGATAAACAACGTAATCCTTAACTTTATATTCTCTTTTTTCTGTTTCCTGCTTTTTTACCTTTTTAATTTCAGGTTTAACTTCATTACTTTTTGAAATTCTTAAATTATCAGTTTTTATTTCTACTTTTTCTGGAGTAGCTTTTTTAGAAATTGTTTTTAAATTTTTTTTAATTTTAGTTGCAGTTACTTTTTTTGTTTTAGTTTTTTTAATTGAAATATTTTTTTTTACAGCTTTAGCTTTAGAAAGTGTTGGCTTTTTAGCTACCTTTGGTTTGACTTTTTTTCTTACTTTTTTGTTAGGAGTTTTTTTAAAGATTTTCGCTAAAATATTTGTCGTACTTGTTTTCTTCATTTTTATATTTTTCATTATCCTTTGGAGGATCTTTTTTAATAGTTATATTTGGCCAAATTTCAGAATACTTAGTATTTAGTTCAAGCCATTTTTCGCTTCCAGACTCAGTATCTGCTACTATTGCGTCTACTGGACATTCTGGCTCGCAAACGCCACAATCTATACACTCCTCCGGTTTAATTACAAGCATATTTTTACCTTCATAAAAGCAATCAACAGGGCAGACTTCGACACAGTCCATTAGTTTACACTTAATACATTTGTCATTTACAACGTAAGTCATTTTCCCAACTCATTTTTTACTTTTAATTTTAAGTCTCCCATTATTTTGGCATCCACATATAGCAAGCCTGAGAGTCTTCTCATTAAGTTTGTTTCATAAATATCAGCACTATCGTTTGAATAGATGATTTTCCATAATGATTCAATTATCTTAATTTTATCAGAATCTAGAACGTTTTTTACCTCCCTAGTAAAATCTAATATTTGATTTGAATTTTCTTCAATAATTATTGCTTCAGACATAATTTTATCAATATCAGAGATTGGCGCACCTAAATCAACCAACGTTTCTTTAATAATATCTTCTTCTTTTTTTTCATAAGCCTCATCTATTTTTGCTGCATGAATTAGTAAGGCAGCAATTTTAGAATAAGAACTATTTTGAGGTTCTTTTTTTTCTTTGTTTTTAAAAAAGGTAATCATTAATTTAAATTTAAGTTTTTCAGTATTTTAAATGGGCTGTTTGAAGTGTCTATTTTTTTAAAAGTTTTTTTAATTTGTTTTTTGGATTATATTTAAAATACATGTTATTGTCTTTTTCTAAAGTTTTATAATTCATTTTTTCAATCAAACTCTTAAAGTTATCTTTACTACATCCTAATAAATTAAGCATTTCTGGTATCAGTTTGATTTCTTTATTTTTTTCAGGGCTCGCATTAATAATCAGTACAAATAATCTTTCTAGAATATCAATTCTAACAAAATAATTATCAAAATTTTCAAATCCACATAAAAGCATAAATTTTTTATTTTTTTTATTTTTTTCATCTAAAAAATTTAAACCAAACGTAGGTGGTGTTAGTTCAAAATATTTTTGGTTAAAATTCTTCCATAATAAAGTTCTTAAAGAAACAGCTTCAGGCTTTAATAGTCTGAATAAAAAAATATGATAACGCCCAAACTTTACTCCTAAGTCTCTTAAAATTTTTCTTTCATCTTGTCCAAGTTTTTTTAAATACTCAGTAACTATTTCTCTTTTAATTACTCCATTGTTTTCATACAATTGGTAAGCTAGAGCTTTAATAGACGAGTTACTTTCCTTTAAATTTCTTAAACCAATTAAACTTTTTAGTACTAAATTAATTTTTTCTCTAATCCATTTCTCAATAAAATCTGATAATTTTTGTTTATCATTATTTTCCAGAAGATCATCTACAATTAAAAGTATATCTGGATTTAAATAATCTTTTCCAGCTATTAATTTTGCAATAGGAAAGTTTTTCCAGTAAATTTTAAAATCATCCTTTAATTCAACTAAACCTGTTTCTATTATTAATAAAACTCTTTTTTGAAGCTCAGGGCTGACAGTCTGTCTTGCTGCTTTTTTTAATGATTTAATATCAGTTTCTAGAGCTCCAACCTTTAAGTCCATTTCAAATTTTAGACCTTTTAAATCACCAATAAACTGTTCATCAATTATTACCTTATCGTCTTCCATTATTTCAGTTTTAAAATCCATATCTTGGTTTAAGCCTCGTACGAGTACACTTGCTCTTTTATCAATAAATGTTTTTGTAAGTTCTTCATGCAGTCTATCTGATAATCTGTCTTCTAATAGTTTTGTTTTTTCTATCCAATAATCTTGGTTTTCAACCCAATTAATTTTATTGGAAACATATGACCAAGTTCTAACATTTGCAATTCTATTTGACAAAGAATCTACATTTCCTTCTAGTTTATCTAATTTTATTAACTGTAATCTCATATAATTATTGGTAATTTTACCATCATTACTATTTAAAAAACTGAATACCTTGCCAACAACTTCAATATGATTTCCATATGTTTTTTTTACAAAGTCTGGAATTTGGCAACACTCCCAAAGCAACTCAAGTGTTTCTCTATTATTTTCAATTTTGTTACCTTCCATATCTTTTAAAAAATATTTTAATACTTTTTCATCTCCACACTCGTGTATTTTCCTTAACCAATCTTTATTGGGTTTTTCTTCAAGTGACTTAATTAAATTGCGCGCGTTATTAAAATTTAAATTAGAATTTCTCCAAAATAACATTCTAATTTCCTCAAATTTATGATTTTCAAGTAATTCTACTTCTTCAGCTGTAATATCTTTGCAGTCTCCAGTAACTCCAAAATTACCATCATTTAAATATCTACCTGCTCTTCCAGCAATTTGTCCGATCTCAGACATGTTAAGACGTCTTAATTTTTTACCATCAAATTTTTTAAGGTTTGAAAAGTATACATTTTCTAAATCCATGTTAATTCCCATACCAATTGCATCAGTTGCAACCAGGAAATCAACATCTCCTGATTGATATAATTCAACCTGAGCATTTCTTGTTTTTGGACTTAAAGAACCCATAACAATAGCTGCTCCACCTTTTTGTCTACGTACAAGTTCGGCAATTGCATAAACTTCTTCGGTTGAAAAAGCTATTATTGCTGTTTTTCTATTTATCCTTGAAATTTTTTTATGTCCTACATAAGTAAGTTTAGAAAATCTTTCTCTATTTATAAATTCAGTATCTTCATTCAACTTACTAACTATATTTCTAATAGTATTAGAGCCCATGAACATTGTTAGTTTTTCTCCACGAAGATTTAACAATCTATCAGTAAAAATATGACCTCTCTCATGATCTGCACACATTTGTATTTCATCAATACCTACAAAATCTAAATGCTTATTGATTGGCATCGATTCTACTGTACAAAGAAAATATTTAGCATTAGGGGGAATTATTTTTTCTTCACCAGTGATTAATGCAACTTTATCAGAACTTATTTTTTTTATAATTTTGTCATATACCTCTCGTGCAAGTAGACGTAATGGAAATCCAATCATTCCAGAGTCAAATGAAAGCATAGTTTCTATTGCTAGATAGGTTTTGCCAGTATTTGTAGGACCAAGAACAGCTGTAATTTTATTTTTAGACATTTCTATTGATGGTACCTTAAATTTTTGCTCCACCATATATTGTTGTCCATAAAGAACAAAAATAGGTTAAAACATGACCGAATCATTAGAAAAAAGTTCTCATTTTAAAGTTTATAAAATTATTAAAAACTAACCACCAGGACCTAAGTCAGAAGGTTTTATTTTTAGAATTTTCCATATACCTGATGCTGAAGTTATAATTTTATCATTACATTTTAGTTCACAAAACAAAAATACCAGTGTGTTTGTTTTTTTTAGAATTCTTGTAAAGCCAACAACTTCATCACCAACTTTAGATGCACCAATAAACTTTAGATCTAATGAAATAGTTACACAAGGCGCATTTCCAGACGTTCTGTGCGCAGCAGTTCCTGCTCCTGCATCAATTAAGGCTGATAAATAACCACCATGAGTTATCCCAGCAGCATTTAAATGATTTTCATTAATTGTTGTTTTAAATTCATATTCTGTTTCAGAAATAGTTCTAAATAAAACACCACCATTGTGTTTCATAAAACCAGGCTTAATACTTATTTGCTCAAATTCATTACTCATAGTTCTTTATAGTATGAAAGTTAAAATTAATAAAATTATAAAAACAATTATAAAAAAATATATAACTGATTTTTGTAGTGATGATTTTAGTAGCCAATCTAACATTGTTATTTATCCTTTTTTGGTGGACCGCCCAGAACTCGAATCTGGAATCTCCCGGTTCGTAGCCGAGCGCCTTATCCAATTTGGCCAGCGGTCCTTAATTAAATAATTTCCCTAACATATCAAAGTTTTTGATGTAATTTAAGTTATAAAATATTATGCTCTACTATCAATGAGCAAAAAATTAAGTGATGTAGTTATTACAGCAGCGTTAAGAACGCCTATAGGTGCATATAAAGGGTCTTTAAAAGGTTTTAGCGCTGATAAACTAGGTTCACTAGCCATAAAAGAAGTTGTCTATAAATCAAAATTAAAATCAGACGATATTGATGAGGTGATTATGGGACATGTTCTCACTTCAGGATTAGGACAAAACCCAGCAAGACAAGCCTCGATTCATGCTGGAATTCCAGTTTCAAAGCCCGCACATATAATCAATCAAGTATGTGGATCTGGATTAAGATCTATAATTTCAGGATATCAGTCCATTAAATTACAAGAAAATAAAATTATAGTTGCCGGTGGACAAGAAAATATGTCTAGAGCACCACATGCTATATTTTATCGAGAAGATAAAAAGCTAGATGAAAATAAGCTAGTAGATACAATGATCAATGATGGGTTAATAGACTCATTTAACAATTATCACATGGGAATTACTGCTGAAAATGTTGCAGAAAAATATAAAATTTCTAGAGATGAGCAAGATTTATTTGCTTTAAATTCTCAAGAAAAAACTCAAAAAGCTATAAGTGAAAATAGATTCAAAAATGAGCTGATCAAATTAAAGATTGACACAGATAATAAAAATTTTCTTTTTGAAAAAGATGAACATCCAAGAAACAATTTAAATTTAGAAGATCTAAAAAAATTAAAAACTGTTTTTAAAGAAAATGGAACAGTCACTGCGGGTAATTCGTCAGGAATCAATGATGGTGCGGCAGCAACTATATTAATGTCTAGAGAGGAGGCAGAACTTAGAGCTATAGAGCCGTTAGCTAAAGTAGTCTCTTGGGCATCTTGTGGTGTTGAGCCTTCATTGATGGGACTAGGTCCAATTCAGGCTGTTAATATAGCTTTAGAAAAAGCTGAATGGACGAGAGAGGATGTTGATTTGTTTGAAATAAATGAAGCATTTGCAGCTCAAACCATTGCTGTAATTAGAGATCTTAAAATTCCTGAAGAGATTGTAAACGTTAATGGTGGGGCAATTGCATTAGGACACCCAATTGGAACTTCAGGAACCAGAATTTTAGTAACCCTTATTCACGAGATGATTAGACAAAATAAAAGTAAAGGTTGTGTCACTCTCTGTATTGGTGGTGGAATGGGAATAGCTATGTGTATTGAGAGAAATTAATTTCTTATTTATTTGTTAATTTTTAAAGTTTTTTGTTCAATAAAAATACATGTTTAGAGAAAAAGGCTTATTATTGAGTTAAAATAACACGAGATATAGTTTTTTTTAGGTGTATAAATCGATTTAAAATAATGAGTGAAAAATTACTTGTTCCAGACATTGGTGAATTTGAAAAAGTTGAGGTTATTGAACTTTTAGTAAAAGTTGGAGATCAAATAAACTTAAATGATCCTGTTGTTACTATTGAAAGCGATAAATCTAGTGTTGAAATTCCATCAACAGTTTCTGGTAAGATAGAATCTGTAAATATTAAAGTGGGTGATAAAGTTTCCAAAGGAGACGTATTACTAAGTATCAAGTCTTCAAAAGAAAGCCTTTTAGAAAAGCCGATCCCTAAAGATACAGAAAGTATTATTAACCAGGCAGAATCTGTTTTGAAGAATGAAAAAAAAGAAGCAACTATTCAACAAAGTCCAGCCCCAGAAAAAAAACAAACAATAATTCAAATTACAAATGAAAATGATATTGACCCATTAGAAACTCAAGATTGGTTAGAGTCTTTATCTGCAGTTGTTGAAAAAGATGGAAATCAAAGAGCTCATTTTTTGATAAAAGAATTAATTAACAAAGCATATCGAGAAGGTGCAAATATTCCTTATACACAACACACTCCTTACATAAATACAATTCCACCAGAGGCAGAAGTTAAGTCCAATGGAGATCAGAATGTTGAAAGAAGAATTAGATCTTTAATTAGATGGAATGCAGCAGCTATGGTTGTTAGAGCAAATAAAAAATTTCCTGAATTAGGTGGTCATATAGGTACATTTGCATCGGCAGCAACACTTTATGATGTGGGGATGAATCATTTTTGGAGAGCTAAGAATAATAAATTTGGTGGTGATTTAGTTTATTTTCAAGGCCATAGTGCACCAGGTATTTATGCTAGAGCATTTCTAGAAGGCAGATTAAATGAAAAACAATTAGATAGTTTTAGACAAGAAGTAAAACCAGGTGGACTTTCCTCATATCCACACCCTTGGTTGATGCCAAAGTTTTGGCAGTTCCCAACTGTATCAATGGGACTAGGACCTATGCTTGCAATTTACCAGGCGAGATATATGAAATATTTAATTAATAGAGGACTGATTAAAGATGAAGGTAGAAAAGTTTGGGCATTTCTTGGTGATGGAGAAATGGATGAGCCTGAGTCTCTAGGTGCAATAGGATTAGCTGCTAGGGAAAAATTAGATAACCTAATATTTGTTGTAAACTGTAACCTTCAAAGATTAGATGGACCTGTTCGAGGTAATGGAAAAATTATTCAAGAACTGGAAGGAAGCTTCAGAGGAGCTGGTTGGAATGTAATTAAAGTAATTTGGGGTTCTTACTGGGACTCACTGATTGCTAATGATAAAACAGGTCACCTAGTTAAAGCTATGAATGAAACTGTCGATGGCGAGTATCAAGCAATGAAGGCTAGAGATGGAGCTTACGTTAGAGAAAGATTTTTTGGCAAATATCCAGAAACACAAGAACTAGTTTCAAGTTTATCAGACAAAGATATATGGAGATTGAATAGAGGTGGTCACGACCCTCATAAAGTTTATGCAGCATATGATCAGGCATCAAAAAATCAAGGTAGCCCAACGGTTATAATTGCTAAAACTATTAAGGGTTATGGTATGGGGAAAACAGGTGAAAGTGTTAACACTACTCATCAAACTAAGAAATTAGACGTAGATGATTTACTATATTATAGAGATCGTTTTGATGTGCCCTTAACCGACGACCAAGTAAAAAATGTAGAGTATTTTAAGCCAGACGAAAAATCTCCAGAAATTAAATACATCAAAGAAAGAAGAATGAGTCTTGGTGGTTCATTGCCAGAGAGAACAACTTACGCAAAACCAATTAAAGCACCAGCAAAAGATATTTTTGACTTTATGAAAGTATCAACAGGTGAAAAAGAAATGTCTACAACCATGGCATTAGTTAGAATGTTTACAAATTTACTAAGAGACAAAAATGTTTCACCGAGGTTAGTCCCAATTATTCCTGATGAAGCAAGAACTTTTGGTATGGAAGGATTTTTTCAAAAAATAGGAATATATGCACATGAAGGTCAAAAATATGAACCTGAAGATTCAGCACAGTTAAGTTCTTACAGAGAGGATAAAAGTGGACAAGTGTTAGAAGAAGGAATTAATGAAGCTGGAGCAATGTCGTCTTGGATCGCAGCAGCAACAGCTTACACGAACCATGATATTGAAATGATTCCAATTTATATTTTTTACTCAATGTTTGGTTTTCAAAGAATAGGAGATCTTGCATGGGCTGCTGGAGATAGTCAGGCTAGGGGTTTTTTAATTGGAGCGACAGCTGGTAGAACTACTTTAGCTGGTGAAGGACTACAACACCAAGATGGACACAGTCACTTGATAGCTTCTACGATACCAAATTGTGTAACATACGACCCAACTTTTCATTATGAGTTAGCTGTTATTTTTAGGGAAGGTTTGAGAAGGATGCATGAAAAAAATGAAAATGTTTTTTATTATATCACAACTATGAATGAAAATTATTCACATCCAAGTATGCCAAAAGACAAAAATTGCGAAGAAGGAATTCTTAAAGGAATGTACAAGATTAAAGAATTTAATAGATATCGGAAAACAAAAATTCAACTTTTAGGCTCAGGCACAATATTAAGAGAAATGATGGCTGCAGCAGAAATTCTTCAAAATGAATATCAGATAGATAGTGAAATTTGGAGTGTTACTAGCTTTAATGAGTTGAGAAAAGATGGTATGGAAGTTGAGAGATACAATCTCTTAAACCCTGATAAAGAACAAAAAGTTTCATTTGTAGAACAGTGTTTAGGAAAAACTGAAGGACCAATTATGGCAGCCTCAGATTATATGAGAATGAATTCTGACCAAATTAGACCTTACACTAATAAAAGTTTTTATTCTTTAGGGACAGATGGTTACGGAAGAAGTGATACTAGAAAAAACCTTAGAAATTTTTTTGAAGTTGATAAAGAGCATATTGTTGCTTATGGACTGAGTGTGTTAGCAAAAGAGCAACTGATTGCTTCTAAATATGCTAAAGAAGCGATAAAAAAGTATAATATTGATGGCAGCAAACCAATGCCAACAAAACTATAAAATGTCAGATAAAGAGATTAATGTGCCAAATATTGGTGAATTTAAAGACGTGGAAGTAATTGAGGTATTAGTTTCAAGCGGCGAGTTAGTTTCGAAAAATGACCCACTTATTACAATTGAGAGTGACAAATCTAGTGTTGAAATACCAACTTCTTTTGATGGAAAAGTTAATTTTGTTAAAGTTAAAGTAGGAGATAGAGTTTCTGAAGGAGATTTAATATTAACTTTAGAACAATTTGGAGAAGAAGAAAAGAATTTAGAACAAAAAACCATTAAAGAAACTGAACCTGCCACAACCCAAAACCAAGTAGAAAAAATTGTAAAAGTTAATCAAGCACAAAATTTTATAAAAAAAGATAATTCAGAAGTTTCATCTGCAAGCCCAAAAGTACGTAAATTTGCTCGAGAACTTGGGGTTAATATTAATGAGATAGAGGGCAGTGAAAGACAAGGAAGAATTGTAGAAGATGATGTGAAAAATTTCATATCCTCTAAAATTAATAAAGTTTCAGATAATACAGAAGTTCAACCAAAAAAAATTGTTAGTGAATTTTCTCATTCTGATTTTGGTGAAATTGAAGTTAAAGATATGCCTAGGGTTAAAAAAATAGCCTCTACATATTTAGTTAATTCTTGGACTACTATACCCCATGTAACAAATCATGATGAAGCAGATATAACAGAAATGGAAAATTTTAGAACTTCACTTACTGATATTTACACAGGGGAAAGAAAAAAAATTACTCCATTAGCTTTTATAGTTAAAGCTTTAGTGGCATCTTTAAAAAAGTTTCCTAGTTTTAACTCTTCAATAGACGATATTGAAAATGGAAAAATTACAATGAAAAATTATTTTCATGTTGGGATTGCAGTAGATACCCCACATGGTTTAATGGTGCCAAAAATTAGAAATGCTGATAATAAAAGTATCTCGTATATTAGCAATGAATTGAAAACAGTAAGTGAGAAATGTAAAGATTTAAAAATAGATAAGAAAGAATTCTTTGGAGGGTCTATGACCATTACAAGTCTTGGAGGAATTGGAGGTTCATTTTTTACACCAATAATAAATTATCCGGAAGTTGCCATATTAGGAGTAGGTAGAGCACAAAAAAAACAAATTTTCATCAATGGAAAATTTGAAACAAGAACAATGTTACCGCTTTCGTTGTCATATGATCATAGAATAATTGATGGAGCAGAAGCGGCTAGATTTAATAATGATTTAAAAGAAAATTTAGGCAAAAATTTTGCTTATAAATTGGCCATATAGATTTTAATGTCAAAAACATCTTCGTTATTTAGTGCTTTACTATGTACTTTCATATGGGGAACGACTTTTATTGCTCAAGATACGGGGATGGATGATATTGGTCCTTTTACTTTTAATGCTGTTAGATTTTTTGTAGGTTTTTTAGCCGTAGCCCCTCTAGCTTTTATTTTTGAAAGAAAAAATATCTTAAAATCGGTAAAAAGAAATCAAAAAGAATTTATTAACTTAGCTTTTTTAATAGGCTTATCCTTATTTTTAGGATCAGCACTTCAGCAAGTGGCTTTACTTTATACTGATGTTGCTAATGCAGCTTTTTTTACCATTTTTTATGTGCCAATGGTCCCGTTTATAATTTTTTTTATGTATAAAAAGCCAATTCACTGGAGTATTTGGCCTTCAGTTCTTCTTTGTGTGATGGGAGGCTATTTGCTAACTAATTTTTACAGCGCAACAGTTAGAACTGGTGATACACTTATAATATTAGGGGCTTTTTTCTGGAGCACACATATTATCTTTACTGGTAAAATTATAGAAAACTATAATCTTCCATTAACAATTGGTGCAATTCAAACTTTAATTGTTGCCTCTTTATCATTAATTATAGGTTTAATTTTTGAAGATTTTATTTGGTCTAATATTATTAAAGAAAAATTTCAAATCTTATATGCTGGAATTTTATCTGGAGGTCTTGCATTTGTTTTGCAAATATATGCACAAAAAAACATATCCCCTGCTCCATCAGCAATAATTTTTTCTTTAGAAGGTGTTTTTGCAACAATTGCTGCTTGGATTTTATTAGATCAAATTTTAGATATAAATAATTTGTTTGGATGTTTATTTATTTTATTTGGCGTTTTATTTTCTCAATTAGCACCAATATTAAAAAAAAATTAATTATATATGAATATAAACAAAATTATTGAAATAATAATTCTATAAATCACAAAAACATTTAAAGAAAATTTGTTTATGTAGTTTAAAAAAAACTTAATTGTAAAATAAGAAAATAAAAAAGAAAGAGTGATTGATATTAGTATGAGGTAGTTAAAGTCAAAGATTTGACCAATGGCATTTTTTAACTGTAGTACACTTGCTCCAGCTATAGCAGGTATAGCTAATAAAAAAGAAATTTTACTTGAATCAAATCTATTAAAATTAAAAAGTCTTGCAGCGGATATTGTAATTCCTGCTCTACTCACACCTGGTATTAAAGCAAGCATTTGGAACAAGCCTATATATAGTATTGTCTTAAAATTTAAGTCGGATGTTATTTTTTTATCAAATTTACTTTTATCTGCAAGATATAAAATAATTCCAAAAATTAATGTTGTCCAAGCAATTATCTTTAAATTGTTTTCTAATAAATTAACTAGACCTATGAAGCTGATTATGTAGCCCGCTATTACAATTGGTATAGAACCAATAATTAATAAAGATAATAACTTTTTATTATTTCTAAGATCTAATAACTCTCTTCTAAAATAAAAGACTATTGCAAGCAAAGAGCCAAGATGGAGACTAACATCAATCATTAGTGAGTTAGAATTAAACTCAAAGATTGTCTCAACAATGTTTAAATGAGCTGATGAGCTGATGGGTAAAAATTCTGATATACCCTGAACTACTGACAAGATTATAATTTCAATAATATTTGAAAACATTTAAAGCTTCGTAACTTAAATATTAAGTGATTTAAACAATTCCATTTGCACATATTAGATATGCAAAAGTTAAAATAATAAGTATTAGCAATCTTTATTTAAAATTTAAGGTCATATGTATTGACCTTGTTTATCTTTTATTAAACAAAACCTTGATATATGTTATTTTATTAAAGGGTAAATATGTCAGACAAAATGCTTAAATTTGTAAAAATAGGTCAACAAACTCCACCTAAAAGAGAAGTTGGCAATAGAAAAGAGGATTTTAACGAAATTTATAAAGAGTTTATTAACGATAAGGCGAGTGAACAATCTAGTAGATGCTCACAATGTGGGGTTCCTTTTTGTCAGGTACATTGTCCATTAAGTAACAATATTCCAGATTGGCTTAAATTAACTGCAGAGGGACGATTAAAAGAGGCCTACGAATTATCTCAAAGCACTAACAACATGCCAGAGGTGTGTGGAAGAATATGTCCACAAGATAGATTGTGTGAAGGAAATTGTGTAATCGAACAATCAGGACATGGAACTGTGACTATAGGTTCAGTTGAGAAGTATATTACTGATAATGCTTGGGAACAAGGATGGGTAAATCCAATAAAAGTTAAAAATGAAAAAAGTCAAAGTATTGGAATTATAGGAGCTGGGCCAGCTGGTCTGGCTGCTGCAGAACAGCTACGTAAGTTAGGTTATCAAATTACAGTATACGATCGATATGATAGAGCTGGTGGGTTAATGATTTATGGGATCCCAAATTTTAAATTAGAAAAATTTGTTGTAGAAAGAAGAACTAGGTTATTAGAAGAGGGTGGAATTAAATTTGTTCAAAATTTTGAAGTTGGAAAAGATGCTACATTAGAGCAATTAAGAAAAAAACATGATGCTCTTTTAATTGCAACTGGAGTTTATAAAGCTCGAGAAATAGATCTACCAGGAAAAGATTTGGGAAATATATTTCCAGCCATGGAATTTTTAACAGCTTCAAATAAAAAAGGATTAGGAGACAAGGTAGAGTTATTTGATAATGGAACTTTAAATGCTGAAGGAAAAAATATTGTTGTAATTGGAGGAGGTGACACTGCAATGGACTGTGTTAGGACTTCGATCAGACAAAAAGCAAAATCAGTTAAATGTCTTTATAGAAGAGATAAAGAAAATATGCCTGGATCTGCTAGAGAGGTAGCTAATGCAGAGGAAGAAGGAGTAGAATTTGTATGGCTATCAAGTCCTAAAGAATTTATTGGAACAAATAAAGTTGAAGGTTTGATAGTGGATAAAATCAAACTTGGTGAACCTGATGACAGCGGTAGACGTAAACCAGAAATCCAGACTGATTCTCACTTTGATATTAAAGCAGATATAGTAATCAAGGCTCTTGGTTTTGATCCTGAAGATTTACCAAAACTATTTGGCTCTGAAGATCTACAAGTTACTAAATGGGGAACATTAAAAACTAATTTTGATACAATGGAGACAAATTTAGCAGGTGTCTTTGCAGCAGGAGACATTATAAGAGGTGCATCATTAGTTGTCTGGGCCATAAAAGATGGAAGAGACGTAGCAGTATCAATAAAAAATTTTTTAGAAATCAAAGAACTCAGTAAAGAGAAGGTTGCTTAATGAAAAATTATAAAAAAAATCTTAAGATTCTTGAAGATGGCCATGTTTATTCAAAAGAAATGGAGCATGATGCTTGTGGAGTAGGCTTAATTGCATCTACAGAGGGCAAAAAATCAAGGAAAATAGTCGAATATGGAATTAATGCCTTAAAAGCAGTTTGGCATAGAGGTGCTGTTGATGCTGATGGAAAAACAGGCGATGGAGCTGGTATCCATTTGGAAATTCCTTCAGATTTTTTTGCTGAGAAAATAGAAATCACAGGCCATGATCATGATGGTTCAGAAATTTGTGTGGGTATGATTTTTTTACCTAGAAATAATTATCAAGCACAAGAAAATGCAAGAACTTTAGTTGAAAGTGAATTAACTAAAAGTAATTTTAGTATTTATGGATGGAGACAGGTTCCAGTAAATCCAAAAGTTTTAGGTGAAAAAGCAAATCTTACAAGACCAGAAATCACTCAAGTATTATTTAAACACAACAATAAAGATTTAACAGAAAAAGAGTTAGAAAGAAAAATTTATGAATCTAGAAGAAAAATTGAAAAAGAAGCTATTAAAGATGCGATAGAAGGTTTTTATATTTGTTCAATAAGCTCTAAGTCAGTTATTTATAAGGGAATGTTTTTAGCAGAGTCTATTGCAGATTTTTATTTAGATTTAAAAGATGAAAGGTTTATATCTCGATTTGCAATATTTCATCAAAGGTTTTCAACAAACACAGCTCCAAGTTGGGATCTGGCGCAACCTTTTAGAGCACTAGCTCATAATGGAGAAATAAACACATATAAAGGAAACACAAACTGGATGAAAGTTCATGAGCAAGAAATGGATAGCCCTTTATTTGATAATATGGAAAATTTAAAACCAGTTATACAACCAGGATCTTCAGACTCTGCTGCACTAGATAGTGTTTTTGAACTTTTAAATATTTCTGGCCAATCAGCACCTCTTGCAAAATTAATGTTGATCCCAGATGCATGGTCTAAAAAAAGTCAAACATTATCAAAAGATCACCAACAACTATTTAATTTTTTGAATAGCACAATGGAGCCATGGGATGGACCAGCTGCTATTGCAGCTACAGATAATGAATGGGCTATAGTAGCTGCTGATAGAAATGGGCTACGCCCAATGAGATATACTATTTCAAAAGATAAAATATTGTGTGCGGGATCAGAAACAGGAATGGTTGAAGTTGATGAGAAACAAATTCTTAAAAAAGGCAGACTGGGACCAGGAGAAATTCTTGGAGTTAGAATAGCAAAAGGTAAGGTATTTTCTAATATTGAAATAAAAGATTATCTAGCAAAAGAGTTTAAACATTTTAATAATCAAATAATTGATTTAGAAAAGAAATTCCCAATAAAAAATGAAGAATCTACTTTTTCTGGTGATGAACTAAAAAAAAGACAACATACATTTGGTTATAGTTTAGAGGATTTAGAACTTATTCTTCACCCTATGGCAGAGGATGCGAAAGAGGCCATTGGTTCTATGGGTGACGACACTCCACTTGCAGTATTGTCAGACCGTTATAGGCCACTTTACCATTTTTTTAGACAAAATTTTAGTCAAGTTACAAATCCACCGATTGATTCTCTAAGAGAAAACAAGGTTATGAGCTTAAAAACCCGTTTTGGTAATCTTGGAAATATTTTAGATTTTACTAATTTAACAGAAGAAAACATATATGTTTTAGACAGCCCTATATTATCAAATTCTCAATTAGAAAAATTTACTAATTTTTTTGGTAAAAAATCAATAACTATTGATTGTACTTTTGATAAAGGTGAAGATCTTGAAACCTCTATTGAGAGAATTAGAAGAGAGTCTGAAATTGCAGTCAGACAAGGTCTTACCCAATTAATCTTGAGTGATAAAAATATTTCTGAAAAAAGAATACCTATCCCAATGCTATTAAGTGTTGGAGCAATAAATACCCATCTAATTAAAAAAAAATTAAGAGGCTACGCATCAATCAATGCTCAAACTGGAGAAGCTTTAGATACACATTCATTTGCAACACTTATAGGTGTTGGGGCTACTACTGTTAATCCTTATTTAGCGTTAGATAGTTTATATCAAAGATTTGAAAAAAAATTATTTGGAAAGTTTGGGTACGATGAATGTATAGAGAGATATATACAATCAGTAAATTATGGTCTCCTGAAAATAATGTCAAAAATGGGAATTTCGGTCATAAGTTCTTATAGAGGTGGATGTAATTTTGAAACAGTTGGTTTGAGCAGAACAGTAGCATCAGAGTATTTTCCAGGAATTTTATCAAAAATTTCAGGCATAGGTTTAAATGGAATAGAAAAAAAACTAAGAACTATTCATAAAGAAGCATTTGAGGGAACTGATTCAGTTTTACCAATCGGGGGAATTTATAGGTATAGAAAGAATGGTGAAACACATCAATATCAAGGTAAGCTTATTCATCTTTTACAAAGTGCAGTTTCATCAAATTCTTTTGAAGCTTATAAAAAATATGCAGAGGGTATTTATAATCTCCCACCTATACACCTTAGAGATTTGATTGGATTTAGAGATAGAAATTTAAATCCATCTTTAGATATTTCTGAAGTAGAGCCAATTGAAAATATTTTAACTAGATTTGGAAGTGGAAGTATGTCTCATGGCGCATTATCGAAAGAAGCACATGAAACTTTAGCTATAGGCATGAATAGAATTAAAGGAGCCTCTTGTAGTGGTGAAGGGGGCGAAGATGAAAAAAGATTTATTAAGATGGAAAACGGTGACAGTGCTAACTCTAGAGTTAAGCAGATAGCTTCAGCAAGATTTGGAGTAACACTTAAATATCTAAATAACTGTAACGAAATAGAGATTAAAATTGCACAAGGGGCAAAACCTGGCGAGGGAGGTCAATTACCGGGATTTAAAGTTACAGAAGAAATTGCTAAATTAAGACATTCAACACCGGGAGTAACTCTAATATCACCGCCACCTCACCATGATATTTATTCTATCGAGGATCTAGCTCAATTAATTTATGATCTTAAACAAGCTAATCCAAAAGCAAGAGTTGGAGTAAAATTAGTAGCATCATCTGGTATAGGAACAATTGCAGCTGGCGTAGCTAAAGCTAAAGCAGATATAATCTTAATTTCTGGACATAATGGAGGAACAGGAGCTACACCCCAAACAAGTGTTAAATATGTTGGGATACCTTGGGAGATGGGTTTAACTGAGGCCAATCAAGTTTTAACTTTAAATAATCTAAGACATAAAGTTACTCTAAGAACAGATGGTGGAATTAAAACAGGAAGAGATGTTGTTATTGCAGCTATGATGGGAGCAGAAGAATATGGAGTAGCAACTACAGCTTTAGTAGCCATGGGATGTATAATGGTTAGGCAGTGTCATTCAAACACTTGCCCAGTTGGAGTTTGTACTCAAGATGAAAAACTAAGAGAAAAATTTTCTGGTACGCCAGAAAAGATAGTTAACTTGTTTAAATTTATAGCTGAAGAAGTAAGAGAAATTTTAGCACAAATTGGATTTAAATCGTTAAATGAAATAATTGGTAGAACTGATCTATTAAGACAGGTAAGCAAAGCCTCATCAAACTTGGATGATTTAGACCTAAATCCTTTATTTGTTCAAACAGATGCAGGTGAGAATACAAGGTACTGTACAGTTCCAGAAATAAACTCTGTTCCAGATACTTTAGATCAAGAAATTTTACCTGAAATTAAAGAACAAATTGGAAAAGTAAAAATTATTGAAAAAGAATATATTATTAAAAATACTCATAGGACGGTTGGTACAAGAATTTCTAACTATCTTTATGAAAAATATGGATCTGAAAAACTAGAAGATAGCTTTTTATCTCTAAAGTTTAAAGGTTCGGCAGGACAATCATTTGGTGCATTTGGAATAAAAGGGTTAAAACTTATTTTAAAAGGCGACGCTAATGATTATGTTGGTAAAGGTTTATCAGGTGCAACAGTAGTAGTTAAACTTCCAGATGAAAGTAATTTAGTTTCACATGAGAATACCATAATAGGAAATACAGTTTTGTATGGAGCAACATCTGGAAAACTTTTTGCAGCAGGTCAAGCTGGAGAAAGGTATGCTGTAAGAAATTCAGGATCAATTTCAGTTATTGAAGGCTGTGATTCTAATGCTTGTGAATATATGACTGGTGGTACTGTTGTAGTTCTGGGTGATGTAGGAGATAATTTTGGAGCTGGAATGACAGGTGGGATGGCGTTTATTTACGATATTAATAAGAAATTCGACAAAAAAGTAAACCCGGAGACTGTAGTATGGCAAACACCCGAAACAGATTATTGGATTGCTCATTTAAAAGATTTAGTTCAAGAGCATCACCAGGAGACAAACTCAGATTTTTCTAAAAAAATAATAGAAAATTTTGATAAAGAAATTTCTAATTTTATTCAAGTTTGTCCAAAAGAAATGATTGATAAGCTAAAAAACCCAATAAGTCTAAATTCTATTATAAAAGAAGTTAGTTAAAATGAAGGATATAAAGATTTTTTGTTTTGGTTTTGGCCAAGTAGCAAAAAATTTTATAAAGAAGCTTAATACTGAACAATATAATATTAACCTGTCAGCAACTTCTAGAAGTGAATCTTCAAAAAAAAAGTTAAATGATATTGATTATAATAGCTACCTATTTAATAGTAATGAATTTGATCAAAAGTTAGTTGTAAAATTAAAAGAAGCAGATCATATCTTAGTTTCTATACCACCTGAAAATCAAGAAGACTTAGTTATAAAAAATTTTTCCAAATTTATAAAAAACTCCAAAGCAAAATGGATAACTTACTTATCGGCTACTAGTGTTTATGGTGATCATAAGGGAGAATGGGTTAATGAAAATAGCAAAACAAACCCAATCTCAAATAACGGTTTTGCAAGATTAAAAGCTGAAAATGCATGGGTTTCATTAGAAAAAAATAACAAAACACCAATTCAGATATTTAGGTTATCTGGAATTTATTCTAATGAAAAAAATATTTTAATACGATTAAAATCAGGAGAAGTGAAATTGATTAATAAAAAAAATCATTATTTTTCTAGAATTCATGTGGATGATATTTCAAATATATTATTCAAATCTTTATCAAAATTTAAGTCAGGAGAAATATATAATCTATCTGATGATAAGCCTTCTACATCTGAGGATGTTACTTTATTTGGAGCAAAAATGTTAAATATTGAAAATATCGAAAAAATTGAGGTTGACCAAATTAAAAGTGAGATGTTAAAAAATTTTTATAATGAGTCCAAGAAAGTTAGTAACAAAAAGATGAAAAGTTATTTTAACTATAATTTAAAATTTCCAAGCTATATAGAAGGATTAAGCTACATTAGAAGTAATTTTATCTAGCTCTAAGAGTATTTTTTTTATACCCCTTTTACTTGAAAGGCTGTGATCACCATTTTTTATTATCACTAATTTTTTATTAGCTTTAGTAAACAACTTAAGAACCTTTCTAGAATAACTTGTTGGAACAACTTCATCTTTACTTCCATGTATCATAGTTACATTGATTTTAGATTTGATCTTTTTATTTAAGATTTTATTTTTTCTACCATCTTTTATTAACTGATAAGTGATTGGATACTCATAATTACCATGTTTTAAATTATAAATTCCTTTCTTTATAGTTTCATTCTTCATATTTTTTGTAAACTTTTTCCACATTAAATTTTGTAAAAACTCTGGAGCTGAACCAATTCCTAAAAAACCTTTAATCTGACCTTTAAAATATTTAAATTGATTTAAAGAGAGCCACGCTCCCATACTTGAACCAACTAAGATAAAATTATTTTTTTTAACTACTTTTTTTATTAGTGCTTCAACTTCTTTTGACCATTTAGTAATATTCCCTTTAATAAATTTTCCTGAGGATTTACCATGACCAGAATATTCAAGAGCAAGAAAGCCAAGTTTATTTTTTTTGGCGAATTTAAATATGGTCTGAGGTTTTTCACCTTCGATGTTTGACATAAAACCATGTAAAAAAACAATATAGAGATTATCTTTATATTCCTTACTTAAGTATCTTATTTGCCTGTTATTAAGGACCTTAATGTATTTAAATTTATTCATATAAGTTTATTAGAATTAATTCTTACTATATAGTTCTATCAAATGTCTTCAGAATTAAAAGTATTGCAAGTAATTCCTAAGCTTGGATATGGAGGTGCAGAAACAGGCTGCTATGATCTTGCACACTATTTACCAGAAAATAATTGTAGTTCTTATATAGTGACTAGTGGAGGAGAGTTATTAAAATTTGTTGACAAAAAAAAAGTAAAAGTAATAAAACTTCCCGTCCATAGTAAAAATCCATTTTTAATGCTCTTTAATTCGATGGCTTTGATTTTTATTATTTTACTAAATAATATATCTATTGTTCACGCAAGAAGCCGTGCTCCAGCCTGGTCTTGTTTTTTTGCAACAAAAATTACAAGAAGAAAGTTTGTTACAACTTTTCATGGTACTTATAATTTTAAAAATTCACTTAAAAAGTTTTATAATTCAGTAATGGTTAGGTCAGATTTAATAATAGCAGGATCAAATTTTATTTTTTCACATATTAATAAAAATTATCCAAAATATTTGGATTTAAAAAAAAAATTCTTAGTAATTTTTAGAGGTATCAATGTTGATTATTTTGACTCATCAACAACCTTAAATACGGAAGAAAATAGACTTATTTCTGATTGGGAAGCTGATAAGAATAAAAAAATGATCCTAATGCCAGGTCGGTTAACTACCTGGAAAGGACAGGAGACATTTATTGAAGCATTAAATCTTGTTAATAAAGAATTGGGATATGAATCTTTTAATGCTGTTATTTTAGGTAGTGATCAAGGAAGAGATATTTATACAAAAAAAATTAAAAGATTAGCTGAGCAATATAGGTTAACTGGTCAGTTGAAATTTATAGAACATTGTCAAAATATGCCGGTAGCCTATAAAATATCAGACATTGTTGTTTCGGCCTCAGTAGAACCTGAAGCTTTTGGAAGAGTAGCAGTTGAAGCTCAATCAATGGAAAAACCAATAATAGCAAGTGATATTGGGGGATCTAATGAAACTATTATAGATAATGTGACTGGTTTTTTATTTCAGTCTGGCAACGCAGAAGCTTTGAGCAAAAAAATAGTAGAAGTCATACAATTAGATGAATCTAGATTGAAATCTATTGGTATAGAAGGTAGAAAAAATATAATTAAAAAATTTAATGTTGAAAAAATGTGTTTTTCTACATATTCAGAATACAAAAAATTATTGAATTAAATGCCATTAATAACATTGCCAGACGGAAACACTATTGAATTTCCAAATAAAGTAACAGGCCTTGAAGTTGCTGAAAAGATTAGCAAATCTTTATCAAAGCAGGCAACTATTATTAGCGTTAATGAAGAACTTAAAGATTTAAGTTTTGTTATAGATGAAGATTGTTCAGTCAAAATTTTTACTTCAAAAGATAAAGAAGGCTTAGAAACTATCCGTCATGATACGGCTCATATAACTGCGATGGCTGTTCAAGAGCTCTTTCCAGGAACACAAGTAACAATTGGTCCAATTATAGAAAATGGATTTTATTATGATTTTTCAAGAAAAGAACCCTTTACAGAGGATGATTTAAATAAAATTGAAAATAAGATGAAAGAAATTGTTGATAGAGATGTTCCAACTACAAGAGAAGTTTGGAAAAGAGATAAGGCCATATCTCATTTCAAAGATAAAGGAGAAATATACAAGGCCGAAATCATTGAAAGTATTCCACAAGGTGAAGATGTTTCTATATATTTTCATGGAGACTGGCACGATCTATGTAGAGGCCCTCATTTGTCGTCAACAGGAAAAATTGGTAAATTTTTTAAGTTAACAAAAGTATCAGGAGCCTATTGGAGAGGTGATTCAAATAATGAAATGTTGCAAAGAATTTATGGAACAAGTTGGTCATCTCAAAAAGATTTAGATGAATATTTAAAAAGAATAGAGGAAGCAGAAAAAAGAGACCATAGAAAACTTGGAAAAGAAATGGATTTATTTCATTTTAGGGAAGAAAGTCCAGGATCAGTATTTTGGCATGAAAAAGGTTGGAAATTATTTCAAAAACTAGTTGCATATATGAGAGCTAGACAAGAAAAAGCTGGCTACAAAGAGGTAAATACTCCTGAAATTTTAGATAGATCTCTATGGGAAAAATCTGGCCACTGGGAAAAATATGGAGAGCATATGTATACATCTCAAACACCAGATGAAAAAATATTTGCAATAAAGCCAATGAATTGTCCAGGGCATGTACAGGTTTTTAATCAGGGTTTAAAAAGTTATCGAGATCTTCCTTTAAGAATTTCAGAATTTGGAAAAGTACATAGGTATGAACCTTCAGGAGCCTTACATGGACTATTAAGAGTTAGAGCTTTTACCCAAGACGATGCTCATATTTTTTGCACAGAAGATCAAATTACATCGGAGTGTTTGATTGTTACAAATTTAATTTTAGATATTTATAAAGATCTTGGATTTGAAGATGTAATATTAAAATATTCAGATAGACCAGATTTAAGAGTTGGTGATGACAATGTCTGGGATAAAGCTGAAAAAGCTTTATTAGATGCGGTTAAAGCCTCAAAGCTTGAATACACAATTAACAAAGGAGAGGGAGCATTCTATGGTCCAAAAATTGAATTCGTTTTAAGAGATGCCATTGGTAGAGATTGGCAATGTGGAACTTTACAAGTTGACCTTAACTTACCAGGTAGATTAGAAGCTTCTTTTGTTGATAAAGATGGAACTAAAAAAATTCCAGTAATGCTTCACAGGGCATTATTTGGATCATTAGAAAGATTTATTGGTATTCTTATAGAAAACTATGCAGGCAAATTTCCATTTTGGATAGCTCCCTTACAAGCTGTTGTAATTCCAATTTCAGAAGAGTTTGATTCTTATGCAAAAGAAGTAAATAAAAAGATTATTAATGTAGGTATAAGCTCTGAGGTAGATTTAAAAAATCATAACTTGAATTATAAAATTAGAGAACATTCACTATCAAAAATACCACTTTTATTGATTTGTGGAAAAAAAGAAGTTGACAGCAACTCAGTAACGATTAGAAGATTGGATACGAACAAACAAGAAAATATGGAATTAAACTTATTCTTAAAAACTTTCTCAGCTTTAAATAAAGCATCCTCAAACTAAGTGGCAGATTTTAAACAAAACTATTTTCAAAGAAGAACTAAAGATAAAGGTCCAAGATCTAACAATAGAATTTCTTCACCTGAAGTACAAGTAATAGGAAGTGATGGTGAAAATATAGGAATCATAAATACAAATGAAGCCATATCAATGGCTAAAGAACAAGGATTAGATTTAATTGAAATAGCTCCAAATGCAAAACCACCTGTATGTAAAATTATTGATATGGGTAAATTTAAATATGATGCTCAAAAAAAAGCAAATGTTGCCAAAAAGAAACAAAAAATTGTTTTATTAAAAGAAATTAAAATGAGACCAGTTACAGAAACTCATGATTATGATTTTAAAGTTAAAAATGCTAAAAAATTTATTGGAAAAGGGGATAAGGTAAAATTTACGATACGATTTAAGGGAAGAGAACTTCAACACTCACACTTAGGTAGAGAATTGATGGATAAAATAAAAGTTGATATGCAAGATATTGGCAAAGTCGAATTACATCCAAAGTTTGACGGCAAGCAAATGATCATGGTTATTCAGCCTTTATAAGGCTTAATAGAGGTTGTAAATCCATTCCAATATTTGTATAAGTCCGCAGAATTATGCCAAAATTAAAAACTAAAAGTTCAGCAAAAAAAAGATTTAAAATCTCAGCTACAGGAAAAGTTATGATGGCGCAAGCTGGGAAAAGACATGGCATGATAAAAAGAACAAATTCACAAATTAGAAAATTAAGAGGCACGACTACTATGTCAAAACAAGATGGCAAAATAGTTAAATCATATATGCCTTACAGTTTAAGAGGATAAAATGGCTAGAGTAAAAAGAGGTGTAACAAGTCACGCTAAACATAAAAAAGTTTTAAAAGCTGTCAAAGGTCAATGGGGCAGAAGAAAAAATACTATAAGAGTTGCAAAGCAAGCCATGGAAAAAGCTATGCAATATGCTTACAGAGATCGTAGAACTAAAAAAAGAGAATTTAAATCTTTATGGATACAGAGAATTAATGCAGGTGTTAGATCAGAAGGATTAACTTATTCTAAATTTATTAATGGCTTAACAAAGTGTGGAATTAAGTTAGATAGAAAAATATTAGCTGAAATAGCATACGATAGCCCAGAAGCCTTTAAAACGATCGTACAAAAAGCTCAATCAGCACTAAATTAATCTTCACTATTGTTTTTCTTCGGTGAAGAAATAATCTCTCAATATGTCTGATATTAAAAAAATAAAAGATGAATTTCTTTTAAAGTTAAAAGAAAATTTAGATCTAAATCAAGTTAATCAGATCAAGACAGATCTATTTGGAAAAAATGGATTAATTAGTTCTCAATTTAAACAACTTGGAAAAGTAGCAGAACAAGAGAGAAAGAAATTTGCATCAGATTTAAATTTAGTAAAAGATGAGCTTCAAAATTTAATTACTACAAAAATTAATAATATTGAAATTAAAGAAATTAATCAAAAGTTAGCAAAAGAAAAAATAGATATAACTTTACCTGAGAGACCTTTTGTTCAAGGAAAAATTCATCCAGTGTCCCAAGTCATAGATGAAATCTCATCAATTTTTTCAGAAATTGGATTTAGTGTAGAAGAAGGTCCTGATATTGAAAATGAATATAATAATTTTACAGCATTAAATACGCCCGATAATCATCCAGCAAGAGATATGCATGACACATTTTATCTTGATGAAAAAAAAGAATTATTATTAAGAACGCATACTTCTCCAGTTCAAATAAGAACTATGCTTAACAATAAACCTCCATTTAAAATCATTGCACCAGGAAGAACGTATCGATCAGATAGTGATCAAACTCATACTCCCATGTTCCACCAAGTTGAGGGATTACATATCGACAAAAATATTAATATGGGTCACCTAAAAGGCTGTTTGAATTACTTTATTAAGGAATTTTTTGAGGTTGATAAAATTAAAATGAGATTTAGACCAAGTCACTTTCCTTTTACTGAACCATCAGCTGAGGTAGACATTGGATATGAAATTAAAAATGGGAAAATAGTAATTGGGGAGGGAGATAAATGGCTTGAAATTTTAGGTTGTGGAATGGTTCATCCAAACGTTTTAAAAAATGTAAAGGTAAATCCCGATGAATTCCAAGGCTACGCATTTGGGATAGGTATAGATAGATTGGCAATGCTCAAGTATGGTATAAATGATTTAAGAGCATTTTTTGATTGTGATTATAGGTGGTTAAACCACTTTGGCTTTGACCCCATAGATGTACCCTCAAATTACAGAGGCTTGAGTAGATGAAGATTACAACAAATTGGCTAAAAGAACATTTAGAAACTGAGCTTAATGAAAATCAAATTATTGATAAACTTACAGATGTTGGTCTTGAAGTAGAGGGTGTTGACAGTCAATCAGGAGAGCTTGATGAATTTGTAATTGCAAAAATCTTGAAGACTGAAAAGCATCCCGATGCAGATAGACTTAGAGTTTGTGATGTGGACATTGGATCCGACAATCCTGTAAAAGTTGTTTGTGGCGCACCTAATGCAAAAAAGGGATTAATGACAATTTATGCACCGCCAGGTGCTATTGTACCAAAGAATCAAATGAAATTAGTAGTAAGCAAAATAAGAGGTGTCACCTCATATGGAATGCTTTGTTCAGAGTCTGAACTTAATTTATCAGATGAAAGTGATGGGATTACAGAACTTTCTTCAAAAAAATATGAAAAAAAAATAGGTGAAAATTATTTTCCTAAAAGTAGTGTAAATGTAATTGATATATCTATTACACCAAATAGAGCAGATTGTTTGGGGGTGAGAGGAATAGCTAGAGATTTAGCAACAGCAGGTTCTGGCACATTAAAAAAATTTAAAACAGAGAAGTTAGTTCAAAAAAATAAACAAAAAGTCAGTATAAAAATAATTAAAGAAAAAAATCAAGGATGTACTTCTTTTGGAAGTTGCTTAATTACTGGTGTAAAAAATACTGAAAGTCCAGATTGGCTAAAGAAAAGAATAATATCATTAGGTCAAAAACCTATCTCTGCAATAGTTGATATTACAAATTATGTAATGATTGATTTAAATAGACCATTGCACGCTTATGATGCTGATAAAATAGATAAAGGAATAATTGTAAGGAATTCTAAAAAAGGTGAAAAATTTAAAGCTTTAGACGAGAAAGATTATAATCTTGAAGATGATATGTGTGTTATTACAGATGCTTCTGGAGTATTAGGTTTAGGAGGAATAATTGGAGGTACGAGATCAGGAACAGAATTAGATACAAAAAATGTATTAATTGAGTCAGCCTATTTTAATCCAAGATCAATTAGAAAAACATCTAAAA
Organism: Candidatus Pelagibacter giovannonii; assembly: GCF_012276695.1. GTDB lineage: Bacteria > Pseudomonadota > Alphaproteobacteria > Pelagibacterales > Pelagibacteraceae > Pelagibacter > Pelagibacter giovannonii. The sequence continues at coordinate 737,796 of NZ_CP038852.1, read as the reverse complement.
TTTTAAATATAGACACAGATGCAAAGTTTAGATTTGAAAGAGGAATTGACCCACTGTCAATAGAGCAGGGACTCCAGAGAGCTGCTGAATTAATTAAAAAAATCTGTGGAGGAGAAATTAGTAAATTTGATATTCAAAAAATAGAAAATGTTAAAGATAGGTTTATAAAATTTGACATGCAGTTATTTGAAAAAATTACAGGTTTTAAAATTGATCAAAAAGAAACAATAAAAATACTAACTAATTTAGGTTTTGAAATAAAAAAACAAAAAAAACTATTACTATTAAAAGTTCCAACATGGCGACCAGATATTTTACAAGAAGTAGATATAGTTGAAGAACTAGTGAGAATTAAAGGTTATGACCAAATTAAGGTAATCGAACCTGAGAAAGTAAGAAACAAAGATACTTTAAACAAAACACAAAAATTATTTCATTTTTTACAAAGAGCTATTGCATCAAAAGGATACTTGGAAGCTATTACATGGTCTTTTACTGACAGTAAGATTAATCAATTATTTATTGAAAGTAATAAAGAAATAAAAATAGTTAATCCCATAAGTGCAGATTTAAATGTATTGAGAAGTTCTATTTTTTCAAATTTAATTATCAATATAAACAAGAATTTAGGCAGAGGATTCAAAGATTTATCAATATTTGAAATAGGTCCAACTTTTTCAGGATCTAAACCAGGTGAGCAACAAACAGTAGTAAGTGGATTAAGAACTGGAAAACTGTCAAGACAGAGCTGGATAGAGCAGGGAAGGTTAGTTGATATTTTTGATGTAAAAAGAGACGTTATTCAAAGCTTAGTTGAGGCTGGTTACAACAAGGACAAATTATATATTGATGACGAAACACCAAGCTATTATCACCCTGGTAAATCTGGAAGAATCTTTTTAAATAAGGGTAAAGAAAAAGTAGCAGGTTTTTTTGGTGATATTCATCCGAATATATTAAAAGAATTAGACATTAAAGCTGAATCATTAGTAGGGTTTGAAATATTCCTAGACAATATAAAACAGCCAAAAAAATTATTAAAAAATCAAAAAACTCAATATAAATATTCTGACTTTCAAAAATCAGAGAGAGATTTTGCTTTTGTTTTAGATAAAAATTTTAAAGCTCAAGAATTGATAGAAATAATTAGGAATGTAGATAAGGAATTAATAAAATCTGTTAAAGTTTTTGATGTTTATGAGGGAGAAAATATTGATGAAAATAAAAAATCGATTGCATTAAATGTTACAATTCAGTCTTTGGAAAAAACTTTAAAGGAAGAGGATTTAAATAAAATAAACCAGCTTATCATTTCAACTGTAGAATCAAAAACAGACGCAAAGATTAGATCATAGTTATGACAAAAATTGATCATATCAGAAACTTTGCAATTATAGCGCACATTGATCATGGTAAATCAACTATTGCAGATAGAATAATTCATAGTTGTGGTGGTTTAACCGAAAGAGAGATGAAGGCACAAGTTCTAGACTCAATGGATATTGAACGGGAAAGAGGAATAACAATTAAAGCTCAAACAGTTAAACTTAATTATAAGTCTAAAGATGGGAAAGAATATATTCTAAACATTATTGATACTCCAGGCCATGTAGATTTTAGTTATGAAGTTAGTAGATCTTTGTATGCATGCGAGGGATCTATTTTGATTGTTGATAGCACTCAAGGAGTAGAGGCACAAACATTGGCTAATGTTTATCAAGCTTTAGATACTAAACATGAGATAGTACCTGTCTTAAATAAAGTTGATTTGCCGGCGTCAGACTTAGAAAAAACAAAGACACAAATAGAAGAGGTTATTGGTATTGATACTGAAAATGCCATACCTTGCTCAGGAAAAACAGGTGAGGGTATAGAAGATATTTTAGAACAAATTATTGTATCACTACCAGCTCCAGAAGGAGAAAAGGATGCAGATTTAAAATGTTTATTAGTTGATAGTTGGTATGACACTTATTTAGGGGTAGTTATTTTAGTAAGAGTTATTAATGGAAAAATTTCAAAAAATATGAAGATCAAAATGATGTCTACTAATCAAGAATATATAATTGAAAAAGTAGGGGTATTTACTCCAAAAGCAACCGATATTAATGAGTTAAATGCAGGAGAAATTGGTTTTATAACAACAGGAATAAAAATTTTATCAGAAACAAAAGTTGGAGATACAATTTGTGATGCAACTAAACCACTTCAAGAGGCACTTCCAGGATTTAAACCAAGTAAGCCAGTTGTATTTTGTGGATTGTTTCCTGTTGATAGCTCTGAATATCAAAAATTAAAAGATGGCTTAGGTAAACTCCAATTAAATGATGCTAGTTTTTCATATGAGGCAGAATCTTCATCTGCGCTAGGTCTTGGTTTTAGATGTGGTTTTTTAGGTCTCCTGCATTTAGAAATTATAACCGAAAGATTAGAAAGAGAATTTGATATAAATTTATTAACTACAACACCAGGAGTAGTTTATAAAGTTCATATGAACAAAGGGGAAATAATAGAGCTACAAAACCCTTCAAGCTTACCAGAACCTACTTTAATCAAATTTATTGAAGAGCCCTGGATTAAAGCAACAATTATTACACCAGATCAATATCTAGGTGCAATTATTAAGGTTTGTCAGGATAAAAGAGGAGTACAAACAAACTTAAGTTATTCAGGTAATAGAGCAGTTTTAAATTATGAAATCCCTCTAAACGAAGTTGTGTTTGATTTTAATGATAGGCTTAAATCAATGACCAGTGGTTATGCAAGCTTTGATTATGAAATTATAGGTCATAGAGAGGGAGATTTAGTAAAACTAGGAATACTTGTTAATGCTGAACCAGTAGACGCCCTATCAATGATGGTTCATAAAGATTTTGCACAAACGGTTGGAAGAGAAGTTTGTGAAAAATTAAGAGATTTGATACCTAGACATAACTTTATGATTCCAGTTCAGGCAGCGATTGGAGGAAAAATCATAGCAAGAGAAACTATTAAAGGTTTTAAAAAAGACGTTTTAACAAAAATTCATGGTGGTGGTGCTAGAGACAGAAAAAGAAAATTATTGGATAAGCAGAAAAAAGGAAAAGCCAGGGGTAAACAGTTTGGAAAAGTAGAAATTCCCCAAGAAGCATTTATTGGTGTATTAAAAATTAATAAGGAATAATAAATTGGTATAAAAAAATTTTTATAAATAAAGTTATAAATTATGTTCAAATTAAATTTTTTAAAAAAAAACAGATTTTTATATTGGGTTTACAAAATTCAAAAAATTTATAAGAATAAAAACCCAAACTTTCATTATTCAGAATTTGCAGAAGACGTAATGGTAAACAGAATATTTAGAAATTATAGTGATGGTTTTTATGTAGATATTGGTGCTTATCATCCCATTAAAGGATCATTAACCTATAAACTTTATAAAAAAGGTTGGAAAGGAATGAATCTTGATATTAGCAAAACATCTATTGATTTATTTGATATTGCAAGACCAGAGGACAAAAATATTAATTGTGCAATTGGAAATTTTTCTGGAGATACTTTTTATTATGAAAATTCACCAATAAATCAACAAAACTCACTTATTAAATCAAATGTAACTCAAAAAAAAGTTGAAATTAAGAGTTTTCTATTAGAAGAAATTTTAAAACTTAACAAGATTGACAAGGTTGATTTTATAAACATTGATACTGAAGGCACAGAATTAAATATTATTAATAGTATTAATTTTGAAAAAATAAATCCAATTCTTTTTACTATAGAAGAAAATTCTTTTGATACAGTTAATGAAAGTAGGAATTCAAAAATTGAATTAATGAAAAAAAATAACTATGAATTAATAAATGTAATCGGTGTTACAATGTTTTTTATTAAAGCAGACATGGTATCAAAAGTGAGTGATTTAATTAGAATATAGCTTGATACTAAATCTTAACTTTGAGTTTTTTATTTAAATAACTAGATGAAAAAAATATAACTAAAAAAAGTTATGTACAAATTTTTTTTCTCAAGTAATGATTAAATTATGTTTAAAATTAATTTTTAAAAAAAAATAATTATTTTATGTCTCTTTCTAAACTAACAATAATAATACCAACATTTTATCCTGGAGCAATAATTAAAAAGTGTTTATCATCTCTTCCATCATCATCAGAAATAATCATCATAGATAATGGTGAAGATTCTGAATTAGAAAAAATTATAAAATTTCATAAATTTAAAATAAAACATTATAAAGTTGGAGACATAGGTCTAACTAAATCTTTTAATATTGGGTTAGCTAAATCGAAAAATGAAAATATATTAATTACGCAGCCAGATGTTTATTTTAATAAGAATTCAATAGTTAATCTTCTTAAGGCACAAAAAAAATACAATAATGCAGGAATTATTTCTCCATTAATATTTGAAAAAAAAAATTATAGTCAATTTGATCATTTAGATTTGAGTCTGTCTACGTTAGGAAATTTAAAAAGCATAAAAAGACCAAAAAAAATGACTATACTACCCTCAGGTGATACTTGTGTTGAAGCTGTACCTGCTACTGCGATGTTAATAAAAAAATCGATAATTAAAAAAATCAATGGCTGGGATGAGAACTACTATACATATCTTGAAGATATCGATTTATGTCTAAGGTTGCGAAAAAAAAGATATTCCATCATGAAAATAAAAGAATCAATTGTTCATCATGTAGGCTTCGGTTCAAATAAAAAAGAAAATCAAGAAAAGATAAATAAATCTAGAAATTGGCATTATTGTTGGTCTTCATTATACTTTAAAGATAAATTTAGTACGAGATCAACCTTTTACTTCTTTTTCGTAAAAATGTTTTTAAAATACTTTATTAAATTTATGGTTAATTTCTTACTGCAACGAAAAAAAAATTACGTAAGGAACTTTATAAGATTTACAGCTTGTGTAAATTATGTTTTTATCAAAAAAGCAAATTATAGAGTGAGATATTAAAGGTAATGAATTTAAAAGAAAAATTTTTTGATATTTTTAAAATGTATGTGGAAAAAAAATCGTCCGAAAAAAAAATTTCAAAAACTTTAAAAAAATTATTACCCTACGAGATTGATGCTTCACTAATAAGACTAGGTGAAAAAAATGATGGTGGATATTTAGTGCCTGATGATTTTGTTGGTATTGATAAAAATTATTCTGCAGGAGTAGGTTTTTTGACTCAATTCGAAAAAGATTTAGAAACAAGATATTTAATTAAATCTAACATGCTAGATTTTAATGAAATAGAAAAAACTATATTGCCGAATAAAGCTTCATTTTTTAAAAAAAAATTAGGCTTAGTATCAAATAATGAAGAAATATCCATTAATGATTGGATAATAAAGGATGATAAAGACATAATTTTAAAATTAGATATTGAGGGTGATGAGTATGCTAGTCTAATTGATATTTCAGAAGAAAACTTAAAAAAAGTAAGAATTTTAGTAATTGAATTTCATGATTTAAGACACTTGCGTAATGATATATTTCTGAACCTTTTTGATAAAGTAATCAATAAATTGAATAATTATTTTTATGTTTGCCATCTACATATAAATAATATTAGTAAAATTAAAAAAATTGGAAATTATTTGGTGCCAGACATGATTGAAATGACTTTTATTAGAAAAAATAGAGTCAAAATTTTTTCTTCAAAGTTTTCTATACTTCCACATAAATTTGATAGTAAAACAGTTAATAATGTTAAGGAAAAATTTCTAGATAAAAATTGGTATAATTAATAAGTGAAAAACTTTCCAAAATTTTTATATTTATGTAATTTTTTTAGATTAGCTGTTTATTTTTCAAAACTTATTTCAATATTTTCAAAAAAAGAAAGAAAAAGGATTTCTTTTTATAATTTTTTTAAAAAAAGAAAAAGACGTTTTGATAAAGATTTATTGATGGCCTTTTATAGACCAAAAATATTCATTTTTAATCATGATTTTGAAACTAGAGATATTATAAATAGTATTTATAACTATAAGGATTTATTTGATGTAAACGAATTTACTAATGATGGTCATAAAAATATTTTTCAATCTGAACATAATCTGAATAAAAAAAAAGAATTCATGGATACTTCTAAAAGTATAGAAAATTTTGTAAGTAAAAATATAGATAATATTTTTAACTCAAAAAAAATAGACCTTATCAAAATGTGGTTTGTGATAACAAAACAATCGGGTATTATAAATAAGCATAGTCATTTTGACTCTGACTTATCAGGAGTTCTTTATCTAAAAGTAAATCCCAACAGTCCTAATTCTGGATTGGAAATATTTAACCCATTAAAAGAAATGGATATTTATAAGTATAATCTGAGTTTAAATAAAATTGAAAAAAATACATTTACTGGTGATAAATACTTATTTAAACCTAAAAATAATGATCTTATAATTTTTAATTCATACTTAGAGCATAGTGTTCAAAACAAAGATCCAAATATTACTGATAGAATTTCTTTACCATTTGATTTAATTTTCAAAATTTAAATTTAGTATTTATGATTTTGTCAATATTTAGGAATCAATTTTAAATAATTGTGCTAAGTTAAAAAGTTAATGGAGAGATGGCTGAGGGGTTTAAGGTGCATGCTTGGAAAGTATGTGTATTGTTAAAAGTACCGTGGGTTCGAATCCCACTCTCTCCGCCAATATTATTTATTAAATAAAAATTTATTAAAAATTTTCAAATGTTTCTTACTTATTATAAAAAGTACTCTAGAAAGTATTTTGTTAAATAATATCTTTTTCTTTTTGAATAAGTAATCAAAGTTATTATGATCATATCCTGATCCACAATAAGAATAACCATTAACATTTAGATGATGAATCATTTTAATTTTTTGTATTTTTGTTAAGTGAAGATGCTCTACGGAGAGGTTTTTAATATCATATTTTTTGAAATTAATTGACATAACTATTTCATAATCTACTCCTTCGAGGTCTAAACTTAAAAAATTAATACATTTCTTTTTTATATATTTTTTAAAAAATTGGTTAATTTTTATAGCGTCAATTGAAAATTTTTTAATTATGGATCTTGGATAGTGTTTTTTTACATGATTAATATCCATTGAACACACTTGATAATGCGGACTATCCTGTTCTGTGTAATAAAGTGTTTTCTTTTTTTTATCTAAATAATTTCCAGTTATAGCTAAATTTAAAATTTTTGTTTTAGGATAATTTTTCCAGCATTTTTTTAATTTTTTTATGTTTAATTTATTTGCTTCGACTGCAAATATCACATCATTATTTTTATAATTTTTTTTTATAAACTCTGTAAAGCCACATCTGAAATTCGCTTTAGAATCCAAATCTCCTGCACCTGCACCCATGTGTATATAAAGCATAAATTATAATTATTATATTTTAAAAAATTAAAAATATAATATAAAACTTAATACTTCTATTAATATTTATAAATATGAATAAAATTTTTGATTGTTTTATGTTTAACAATGAAGAAAAATTGTTAGAGATAAGATTTAATGTATTAAATAAATTTGTGGATCACTTTGTTATTATAGAAAGTGAAGAGACACATTCAGGTAATAAAAAAAATCTCATATTTGAAATTAACAAATATCCAGAATTTAAAGAAAAAATTATATATAAAAAGATTAGTAGTTTTCCAGTAGGTCTAAACCCCTGGCAAAAAGAAAATTATCAAAGAAACTATATTTCAAATTGCTTAAATCAAGCAAAGGAAGATGATATTGTATTGATTTCTGATCTTGATGAAATTCCAAATTTAGAGAATGTTAACTTTGGTAATTATAATGAAAAAATAATTGTATTTAATCAAAGATTGTTTTTCTATAAACTAAATTTTGGAGCAAAGATATCAAGCTGGCATGGAACAAGAGCCTGTCAAAAAAAGTTTTTAAAAAGCCCTCAATGGTTAAGAAATTTAAAAACACATAAAAGATATAAGTTTTATAGATTGGATAAATTATTGTTTTCAAACAATTATGAAAGAAATTTCAAAATTATTAATAATGGTGGATGGCATTTTACTTGGCTAGGAGATTTAGACTTTATAAAAAATAAATTAAAAAGTTTTGCGCATACAGAATTAAATAATTCTATTGTAAATAATGATAACTATATTAAAAAATGTATAGATGAACTAAAATCTATTGAAATTAAACAAAAAATTGAATTAAATAAACTTTCTATTAATGAAATTAACCTCCCCACTTATGTGGTGCAAAATATTGATAAATATAGAAGTTTATTGGATGTCAATTAAGCATTAAATAAACTTTTGAAGAGCAATGTACAGAATTAATTATTTGTGATTATTTTTGTAAAAATGATATAAAAGTACACATTCTTTCAATTAATTATGACAAACAAATCAACTTACCAGGCAGACTCTATCAAAGTTTTAAAAGGTCTTGAGGCAGTTAGAAAAAGACCAGGAATGTATATTGGTGATACCGATGATGGAACAGGTTTGCACCATATGGTCTATGAGGTTGTTGATAACTCTATAGATGAAGCTTTAGCAGGGCACTGTAAAAATATAGATGTTAAAATAAATTCTGATGGAACTATTACAGTTAGAGATGATGGTAGAGGAATACCTGTTGATATGCATAAGGGTGAAAAAATGTCTGCTGCAGAAGTTATTATGACTCAGCTTCATGCTGGAGGGAAATTTGATCACGACTCATATAAAGTATCAGGTGGTTTACATGGTGTTGGAGTTTCAGTTGTAAATGCATTATCAGAAAAATTAAAGTTAGAAATAGATAGAGATGGAAATAGATATTTTATAGAGTTTAAAGATGGAGCCTCAAAAGCACCTCTTAAGGTTATAGGAAAATCAAAAGACACAGGAACACAAATAACATTTTTACCATCAAAAGAAATATTCTCTTCAATAAAATTTACTCCAAATATAATTATTAAAAGAATGCGTGAACTCGCATTTTTAAACAAGGGAATTAAAATAACAGTTAATGACTTAAATCAAAAAAAAGAAAAAATAATTGTATTTAAGTTTGATGGAGGAGTTTTAGAGTTTGTTGATTTTTTAGATGAAAAAAGAGAGAAACTTGTAAATAAAACTGGCAATGATTTATTTAAAAAACCTATTTATATTGAGGGAAAAAAAGACAATATTGAAATTGAATGTTCTTTAAAGTGGAATGCAAGTTATGGAGAGGACATTTACCCATATACAAATAACATTTATCAAAAAGATGGTGGTACGCATTTATTAGGATTTAGGAGTGCTCTTACTAGGGTAATTAATAAATATGCTACAGAGCATAATTTACTAAAAAAAAACAAGTTAACCATTTCAGGAGATGATATTAAAGAAGGTCTTACATGCGTAATTTCAGCAAAGATACCTGATCCTAAATTTTCTTCTCAAACAAAAGATAAGCTTGTTTCATCAGAAGTTAGAATGATTGTGGAAAGTATTGTTAGTGAAAAACTTTCAATATGGTTTGATCAAAACCCAACTTTATCAAAGATTATTTTAGCTAAAGTAATGCAGGCAGCTCTAGCAAGAGATGTTGCTAGAAAAGCTAGAGAAAATGTTAGACGTAAAGGTGCTTTAGAATTAAGTGGCTTACCTGGAAAATTAGCAGATTGTCAAATAGGCAAACAAGAAGGAACTGAATTATTTATTGTTGAGGGAGATTCTGCTGGTGGTTCTGCTAAACAAGGAAGAAATAGATCAAATCAAGCTGTTTTACCCCTAAGAGGTAAAATTCTTAATACTTATGTGGAAGAGATTGTTCTTAAAAAGAATAGCAATAGAGATGGTAGCGAACATAGAACAAAATCTTTAGCAAAAATGATGTCATCTAATGAAGTTGTGACTTTAATTAATGCACTTGGTCTTGATCCAAAAGTTGAAGATATTGATTTGAAAGATTTAAGATATGGAAAGATTATTATCATGACTGATGCCGATGTTGATGGTTCTCATATTAGAGCATTGTTACTAACATTCTTTAATAACAAACCATTTAATAAATTAATTGAAAATGGGCATGTTTATCTTGCACAGCCACCTTTATTTAAGATTAATAAGGGAACAAAAGGCATTTATATTAAAGATGAAAAAGAGTTAGAAGATTATATTTTAAAGAATAATAAAGAATTACAAAAAATTAAAAAAGGAACAAAAGAATTTACTAGATCTTATGAAGATGAAAAATCTAGAATGAGTATTCAGAGGTTTAAGGGATTAGGAGAAATGAACCCAGATGAACTATGGAATACTACATTAGACCCAGAAACAAGAAATTTATTACAAGTACAGTACTCAAAAGATATAAAAAAAGATCAAGATTTGATACACACATTAATGGGTAATGATGTTGCATTAAGAAAAGATTTTATTGTTTCAAATGCAATTAATGTTCAAAATCTAGACATTTAATAATGAAGTTTTTCGAAACTTCAAAATACTTTTCATTAAAAAAATCGACTTATATCAATCTAAGATGGATTGCTATTATTGGTCAACTTATAACAGTCAACCTTATTTATTTTATTTTTGATTTTAGATTTAATCTAATTTTAGCAAATTCAATAATTCTAATTGGAATACTAAGTAATCTTTATTTAGTCTATATCAATCAGAACACTCAACTAACTGATAAGATAGCATTTATTTTTTTATCTATTGATATTTTACAACTGAGTTGTTTGATTTATTTAACAGGTGGAATTATAAATCCTTTTTCAGTTTTTTTGATTATCCCAGCTATATTTTCATCGTCTAATTTAGGTTTTAGAGGCAATTTATTGTTAGTTAGCTTAACAGTTTTAGTAGTTATTTTTCTTACCTTTTTTAATCAACCATTACCCTATCCAATTAGTGAACATTTTCATGTAGATAGCTATTATTATTATTCTATTCCAATAGCGTTAATTATTGCTTTACTTTTTTTGAATTATTTTGCTTCAACCTTTGGATCAGAATCCAGAATAAGAAAAGAGGCACTAAATAAAATGGAAGAAATTATGTCAAAAGAACATGAATTATTATCATTAGGTGGACAAGCTGCTGCTGCTGCACATTCATTAGGCACACCATTTTCAACAATGAAGATTATATCCAGTGATTTACTGGAACAATTTAAAGATAATGAAGATGTTAAAAAGGATATTGAGTTATTATCTAGTCAAATAGAAAGATGTAGTGAGATTTTAAAAAAATTAACATTAAACCCAGTTATTGAAGATGATTTTATTGATGGTGATTTAACAATAGCAGACTATGTAAATGAAATAGTAAAATCATACCAGGAAACAAGTAAGAAAAATTTTATTGTTAATTATGATCAAAATTCAAATCCACTAAATATAACTAAATCAATTGAAGTTGTTTATGGACTAAGAAATTTTATTGGTAATGCAAATAAGTTTTCTGCAAATAAAATTTTTATTAACATTAAAAGTGATAATGATTTAACAACTGTTATAATTGAAGATGATGGAGAAGGATATCCAAAAGATGTTTTGAGTAAAATTGGTGAGCCTTATATTAAATCTGTTAAGTCTTCAATAAAATCAAAATCTGGATTGGGTCTAGGAATTTTTATAGGCAAAACTCTACTTGAAAAAAATTATGCAAATATTTTATGTAGAAACTCTCAAACAAGAAGTGGGGCTGAAGTTAATATCAAATGGAAAAATGAAGATCTTTTAAAACTTTAATGTAGTTTCTTTTTGTTTTCAAATAAGCCACTCAATTGAGAAACCATAACATCTCCAAGCTCATGTACATCTGTTATCTTAATAGCCTTATCATAATATCTAGAAACATCATGACCAATACCGATAGCTAAAATTTCAACGTCACTCTTTGTTTCTATAAATTTAACCATCTTCTTTAAATGTTTCTCTAAAAAATCTCCTGAATTAACTGATAGTGTTGAGTCATCTACTGGGGCACCATCTGAAATAACCATGAGTATTTTTCTTTCTTCTTTTCTTTTTTTAATTCTATTATAGGCCCACGAAATAGCCTCCCCATCAATATTTTCTTTCAATAATCCTTCTTTAAGCATTAAACCTATATTATTTTTAGCCTGCCTCCACTGCGTGTCTGCACTTTTATAAATAATATGTCTTAAATCATTTAATCTTCCAGGATTTTTGGGCTTATCATTTTTAGCCCAAGCCTCTCTGCTCTTACCACCTTTCCAATTTTTTGTGGTAAATCCTAAAACCTCTACTTTTACCAAACATCTTTCTAAGGTTCTAGATAGTATATCTGCACAAAGTGCTGCGATTGTTATTGGCCGACCTCTCATGGAACCAGAATTGTCTATTAACAGAGTTACGATTGTATCTTTAAAATCAAGATCTTTTTCTTTCATAAAAGATAAAGAATTGTAAGGATCCATAATTATTCTAGTTAATTTTGAGCTATCTAACAAACCTTCTTCTAAATCAAACTCCCATGCTCTATTTTGTTTTGCAAGGAGCTGCCTTTGTAGCTTGTTAGCAAGCTTAGTAATTAAATCTTGAAACCCAACAAGCTGTTGGTCTAAATTTTTTCTTAATTTTTGGGTTTCTTTTATATCTTCTAATATTTCTGCTTTTGCAATTTCATCAAATTCTGTGGTAAATACTTTATAATCTTGATTAATATTATTAATATTTGTTTTCTGTAAAACGTTTTCTGCACTTTCTTTCAAAGAATCTGAATCCTCTAATTGTTCTTCCATTTGCTGGTCGCTTAGATCAAAGCCAGCATCTAGGCTAGTCTGACTATCATCTTGTTTGCTTTCTTCCTCTTTATCATCAGACTGACTGTCATTATCGTTCTCTGATTTATTGTCTTGCTCATTTTCTTGTTCATCGTTTTCATCATTATTTTCTTCATTATCTGAAGCAAAGACATCCATATTCTCTAAAATTTCTGAAAATTTTAAACTATAATTATTTTGATCTTCTAAATTTTTACTTAAAAAATCAAAATGTTTATCAATAGACTCGTCAAACTCTTTCTTCCAAAAATTTAACATTTTTGTAGACACATCATTGAGCTTTAATTTAAAGAATTTATTTAACATATATAGCTCAAAAGCTTCAGTAACAGGAACATCTTTTTTATTTTTTAATTGTTCTTTACGATTAGAAAGTATTTTTTGATTATAATTTTCACTTAAATTTTTCCCAACACCTTTAAGTATTTTGCCCCCAAGAAGTTCATACCTGATTTTTTCAGCAATATTATATAAAGATTTACAAGAAGGATTATTAGGCAGGTTTTTATTAAATATTTCTTTATTTGAAAATTTTTTCTTTAAGGCACCAGAATCAGTTTCTGCTCTTAGTCTAACAAAATCATTTTTATTTGATAAATTAGTTATATCAAAAAAATCACTCTTCTTATTGCCTAAATTTTTATCTAATTTTTTAACATCTAATTTATAATCTTCAGAAATTACTTTAGCAGTAGAAATTAATGCCTGTTTAAATTGCTCTTTAAAATTATTTTCTTTTGAGCTCATTTAGATCTGAATATTAGCCATCGACTCTGGCAACTCTTCTCCAAAACATCTCTGATAATATTCAGCTATTATATTTTTTTCTATATCGTCACACTTATTTAAAAAAGTAACTCTAAAAGCATAACCAGTGTCTTTGAAAATTTCAGCATTTTCAGCCCAATGAAGTACTGTCCTTGGACTCATTACCGTTGATATATCTCCTGCTATAAAGCCTTTTCTAGTCAAAGATGCAACTTTAATCATGTTGGATACTTTTTCTTTACCTTTTGGATTGTTTAAATTTTTATTTTTAGCAAGAACGATTTCCATTTCTCTATCGAGACTAAGATAGTTTAAAGCTGTTACAATATTCCATCTATCCATTTGTCCTTGGTTTATTTGCTGGGTACCATGGTACAATCCTGTTGTATCCCCTAAACCAACTGTATTTGAAGTTGCAAATAATCTAAAAAATTTATTTTGTTTTATAACTTTATTTTTATCTAAAAGAGTGAAATTACCTTCGGCTTCTAATACCCTCTGGATAACAAACATCACATCTGGTCTTCCTGCATCATATTCATCAAAAACAAGTGCAACAGGGTTTTGAATAGACCAAGGTAAAATACCCTCTTTAAACTCTGTAATTTGTTTGCCATCTTTTACAACAATTGCATCTTTTCCAATAAGATCAATCCTACTTACATGACTGTCTAAATTTACTCTAATACAAGGCCAGTTTAATCTAGCTGCAATTTGTTCAATGTGAGTAGACTTTCCCGTACCATGATAACCCTGAACCAAGACACGCTTATTAAACGCAAAGCCCGATATGATAGCAAGAGTAGTGTCTCTATCAAATTTATAATTTTTATCTATTTCAGGAACGTATTCACTTCTTTTAGAAAAAGCGTCAACTTCCATATCTGAATCAATTCCAAAACTTTGTTTTAAAGACATCTTAATGTCTGGCTGTATATTTAAATTAGGTGTCAATTTTTTCCTTATAAGTATTTTTTAGCTGAGTGTAAGCCAAAGTAATTAATTTAAGTTTTTCTTCGTATTCTTTATTTCCTAAATTAATATCAGGGTGAAATTTTTTGACAAGAGTTTTGAATTGATCTTGTATTTGTTCCCATTTTTGGCCAACTGAAACACCTAGAATACTAAAAGCTTTAATGTCATTAGCATCAAATTTGAATTGATTCATATGGTTATATTCACCTCTAAGTTTGGTTTTATCAAACTCATCTTTTAAAGTATTGTTCCATAGAACTTTAAAAAAGTTATCTGAAGAGCTAAAGCTCTGAGTGGGTTTGTGCCAGGTCATATCAGACTTTAAAAAATCAAATACTTGTTCATCATCCATTCCTTTAAAATAATTCCAATTTTTATTGAATTCTTTAACATGAGCTAAACAAAGCAGCCTGTAGCGTTTGCTATTATCTTTCTCAATTGGCGCCTTATATTCACCAGTATCAAAGCAATTATTCCAATCACAAATATTTTTCATGCTGTATAGTATTAAATTATTATTTATGAATATAAACGAATTAATTGCAATTGTTAAAAGTAAAATTGAAGCAGAAATTGTTATGCAAGATTTTAAACTAGAAGATAAAAGTTTTTTACATAAAAATCACAAAGGAAATCAAGAAGGAATGTTTCATTTAAAACTAATTATTAAATCTGAAGAGCTGAAAAGATTAAGTAAAATAGAATCAACCAAGAAAATCTATAATATTTTAGATGTTGAATTGAAAGAACACATACATTCCATTCAAATATTACTTAGTTAATTCTTTTTTTAAAAAAAGATTAATAGTTTTTTCACTAAATTGTAATTTGTAAACTGGGGAACCTACTTTTTTAAGCAGAACTAGATTAATTTTCTTTGTATTATTTTTCTTATCTTTTTTTATAAAAGATAAAAGTGTATTTAAATTTTTTAGTGAAAAAAATTTATTAATATTTCTTGGAAGATTTAGATTATTTAAATGCTTGTTAATTAATTCAAATTCTTTTTTATTCAAAATTTTATTTAATAAGCTAAATTTAGCAGCAGTTTTAATGCCAAGGATAACCGCCTCACCATGATTTAGTTTGACTGAATAACTTAGTGTTGCCTCAAAAGCATGAGCAAAGGTGTGTCCGAAATTTAGTATTTTTCTCATACCTAATTCTTTTTCGTCAGCTTCAACTACCTTTTTTTTAATCAAGCAGCTTTGATGAATAGCTTTTTGTATAAAGGGACTTTTTAATTCTAAAATTTTTTCTCCATTCTTATTTAAAAAATTAAAAAACTTTTTGTCATCAATAAGGGAGTGTTTTAAAATTTCACCATATCCACACACAACTTCTCTTTTTGGCAAAGAGTTTAAAAAATTAATATCTGATAAAACTAGACAGGGTTGATAAAATGAGCCAATTAAGTTTTTACCATATTTGGTATTTACACCTGTTTTGCCCCCAATAGATGAGTCAACCTGAGAAAGTAGTGTGGTTGGTATATTAACAAACTTTAAGCCACGTTTAAAAGTACTAGCTGCAAAGCCTGAAACATCACCAGTAATACCCCCACCAATAGAAACCAAACAATCATTTCTATTAAAATTTTTTTTTAAAAGAATTGATGTGATTTTATTGACACTTTTTAGATTTTTATTTTTTTCACTTGCATTAAAATAATGGACTGTAGCAGATCTTTTTGGTAAAGATTTTAAAGCATCTTTTATTAAATTTTTTGGAACATTCTTGTCAACTACAAGAAGACATTGATTAAAATTAACAGAGTTTTCTTTCAAAAATTTATTTATTTTTTTTAAGATATTGTTTCCAATAATAATTGAATATTTCTGACTGTTAGTGCTAACTTTTAATTTAATTAAGCTCATATGTTTTTATTATTGTTTTTACTATTTCACTTTTTGTTAATTTATTACAGTTTATTTTAAAATTAGCCTTTGAATATATTTTTTTTCTTTTGTTGATAATGGCCTTAATTTCTTGTTCAGTTGACTTTGAGGCTAAGGGTCTTTTTTTGCTACCTTTAATTCTATTAATTAAAACTAAATCATCCCAATTAAGCCAAAAAGAAAAATGATTTGTTAAAACATCTTTTCTTATCTTATTATTAACAAAACCACCCCCACCTAAGGAAACAACAACTTTTTTATGTTTCAAAGATTTAATTGTTATTTTTTCCTCCAAATTTCTAAAATAGTCCTCGCCATTTGCTTCAAATATTTCTGAGATAGTCATTCCAGCATGTTCTTCAATTAAATTGTCTATATCAATGAATGGAATGTTTAATTTTTTTGAAACCATAGCTCCAATAGAAGATTTACCTGACCCCATCATACCTAAAAAAACAAGGTTTTTATTTGAATTCATAAGCTTTCTTTATTGAAAAAACACAAATATGTCTTAATTTGAAATTACTAAAGAATATATGCAATTTTCAAAAAACACAAGTAATGGGAGTGGTAAAAGTCTATTAATTAAAATAACTTTGGTGCTAATTATTTTTATTGGAGCCACAGTACTACTTGGGAAAATTGAATTTCCATCTCCAAATAAAAACATTGAAAAAATCATTCCTAATGAAAAACTTAAAATTGTTAAGTAAAAACTATTTTTTAGTTATATTATTTTCTTTATTTTTTGGTTTTGCAACCAACTCACAAGAACCAGTGGATATCTGGGAAGTAGGTAAAAAAAAACTTGAAGAGAACATAAATCTAATCGAAGATGAAGCTGAAAAAAATATTCCACAGAATACTATTTATGAAATGCAGTCCCAAAAAGAAGGGGGATTAAGTATAGAGGAAACACAAACTTTAATTTCTAAAGAAACAAAGTTAGTTGGAATTTATGATCCTGCAGAAAACGGTTTAGATATCAATATGTGGTCTAATTCTAATGGGGATCAAATTTTAAATATCTTTAAAAGAATAGATAAATTGGAACTTTCAAGAGATGCGGTGGAGATTTTGGATATTTTATTATTAACAAATGCACATTATCCAGAAATGAATATTTCAAAAGAACAGTTTTTAGAAATAAAATCAAAGTGGCTTATTAAGCATTCAAATTTTGACTTAATTGAACAATATTTATTAAACAATCAGATTGTTAATGAGCACCCAAAACTTACCAAACATTTAGTGGATCATTACCTGTCTCAATCTAACGTTAAAAAAGCTTGTGAGATTTTTTCAGAAATTAAAGAGCCAATACAAGACTTATATCTATCTAAATTTGATATTTATTGCTTAATTAACAATAATAAAAGAGATGAAGCTCAATTGCTCATCGATCTTCAATTAGAATTAGGTATTGCTGATAAGTTTTTTATTAAAAAAATCGATTATTTGATGGGGTATAATACAGAACCAGAAATAGAAGTTTCAGAAAAAACAATCTTAGATTTTCACTTATCTCACAGAACAAATCCAGAATTTAAATTTGAACCCAAAGATACTACATCAAAACAAATATGGAAATATTTATCAACTTCAAATCTATTAGATAATATTATTGATATTGAGCTTACAGATATAGACAAAATTAATAGTATCGAAAAAGCAACACATGAAGGAAATTATACAGAGAAAGAATTATTTGAACTCTATAAAAGATTTCAATTTAATATTACTCAATTATTAAATATTAAAGAATCAAGCAAAGTACTCTCAACAATCGAGACAAGAGCATTAATTTACCAAGGAATTTTAATTACTACTGAGATTGAAAATAAATTACAACTAATGAATGCTCTCAAAAATTCTTTCAAGAATGACGGTATTGAGAATGCATTTAATATAGAGTTACAAACTTTTTTAAGAAATATAGAAGAGGATAAAGTCCCTTCAAATTTTACAACATTTTATCAAAATAATTTAGATAATGAAAAGATGGAACAAGTGAATATTAAAATAAATAATAAAATTTTACATCAATCAAAATTAATAAATTATTTAAAATTAGAAAAATCCAAAAAAGATCCCACAAAAGATATAAATGATTTCTTAAAAAAAATTAAAAAAAATAAAAAATATTTTTTTTCTAAAAAAGATATAATTCTAGTTGAAGCTTTTAAGTCTGATGGCATCAAGATTTTAAATAAGTATAATGATTTATACCAAATAAACGATTCAGAAATACCATCTGATATTCAAATATTTGTTAACAGTGGCGATATGGCTGCTGCATTGCTTAGAATTGTTGAGGTTATAGGGCAGGACAACTTAAACAATATTGATGAGGATACATTATACTTTATTATAAGCACACTCAATCAGTTAAATGTGGATCCACTAAGAAATCGAATACTCTTTAAAATTCTTCCTTTAAAAGTTTAAAATTTATACTAAAATAATCAGTCATTATGTCAGTTAAAACAATTTTAATAGAACCAAACAAACTATTAAGGCAGATTTCTAAACCAGTTGAAAATGTCGGTGATGAAGAAAGAAGACTTATGGATGATATGCTGGATACTATGTATGCAGCACCTGGAATAGGTCTTGCAGCGATTCAAATAGGTGTACCAAAAAGAATTATAGTGATGGATATAAGCAGAGATGAAGACAAAAAGGAACCAAGATATTTTGTTAATCCGGTGATTAAAAATAAAAATAATGAAACATCAAAATATGAAGAGGGATGTTTATCTGTTCCAGATCAGTTTGCTGAAATAGAGAGACCAAATGAATGTGAAGTTGAATATTTAGATTACAATGGAAAAAAACAATTATTGAAAGCTGATGGATTATTGGCAACTTGTATTCAGCATGAAATGGATCACTTAGAAGGAGTTTTGTTTATAGATTATTTATCTAAATTAAAAAAATCTATGATAATTAAAAAACTTTCTAAAATTAAGTCGAATAGAATAATCGTTTAAATGACAAAAAAAATTGTCTTCATGGGTACACCATTATTTGCTGTACCTATCCTAAAATCTTTATATGAAAAAAATTATATAATACCTACTGTATACGCACAGCCACCAAAAAAATCACAAAGAGGACAAAAAATAAATAAGTCACCAATACAAATTGAAGCAGAAGATTATAACATAGATTGTAGAACACCCAAGACTTTAAAAGAAAATAAAGATGAATACGAATATTTAAAACAACTAAATTTAGATTTGGTAATTGTCGTAGCCTATGGTCAAATAATACCAAAAGAATTTTTGAACCTTGCTAAAAAAGGTTTTATAAATGTTCACGCCTCCCTTCTGCCAAAGTGGAGAGGTGCAGCACCTATACAACGATCTATTATGAACTTAGATAAAGAAACAGGAATTAGTATTATGAGAATAGGAGAAAAACTTGATACTGGTCCAGTCTGCAATAACTATAGAGTAGAAATTAAAGATAATGATAATGCAGAAATTATATCAAATAAACTCTCAATTTTAGCTTCAGAAAAAATCATAGAAAATGTAGACAGTATATTTAAAGATAAATTAATATTTAAAGAACAAGATGACTTAAAAGCAACCTACGCTTCTAAAATTGAAAAGTCAGAGGGTGAAATTCAGTGGAATGATAATGCGGAAAGTATTATTGGAAAAATAAATGGATTATACCCAAGCCCTGGGGCTTTTTTTATTTTTAAGGAAGAAAGATACAAAATTTTAAAAGCAGAATTAGGCACTAAAAGTGGTGAGATAGGTGAAGTAATGAGTAGCGACTTAGAAATTAGCTGTGGAGATGAAACATCTATAAAAGTTATTGAAATTCAAAGACAAGGAAAAAAGCCTCAAAATATTAATGAATTTATTCTTGGCTCTCAAATAATAAAAGGCTCAAGATTAACTAATGTTTAGATATCAAGTTTTAATAGAATATATAGGAACCAACTTTGTTGGTTGGCAAATACAATCTAAAGGAAAATCAATTCAAAAAGAAATACAAGTCAAATTATCAAAATTTTTAAAAGAAAAAGTGGTCCTGATAGGATCTGGAAGAACAGATGCAGGTGTTCATGCAATAGAGCAGTCAGCTCATTTTGATTGCAAAAAAGAAATTCAAAATTTAGATAAGTTATTAAAATCAATTAATCATTTCATAAATGATAAAGGTATTTCTGTTTTAGCAATTAAAAAAAAAAGTCTAAAATTTCATGCACGACATTCTGCTAAACAAAGAATTTATAGATATATAATTTTTAATAGATTAAGTAAGCCTTCTCTTGAAAAAGAAAGAGGCTGGCACATAATCAAAAAATTAGATATTGAGTTAATGAAAAAAGGGGCAAAAAAACTTTTAGGCACTAAAGATTTTTCTACTTTTAGAGCGTCAAGTTGTAATGCAAAAAGTCCAATTAAAACTATGAAATCTGTTAAGATTAAATCAATTAGTGGAAGAATTGAAATACAGTTTAAGTCACAATCATTTTTACAACAACAAGTAAGATCAATGGTAGGTAGCTTAAAATATTTAGCTGAAAATAAATGGAATTTAAAAAAATTTGAATTTGTTATTAAATCAAAAAAAAGAGTTCTTTGTGCACCACCTGCGCCTGCTGAAGGATTATTTTTAGAAAAAGTTATTTACTAGTTTTTTGTCGGCCAATACTAAATTTCTTATTAATTCTCCATCTAGACTCAGCTCGAACAATATAGCCACAACAATTTTTTGACTTACATTTACATGGAAACTGTTTGTAATCTTCATCGTAACTAAATCCATAATCAGCTGTAATCTCTTCACCTTTTTTAATATCTTTTATAGCCACTACCCATAACTTTAAACCTGTTCCATTATAATCACAATTATTAGAACAAGAGTGGTTTATTAAACGTGCTGTGTTCCAAGAAACATCTCCATCCATGTCGTATTTTTTATTTAAATTAAATAAATAGATAGGCTTTGCATTATCAAATTTTTGTGACTCTTCTGTTTGTTTCTTAGTAATAATTTTACCAACATAATCAATAATTCTAGTGCCTTCTTTGATATCTTTTGTAGCATATAGGCCACGACCTTTTTTATCGATGTCAGACTTTTTAATTCTATAAAGTTTCATTGAGAATTCTTTAGTGCTTATTGAGAAATTATCAATTAAATTCTAGTAAAGCTTTTACATGCATCTCAGTGCTTTCTTGAAGTGCTAATAGATCGTATCCACCTTCTAAAATTGATACTACTTTTCCATCACAATATTGTTTTGATAGCTCGAGTGTTCTTTTAGTAATACTATAAAAATCTTTTGACTCTAATTGAAGTTGTGCCAATGGATCGTCTTTATGTGCGTCAAACCCTGCTGAAAGTAAGACAAATTGAGGTTTAAATTCTCTAATTCTTTTAAGTACAAATTCATAGGCATTTAAATATTCTTCTGAGGTTGTTCCTGCTGGTAAGGGAATATTTAATATATTGTTATATTTCCCTTTTTCATCGTTAGTGCCTGATCCTGGATAATAAGGATATTGATGAGTAGAAATATATAAAACCTTTTCATTATCATGAAAAATATCTTGAGTACCGTTTCCATGATGAACATCAAAATCAATAATTGCTACTTTTTTAAGTTTATATTTGTTTATAAGATAGTTGGCTCCAACTGCCACATTGTTATAGATGCAAAAACCCATAGCTTTATTTTTCTCTGCATGATGTCCAGGGGGTCTAACGGCACAAAAAGCATTTTTAAAATCTTTATTTTGAACACCATCAATAGCTGTAATAATTGAACCTACGGCATCTGACGTGGCATCCTTACTTCCTGGGGAGACAATTGTATCACCATCTAAAAAAGATAAACCTTTTTTTGGAAAAGATTTTTCTACAAAATTTATATAATCAGAATTGTGAGTTATTTCTAAAAGTGATCGGTCAAATTTTGAAGGTTTTTTCCAAACTAAATCTTTATTATCTAATTTTTTGAAGTTATCGATAACTACTGCAACCCTGTCAATTTTCTCTGGATGACCTTCACCTGTATTATGCTTTTGATAAGTGTCAGAGGTTATTAAACCAGTTTTCATTTATTAAAAATATTTTCTTTTAAAAAAATAGAATGCCATAAAAAATAATAAGCAAATATAAATTCATGTAATTCTGAAAGTCTAAAAAAATTAAAGCTTAATATAATCGTAAAAAGCATCTTAAGGTTATAACCTATAGCTTCAAAATCATCCCTCAGATGTAAATCTTGATAATCTATCAAATCAAAATTTGAAACAATTAAATTTGGAATAGTAAAAATTAATAATGTAATACTGATTTTAATCAAATTTTTATCTGGATTGATTAAAATGTAATAAATATCTTTTATTTTTGGTTTGAAAGTTTTTAGAAAAAATATTGATAGTCCACACCAAATAAAAACCAAACTTTTTGGAAGTTCATTAAATAAATTTGATATATTGTGGAGATTAAACTCTTTTTGGTGATTAATATTTTCAATAAATAACGGAGTTTTGTAGTTAATAAGATGTTGCCCCCAACTTATTTCTTCCAAAAAGAAATAAGATAAACCTAAAATTTCCAATATAATAAACACTTTAATTATTTTATGAGTTGTGTTTTTTAATTTATAAAAAAATTTTAATAAATAGAGTATTGTAAAAAATAATATTAATTCCTGCAGTATCTCAATCAAACCATTTTCCATCCAAATTTCTTCCTTCCAACCTTCATACATACTTCCAAAAGTAAAAATATAGATATCTGGAAATTGTTTATTAAGGATGAAACCGAAACTGTAATCCAGGGAATATATCAATACTGATAAGAGTAGAAGTACACAAATGGTATTAGAAGTTTTATACAATGTTTGAATATTCATATTTCAATTTATATTATTATATCTATAAAATAGGTTTTGTCTCTAGAATGATAATTAATTCCAGTTACTAGTTAATATTATTTAATTTTAAATTCTAACTTTATCAAAAATTATAAAAAATATTTTTTAAGTATTGTAGAATAGATTTTTGTTAGTTTTTTTAAATCTGAAATAGACACTGCTTCATCTACTTTGTGCATTGTTTTACCTACTAAACCAAATTCTAAACATGGAGCAATTTTTCTAATAAATCTTGCATCTGAAGTTCCACCTGTTGTAGACAATTGAGGTTTAATTTTTGTAATTTTTTTTATTACATCTTGAATCATGTAAGTTGTTTTATTGGGCTTAGTTAAAAAAGCTTCACCTGATACACGATATTCTACTTTAAAATTAGATTTATCTTTTTTGGTAATTTTTTTGAAAATTTTATTTAATCTATTCTTTAATCTAGAAGATGTATGTCTATTATTAAATCTTATGTTAAAGGTAGACCTTGCAAGTCCTGGAATAACATTATCAGCTGTATTATTTATATTAATTTTAGTTATTTCTAAATTTGTTGGCTGAAAGTCTTTTGTTCCGTTATCAAATTTTATTTCTTTTATTTCATTTAGTATTTTGATCAATGAAGTCGATGGATTTTTAGCACGATGAGGATATGCAACATGACCTTGAGTTCCAATTATAGTTAACTCAGCATTGATACTTCCTCTTCTACCAATTTTAATCATTTCACCAAGTTTATTGGGGTTTGTTGGCTCACCAACTAAACAGAAATCTATTTTTTCTTTTTTCTTTTTTAAGTAATCAACTACTTTTTTTGTACCATTAATTGCAACACCTTCTTCATCACCAGTAATTAATAAACTAATCGATCCATTAATTTTCTTATTATTTGATACAAAGTTATTTACAGCAACAACCCAGCTTGCAATTGCACTTTTCATGTCATTAGCGCCTCTACCAATAAGATGATTTTTTTTAATAGCTGGACTAAAAGGTTTAATTGTCCAATCTTTTATATTTCCTGGTGGAACCACATCCAAATGACCAGCAAACATAAAGTTTGGTTGAGTATTACCCAATCTTGCATATAGGTTTTTAACTGGTTTAGAGTTTTTATCTTTAAACTCTAAAATCTTACATTTAAATCCAATAGCAGTTAATCTTTTAGCTAAGAATTTCATTACCCCAGCATCAATTGGCGTAATGCTTGGAAATCTTATTAGTTCTTTGGCTAATGTGATTTCATTGTAAGTTGGCATTTAGTCTCTTAATAGGTCGTTAATAGAAGTTTTAGATCTAGTTTTTTCATCAACTTGTTTAATAATTACTGCACAATATAAAGCAGGACCTTTACCATCTTTACTTGGAAGGCTGCCTGGTACTATTACTGAGTACGGTGGAATTTTTCCATAGATTACTTCACCAGTTTCTCGATAAACAATTTTTGTAGATTGACCAATAAATACACCCATAGATAATACAGATCCTTCTCCAACAATTACTCCTTCAACTATTTCTGAACGAGCTCCAATAAAGCAGTTATCTTCGATGATAGTAGGGTTAGCTTGCATTGGCTCTAATACACCTCCAATTCCAGCACCACCTGATATATGACAGTTCTTTCCTATTTGTGCGCACGATCCTACAGAAGCCCAAGTATCCACCATAGTTCCTTCATCTACATAAGCTCCAATATTTACAAAGCAAGGCATAAGCACTGCATTCTTTCCAATAAAAGACCCTTTTCTAACTGGAGAATTTGGAACCATTCTAAAGCCAGCTTTTATATGATCTTCTTTAGTCCAACCTGATGTTTTCCCTTTTAGTAAATGAGATTTGTCATACCAACTGCTATATGGGCCACTCAATGAATCCATATCATGGGTTCTAAAACTTAACATTATTGCTTTTTTAACCCACTGATTAACTACCCACTCATTACCATTTTTTTCAGCAACTCTTAGCTCACCTTTATCAACCAGTTCAATCGTTTGGTTGATGGCATCTAATATAGACTTATCAGATTGACCATTAATGGAGTCTTTATTTTCCCAAGCTGTATTGATAATGTTTTCAAATTCTTTCATAGTTTTATTTTATCTTTAGTAGGTTAGTTTTATTGTGCTTTTAATATATTAATTTCTTGAAGAAAAGAAGGCAAGTTCTTAATCTTATAATCAATATATGGTTTATCAGCATCTTTTTTTGCAAATACTTCATCATTCTCAAGCCAGCAAGTTTTCATCCCTAAGTTTTTAGCTTGTTCTAAATTATGAGCAATATCTTCAATCAATATTGATTTTGTTGGATCAAGATCAAATTTTTCTACTATCTTTTTATAAGGTTCAATTTTTGGTTTTGGAATAAAATTAGCATCAACAATATCAAATGCTCCATCAAACAACCCATCTATACCTAGTTGTTTAGTTACATTTTCTACATGCGCATGAGAACCATTGGTAAAGATATATTTTTTTTCTTTAATTTTAATTAATTCTTCTCGTAACAATTCATCTTTAGGAAGCCAGCTAATATCAATATCATGAACAAATTCTAAAAATTCATGTGGATTAATTTTGTCATGATTCATTAATCCAGATAATGTTGTTCCATATTCATAGAAGTATTCTTTTTGAATTTCTCTTGCTTTAATTAAATCGACATTAAATTTCTTTGAAATAAAAGAAGACATCTTTTTATCAACTTCAGAAAAAACCTTAGTTTGTCCAGAATACAAAGTATTATCTAGGTCGAATAGCCAGTATTTAGTATCAATTAAATTTTTCATTCTCTAATTAAAGTTCCTGAACCTTTATCAGATAATAGTTCAAAAAGGAGTGAGTGATTTTTTCTTCCATCAATTATTACGACTGCCTTAACTCCATTGCTTGCAACATCTAGACAATTCTTAATTTTAGGTATCATTCCACCGGAAATTACTTCTTGATCAATTAATTCATTAGCTTTTTTAGAATTAATTTCAGGGATTAGTTTTTTTTCACTGTCTAATACGCCCTCAACATCACTAATAATCATTAATCTTCTAGCTTTTAATTCTTTAGCCACTGAACCAGCAACTGTATCTGCATTGATATTAAAAGTTTGATTGTTTTCATCTAACCCCAATGGCGCAACAACGGGTACTTCATTAACTTTAATAATTTCTTTTAAAACATTTGTTTTAATGTGAGTGGGAGTACCTACAAAACCTAATTTGTCACTTTCAGGTTTTACAGTTATTATATTGTATTCTTTTGAAGTAATTCTTCTTGTTTCACAAGATTGATCTGTTAAAGCATTGACAATTTCCTTATTAAATTCAATCAATACATCTTCAACTATATTAATAGTATTTTTATCTGTAACTCTTAGTCCATTAATAAAATCACTTTTAATGTTAAGTTCACCTAGTTTGTTGTTTATCCTTTTTCCACCACCATGGATAACTATAGGATTAAAACCAAGTTTTTTTAAAACAGCAACATCTTCAATAAAAATTTTAAATAATTTTGAATCAACTAAAACACTACCCCCACATTTAATGACTATAAATTCATCATTATACTTTTCTAAATATTTTTTTACTTCTTTAACTGTTGGGCCGTCTTTAGGTAGGATGTTTTTTAATTCTTCTTCTTTTAACGATGACATTTATGTTGTTTTGATAGTCATTTTTCTTTGAACAATATATTGTTGAATCATTGTGAAGATGTTATTGAAGCTCCAGTAGATAACAAGACCTGCAGGAAATGGTGCAAGAATTACAGTTAAAAATACTGGAAAGAACATAAAAATTTTTGCCTGTATAGGATCTGGCGGAGTAGGGTTAAGCTTTTGCTGTATAAACATCGTGATACCCATAATGATTGGCCATGCACCTATTAATAAGAAAGAAGGTGGATCCCAAGGAAGTAAACCAAAAACATTAAATAAAGATGTTGGATCTCTATCACTTAAGTCATGTATCCATCCATAAAATGGCATGTGTCTCATTTCAATGGTTACAAATAATACTTTATACAGCGCAAAGAAAACTGGAATTTGAACCAGGATAGGTAGACAACCACTCATAGGATTAACTTTTTCTTTCTTATAAAGAGCCATCATCGCTTGTTGCAATTTCATTTTATCATCCTTGTGCAATTCTTTCAGACGAGCCATTTCTGGTGCTAATAACTTCATTTTTCCCATAGACTTAAAACTAAAATTGGCAAGAGGAAAGAAAGCCAATCTAATACAAATAGTGACAGCAATAATTGCTAAACCGTAATTACCAAGTAATTTAAAGAAGTAATCTAACACAAAGAACAAAGGCTTTGTGATGAAATACATAAAGCCCCAATCAATCGCTAGATCAAATTTATTAATATCTAAATTTTCAGCATAACCATCAATTACATTTACTCTTTTAGCAGCAACTATAATTTGAATTTTTTCTTCAATAGTGCTGTTTGCTTTAACCTCTATACCTTTAGTTGATATGTAGTTTGCTCTGAATTTATTTTTATAGTCAAAAGTTGTTTTAAACTCTTTACCCTTAGGTGGTATAACCGATGTAACCCAAAATTTATCTGAAATAGCAACAAATCCTTCTTGTGCAATTTGAGTAAATTTTTTATCTTGGATATCATCATAATCTTCTTCAATTAATTGATCATCAAGTACAGATAAAAACCCTTCATGCAAAATATAAAAGCCAGATATCTCTGGTATTTCATTTCTAATTATTTGACCGTAGGAGTAAAAATTATAAGATTTATCTGATGAGTTGATTATTTTTTCTTTTACAGTAAATAAAAATTGATCATCTAGACTTATATGTTTCTCAAATGTGATGCCTTGAGAGTTGCTCCATGTTAGTTTTATAGGATTGTTATTAGTTAATCTTTTATTTCCAGTAATTTCCCAGACGGTAGAAGCATCAGGTATATCAATATTTTTATTAGTGCTTACAAAGCCACTTTCAATTAAATAACCATCTTCAACATTTCTTGGGTTTAATAAGATTATTTTTTCATTTTTATTAAGTTCAACGTTATATTCTTTAAAAGTTAAATCATCTATTGCTGCACCTTTTAAAGAAATTGATCCAACAACACTTTTATTTTCAAATTGAATTCTATCATTTTCTTTTAAAGCATCTGTTCTTGAAAGTTTTGCAAAGTTTTCATTTTTATCTAAGCTTGGAGTATCTGTATTATTTTCAATTTTTTTTTGTTCAGCTAGATTTTGTTTAATAGTTGCCGGATCAGGCTGAAAAAAAAGAGAGTATAAAATAATTACAGCTGCTGATAAGGATATTGCTGCGATTACATTTTTTGTATCCATTATTTTTTAGCCTTTAATTCTTTGTTTACTGGATCAAACCCTTCACCACCACCCAACATTTTAATGGGATGACATGAAAATATTCGTTTAGTGCTTTTTGAGATCCCTTTAATAAGCCCATATGTTCTTAAACATTCAATTGTATATTCTGAGCAAGTCGGAAGATATCTACACGAAGGAGTTAAATAAGGACTAATGACCATTTTATAAAATTTGATCAGGCCAATTAAAATATTTGATATAATGTTCATTACTTAATCTTTTCTATGTCTTTGAATAAAGTATCTTTTATTATCGCATATTCATTGTTTAGCATAGTTATTTTCGCAATCACAAGGTAAGAATAATTAAAGTTTATAGACACTTTTTTTACAGCTTCGTTCATTATATTTCTTAATCTTCTTTTAATTTTATTTCTCTTTACAGCACCACGGATAAGTTTTTTTTTAGCTACAAAGCTAATGTTTAGTTTTTTATTATCTTTGTCTTCAAGAGGACCAAAAAAGAGAGTGATATATTTATTTGAGATTTTTTTTTTCTTAAGTAAATTTTTAAAATCTTCGTTTTTAGAAAGAGCAACAATTTTGCTTTTCATTTAGTTGATTTATTTACCTTGCGGTTTTTTTTGAGTGGATGATACAGTAAGGTTTTTACGTCCCTTATCACGTCTTCTCTTAATAAGTTTTTTACCACCTTTAGTTGCCATCTTTGATCTAAAGCCATGCTTCTTAAGACGTTTTCCAACTTTGGGCTGATATGTTCTTTTCATAGGATTTATTTAAGTTTTTTTAAATTTCGCTCTTTATAGTAATTATATGTATAAATAGCAAATAGAAGATTTTATAATACCAGCAGTAAATTATGGAAAAATCAAAAAAAGTTAAGATAACTTTAGGTTTATTTTATCTTCTAGTTGTTTCATCATTTTTATACTTTTTCTTATCAAAATTCACCTTTGAAGAATTAACTAGCTATGAATTTATTAAAAATAATAGAGATTATTTTTTTGGATTAAAGCAAACTAATTTATTTCTTCTTTCTGTAATATTTATTTTTCTCACTATTGTGTGGGTGTTAATGGCCGGCTTCGGCAGCCCAGTAGCATTGCTTGCTGGATTCATATTTGGAAAATGGTTGGGAACTATTATTTTAGTCTTAGGGTTATCTGTTGGTGCAACAATTTTATATATTTTTGGAAATTATTTTTTAAAAGAAGTGATTAAAGAAAAATTTTTAGATAGATTTAAAAATTTAGAAATAAAATTTAAAAAATCAGAATTTATTTTTCTTCTAGTATATAGGTTTGTAGGAGGAATACCTTTTGCTATTGCAAATGTATTGCCCTGTCTTTTTAATGTTAAGATTTTCAATTTTTTTTGGTCAACGCTAATTGGGATTATACCATCATCCTTTTTAATAGTTAGTATTGGAAGTGGTCTTGAAAAAATCATAAATCAAAATTTAGAGGCACCAAGACTTTTAGAAATTATATATTCTCCAGACATTTACATGCCAATGATTGCTTTTGCGGCTTTAATAATAATCACAATTGTTACTAGAAAAATATTCTATAAAAAATAGTCTGGTGCCCCCACCAAGAATCGAACTTGAAATTTATCCTTACCATGGACATGTTATGCCATTTAACTATAGGGGCTAATTTGTTATTTTATTGAATTATTTCTATAATAAATCATTTTTTCAAAAAATTGCCTTAATTTTTTTCATATAATGATTTATACCTAACGGAGGAAATTTTATGGGCATTCATTACGATTATAAATCTACTAAAGGCAATAAGCTTATGGAGAAGCAGGCTAAGAGAGAAAAAAAGCTTGCAGAAAAAAAAGCAAAACGTGAAGCTAAAGAGGGGCCAAAAGTTCAAGAAGAACCAGAAAAAACTTTAGATGCATCGAAGCCTATCACTTTAGATTTTTTAACTAATCCAGATAAATAATGAATGATAAAGAAAAAAATGAGAAGTTGAGTCTGGCTCTTAAAAAAATTTAAAAAAAAGAAAAATTTTTCAAAAAAAGAATAAGAAGAAAAGTAAATAATGTCAGTACTTTCCGATAAATCTATAAGGAAGTTAGCAGTTGAGGAGTCAATGATTTCTCCTTTTATAGACAAGCAAGTTAGAGATGGTAAAATTTCTTATGGATTAAGTTCATTTGGCTATGATGCAAGAGTAGGAGATGAATTTAAGATATTTCATAATGTTAATTCTTCAATTGTTGACCCTAAGGAATTTACTCCAGATAACTTTGTAACTAAAAAAAGCTCTGAATATATTATCATACCCCCTAATTCCTTCGCGCTTGGAACTACTATCGAAGTCTTTAAAATACCAAGAGATAT
This sequence comes from Candidatus Pelagibacter giovannonii, assembly GCF_012276695.1. GTDB lineage: Bacteria > Pseudomonadota > Alphaproteobacteria > Pelagibacterales > Pelagibacteraceae > Pelagibacter > Pelagibacter giovannonii. The sequence continues at coordinate 706,808 of NZ_CP038852.1, read as the reverse complement.
TATGTGTATCGTTGTTGGTAAGAGCACATATGCAAGAACAGGGATTATAGTGAACGTAACTCCAATTGAATCTGAGTTTTTTGGAACAGTTACTCTTGAATTTTCTAATACCACACCACTTCCTGCAAAAATTTATGCAAATGAGGGTGTTGCTCAATTTTTATTTTTAAAAGGAGATCAGTCTCCTGAAACTTCATACGCTGACCGTAAAGGAAAATATATGGGTCAAACTGGAGTAACTTTACCAAAAGTATAATCATGAAAAAATTGGAAGTCTTTGGGGCAGCAAAGCTCAAGGGACAAATTAGAATTTCAGGTTCTAAAAATGCGTCCCTTCCTATTTTAGCTGCAACACTATTATCAAATAAAAAAATATCTTTAACAAATTTACCAAGAGTAAAAGATATTGAAACAATGATACTTTTATTAAAGTCATTAGGTTCAGTTATTGATGATAATAAAAAAAAATTAATTATCAAAAACACTAAGCAAACAAAAACTTTTGCAGCCTATAGTTTGGTTAAAACTATGAGAGCGGGAATATTAGTTTTAGGACCACTACTAGCAAAATTTGGTAAAGCAAAAGTTTCATTACCTGGCGGCTGCGCTATAGGGACGAGACCTGTTGATATTCATTTACAAGCTCTATCAAAACTTGGTGTTAAATATAAAATCATCCAAGGTTATGTTCATGCAAATGCACCCAAAGGATTAATAGGAGCAAATATAAAATTTCCTAAAGTTTCAGTTGGTGCCACAGAAAATTTAATTATAGCCGCATGTTTAGCTAAAGGAAAAACAACTTTATCAAATTGTGCCATTGAACCTGAGATTAAAGATTTAGTTAATTTTTTAATTAATATGGGGTGTAATATTAAGTGGATTTCAAAGAGAACGGTTAAAATTGGAGGAGTGAATAACCTTAAAGAATTAAATTATTCAGTAATGCCCGATAGAATAGAGGCTGGAACTTATTTAATAGCTGCAGCATTAACAGGAGGAAATTTGAAGATTACTGGAATTGATCCTAAGATAATAAATACAGAAATTAATATTTTAAAAAAAGTAGGATCAAAAATTACTCTAAGAAAAAATGAAATACTTATTCAAGGAAGTAAAAAGATTAAAAGTATAAATATTAAAACATCCCCTTATCCAGGGTTTCCAACAGATTTACAGGCACAAATGATGGTATTATTGTGTAGGGCTAATAAAAGATCTCATATTAAAGAAGAAATATTTGAAAATAGATTTATGCACGTTGCAGAGTTAAATAGAATGGGAGCTAAAATTTCTATTAATGGAAATAAAGCGACCATAGAAGGAAATATCAAATTTGAAGCAGCAGAATTAATGGCCACAGATCTAAGAGCCTCTGTATCTTTAATTCTTGCAGCTCTTGCTGCTAAAGGAAAATCAGTAATTAATAGAATATATCACCTTGATAGGGGCTATGAAGATATAGAGAAGAAATTAAAAAAAGTAGGGGCTAAAATTAAGAGAATTAACTAATGGATAAAAAATATTTATCAAAGATTATAGCTACAGATAATGAGGGATTACAAGTAATCTCAGCGTGCTGTTCTGGAGCCGAGGTTAAAGTTGATCAAATTAAATATCTTCAGAAAAACAAAGTTTTTTTATTATCATTAAAAAGATCGAAAGTAGAAACGGAAGAACAAGATAAAAAAGTTACTAGTATTTGTAAGTTTGAATTTGTAGATAGAGTTAAATCTAAAAATATTAAACAAAATGATCATGAAGAAAAATTAGAGTTAATTGGGATGGATTATTTAAAAAATAATGACAATTATGAGATAAACCTAATGTTTACAAACAACGCATATATTACATTATCGACAGAAATAATTGAAGTAACCTTAGACGACCAAAATAAAGCTGATTAATGATTAAGATATTAGATAGTAAAAATAAAAAGTTTAACAAAACTCTAGACGTATTACTGTCTAAACGAAAAAATAAAGTCCAACTTAATTCAGTTTCAGTTATTAAAATTATTAGAGATGTTAAGAAAAATGGAGATAAAGCTATTTTAAAGTATGAAAAGAGATTTAATAAAAATAGTATTATTGCTCCAAGCATAAAACAAATAAATAGAGCTATTCAGTCTTTAGATCCAAAAGTTAAAAAGGCAATCGATCTTGCTTATGATAGAATTTATAAATTCCACTCATTACAAAAATTTAAAAACATTTCTTATACAGACAAACTAAAAAATAAATTAGAGTATAAATACGTACCTATTGAATCAGTTGCAATTTATGTGCCTGGTTCAACAGCCTCATATCCTTCCAGTGTTTTAATGAATGCAGTACCTGCAATTGTTGCTGGAGTGAAAAGACTAGTTATGGTTAATCCAGGTCAAAAAGGTAAACAAAATCCGGCTGTATTATATGCTGCAAAGAAATGTAAGATTAAAGAGATTTATTCAATTGGAGGACCATCTGCTATTGCAGCTGTTGCATATGGTACTAAGAAAATTAAAAAAGTTGATAAAATTGTAGGTCCTGGAAATTCTTACGTAGCTGCAGCAAAAAAAGAAGTTTTTGGAGATGTTGGAATTGAAGGAATGATAGCAGGACCTTCTGAAGTAACAATTGTTTGTGATAAATTTTCAAACCCTGAATGGATAGCAAGTGATCTAATAGGTCAAGCAGAACACGATAATCTTGCTCAATGTATTTTAATTTCAAAAGATAAATCAATTATTAAAAAAGTTAATGATGAAATTAATAATCAATTAAAAGAAATACCTAGAGCGGCAATTGCAAAAAATAGTTTACTCAATAATGGAATTATAATTCATATGCAGTCTGACCAAAAAATTATTAATACAGTAAATAAAATTGCTCCTGAGCACTTAGAGCTTAATACTAAGAACTATAAAAAAGTAGTTGGTAAGATTAAAAATGCAGGATCTATCTGTTTAGGAAAATATGCTGTAATGGCAATGACTGACTATAATGTTGGCTCTAACCATGTATTGCCAACCAATTCTTCAGCAAGATATTCAAGTGGAGTTAGTGTTAATGAATTTTATAAAAGAATTTCATATATAAACCTATCAAAAAAAGGTATTTACACTTTGGGCCCATCAGTTATAACACTAGCAAACTACGAGGGTTTAGCGGGACATGCTAAGTCGGTAGAAAAAAGAATTAGGAGAAAATAAATTTGTCAAAACAAGAAATGCTGAGTTTTTCTGGCATAGTGGAAGACCTTTTACCGAACGCAATGTTTAGGGTGAAGCTAGAAAACGGGCACATTGTTACGGCGCATGCTGCTGGCAAATTAAGAAAAAATAGAATTAGAGTTCTTCAAGGCGACAAAGTCCAGGTGGAAATGACCCCCTATGATTTGACAAAAGGAAGAATTACTTTTAGAGGTTAATACAAGGCCTTGTAGCTCAGTTGGTAGAGCATCGGATTGAAAATCCGTGTGTCCCTGGTTCGAGTCCAGGTGAGGCCACCACCACCTCTCTTAAAAATTTAATAATAAGCTCAATGTCTTTTTATATTTAGGTGTTGAAAATTATTCTTAATTGTCTAAAAGACTGCCATGATTATAAATATTACATACAGAGAGACTTCAAGAAGTACTCACAGACTTTGTTTCCATAGCCTTTAGGCTATTTATTTATAATATAATTTTTAATCCACACAAAAATAATATAAAAACAAGAAGAATGCGGTAGTAGCTCAGTTGGTAGAGCGCCGGCTTGTGGAGCCGGATGTCACAGGTTCGAGCCCTGTCTACCGTACCAAGAAAAATGAATAAAGATAAAAAAATATTAATACCAGGCTTACCTAGTGGTTTTCAAGACAGATGGGGCAAAACATTATCTCTTAAAAAAAAATTACTAAAGGTTATTGAAGATAACTATATAAGCTATGGATACAGCGATTTAGAAACATCTCCAATGGAGTTAAGTTCTAATATTGGAAATTCTCTAGCTGAAGATGATAGTAACCCCATGGCAGACATCTTCACATTTAACGAAGATGATAAGGAAATTTCTTTGAGGTATGATTTATCAAATCCTCTTGCAAGGTTTTATGCTCAAAATTATTTAGAATTACCTAACCCATACAAGAGATATCAAATAGGAGATGTATTCAGACGAGAAAAACCAGGAAACGGTCGTTTTAAAAGTTTTGGTCAATGTGATGCTGACATTATCGGTAAGTTTAATAGTGCTCAGGCTAATTCAGAATTATGTAATTTAATTGCAAGTACACTAATAAAATGTGGATTAAAAAAGGATCAATTTGTAGTCAATATTAGTAATAGAAAAATTGTTCAAGGTTTAATGGATCAATTAAAAATAACTGATGAAAAGCAAAAACAAAAAGTTTTAAGAGCAATTGATAAATTGGATAAACCTGGTTTTGGAATTAGTGGAGTTCAACAATTATTAACAGAAAAAAGAACCGATGATAGTGGGGCCGTAACCATTGGCGCAAAGTTGAGTACTGATCAAGCATCTGAAATTATTAACTTTTTAAAAGTTAAAGATTTAGATCAATTAAAGTCTAATTTAAAAAATACACTTTCAGAGGAAGGTATTGGAGAAACTGAAGATTTATTAAAAGTATTAAGCTATGGCGAATATGCTGATGTGGTTAAATTTGACTCTTCTAAAATTCGTGGACTTGATATTTATACAGGTTTTATAGTTGAAACTAATTTAACATTTGAAGTAAAAAATCCAAAAGGAAAAGTTATTTCTCCTGGTTCTGTTTGTAGCGGCGGGGAATATTTAGTATCTAAGTTTAAGGGAGAAGACTTTTTAGGGACAGGGATTAGTATTGGAATTGACAGATTAGTATTTTGTCTTGAACAGCTTTCCCAAATTCAAGTAGATGAAAACAAACCTGTAATTGTTTGTGTAATGGACGAAAAATATTTAAAAAATTATTATGAGATTTTAAAAGTTTTAAGAGACAATAATATCAACTCTGAAATATTTTTAGACAGTAAAAAAAATCTTGGCAAAAATTTAACGTATGCGAATAAAAAACAATGCCCAGTAGCTGTTATTTGTGGTGAAAATGAATTTAAAGATAATACGATTACTTTAAAAAACCTTTTAGGAGTTAAAGGTGAAAACAATCAAGTTACAGTTCCAAAAGAAAAACTATTAGATGAAATTAAAAAATTCCTTTAATCAAATTCTCAAATCTCAGAATTTTAAATATATAGAGTTAGACAGTATTATTGAATCTAAACATATTCTTAAGAGATCAGGTGGAAATTTTAGGCAATATCTATTTTCTTTTTATGATCAAAATTTTAGAGAATGGTCGCTTAGACCAGACTTGACAATTAGCAGTGTAATAAAATTTATTAAGGAAAAAATAAACAATCGAACAAAATGGTATTATACAGGTGAAGCTTACCGTAAAGCAAACACAAGATCTAATTCAGTGATAAAAAAACAAACAGGTTTTGAAATTTATGCTTCCAATAACAATAATAAAGATGACGAAGAAATAGTTAAAACTTCAATAAAAATTTTAAAAAAAACAACTTTTAAAAAAGCGCAATTAAATATTGGAAATATTGAAATATTCTATGCTTTGGTCAATAGATTAGAAATGCCAAACAGATGGAAAGAGAGAATTAAGCGTCACTTTAGTAGAGAGGTTTATCTTAATAAATTATTAAAAAAGTTATCCACTAACTCTGATATTAATTTTGAAGTAGTCAAACAGGACAAAAAAAAAGCAGAAAAATTAAGAAAAGAAAATCCTAAAAAAATTTTTTCAGGGAGGTCATTAAAAGAAATTCTAGATAGATTTGATATAAAAAATTATTCAGACCCTAGAGTAAATTCTAATAAAAAAAATGTTAAAATTATTAGAGATTATTTTAAAATATCTTGTTCAATTGATAAAGCTCCAAAAATTCTTAATGAATTCTTTAAGAAAAATAATTTAAATTTGATTATTAGCCCAGACTATTTTCCAATTAGAAAAAATAATTTAAAAAATGTTAAAGTTTTATTTTCAACTAATATTGGAAGAAGTGTCCCATACTATTCAAATATGGTTTTTAATATTCAAGTTAATGTTAAAGGAAAAATACACACTTTTGTATCTGGGGGTCGTTACAATGAGTTGGTTAAAAATTTAGGTTATAAAAAGAATATAACAGCTGTAGGGGCTGCAATTGATTTAAATTTATTATGAAAAAAGATATTATAAATATAAGTATAGTTAATAAGGGAAGACTTAAAACAGAGTCAGAAAATGTCTTCAAAAAAGCAAAACTTAAAATATTATCTAAAAGTGATAGATCTTTAGTAGCATCAATCAAAGGTTATCCGTTGATAAGAGTAATGTATATGAATGCTACAGAAATTATTGAAGCACTTGGAACTGGGGTATGTGATATTGGAATAAGTGGAAAAGACTTGTGGAGAGAAAGTGATGTAAGTATTCAATCCAAAATATCTCTAGTAAAACAATATGAATGGGGAAAATCAGATCTCGTTGTTGCAGTAAGTACTAGTTGGTTAGACTGCGTTAATCCAACAGACTTAGAGGAAATTTCATTTGAATTTTTTAACAAAAAAAAAAGACTTATGAGGTGTGCTACAAAATTTAAGAACCTTACTAATGAATGGATGAGTTCTAGAGGAATTACACAATATGATCTAGTAACATCTTTAGGAGCAACTGAAAATTCTGTAGAAATATCTAAAGCAGATTTTATTACAGATTTAAGTTCAAGTGGAGAAACGCTTCGTCAAAATAATTTAAAAGTTATAGATGATGGAATTATTCTTAAATCATCAGCATGCCTATTTGCTGGAAAAAACTCATTAAAAAATAAAGAAGTTAAAAAAATATTAAAATTACTTATCAAATAAAGAATCTTTTAAATAAATAAAGATAATTTTTAAAATATCCAAGTTTCTTAAAATTGCATAAATTGTAATAGCTAGTCCTATAATAAATAGGATTTTGATAATTAATAAGACTTCCATAATAATAATCTTAAATAAAAAAAAATAGTTATCAACATAAGAGTTCATTCTTGTCTGCTTTAATAAACTTTGTTAGATTTAGTTAAGTAAAAATTTCAATTGATGGAAGATCAAAGCTTTAATAGAAACCCGGATGGTATTAACCAGCACAAATTAAGGTCAGATACTGAAGTTCAAAAAACTATTGATAAACATCCTAGTTGGACCAAAGCTGACTTTATTGGTCGTGGTAAATTAAACCCAGATGAAAAAAATGCCTTACTCACAAGAACAGAAGTTGATAGGAAAAATTTAGTTTTTGGGCATGTGGGTAAAAGAAGAAGACCTTTGAAAGATATTTATAAACTCTCGACTAAAGAAAATATATTAAGATTTGAAAATAAAGAAATTAATGAAGATACTTTTAGAAAGAATGCTTTAAGTAAGAGTTATAGAGATAAAGTAAGTATTTCCCAGAGAAAAAAAAATGAGAAACTTAGATATAAAAATTTAACAGAAGAACAGTTAGAAGAAAAAAGAGAAAGAAACAAAAACTATATCAGCAATTTATCAGGAAAAAAATTAGAAAAATTAAAAGCTAGTGAAAGTAATAGGCAAAAAAAAAGATGGGCCAACATGTCTGAAGCTCAAAAAGAAATTAAGAGAGAAGGAGATCGAATATACCAAAAAAGAAAAGCTGAAATGAAAAGAAAGGAAAGATTAAAAAATGCAAAAAATTAAAGAGATAAGAGTTGAAGAAGTACATAATATTGAGGAAAAGGAACATTTTTTTAGAGTATATTTTCATTATGCGGATGGTAAGATTAAAATGATAGATGAGAGTTCAACTAGACCAATTTTAGCAAGATATGTATCAAAAGTTTATTAGATGAAAAAAATTAAATAAAATCAAGAGTTACACACTTAGAGTAAATCAAAAAAGATAATTCATGAACAAAAATAAACAAATACTTAAACTACTTTTGTTGATGGCCTTTGCTGATAAAAAATACATGCAAGAGGAAAAAGATTTTATCAAATCAATTTCAAAAAAATTAGAAGTTTCAGATGAGAATTTAAATCAGCTAATAAATGAAATTGAACAAACTAATGATTTAACTAAGCTTTGTAGAGAAACTGCAAGAGGTATTGAAGATAAAACTGATAAAGACAAAACAATTAAATTATTATCTGAGATGATGACAGCAGATAAAATGGTTCATGGAAAAGAAATATTTGCATTACAGGTTATAGCTGAAGAATGGGAAATGTATTTACCATAAAGATTTAAATGAATAGCTCATCAATATTTAAAAAATTTAGAAATGTTGGATACACACTCCCAGAGTCACTAGCTGAATTAGCTGATAATAGCATCACACATAATGCAAAAAATATTTGGATTTACATGTATTGGGCAGATGATTCTGGAAAAGATTCTTTTGTTATGGTGGTTGATGATGGTGATGGTATGGATGAAAAAACTCTGTTGGAGAAAGCACTTACTCTTCCAAAAGAAGATCATATAGATCAAGGTGATCATGATTTATCAATGTTCGGATTAGGTTTAAAAACTGGATCTTTTCAACACTGCACATCAATTACAGCAATTACAAAAAAGAATAATACTTTAACTAAAAAAACATTAAATTTTAATAAAGTTACTGATGAAATGCCTAGTTGTATAAATCATAAATTTATTCAAAAACATTTAGAAGCTTTTGACCAACAAAAAAGTGGAACTGTAATAATATGGTCAGACTTGGATAATATTTCAAAATTACGAGCCAGTGATAGACCAAGTAATTTCTATACTGATTATGATAACGCAAGAGTTCATTTTAAACTTACTTATCATAAGTATCTTTTAGAAAAAGATGTAAATATTTTTTTTGGTGGTGGTGAAGAAGTAAATAAAACTAAATCATTTGATCCTTTTTATAAAAAAGATAATGAAACAATAAAACTAGAAAATGTTGAAATTAGTTTTCAAAATGGTGGAACAACAATTTTAAAACCGTGGATAATTCCTCAAGATACTCAAATTGAAAAGCTAGGACGTAATAAAAATGATCTTCAAGGATTATATTTTTTTAGGAAAAAAAGATTAATTCACTCTGGAGGTTGGTTTGGAATAGGTGAAAAAGATACTGAAAGATATTGGGGTTCAACTGATAAATTTAATCGTTTAAGAATTGAAATTGAATTACCTGAAGAAAACCCAAAAGATTGGATGAGCTCATTTTCTAAAAATAAGATTGCAATACCAGACTATGCAAAAAACAGAATACGTAAGCATTTAAATCAAATTAGGAAAGATTATTTAGAAAAAATAGGTGAAATGAGAGAAGATCGAAAAGAACCAATAAGTGAAGAATTGCAAAAGAAAAAAGAACTTATTAGGATGATTAATAATACAAATTTAAGTAAAGAAGAAATGCAAAAAATAGAAGCTTCTCTGAAAGATAATAAATGAGTGAAAAGTTAAATATTCAAAAAAAATTATTAAATTCTTATAAATTACTTTTTGCTTCAAAAAAAGGTTTCTTGGATCCCATAAAGTGGTATCCCAAAACAGCAAAAGAGATAGATGATTTATTGAAATCTTTCATTAAAGAATCTTCCAGTGATGCAAAAAAATTTGAAAATGAACTTAAAGATTTTTTAGAAACTTCTTTTGCGCAGATAATAGAAAATGATCTTACGTTAAGTGCAAAAAGAAGTGACCATCATGAGTGGTTAACAGAAGATAAAAAAATTTGGAAAAATGCTAACAGTACAAATGCTCAATTTGCTTGGTATGAGAGTCAATCTGCATTTAAGATTGGGAACAGTGCTTTTAATGAACTTGATATTTCAACAGATGGAGTTTTATCACTACTAGAAGATCCTAAAAGAAGTGGTAGCTGGAGAACTAGAGGTATGGTTGTTGGTGATGTCCAGTCTGGAAAAACCTCACATTACACAGGCCTAATTACAAAAGCTATAGACAGCGGCTATAAATTAATAATAGTTCTAAGTGGTATTTACAATGCATTGAGAGCTCAAACTCAAAAAAGAATTGAAGAAAGTACAATAAAAACAACTCAACCTGGTGAACTTAATAAAGTTTTTTTTGCAACATCAAAACCAGATTATATTTATCGAGACGGTATAAGAATAATACAAGCTGAGAATGATTTTAGTGCGGCATCTGCTAAACAAATTTCAATGACTAATCTTGATCCAACTATCATGATTATTAAAAAAAATGTTCCAGTTTTAACTAATATTTTAATGTGGCTTGAAAAACAAGACGGCATTGAAAGAACTGATAAAGAATGGAGCTGGAACGAAGCCAAATGGAAAAATGATAATCATAGACAATTACTTCCAAAATTTCAGCTTTCTTGCGACCAACCATTTTTACTAATTGATGATGAGTGCGATAGTGCTTCAATAGATATATCGCCTAGGAAGTTTAAAGGTCCCCAAGATACATGGAATGAAGAACAGAGGGAAGCATTTAGAAATACAGATCCATCTAAAACCAATCAATTAATCAGAAGAATATTAATGTGCTTTAAAAGGAATGCTTATATTGGTTATACAGCTACACCATTGGCTAATGCATTTATTAATTATGATTCTCACACAAATGATGATGGCCTTGATATTTTTCCAACTGATTTTATAAGATTACTTAAAAGATATGATGATCATGTAGGCCCTGAGGATGTTTTTGGTATAGCTGAAAAAAATTATGACCCTGACGAAGAAATTGTAAGTCTTTCAGAAGATATTGATAAAAATGATAGACCACAAGTAAAATGGGTTTATGATTATAGAGATGATTTTGATGATCCTACTTTTATAAATGAAGATGGATCAATAGATGAAAAAGAAAGAGATGAAAAATATCGACAAGAAGCAAAAGATAAAAATGATGTAAAGGGTTGGTTGCCACTTTTTCATGGTATGGGCCATCAGTGCTTGTATAAACAAGAAGACTGCTTACCACCAAGTCTAAAAGAAGCAATAAATGTATTTCTTATAAACATTGCAACTAGGTACTTAAGAAAAAAACATAATGAGCATAACTCAATGCTTATTCATGTCAGTAGATTTAAAGGTGTTCAGGGTAGTGTCGTTTTACAAGTTAAAAAATATCTAAAAGATTTAAAAGATAAAACTTGCTATGGTCAAGATCAAGAAATTAAAAATGTGATTAAAAAAGAGTTTCATAATATATGGGACAACGATACTAAAAAGAACTTTGATTTAGATAAATTTCCTCAAACAGGTGAAATTGAGTTTAAATCTTTGTGGGATAAGATTATGGAAGTAATTACATCTGAAACAAATCCTTTAGATGTTGTTCAGATTAATAGTCAATCAGACGATATACTCGACTATGACCGACACGAAAATGGCTGGAATGTTATAGTTGTTGGTGGTGCGGCTATATCAAGAGGAATTACACTTGAAGGTCTTAATGTAAGCTATTTTACACGTGTCGCTAAAATACCCACCTCTGATACTTTAATTCAAATGGGAAGATGGTTTGGATATAGAAAAGGTTATGAAGATTTGTGGAGAGTATATGTTCCAAAAACACTTCACATTCTATTTAGGCAATTTTCTTTTACAATGGAAAAAGCTAGAGAAAGGTTTCATGAGTTATCTGAAGATGGAAGAAGGCCAATAGATTATGGTATGGAAATACCATGTTTTCCAGGATGGAACCTAGTATCAAAAACAAAGGGCAGGGATATAGAAATTGTTAAAGAGCCTTATTCATCCTTCACTGCCTCAAGTAGAACACCTGTCTTATATTATAAAAATAAAGAAAGAATAGAAAATATTGATCTTACAAAAAAATTAATAGATAGCTTAGGAAATAAATATGAAACTGAAGTTGAGATTAATAAGAAACTAAAATCAGAAAAAATTCTAACACCTACAGCCTTTAAAGATGAAAAAATTGATAATGAGCTACCAATTGACGAAATTAGAGAAAGAATTTTTAAGAAAGGATCAAAACAAGTTAAGTTATCAAAAGCATATTTGTGGAGAAATGTTGATGTTGATAAGATTATTAACTTTTTTGGACACTATAAATCTCCAACAAATTTAGAATGGACCTGTAAAATTATTGCGCAACAAATAAAACTTTTAAGTATAAACAAGAAAAAAAATGGTTCTCCAATTTTGGATAAATGGAATTTGGGAATATTTAGTGCAAAAGATGGTATAAATTATCCAAAGTTTGAGTTTGGAAGCAATAAAATTAATGTTTCACTTCAACAGCGGACTATTAAAAATCATTATAATAATTTTTATTCAATAAAAACATTATCTGATCCACAAGCTGAATTTATGGATATTAATGCTGATCAATATAATAAAGGAATAAATAAGTGGTTAAATTTATATAAAAAAACTGGAAAATGCGTAATAAAAAGAAAACAAATAAATTTTCTGCCAGCTCATTTTAAGCAAAAACTAAGACAACAAAGAAAAGAAGGTCTTGTAATTATTTATCCTTGGTCAACAAATTTTATTAAAGACTTTGATAAAGATCAGGACATAAACATTGGTTGGCAAATAATTACCCCACCCACTAGAGATGAAGATGATGACGACAAACTAGTTTTTAGTAAAGCCTTAAATCAACCAAGTAGAGAATTACGAGATGAAGAGCTCAAAGAAATATTTAATCTAGATCTTTTTGCGTAAATTGATGAATTCCTTAGAATTTCAAAAAAAACTATCAGATGCTTGGTTAGAGTTAATTATAAAAAGAAAAGAAGATAAAAATTTTACTGAAAAACAAGCTGGTATTAAAGCTTATGATAAATACTGGTTTACACTTGATCAGAAAAATTTACCAGGAGTGATAATAAATCTAGACCAAGATATTGAATTTAATATTACTAATTTTCCAAAAGCAAAAGGTTGGGTATTTAATAAAGTAAAAAATAAAATTATTATGAACATCAATGATGAAAAATATAAAGATTTTTTTTTAAAATTAATAACATTAATATTAAGCAAAATTCATATGCAAAATTTAACAGGTAAAGAAAGTACTAAATGCTTTTTTGAAAATTTAATTTCTGCTAAAGATTTCTTTGAAGATGATAATGCTCCAAGAAAACTTACTAAAGAATCTCAAATAGGTCTTTATGGAGAAGTTCATGTTTTAAGTAAAATTTTAGCTAAAAAATTAGATAATGAAGGCTTAATCAATTCTTGGACTGGCCCTTCAAAAAAACATGATTTTACAACAGAAAAAATATTAATTGAAATTAAGACTACTACCACTAATTCAAAAAAGATTAACACCTCAAGTAACAACCAAATTGCTCCCGTATTTGATAAGGCATTAAATATTATTTTTTTACAAATTAAGACCAGTTCAAACGGTTTTTCTCTTGTAGATGTAATTAATAATTATTTAACTATCTTAAAAAGTGAGTCAGAAATTTTACATAATGATTTTTTACTTAAATTAGCACAGTGTAATTATTTAGATATCCATAAAGATGAATACTCACAAAAATATGAAATTGATAAAACTAATTATTTTGAAGTTAGAGATGACTTTCCCTACATAAAAAAAGTAGTGATTCCTGATGAATTATCAGATCTTATTATCACTTATAAAATTGATCTTGAAAAATGTGAAAATTTCAGAATTAATGAAGAACAGTTATTAAATAAAATATGAAGTCCGATTTTAAACAAAAGATAAAGTCTGCATTTTATAAAGATTTTTTCTTAAGAACTAAAAATGAAATTGAAGATAGTGATGATCAACCAAATTCTGTTTTAACTAAAATTTATACAGATATTTTATATGATAATGGCACCATTTCAGATTATGAGCTTGTTCATTTTGAAAAAGAAATATCAAAAAATACCAATATAAAAATAAGTGGATATTCCTTTAGTGAAGAAGATTTAAGACTTGATTTATTCATAACTCACTACGATTCTGCAAATGAAATAAAAAAAATTGAGTCTAAAAAGATTTTGCAATTAATTGATTCAGCTAAAAACTTCTATTTACAATCAACAAAAAAACTTTATGAAAAAATGAATGCGAAAGAAGATGCTTTTGATATTTCAAAAAGTATATTTAAAAATTCAAAAGATATTTCTACGGTTAGAATATTTGTTTTAACAAATTGTGAGTGCGATACGACACCAAAGACAATAAGAGAGAGTGGTATAGAGTTTCAAAATTTTTTATTTGATATCACCCGTATATATAGTTCAAGTCTTGGAGGTCCAGAATCTACGAATATAAGAATTGATTTCTCTAAATTTAATCAAAAAGTAAGATGTATGCTTGCACATAAAACCACAGATAAAATCAGTAGTTATATGGCATTTATTCCAGGTGAAGTTTTATATAATATTTACCGACTATTTGGTCAAAGGCTATTAAACCTCAATGTAAGATCTTTTTTACAGTTGGGTACAAAAATAAACAAAGGTATTAGAGAAACTCTATTAAATGAACCAGGTCGCTTCTTTTCTTACAATAATGGAATTGTTGTTGTAGTTGATAGCATTGAAATTGATCATGATAAAGAGGGGTCATTCATTACATCTGCCACTGGATTTCAAATCGTTAATGGTGGACAAACTGCAGCAACACTTTTTAGAACTAAAAAACAAGACAATGCAAATTTAGATAAAGTTGTTGTACCTGCCAAGATTACTTTAGTTAACAAAGAAGATTTAAAAAAGGTTGTTCCAAAAATTTCTGAATTTGCAAATACGCAAAACATAGTTAAGAAAGCTGATTTTTCATCCAGTCATCCTTTTCATATAAGTATAAAGGATCTTTCAAATAAAATTAGAACACCAGAGGGTCAACAGTGGTTTTATGAAAGAATGCGAGGTGAATACCAAATGCAAAAAATGAAAGAGAAAGATTTAGGTAAAAATAAAAAATCTAAATATTTAGAAACTTCTCCTTCAAATATGAAGTTTACAAAAGAAGATTTAGCAAAATTTATAAATTGTTGGCACTATACAGACCCACATATTGCATGTACTGGTGCACAAAAAGGTTTTGTTACATTTATGAAATATCTAAATGATAAAAAATTTCATGAAAAAATTGACGATGTTTTCTTTGAAAAATACTGTGCAATTTCAATATTATTTAATAGAACATCTAAAATTATAAAAGATAATGATGAAATTAGTGGTTATAGATCTCAAGTTTTAAACTATACAATTTCATTAATATCTTACCATACAAGTAGAAAGATTAATTTCGATCTTATATGGGCTGATCAAGAATTATCTCATCAATTTAAAAGTCTAATAAATAAATGGAGCTATAAAGTTTATGAAACTATTCAAAAAACAGCAAAAGGGAAAAACGTTTCTGAATGGAGTAAAAATGAAGAATGTTGGGAAGATTTAATGGATAAAAATTTTAGTTTTACTGAAACTCCTCCTGAGTTTACTAATGTAAAAAAAGTTGCAGGAAAACCAATTAAAGTAGCTAAAGAGTTATTTTCTCCTGAAGATATGGATAATATTAAAAAATGTAAAAATTTAAGTACGAGAGATTGGGAAAAGATGATTGCATGGGCACAGGACTCTGATGAGTTTCATTTTATTCAGTTACAGATAGCTACAAGCCTTTGGATGCAATCTCTCACAAATTGGAAAAAACAACCCTCACCTAAACAGGCAAAAAGTGCACTTAAGATGATTGATAAAGCAGAAGAAGCAGAAATTATTTAATTAACTTGCCTCTTTATGAACTATTAAACTCTTTTTATTAGACGATAAGTACTCAACAACATTTAAGCATACTTTTTCCACAACATTAATTGGTACTGCATTACCAGCCTGTTTGTATGCTTGTAGATCTGAGACCGCAAACTTAAAGCTTTCTGGAAATCCTTGTAATCTAAAAACCTCTCTAGGAGTTAGCCTTCTAGGGTTTTTACCTTCACCTCTATAAAGCAAACATTCACTACCATCTTTATAATATCTTGCTGAAATTGTAACTGTAGCTTTATCAGTAGGGTAGGACATTCTAAATCCAAAACCTTTACCAGCTTTTTTATTTCTAATCTTTCTTTTTTGGTGACTATCCCAGAGTAGATCAGAAATAATATATTTTTTTGGAGGGTAGCTATCCAGAAAATCTTTTATAACTGTCTCTTTAAAAGTAGGTTCTGGGTAATTAAATTTGCCATTAAATTTTAAAAATCCAACAATAAATATTCTTTTTCTACGTTGAGCTAAACCAAATTCTCTAGCATCTAATACTTCTGGTTCTGGAACATAATAATATTTTGATAATTTTTTTATCATTTCATCTAATATTTTACCATTTTGATAAGTCTTTAAATTTTGAACATTTTCTAAAATAAACGCTTTAGGTCTTTTGGTTTTTAAAATATCCAAGATATTAAAGAATAAATCACCCTGGTCTTTATCTTCAAACCCATGTGATCTTTTTAAAAATTTTCTATTTGATATTCCTGCTCTAGAGAATGGCTGACATGGAAATCCAGCTAATAAAATGTCATGGTCAGGTATTATGCTATCAATTTCGTCTTTTTTTACAGACTTTATATCTTCAATTAAAGGTGTGCTTGGAAAATTCAAATCATAAGTTTGTCTGCTATAACTGTTAATCTCTGAATATAATTTACACTCATCTTTATAGTGCAATCTGTTTAAAGCTCTTTGTAGGGATATTCTCATACCACCTACGCCTGCAAATAAATCTATAGATGTAATTTTTTTCATAAATGAATCATTTAAATTATACATGTTTAAAATTCTTTTTTTAAACAAAATTCCGACCTAGAAGAGCCAACAATCTATGATCTAACTAGAACATGCATTGGATTTCATTCTTTTTCGCCCGTTTACGTTTCTTTTCATTGTTCTCCTCTTTACGTAGACCCTTCGATAAGAGAAGGAGTGAAACCATTACTAACTACAAATTACTTACCCTTAAAAATACAACCAATAATAGGAGTTTTGATATATGGAAATAAACAGTGTTAATAAATACTGTCATGTAAGCGCGTACGTTGCTTATGATAATTGCAGCCCAGTCTTTAAGAAAACCTTCAGATTTGAAATAAGCCCAAGTAGTCATAATAGTATTATTTGGGACAAGATAATCAAAACTCTTAAAAAAAATGGAATTAAAGTGGAGCTTAAATCTTGAAGCGGTTCCTTATCTTTGTTTCAGCCCATTTAATCCTTTTTTTAATGATAATTGCCTACCAAGCTCAAGCTGAAGAAGAGTGGACCATCGATCAATTTAACAGCCTAGCTTATGCCAGAGTATCAGGTGAAGTAACTCACGGAGATTCGTTGAATTTTTTTATTTCAACAGAAAGTAATTGTACAAAAGTTTATAATAATTTTACTTTTTATACCTATGAAAAACCTGGAGATATTAAGCAACTAATAGACAAAAACATTCCTATAAAAATTAATGGTGTAGATGTGACAGCAAATGTTATAGGTGTTTCACCTTTTTTAATGGGATACAGGGTATCATTTAGTTTGGGCACATTTCCTATTAAAGAATACATGTATTTCTTAAAAGAATTCTATGATGAATTTCAGAAGTATGAAATTGAGATAGTAGATGGGATTGATTTTAAAGCGGCAAAGTATTTTGATATAACCACTAATAATTGGAAATTAGATAAACTTGTGCCATCTGTCTTAGAGGCTAATAAACTTTGTAAAACTATTGATCATTTGGATAGTTAGATAATGTTGAGAATTATTTTACTTATCTTATTATTGTTACCAACAACCTCTAAAGCTGATCAAGGTTTAAAAATTTCATGTCTTAATATGAAATATGTAGTCATTGGTAGAAAACACGATCCTTTAAAATTCACAATGCAAGCAGTCGGGCTTGAATATTTTGATAAAGAGAAGGGTGAATTTGTAATGATTGAAGCTAATAAACTAGACATTGGTGAAAACCAAGTAACAGCAAAGTTTGTAGATTATGAATTAGGATTTCAAATGATTGTGTTTGATGGAGATACAGAACCCAGCATGACTATGTCAAAATACGATTATAAAAATAATAAGTTTTTAGAACATTATAAATGTGATGTTGAAATGGGTTACATAAAATAGTAAATTTTTATTAGTGAATGAATAAAAATATAGATAAAAAAAAATATAAAAAAGCCCTAGATTTTGCATACAAAATACACTTTAAACAAAGTCGTAAAGGAACAGGTATTCCTTATTTCACACATTTAGTATCCGTAAGTAATAATATTATTGAAGATGGTGGTACTACTGATGAGGCTATTGGAGGTTTATTGCATGATGCTGTTGAGGATCAGGGTGGACTAAAAACTTTAATAAAAATTAGAAAACTATTTGGAAGTAAAGTTGCCAAGATAGTTAATGAGTGTAGTGACACTTTACAAGGGGACCATAAATTATATAACTATATTATTGTTCCTAAACCACCTTGGCTTGCTAGAAAGAAAAAATATATTTCAGATATCAAAAAGAAAGGTCAATCGTCCATGTTTGTTTCTCTTTGTGATAAACTGCATAATGGTACATGCATTGTGAATGATCATAAAAGAGTAGGTAAGAAGATATGGAAGAGGTTTACAGCAACCCCCAAACAAGTTGCCTGGTATTATGAGAGTTTATACAAAGAATTTTCAAAACATCTTAAAGATCACATAGTACTTAAAGATAATTATTTAATGGTAGTAAAAAAAATTAAAAAAGCTGCATCAAAATGAATATATAAAAAAATTGGCCCTGTAGTTCAGTAAATTAGCAATCGCACCATCGACACAAATAATATAAATATTTAAAAGTTATGAAATGGAATAGAAAATTTAATTATCCAACATCAAGCAGAAGTGTAATTAATGGATCTCGTCATTATTCTATTGAGCAACAACAATTGCCATCAGTGACTGCCATACTTTCCCGGACCAAACCTGAAGAAGACAAAGCAGCTCTTGCAGCATGGAAATTACGTATGGGTGAAAAAGAGAGTGAAAGGATAAAAAATGAAGCTAGTGCAAATGGTACAAAAATGCACAACATATTAGAATCTTATTTAAGAGGTAGAGAAAATTTAGAACTATTAGAATTTGAAGAAGAAAATAATCTAGCAAAAAAAATGGCAGATCTAATTATTGCTGAAGGAATTAATGGAAAGTTAGATGAAATCCATGGCGTTGAATGTACAATTTATGCACCAGGCTCTCAAGGATTTGCTGGTACTGCAGATTTAGTAGCAACATTTGAATCTCAATTATCAATTTGTGATTTTAAACAAAAGAATTCTATTATGAAGGAATCTTATTCGTCTCTCCACGAATATTTTACTCAGCTTGGAGCATATTCATGGGGTCACGATAAAGTTTATGGTTCTACAATAACCCAAGGAGTTATTCTTTTGGCAACTAAAGATTTAGTTTTTCAAATTTTTAGAATTAATCATGAAAAACTTAAAGAATATCAACAAAAGTTTCTTGAACGTGTAGAACTTTATTATTCTTTAATTAATAAATAATTAATTAAATTTTCTTTTTTTAATAAAATCTAACATCTGCTTATTAGAAACCACTTTAGCTCCTAATTTTTCAGCATTAATTATTTTTACTGTTTTTTTGTCAGGGTTTGGTATTTGTGCAACAATTAGATAACTAGTAGTTCCACTCACACCACTAACAAATTTCATATCTGGACAGTTATTTTCTATTAAATTAATGGCCTCATCTCTTTCTAAGAAATTTCCATTTTTATCTTTTAATTTTCCAGTTATACAAAATGTCTTCATTTTATCCTCCTTTCAAATATTATTAATTAAACTCTTTTTACTGGGAAAACTCCAGCTTTAATAAATGCCATCATTTCTGTTTCATCAATAACTTGTGTTCCAAAAGATTTAGCTCTTTTAGCTTTAGTAGTATCTTTTCTAGAACTTATTAAGTAATCAGTTTGGCTGCTTACTCCACTAACAAATCTAGCATTTGTTTTGTTATGGATTTCTACAATTGCATCAATTCTTTTAAATTTCTCTAATGCTCCTGTAATACAAAATGTAGTCATAGGTGTTTTCTTAGTCATGTTTTTCTCCTTTTTGTTGTTAATCATGAAGTCAGTAAATCACCCTTTTCGCTTTCATTAGAGTCCAATAGAATCTAGGATATTGGACACAAATAAAATTAAGCTTGAAAAACAAGCCTTATTTAGATTTGTCTAAAAGTTAATAGTTTTTTAGATATTAAAATGAAAAGAGTTATTTCAATTGTTATTCTAAGTTTATTAATAAACATTCACTTTATTGAATTCGCACATGCAATTTCAGGCAGTGTCTTTAGGCCCTTTAAGCAGTTGTTTAAAATTTTTAAGGGACCTGCAGATGATGTAATAAAAAACTCTGGAAAAATTAAAGAAGAAGCTTTCTCAGGGATTAAAAAAAAATCTATTAATGAAGGTGCAGCTGGTCCAGCACAAGAATCTCTAGTTTTAGAAAAAATAGGTATAGAATCTCATTTATCAGAATTTCGAAGTTTAAAAGATTCTAACAGAACAGCCTATATAAAAAGACTGAAAAGCAAAAATTCAAGACTAAAACCACAAGATTTTTTAGAAGATAATTTGCTAGATATCTTTGATGACAACTCTTCTTCAGAAAATAGTATTTTTAAGACATATATAATAGCAAATTGGATCGGTAAAATTTATAGAAGTTCTGATTATTTTAATAAACCTGCATATGAAGAAAAGATGTTGTTAGTTTGTAGCAATATTGATCAAGTTTTTTATTTTTCATTATTTATGGAAAAAGAACCAAAGAGAGCTTTTTTAGCTAATCATAAAGAATTTAAAAACAATAAAACCTTGCTAGCTCAAGAACTTGTTATTATTGAAGATAATGATGATGTAAAAATTATGTCTACAATGCCTGTAAATAATAATAAATGGCCCAGTCATTACTTTACAATTTATAAAGATCAAAATTTTTATTATGATCGAAGTAACTCAGGTTATGTAGCTCCTGAAGCTATCAAAAATAAAGTATTAAATAATCCGATGGGTAAAAACAACTGCTCTAAAGCCACTAATAATGGATTGTTATAAAGGTAATATTATATTACCGTAGGATATTGAAGGATACATGGTAAAAATTAGGAAATTAGCATCACTTGAAAAGGGATTAGAAGAAATTACCCGAATACTAACCGAGGAAGAAATTAAAAAAGCTATAAATAAAGGTAGTTCGTACATTAGAAAATGTAGTGATCCAGATCCAGATTCTGATGGCATAAAACGAAACATTGATCATGTTGATTCAATTGCATTAGATAAAGCATGTGTTAAAAAAGGATTTGCACCACCACTGTTGACATCACATCAGTATATTCTAGATCAGCAAAAATCTGAACTTAACTCAGATGAGTTAAACGATGTCAGTAGAATGCTTGTAAAATTTAGTATCTTAGAGGGTGACTTAAATAAATTTATAATTGATGCAACAGATCCTTTAGGCCCAGGAGGAGAAAAAATGACACAAATAGAAAAGAAAAAGATATTTGATTCTATTAAAAAAATTGAAGATAAAATTTTAAAAATAAAACTCTCTATAGATAAAAGTAGTTAATTATTTATCCTATAAAAAATTGGATTAAATTTATTTAATTTTATATTGACTTCTAAATTTGGATAATATATGGTTACTTTAACTTAATAAAAAGTTAACCTTTTTATGTATACCGAATTATTAAGTCAGTTCTTAATTAAAGTAATTCTCGTACATCATAAACAAGGTTAGCCAGAAAATGGATGTTTATGAAAGAGAAAAAAAATAAAATCAGAATAAGACGTTACTTGTGTTATCACTGTTCATGCACAGGCTTTTTTAATAAGAAACAAATAATCTTCCAAATTTGGAATTGGGGTTACAATTTTATAAATAAAGATATTTGTAATTATTGTGAGGGCAGAGGCTACATAGAGTTTAAACGTAAGTACGAAACCTTTAATAATTTTCAAAGTTATTTGGAGCATTAGTAAATGAAAACTCCAAAAATTCCTTATTATATGGGCCTTTTTACTCTTCTATGTGTGTTTTGTTTTTTAAAGGAGATTGTATGATTTTGTCTAAAACATACTCCTCTATTTCCCTACTAGTAAAGAGCTGGATGACTAATCTTGCTTATATGAACAACAAAAAAAATATCAAATTTGAATCTTGGCCTGGGGCAGTTCTCATTCCTTTCTTTCTGTTATGCCCCAGACCAAGATTCAAATTTGATACCAAAAATAAAGGACAATTTAAATGACTGATAAAGCAAAATATAGAAACGTAAGTTTATCTCACTCTACTCATGAGGCACTATTAAAACTAAGTAGAGAACTTATTAAACCAGCAACTCTTTCAATTTCTAAAACTGTAGAAATGATTGTTCTTGAAAGAGACGAAGCAGTAACTAACCAACAACAAGGAGTAAAAAAAAATGACTAATAATAAAGTAATCGAAAAATGTAAAAATTTACTTTTAGATTTACCAAATGTGACAAAAGCTGAACATGTAGAAAGTAAAGTATCTAATATTACCACAAATTGGTCAGCTCAAGCCTGGGGACCAGAACTTATTGCTAGAGATATTGGAGCTAATTTTTTTGATGGATGTATAGAGTCAAAATTACCAATTGATAATGTAAAAATATCAACAAAACATGATCAAGTCATAGTTGGTTCAATGAATACAAAATTTTCACTAAGAAAACTATTTTTTTTAGGAAGCACAAAATCTGATTCTGAAGGAATGATAGGCATGCATGGTGAGGGTTATAAAATGTGTGTAGTTAGTTTAGCCAGGATGTCAGTATTTGATCCTATCAATATTAGTGGATCTGATGCTTTAGTTGTTAGTGTTGGTGAAGAAGATGAAGAAACTGGATTAAGACCATTAGTTTATCACTTCTTTAAGGTTAATGATCAAGGAGGTAGTTTTTTTATAATTAATACTATTTCAAAAGAGTTAAAAGAAGCTTTTGACAAAACTATGTTGAATTTCTTTCACCCAAAAAATGAAATGATAGGTGAGTTACTTCATGAATATAATGAAATTGAAGCATATAAATCTAACACTAAAGATGGAGCTGGTTTTTATTGTGGTTTAAAAAGAATTACAATTAAAGATATTCCAATAATTATTAATATAAAAAAACCATATGCAGCTTTAGATAAATTTACTAAACAAGATAGAGATAGAAATGCATTTTCTCAAAAACTTCAAAGTACTTTTTATAATATTTTTTGCCGAAGTGGATTTGGATATAATTTTAATGGAAATGATGCAATTTATCATATTCTTAGATCTTCAAAACCTATCTGGAGAAAAGGTGCTCCACTCCTAGCTTCAATAGCTAATCATAGCTACACAAAGTTAAAAGAGGACCCTAAGTTAAAGAAATTATTTGGAAAAGAGTATATTTCAGAAAGTAAATTTAGGTATTCTTTACCTATTTCTTGGGCTGATTTCTATAGCACAAAAACTCAAGGGTATGTTTTAAGAAGAGACAAGCAGCTAAAGGAAAAAAAGACAATGTTACCTAGTTATTTTGCCTCTTTTGGTGTTGAAAGTTCACTAGACGCTTTTATTAGGAACAAAGAAAATACAGAAAAAAGAATAAAGAACAAAAAAACTGCAGATCTAACCACTCAAGAAAATAGAGCTATAGATTTTTTGTTTAAAGCATCAAAAGGAATTAATCCTGGTTTTGCTAATTTATTTAACAGAGATGATGAAGATAATAATCTTTATGACGTAAAGTTTCGTAAGATTTTCTGCAAGGAACTTCTTGGGGAATTAAAAAATAATAACGAGTATAATTCTAAAACTGTTTATCTTCATAAAGATTTGTTTAAATCTAGTTTTGGTAAAATTTTTTCTACATTTTTACATG